>CALFJF010000001.1 GCA_937877535.1 uncultured Treponema sp.
TGTCAACATAAACCACATCGTCCGAGTCAACTCCGAAAGTGTACTCAATATAATCTTCGTTGTAATGTTCTCTGAGCGCGTATACGCCCCAATATTCGCCATTCAGATAAAGGACGCACGGGCGGTACGCGGCTGTGGCTACATTTATATCTCCGTTTGAGGCTATTCTTTGCACAGCGGCATCGTTAAAATGAGAGGAATAAACATCGTTTCCGCCCGAATGAAGCCGAAATCTGCGCACTTCGCCTTGAATCGGCTTTTTTGTGCCGAGAGCGACTTTGTTTTGAAAGATATTTGCCTTTGGAATTTCGTTTTTCTCGCCATTTTCATCTTTTTTGAAATTTGCGTTGATTGTCCTTTTGGCATAACCCCTCGTCGCATTTCCGCCGAGTTTTACCTGCGTGTTGAGCGAGAATTCCTCATTCGCACTGTAATCGTAGTATTCAAGATTCGCCCTTATTTTTAACTCACTTGGAACGCTTGGGTTTCCTACAATATCCCACAATGTGTTGTACAAGCCTCGTTTGTTGCCTCCCCCAATCCAATCTTCAATCGGCGCGGTAAGACAGACGACGGGAACATTTCCGAAGTGCGATTTTCCTTCCTGCTGGAAAATGTATGTTCCCTGCTTTTGCGCGACAATTTCGCCTTTTTGATTGACTTCGATTAGTGAAAGCGTGGTTCCCTTTGAAATGTAGCCGAAATTGCATCCTTCGTAGTTTGTTACATTTGGCGTAAGCGCGTAATCAGCGGGATTTTTGCTTTCTTGCAAGAAAATGCCGTTTTCGTCATACAAAAATAGTCCGTCAGTTTCCGAGCCTTGTGCAAAAACCGAAGATGCGCTTGTGCCGTTTGTGGTATAGTAGATTTTGTGGCTTGAATCGGCGGGCGTTATCGTGAGCGAGAGGCTAGTTCCTTCAACGACTCCGAAATCATGCGAGAGCCTTAGATTATCCCCCCCCCATGTATACTATCGTATAGTTCGTTATCGTCTTCTATGATGCAGGAAACGAGAAAAACGCTTGCAAGAAGAAGTGAAATAAATTGCAGTTTGCTGAAAATTTTGTTCATGTTTGCCTCGGACAGGGTTTCCATATATTACAAAAGAAAGAGATAAAATGAAAGACGATGGTGTTTCAGTCTGTCGAAACCACCGTATATTGCGTACATGTTAGCATACATTTTGTAACACTTTCTGAAAGACTTTCTAAACAGTGCGTGCCGATTTTGTTTGCTTCCCCCTAGTAGATTTTTCTCATCAGTTTGGCTATACTAATCTGAATATCTTTGGGGCGGCGCGTCCGTTCCGCGTATACGAGGCTCATTTTGTACAAGGCAGTTGATGCAAAGGTTGATTTCCCCAAGCAGGAAGAAGAAATCCTTGAATTTTGGAAAAAGAACGACACTTTTAAAAAATCGGTTCAGCAGCGCGACAAGGCGGAGGAATTTATTTTCTTTGACGGTCCGCCGTTTGCCACGGGCTTGCCGCACTTCGGGCATTTTATTCCGTCCTCAATTAAAGACATCATTCCGCGCTACCAGACGATGAAAGGCAAAAAGGTGGACCGCCGCTTTGGGTGGGACTGCCACGGGCTTCCCGTCGAAAATTTGATTGAAAAAGAACTCGGCATTAACTCAAAGCACGAGATTGAAGCCTACGGCGTGGCGAATTTCAACGATAAGTGCCGCGCTTCCGTTCTGAAGTACACCGCCGAGTGGCGAAAGACGATTACGCGCATGGGTCGCTGGGTCGATTTTGACAACGACTACAAGACGATGAACCCCGACTTTATGGAAACGATTTGGTGGGTCGCAAAGTCGCTTTGGGATAAGGGATTGATTTACGAGGGAAAGTACATCCTGCCGTACTGCCCGCGCTGTGCCACCGTGCTTTCCACGCATGAACTGGCGCAGGGCTACAAGGAAAAGCAAGACCCCGCAATTACGATTCGCTTTAAAGTGACCAAAGCCCCCGATTCATTTTCCGATGCGGACATGACCAACGGAAAAATCTATTTCCTCGCCTGGACGACGACTCCCTGGACGCTTCCGAGCAACCTCGGTCTTTGTATGGGACCTGAAATTGACTATGTAAAGATTTTGGATAAGTCGAGCGGCGATTATTACATTTTGGCAGAAAGCAGACTTTCTTCTTATTACAAGAACGCTGATGACTACGAAATTGTCTACCGCCACAAGGGTGTGGAGTTCTTGGGCGCGGAGTACGAGCCGCTGTTCCCGTATTTTGCGCATTTAAAAGACGCGGCGGCTTGTGAAAAGGAAAGCGGGCAAAAGTGCGCGCGCGGTGCGTTCCGCCTTTTCAACGCGGACTATGTTTCAACCGAAGACGGTACGGGTATCGTTCACATTGCGCCCGCGTTCGGCGAGGACGACAGCAAGGTGTTCGCCCGTTCGGGCGTTCCGTTCGTTGAGCCGATTGACGCGGAGTGCCGCTTTACCAAAGAAGTTTCTGACTATGAGGGCGTGTTCGTAAAGGACGCGGACAAAGACATCATGGAGCGATTGAAAAAAGAGGGCAAGCTCGTAAAGCGCGAGACGGTGTTGCACCAGTACCCGCACTGCTGGCGGTGTGGCTCTCCGCTCATCTACCGAGGAATCGGCTCTTGGTTCGTCAAAGTCGCCGACCAGCACGACCGCCTTTTAAAAGCAAACGCGCAGATTAAGTGGCAGCCCGCGCATATCAAGGAAGGCCGCTTCGGAAAATGGCTTGCGGGTAGCCGCGACTGGGCAATCAGCCGTAACCGCTACTGGGGAAACCCGATTCCCATTTGGCGGTGCGATGACTGCGGCGAAAAAATCTGTATCGGTAGCCGCGCGGAGTTAAAAGAAAAAAGCGGCGTTGATTTGGACGATTTGCACAAGCAGTTTGTGGATAAAGTCACGATTCCGTGCAAATGCGGCGGCATCATGCACCGCATTCCAGAGGTCTTTGACTGCTGGTTTGAGTCGGGAAGTATGCCGTATGCGCAGCTTCACTATCCGTTTGAGAATAAAGAGCATTTTGAAAAGCATTTCCCCGCCGATTTCATCTCGGAAGGACTTGACCAGACGCGCGGCTGGTTCTACACGCTCACGATTCTTGCGGCGGAACTCTTTGACAAGCCTGCGTTCAAAAACTGTATCGTAAACGGACTTGTGCTTGCGGAAGACGGACGCAAGATGTCCAAATCGCTCAAAAACTACACCGACCCCGTGGACGCCATCAATATGTTCGGCGCGGATGCAATCCGCCTGTTCCTCACGCATTCTGCCGTCGTCAAGGCGGACGATTTGCGCTATTCGGACAACGGCGTGCGCGAAGTGCTCAAAAATGTGCTCATTCCGCTCTGGAGCGGCTACAGTTTCTTTGTCACCTACGCGAACATCGACGGCTACACGGCAAAGGACGATGTTTTTAATGGAAAGAAGCCGACCAACCCGCTTGACGCATGGATTGTCTCAATCACGCAGAAGATGATTCTGGATGTCACCACCGCGCTTGACGACTACGACCTTTCGACGGCGATTGACCCGCTCATCACCTTTATTGACCAGCTCAACAACTGGTACATCCGCCGTAGCCGCCGCCGCTTCTGGAAGAGCGAAAACGACGCGGACAAGAGCGAGGCTTACGAGTCTCTTTATTATGCGTTAAAATCGTTCTCGCTGTGCGCCGCGCCGTTCGTGCCGTTCATCACGGAGACGATGTGGCAGAATCTGCGCACGAAACATGATGCGGAGTCCGTCCATTTGGCGGACTTCCCCGGGTACAACGCGGCTTTGCGCGATGAAAAGCTGGAGTTCCGCATGGACACGGTGCAAAAAGCCGTCAGCATGGGGCGCGCGCTTCGCAATCAGTTCAATCTGAAAAATCGCCAGCCGCTCGCTTCCACGCAACTTGTCACGCGCAATGCCGAAGAGCGCAAAGTGCTTGAAAGCATGATTGACACGATTCGCGAGGAGCTGAATGTTAAGGAAGTTATTTTCCACGAGCGCGAGGATGAGCTGGTGAGTTACAAGGCAAAGGCGAACTTTAAGGTGCTCGGAAAAGAGCTGGGCGCAAAGATGAAGGCCGCCGCCGCAAAGATTCAGGAACTCAAAAATCAGTCCATCGCCGACATTCTGGGCGGAAAGAAGGTGTCCGTTGAAGTGGATGGGCAGAGCGTTTCCCTTGACGCAGAAAAAATCATCGTGGAGAGAATCGAAAAAGAAGATTTGAAGGTCGTAAACGAAGGTACGCTCACCGTGGCTCTTGACACCAAAGTGACCGATGAACTCAAAAAAGAAGGCTATGTGCGTGACTTGGTGCGCGGAATCCAGAACCTGCGCAAAGAAAGCGGGCTTGCCGTAACCGACAGAATCAAACTCTTTGTGTCGGGCGACACGGACTTGCAGGACGCGTTCAAAAAATTCAAAGACTTTGTGGGCGGCGAAACGCTTGCGGTCGCACAAGAATGGAAGGACAAACTTTCCAAGCCGACTTCGGTTGAAGCCGACGACAAAACATGGAGCATTTCGATTGAAAAAGCGTAACGTTTTTTTGCGTGGACTTTTTTTCGCGCTCATTGCTTCGTTTTTCTTTTTTTCGTGCTCATCTTCTCCGCGCGGAGTGGACGTTCCGCCTGCTGAACTTTTGAGTGCAGGAAAAAGCGCGTATCTTTTGATTCCCGTGCCGCAAAACCGCGATTTTACTGAGCGGGCGGTAACGTTTCTTTCAAAATCGGGCGCGTCCGATGTTTCAAAAAAGGACATTTCGCGCATTCTTTCTCGCCTTGACGTTGTGGCACTTTCCGTGAGCGCGGGCGAAAAAAATCCCGATTGGGAACTGTCCGCGACGGGCAGTTTCCCGACGACGCTTTCAAAACTCGTTCTTACGGAAAAAAACGGCTGGAAAAAACATCAATTTGACTCGATGCAGTATTACGAGGGAGAACTTGCGGGGCTTTCGCTTTCGATGATGAACGGAAGCGCGGCGTGTGCTTCTTCAAAAAACGAATCTTTGGAAGATTTGCTTTCGCGGTGGATTTTGGCGCAACAAAATGCCGAAAAAGATGAAAATCAACTCGAATGGGACATCTCGTCTTTTCTTGAAGCGGAGGAAAACGCGGGCGACATTCGTTTTTTTGTCCCCAGTGCAGGCGATTTTATGGAAGCGTTTATCGGCGTTCCGCTGGGAGTGAACTCTGTGCGCGGGACGCTACGGCAAATTGAGGGCGTGGAAGAATTTGACTCGATTCTTGAACTCGAACTGTTTAATCCGTTTGTGGCAATCGCGCTTTCGGCTGTTGCGCGTCGAATGGGACTTTCTGTTTCTCTTTCCGACGATGGATTTTATGTCGTTTCGGGGCTTCGCGTGGGCTGGGAGCAGATTCTTTCTGCGGTGTCGCAATGAAAAAATCCACAGCGTTTTTTTTGCCGTTCATTTCGTTGTTTTTCTTTTCTTGCGCTTCGTTTTTTGCTCCTTCCGAATCTGACGTAATTCTAAAAAATCTTGCGATTGAATATTATACGCTCGGAGATGGATATTTTGAGGTAAAAAATTATAAAAAAGCGGTGGAATGTTATAAAAAAGCAATGCGGAACGAGGACGTAAAAAACGCGGCTTTTTATAAACTCGCTCGAAGTTACGCGCTCGGAGAAGATTGGCAAAACGCTCTTGAGTGCTACGAGGAAATGCTCAAAAAAGACGAAAAAAACGTGAGCCTTCGCTCGTCGGTGGCGTACATAAAGGCGATGAGCGGGGAAGCGGACGAGGCGATTCGTTTGTATTGCGCGCTTTCTGACGAAAATCCGCACGACGAATCTTTGGCAGAAAATTGCGTTTCGCTTTTGCTTTTTGCAGGTCGCGCAGAAGATGCGGAAAAACGGTATTTTTTTTTGAAAGAGCAATTTCCAGAAAACGCAAAACTCAAAGATTTTTCAAAAAAACTTTCGGACGCACTTCCAGATTTTTCAGAAACGGAAGAAAAATCAGAAGAAAAATCGAACGCGAAAAATCTGTAAAATGTCCGTTAGTTGACAACTTATTGCGCACCGCGTAGAATTTTTTGAAAAGAGGTAAGGTATGGAAACGATTCAAGAAGAAATCAGGCGACTTTGCGACGAAAAAGGCGCGTGTATTCTTGCTCATTATTACGTTGACGGAGAGATTCAAGATGTTGCGGATTACGTTGGCGATTCGTTTTACCTTGCAAAAATGGCAAAAAATGACAAACGAAACACAATTGTTTTTTGCGGCGTTACGTTCATGGGCGAGAGCGCGAAAATCGTCAATCCGAATAAAACGGTTTTGCTTCCGTCGCCCGATGCCGTTTGTCCGATGGCTTTGATGGCAGACAAAGACGAAATCGCGCGCGTCAGAAAAGAATTTGAAGACGTTGCAGTTGTTTGCTACATAAATTCTGAAGCGTCCACAAAGGCTCTTTCCGATATTTGCGTTACGTCTTCAAATGCGCTCAACATCGTAAGAAAACTGCCAAACAAAAACATTTATTTTATTCCAGACAACAACTTGGGGCGATTTGTTGCTCAAAAAATACCTGAAAAAAACGTCATTTTGAATCGAGGATTTTGCCACGTTCACACGAGCATTACGGCGGATGCCATTTCAAAGGCTGTTTGGAATCATCCAGAAGCCGAGGTCATTGCTCATCCTGAATGTACGGAGGAAGTGTGCGACCTTGCCAATTTTATTGGAAGTACAAAAGAATTGATTGAATATGTGGAAAAAAGTCATAAAAACGAATTTGTTGTTTGTACAGAAAAAGGTGTTCTCCATGAAATGCAAAAGCGCGCTCCTCAAAAATCGTTTTATTTTGTTGGCGCAAAGCAAATCTGCCCGAATATGAAAAAACTCACGCTCGAAAAAGTGCGCGATTGCCTTCTTTACGGTTCTGGCGAAGTGTTCGTTTCTGAAGAGTTGAGAGTGGCAAGCGAAAAACCGCTTGAGCGTATGCTTTCACTCGGCTCGCTCATTTCCTCGGATTCAAAATAGGAAAAAAATATGAATTGTGATGTAACGGCGGACGGATTTTTTGTTGACGTTGCAATAGTCGGAACAGGCGTTGCGGGGCTTTATTGTGCGCTCAATCTTCCCGATTCGCTTTCCGTTGCGCTTTTTACAAAATCGCGTGCTGAAGAATGTGATTCGTTTTTGGCTCAAGGCGGAATTTGTATGCTCAAAAACGAAGCGGATTACGAGTCGTATTTTGAAGATACCATGCGAGCGGGGCATTATGAAAACAGAAAAGAAAGCGTTGACATAATGATTCGTTCGTCTCCTTCGGTGATTTCTGATTTAATCGGCTACGGCGCGAATTTTGAGCGAAACGCCGACGGCTCGCTTGCGTTCACGCGCGAAGGCGCACATTCTGTGCCACGAATTCTCTTTCACGAGGACGTTACGGGGCGAGAAATTACGTCGCATTTGCTTTCTGCCGTAAAAAAACGAAAAAATGTGCGCATTTTTGAAGAAAGCACAATGCTCGACGTGATTTTTGAAAAAAACGACGAATGTAAAGGCGTTGTGATTTCTACAAAAAATCCGATTTTCCGTGAAAAAATCAAAACCACAAGCAACAGCGGAAATCAGTTCGTTTCCGTTTTTGCAAAAAAAACGGTGTGGGCGTGTGGAGGAATCGGCGGGCTTTTTTCTCACTCCACGAATTATCCACATTTGACGGGCGACGCGCTCGCGCTTTCGATTCGGCATAACATCGCGCTCAAAGACATCGACTACATTCAAATTCACCCCACGACGCTTTACTCAAAAAAAGGCGGTCGCGCGTTTTTGATAAGCGAGAGCGTGCGCGGCGAGGGCGGGGTGCTTTTTGGAAAAAACGGCGAGCGGTTTGTTGACGAACTTTTGCCGCGGGACGAAGTGAGCCAAGCGATTTTTTTGCAAATGGAAAAAGAAAAAAGAGATTTTGTGTGGCTTTCAATGGAAAAAATCGAAAAAAATGTGATTCTTTCGCATTTTAGGCACATTTACGAAAAATGCCTTGAAGAAGGATTTGATTGCACAAAAGAGCCGATTCCTGTAGTTCCTGCGCAGCATTATTTTATGGGCGGCGTTGACGTTGACCTTAACGGAAAAACGTCGGTTTCTTCGCTTTTTGCGGTTGGAGAAACGGCGTGTAACGGCGTTCACGGAAAAAATCGGCTTGCGTCAAATTCTCTTTTGGAAAGCCTTGTTTTTGCAAAACGCGCGGCGCAAAAAATCAATTCGGAGATTTTGGAAGAAAAGGCAGTTTTTCAAAAATCGCTTCCGCTTGATTTTTCGCTTTATGTGGACGAAAACTCGTTTTTTGAAAAAAATCGCTCGCTCGTTTTGTCTGAAATCGAAAAGGCTCGAAAAAATCGCATAAAAATCGAAAAAACGGAGGAAAAAAATGAATAAAATTACAATGCTTTTGAATGCAGACGATTTGATTTTGAGTGCACTCAAAGAGGACATTTCGAGCGAGGACGTTTCTACGAACGCCGTCATGCCAGAAAAAAAGGCGGGCGAAGTCGATTTGATTGCAAAACAAGACGGCGTTATTGCTGGGCTTTTTGTTTTTGAGCGCGTTTTTATGCTTCTTGATTCAAAAACGACGGTTGATTTTTTTGCAAACGACGGTGACGAGGTGAAAAAAGGGCAAAAACTTGCGATTGTGCGTGGCGACATTCGGGTTTTGCTTTCTGGCGAGCGGACGGCTTTGAATTTTTTGCAACGAATGAGCGGAATTGCAACGTATACGCGGAGCGTTACGAATTTGCTTGCGTCTTCAAAAACGCGCCTTTTGGACACAAGAAAAACAACGCCGAACAACCGCATTTTTGAAAAATATGCCGTTCGCGTGGGCGGCGGAAATAATCACCGCTACAATCTTTCGGACGGCGTTTTGTTGAAAGATAACCACATTTGCGCAGCGGGCGGTGTTTCTGCCGCCGTAAAAATGGCGCGCTCTTACGCTCCGTTTGTCCGAAAAATCGAAGTTGAAGTGGAAACGCTTGAGCAAGTTTCTGAAGCACTGGCGGCTGGAGCGGACATCATTATGCTTGACAACATGGACAAAGAAACGATGAAAAAAGCCCTTGAAATAATTTCGCACAAAGCGGAAGTCGAAGTTTCTGGAAACGTCACCCGCGAAAATATTTCGACGCTCGTTTCGCTTGGAGTCGATTACATTTCTTCGGGTGCGCTCACACATTCAAGTCCAATTCTTGATTTGTCTTTGAAAAATCTCCACGCGCTGTAATTTCTGACAAAAAAAAATCCCCATTTTTGGGGATTTTTGATTTTTGACCAATTCTTTTACGAATTTTCTTCGTCAGTTTTTTGATGTTCGATTTCGTTTCCGATTTCTTGTTTATAACGCTCTGGATTTGCTTTGAACGCCACAATCGGACTTTTTGGGTCGCTTTCTGCGCGAGAAAGTGCGCCTTCGGCTTCCACAATCAAACGGTCAGCGGGAATTGCGCGGTAACTCATCGCAGAAATGCCAATAAACGCAAACCCTTCTCCAACTAATTCTTCGATTGGAATCAAAATCGCTTCGCTTGATGTAATCGTCGTTTCCAAATCAACGCCGTTCAAAACAACCGAAAGCGTTTCTGCGTCGTATTTGTAAACTTCCGCCGTTTGCCCAAAATGCTCTTTTATGAGCGACAAAATTTCTTCTTCCCGAGTCCAATCAAACGATTTTAGTCTGATTAACGTCAGCGAAATTTCTTTGTACTCATTTTTTCTCAGTTGCTCGCCCAAATCGTGCTTAAAAGACGAACCGTCAGAAACTTCGTTTTGATTTTCATCTTGATTTTCGACTTGCACCGTTTCTTCGCTCAACGCTTCTCGGCTTTCGATTTCGTTTTGCTCTTCTTGTTCACTGTGCGCGTCATTTTCGCTTGCTTCTTCGGACTCTACGACTTCTCCAGAATCTACGGAATCTTCGACTTCCGAGGATTCTTCTTGAGCAGGACTTTCCTCTTCTTCGATTTCGTCTTCCGCGACCTCTTCGTCGCTTTCGTAAGTTACTTCGGATTCGTCAACGATGTCTGTTTCGTCTTCCGCTTCGTCGCTCAAAACACCGTCCGCTGCCGTTTCCTCGCTTCCAAAACTTTTGCTTGGATACGGATATTTTTGTTCTGATTTTTGATTTGACTCGCTTTCCGTTGTGAAAAAAAGTCCGATTACGGAAAGAACTGTTCCTGAAAGAATCAAGAAAAACGCGATTCTTGAATGATTGTAAACGATTCCGCCGCCGAGTCTGCCGATTGTTGCAGAAAGAGAAATCGAGTTTCCGCTTGAAATCGACTCCGTTGCATAAAAATCGCGAAGGCGCGCATCCGTTTTTTGGGAAGCGTAATCGTAAACGACTTTTTCGTTCACGGAAAGTCTGATTGACCCAAAGTCGTCAAGATTTCCGACCGCGTCTTCAAACTGGTCTTTGAAGTCTTCGGCTTTTGTTTTGTGTTCTGCGCAAGAGCGAGCCGTTCCGAGCATTGCTTCAAAACGTGCTTTTGCAAGATTTTCAGAACCTTTGTTTTCTTTGAAAATTCCTGCGCCTAAATGCGCTACCGCGATGACAAATAAAATCGCGCTTATTGTTGGTATGATTGTGGCTTGTGGTTTTGATTTCATAGTTTTTTAGTATACCTTAGAGTTTTATCGTGTGCAATAATGAGCGCATTTTCCGCGCTGATTCCTTTTTTGTGCGTATTTTCAAAAGACGCGAGCGGCAAAATGGTCAAAAGTTCCGCCGAGGGCGTTTTTCTAACATCGATTTCCGTCATGTTTTCCAAAGCCGCGCCGTATTGAGTGCAAAATGCCTTAAAATCAAACGGAACGATTTTTTTTGCAGTTCTTTTTTGGTTTTTGTTTTCAAAAATCCTTGTTTTTGACGAAGAGAGTTCTGAAAATCCGTTTTTTTTCATAAAATCTTCAAGCGATTTTTTGTAAGACAAAAGAATATTCGTTGTCGTTTTGTCGTCGCTCACTTTTTGAAGTTCCGTTCTAAACATAAGGGCTGAAAATGACAGTTCCCGTGGAGAAAGCCGTGACTCTGAAAGCGAAAATTGAGAGTCAAGATACGTTCCCCGTGTATACGGCGTGTGCGAATACGAAAAGTCCGCTCCAAAAAACTCGATTTTTTTGAATCCCATTGTTACCGCAAGGCTTACTGCGGCAATCGTAACCGTGCCACTGCCTGCTTCAAGGCTCAAAAACGCTCCGTTTGAAAAAATGTTTGCATACGAAGAAAGCGGGTGCGCGGTTTCGCAAAAAATCACTTTTGCGCCCATTTTTTTTGCTTTTCGCGCAACGGCATTTTGAGCGCACAAATCTAGCACAAAAAGCGTTTTTTTTGAAAGCGGATGCAAAAAATGCGAAGTGGACACTGTTTGCCCGTCAACGCTCACAACCGCATCGGCAAAAATATTTCTTTCAAAAAGGGCGGAAAACGCGGTGTCTGTTGTAATTACAAAATAATTTTCGCGCTCTTTTTTGAGTTTTTCCGCCGTTTCGTCAAACGAAGGACCTGCTGCAATAATCGCCGCCGTTTTATTCATAAAACGCGCTTCAAAAATCTCCTCGCCAAAAAAATCCTCGGAAGCGGTTTTTAAGTTCAAAAAAATATTTCTTTGCCACAAAGACGCAAAATGACTTTGAACCGAAAAATCCGCTTTAATTGCGTCGAGCGCGTTTTGGATTTGCTTTTCTGCGATTTTTTTTTCTTTTTCAAAAATGGTTGCCCAAGAGCGAAGCGAAGCCACAGAAAGCGAGCCGTGCAACTGCGGAATGTATCGTTTTTTGATTTCTTCTGACAAAAACGCGAGAGGAACTGCAAAAACTCGATTATCGCCGAGGATTTTTGAAACTTCTGGAATTTTTGAAAGAAAATCGATGTTATTTTTGTCTAATTCCAAAACGATTACGAGCGCGTCTGGAAATCGTTTCAATAATGCTGATATATGGTAGCCGCCTGCAAGTCCCAAAATGACAAAAAAGCGAGAAGGGGAGAGCGCGTTCGCAAATCTTTGCGCTTCTTTTTCTGGCTCATACGTTGAATGAAGCGGTTTTTGTTCAAAAAACGGCACCAAACTTCCGTTTTTTGCGGCTTTTATGTGCGTGTAATTCATTTTGTATCCGTTTCGTTGGCATTTTTTGCTACAAAAAGCAGCCGTTTTTTGAGTACGGCTTTTTTTTCTTCAAGCGCGACTCGTTTTTCTGCTTTTCGTTTTTCGTCTGTTTCTCGCTCAATCATCAAAAAATCGGTCGGAAACGCTTCCGAAAGAAAATGATTGTCCAAAAATGCTCTACAAAGTTCTTCCGAAATGATTTTTTTTCTATCTTTGATTTCGATTTTTTGAGAAGGCGTTACAAAAATAGAGTTCGTTTTTCCGTCCGTTTTTTGCAAAAACGTGAGCATATCGATGTCTTTTATTGAGCCGAGCGAATGTTTGAACGTTTTTTTTGCAGAAATTCTAAACACTCTTTTCATTTCGGGATTTTTTTGAGAAGAAAACCACGCGCGGTAAATCGAAAGCGATTGCTCGGAGAAAAAACGCGCGGAAGTGGTGCGCGTTTCTTTTGGTTTTAGCCGAAAATCCGATAAAGCATTGATTTTTTCGAGCGCGTTTGGCTCTGCGTGTTGCTTTCCTTGCGCGCTTTCTTGGTCGAGTCCCGCAAAAAAAATCTCTCCGTTCGTAATCGAAAGTGCCAAAAAAAGAGCCGTGCCGCTCACCGTTCCGTTTCTTTTTGCCAAAACCGCGTTTACGCCAAGTCTTTTTAGAAGATTTCGCTCAAAATTTGAGCCGTCGTCGTAGCAAAGCGGCACAATTTGTTTTTTAAACAGTTTTTTGGGAGCCGCGCCTTCAAGCGTAAGCGCGAGCGGGATTTCTTTTTTGATTAAAATGTCGAGATGCTTTTTTGCCCAGTAGCCGCCGTCCGTACTCAGCGCAAGGTCTGGCTCTATTTTTTCTTCTAAAAGCGGGAAAATTGCCGACGAAACTGCGATGAGAAAAACGTTTTTGCGATTTTTTTTCAAAAATGGAATCGCGTCCAAAAGGCTCGGTCCTGAACACGCAATTACAATCGGAGTTTCGTTTCCAAAACACTCGATTTTTGATGTATTTTTGATTCTTGCGGCAAAAATCGCAACGTTCATAAGCCATCTTCTTGAAAAAAATTCTCTCGTTAAAAGAACGCTCCTTGCTTTGAGAACTGCGTCTTTTATTTTTTGCCACGAAAAAATCGATTCGGTTTTGAACGCGCTTCTTGAAGGAATCCAATCGACAAACAAAGTCGAACAAAGTTTTTCTTCTCCAAGAAAATCAAACAGAGCGTCAGAAAGAGAATCGTTTGATTGTATCGTTTTGTCCCACAAAAAATCTGTTTTTGAAAAATCGTCAGAAAATCTGATTGCAACGAGTGTTGCGTTTGGAAAGCGAGTCCGAAGAAATGGCGCACAATACGAAAGCGCGGGTTCTAAAACGGCAACGCACGCAGGAAAAAAATCCGCTTCAATCGTGGAAACGAATTTTTGCGCTTCGTTTTTTGGAGCATATTTTGAATGAAGCAATTTTCCATCGCACAGGCACGTTTCGCTTCCGTCCCGCGCTTTTTCAAAAGAAACGGCGTACATCAGCCTTTTTTGAGGAACGCTCCCGCGCCTTTTTTGTTTTGGCAAATTCCCGCAGAAAGAAGGAGGATTTTTTTAGATGCGTCTTCTCCCAAAAGCGACGAAAGCGAATGTGCAATGTGAAACGACACCGCCTCTTCGTCAGGTTCATCGTTTGCAAACAAAATCAATTTCAATTCTCCGTTCGCGCCAATGTGAATGCAATTTGGAGTCGGAAACATCGGGTCTAAAAGGGTGAGCGCACAAAACGAAACTGCTCGAAGAATGTGCGCTTTCATTTCGATTCGGTCAACCATGTCGATTTTTGACATTTTTCGCCAAATTTCCATATTTTGTATCGTTTTTTCTACGCAACTTTTGAGCGAAAGAATCAAAAGGTTCGCACTCGATTTTGAAATGCCTTTTGAGATTCGATTTTCCATTTCAAGAAGTCGTTTTTCTTCGTTGTTTTCAAATTCAACGATTGCCGACAATTTTCTTGCACATTCGGCAGAATCGGGGAGCGTTATGTCATCGTCGTCTTCAAACTCCGCGATTACAAGAAACAACGGCGTGGTTTTGTCTTTGAACGGCAAAAAATAAAGCGAATCGATGGATTGCCGAATGTCGTCGCCAAAAAGGTCTAAAAATGGCAAAAGTTCATTGAACTCTTTTGAAAAGCATTGCCACTCAAACGCTTTTGAAAGCGTTGCGTCCCAAAATTGCTTTGTGGAAAGCGACGAGGCAATCGTTTTTACGGAAAATCCGACCGCCTCAGCCATACAGTAGTATCCGCCACCGATTTCGGTTGCCGCGCTTTTTGGAGTGTGGAGTTGGAAAATTCCCGCGTGCTTAAACCCGCTCCGAACTGCCCAAACGTCAAACGAGGGCGTAGATTCAGCGAGTAGGCTTTGCGCTTTTTTCAAAAGCCCCGTCGTTTGTTCTGCCATTTTTTGCCCCTTAAGAAAGTCCCAATTCCTTGAAAAGTTTTTTGTACGTTTCAAACTGAGCAGACTGAGCAAACTCTGCGATTTTTTCTTCTGGGAGATTTTCAAGAAGTTGGTCCATGTACGAAAGCACGGATTTTATCTCACTCCGCAAATCGCTTGGAATCGGAGCCTCTTGTTCTGCTTGAATTTCCTCAGGCGTATCGACTGAATCGATTGTATCAAAAGAATCGGTCGATTCTGTTTCGGTATTTTTGAGCGCGGGGTCGGAGTTCAAATAATCAAGATTTGACTCCGTGAGCGACTCTTCGATTGACTTGTCTTCTGACAAGATTTCGTCTTCGCTTGGAGTGAGGAAACTGTTGTCTGCTTCCGAAGGAGAAACCGCCGTTTCTGCGCCATCTGCCTCCGTGTCATTTTCAATGACTTCGATTGGCTCGGTTTCGCTTTCTTCGTCCGAAACTTCGTCCAACGTTTCTTCTGCAATCGGAGTGCCTTCTTCGCTCTCGTCGTTTTCTGGCGGAGAATCAAACGAAAAGTCTTCGAGCGAGTCGTCATCTTCGCTTTCTTTTGCTTCTTCGGTCGATTCGTTATGTTGCTCATCTTGTTCATCGAGCATTTTTGAAAAATCGCTCGATTCGTCGTTTTCAACAAGAACGTCGTCGATTTTTGGAACGTCAAGTTCGTCGGGAATTTCTTCGCTCTCGTCTTCGTCCACGCTTCCAACGTCTTCATCAATAAATGGTTCGTCCGATTCTGTTGAAGGCGTTGGCTCGGCATTGTTTTCTGCGTCTTCTTCGGAAACTTCTGCGGTACTCAAAATGTTGTCGAGTTCGTCGCCCGAAAGAGAAATCGTGTCGTCTTCATCGTCGTCAAAGAAACCGCCACTCGC
>CALFJF010000002.1 GCA_937877535.1 uncultured Treponema sp.
TTCCCAATTCTTCTATAATATCGTTCAGCGTGGTTTCGCCGACATTGTATTTTTCGATGAGCGTTTTTTTCAAATCGGCGGGAACTTGCTTGCCTTCTTTGACGAACGAAAGAACCTCGCGCGCGACATCGTAATTCTCAGGGTGAACCCAAGTGTTGTCGAGCGGGTCAGAGCTTTCGGCGATTTTAAGGAAGCCCGCGCACTGCTCGAACGCTTTTGGTCCTAAGCCTGGCACTTTTTTGAGTTCTTCGCGGCTCGTGATTTTGCCGTTCTGGTCTCGGTAGGCGACGATTTTTTTTGCCGTGCTCATGTTGATTCCAGAGACATATTTTAAAAGCATGTACGAAGCCGTGTTCAAATTCACGCCGACCTGATTCACCACGCGACCGACGACTTCATCAAGCTGTTCGGCGAGTTTTTTCTGATTGACATCGTGCTGATACAAGCCAACGCCGATTGCTTTCGGGTCGATTTTGACAAGTTCTGCGAGCGGGTCTTGCAAGCGGCGACCCATTGAAATCGCTCCTCGAATCGTCAAATCAAGCTCAGGGAATTCTTCGGTTGCCACGGGCGAAGCCGAATAGACAGACGCGCCCGACTCATCGACCACCGTGTATTTGACATCTGCGTCCGCGTAATTTTCAGAAATCACCTTGCTCACAAGAGCCTGAACTTCGGGGCTGCCCGTTCCGTTTCCCACGGCGACCACCTGAATGTCGTACTTGTCAATCGCCTCGTTCAAAAGATTGTAAGACTCATCGGGATTCTGCACTTGGAAAATCTTAAAGTAGCCGAGATATTTTCCGGTTTCGTCAAGAGCGGCGCATTTCGTTCCCGTTCGGATTCCGGGGTCGATTCCCAAAACGCGGCTTCCTTTAATCGGCTGAGTCATCAGAAGATTCTTCAAATTCTCGCTGAAAATGCCGATTCCGTGGTCGTCAGCCTCGTCCGTCTCATCGCTTCGGATTTCGCGCACGACTGCTGGCGAAAGAAGGCGAACCAAGCCGTCCTCAATCGCCTCGCTGTGATATTTGTTCGAGATTTTCACTTTTTTCTGCAATAGGGAAACAGCGTCGTCCACGGGAACATCAATCGTCACGCTCAAAGCGTTCTCCCGCTCGGCGCGGTTAATCGCCAAAATTCGGTGCGGCTTAACCTGATTTAAAGGCTCGGTGTAATCCCAGTACATTTTGTAGGTGGAAGTGTTCTCGGCGACAGTCGCGTCCTGACCTTCGGGAACGATTCCCTTTGTCTGAATCGAGCCAGCCGACATATACAAATCGTGGACTGCGACACGGTTTTCTGTGTCTTGGCTCGTTCGCTCGGCGATGATGTCCTTTGCGCCCTGAATCGCGTCTTTTGCGCTTTCGACATTGAGCGCGGAATCTTCGTTGTCGGTCTTGATGTATTTTTCGGCTTCCGCCTCAACCGAAGCGTCGTCGTTCTCGCCCGCGATAAAATCCGCAAGCCCTTCCAAGCCTTTTTCGGCGGCGACCATTCCGCGGGTCTTCTTCTTTTTCTTGAACGGCGCCCACAAATCTTCAAGCTCGGTGAGCGTTTTTGCGTTCATCGCGGCGTTGTAAAGGCTTTCCGTCAGTTTTCCCTGCGCGAAAATGCCTTTTACGATTTCAAGGCGGCGTTCTTCGAGATTTTTATATGATTTGAACAAGTGGTCGCAATCCGTGACCTGCACTTCGTTCAAGTTGTCGTGCTTTTCTTTTCTGTAACGAGAAATGAAGGGAATCGTGCATCCCTCATTCACCAGACTGATAACCGCGCTGACCTGCTGAACTCGGATATTCAGTTCCTCAGCGATTCTTTTCATGATTTCGACTTCGTTCACAACGAGCGCGTCGATTGATTCCTGTGTAAATTCCATAGTGAAATCATTCTAGCGAAAAACGGCAAAAAACGGAATCAGCGTACAGAGCGATTTTTGGGCAGAAAATGTACAAAGATTGAGCAAAAAACGCGAAAGTTGCGCCACGCTGAAACTTTTATCGACATTTTTTTTCGCCGAGGACTTGCGCGAATAGTTTTTTTTTGTAGAGTGATTCAACTTTTTTTAAGGAGGATTTCTATGAAATCAATCAAAAAACTGTTTGCGGCAACGGTTGCCGTCCTCGCGCTCGGATTTGGCTTTGCTTCTTGCTCCGATGATGACGAAGAAGAAATCAAAACCGTGGCGACTTTTTACGGCACAGCAAATGAAGACGGAGTTTACACGGAAGATGGCGCAAGTGTTGACGTGTCAATCACAATAAGCATTACCGCAACATTCTACAACAATGGAGAATACAAAATCGACCAAAACGCAAGCGGGGTTGTAAAAGCCGATTCCGCAAAGGGACTTTATTCAATGGATGGAACGATTGAAATCGGAACGTACACGGGCGACCCGTCAAAAGACGGCACAATCAAAACAAAGACAACGCAAGAATATGACGACGACTCTGAAAAACTCGTTGCAGTAAAAAATGCAACGGAAGATTCGTTTGAAATCAAAAATGGAGCCGTTACGCTCAACTTAAATGAAGATGGCGAATTTAACGACTTTGGAATCAACGATTTTAATATCACGCTGAAACGCCAGTAGTTTTTCCGAATACGTCCAATCAAAACGGTTTCCTTTTGGAAACCGTTTTATTTTTCGATTTTCAAGTCCAAAATCTCGTATTTGAAAAAAGACCTGTTTTATAAAAAAAGCGGGTGGTGTTACAGAAAGTCTGCTGAGAGCGGTGGTTGAGTAGACCGAAGGTCGTATCGAAACCACCGTAGCGTAAGAAGATGGTGGTTTCGACAAGCTCAACCACCGCATATTGCTTACAGGTCAGCATACATTTTGTAACATCTCCAAAAAGCGTTCTAAACCGACTCGGTTGCGGTTATCTTTCAGTTTTTACCGCAATTTGCTATAATTTCCCCATGAAAATCGCAGAAATCTTGAATCGCAAAAAAGTATCGCTCTCGTTTGAGGTGTTTCCGCCGAAAAAACAGGACGCGCTTGAATCCGTTAAAAATACGGCGGTCGCGCTCGCTGATTTTAATCCTGACTTTATCAGCGTAACGTTCGGTGCGGGCGGCTCAACGCAAAATTACACCGCCGAAATCGCTTCAGCAATCGAATCGCACGGAACGAGCGCGCTTGCGCATCTTACTTGTGTGCGCTCCACAAAAGAAACGCTCGAACACATCATCAAAAATCTCAAAGAAAAAAATATCTCGAATGTGCTTGCCTTGCGCGGCGACTTTCCGAAAGATTCCGTCGAGAGCGAAAATATTTTTCCGTCGGGATTCACCCACGCGAGCGACCTTGTGCCGCTCCTCAAAAAAGAAGACCTTTGCGTGGGCGGCGCGTGCTATCCCGAAGGACATCCCGAAAGCGCGAACCGTGACGCGGACATCGAAAATCTCAAACACAAAGTTGACGCGGGCGTGGATTTTCTGACGACCCAGCTTTTTTTTGACAACGACATGCTCTATTCGTTCCTGTACCGCTTGCAGTCGGCGGGAATTCATGTGCCGGTTCTGGCGGGAATCATGCCGATTACGAACGCGAGCCAGGTGAGCCGAATGGTCGATTTGTCGAACGCGTACATTCCGCGGAAGCTCATGGCAATCTGCGACCGATTCCGAAACAGCCCCGAGGCGATGAAGCAGGCGGGAATCGCCTACGCCACCGACCAAATTATCGACCTCATCTCGAACGGCGTGCGCGGAATCCACATCTACACGATGAACAAGCCCGAAATCGCGCGCGCGATAATCAGCAATGTGAGCGAGATTATTCGGGCAACGAACGAGTGACAAAACGTAAAAGTCGCATTATTTTTTGACCAGTTCTGAAATTACCGTTTCAGAACTGGTTTTTTATCTCCATTCGGAAAGCGGAATCCATTTTTTCTCGTCAAAAATGTCGGTGCTAATGTGATACGCGCGTTTTTTGTCGAGGACGAACGTTTTGTCATTTTGAATGTTGTTTGGATTCCAATCGTCGCATTCCCAAACGTCAACGCCACCTTCTTTTTCTGCTTTCCACGGAACGTGCGTAAACGGATTTTCTGCGGGAACGTCAAGCCCCGAAATTTCAAAAAGCACTGCGTCAGCATTTGTCATAAAATCGTGGCTCGTTTTTAGTTCGCCATTTTCTCCAAAATCTTTTTCCAAAAGAAGAGCCGCGTAACGACCAGGCTCTCGCGGTTTTGAAAAATGCTGAAATTCTGGAATGCGAAGGTCAAAACCGTGGTCAGACACAATCACAATCCGCGAGTTATCCCACACTCCGCTCTTTTTCAAAAAATCAAAAAATCGCCCGAATTCTTTGAAAGCCGCAACGTTTGCTTGATAGTGCATTTTTGTAAAATCGTCCATTTTTGAACAATATTCGCTCAAATGCGGCGCACTCATGGCGGGAACATCGCAAGATTCCGAAAGAAACGTACTCACGTCGTGCGCAACATCGGTGCAGATATATGTGAACGTGCCACTTTTTGCAGAAAAATCCACACACTCGCCGAGGTAATGCAAACTCGAAATATTGTTGATAAACGCGCCCGTTCCGCCTTCAGCACGGCGACTTCGGCACAATCCGTTGAACGAAAGGCGAAAAAACGGCGGCAACGACTGAAGAATGGAAAAATTACGGATTTCTTTTCGCACGCGCTCATCGAGATTTTTTATCTTTTTTTCAAAAAATTTGATTTCGCGCTTGTATTTTTCTGCGTATTTTCCTTGCGTCCAAATCTGCGCGATGTCGGCATTTTTTGTCAAAAGCGATTCGCCAGTCAAAAGATAATTTGGCCAGGGCGGATTTGTCAAAGATGCAGAAAAGCCCGCGTTTGCAAACGTCCTCGGAACTGCAAGCAACGCCTCGTTGTGCGTGTCTCGCAAAAGTTCATTTGTACGCTCGTTCATTTTTTCTTGCGTGTATTCGTAGCCACCGCTCATCGCAGGCGAGCCTGTTATTGTTGCCGTGGAAAAACTGACGCAATTCGGAAAGTACGTAAATCCGTCAAATTGCTTTTTGACTTCTGGCAATTCTTCAAAAATGTGCGGAACAAACGAGCCGATTCCTCTGTCCAAAAACAAAACAATGACGTTTGGTTTTTCTTTTGAAAGATGATACACAGGCTCGATTTTGCCTTCTTCGTCGTAAAATTCTGCGAGATTTTCTGTATTTTGAAAGCCGCGATAGATTCGCACCGAATTATACGCGCCTTGAGCCACGCTCCAAGTGCAAACGAACAACGAAATCGCACTCAAAAATCTCACCAGATTCAACCGAATTGCAAAAAAGACAATCGTCAAAACGAGCAAAAAGAACAAAATCGGAAAAACGGAATATCGAAAAGAATAATCTCGGAAAATTTGCGGATTTTGGACGAAAAAATCGATGGAAAGGTCGCCGTACTTGTGGGCAAAAAGATATACGTTAGAAAGAGAAACCGAAAGAATCACGAACAATAAAAGGGCTACGAGCCGTTCAGAAAAAAAAATTATACCCCCCCCCGTGTATTTTTGCAAAAACGAGCGGCCAAAAGATAAAAACGCCTGCAAAAAAGGCAAAACTCGTCCAAAGATAGGAAATGGGAGAGTCGGTTTCTCCAACAAACGAAAATTCGGCGGGCGACGAGGCAAGCGTTCCCGAAGGAAGCAAAAATCCTAAAAAAAGCGCGAGCGCGCAGCCGCAAGAAATCCAAAGAAGCCGATACGCGCGTGCGTTTTGCCCCGCGTCTTTTGAAAAAAGCATTTTGAACGCTTTTTTTGCTCCGCGAACGATAGGATTCAAAAACACGGCAAAAAGTTCAAACGCCACAACGAGCATTTTTATTCCAATTCTGGAATCTTGACTTTCGCTCAAAAAATATGACGCAAACAAAATCGCAAAAACGATTAGTGCGCCGTACACGATTTTTTGAGAAAAGCCCGTCTTTGAAACGATATTTTTTACCAGCGAAAACAGATTGTTGCAAATCCAATACAGTTCGAGCGCGGCGGGCGAATTATAAAGAAGCGCGAAAAAAACGGCGGCAACGGCAAAAAGTTGGATTTTGTCGCGCCGAGAAAGTGCGCGAGCGTAGACCGACGCAGAAATAAGATTTATCGCCGTCATAATAAACGGAAGAACGTTCACCGAAATTCCACCGATTTTCAAAAGCGCGTCTGGTTTTCCGAGGTCAGAAAAAATCCAAAACCGCATTTCAGAAATCGCCGTGCAATGCGAAAGAAAATGATAGGCGGCAATAAAAAACGGAATTTCAAGCAAAACAGAAAGCGAACTCCGAAAAGCGTACAGCGGGTGATACCCACATTCTCTAAAATACGCTTGAGTCATCATAAAACGCTCGTCCCCTGTAAACGCCTTTTTTATGTGGCGGAGCATTGGAGTCATTCGTTTTTGCTCTTCGCGTTCTTTTTCTTGCAATGCGTCAGCGGCATTGTAAAGCGGCAATGCAAGCAGATTTATTGCAATGCTCACAGACAAAATCGCGCCAATTACGCCAACAGACGGGAACTTTGTAACGATAAACGTAAAAATGTATTCAACAACTTGCTCAATGGGTAAAATCACAATGGAATACAAAAAATTGATTATCATTTTTTTTGACCTACTCTTCAATTTCTACGATTTCGATTCTCGCGCCGAGTGATTTTAGTTTTCCGACTAAATCTTCGTAGCCGCGTTCGACTTGGTATACATTGCTGATTT
>CALFJF010000003.1 GCA_937877535.1 uncultured Treponema sp.
GTCGTCAAATTTGAAAGTTCGTCGTCGGAAAGAGCCGTTTCGCCGTCTTCAAAATTCTCTTCGCTCGCGTCTGCTGTTTCTTCGGCGGGTGCGTCAAAATCAGGAAGAGAAACTTTTGTATCGCGCTTTGCTCCCGTTTCGCCGTCAACGATTTCGGCAGAAAGTTCGCCATTTTCGTCAAGAGAAATGGAAAGCCGAAGGCTCGGCTCTCCGTTTGGATGTGGATTTAGATTTGGAACTGTAAGCGTGTCAACGTATTCCGCGTTTGTGCCAGATTCGTCGTCGCTTCGGTACAGGTCGATTCGCACTTCGTCCTGATTGTCTTTTGCCGTCGTAACTTCAAGTTCGCGACGTTTTGGCTCGCCTTCCTCAAGAATCGGGTAGAATGTTCCGTCCGCAAGTTTTATTCCGATTGTTCTCATAGTGCTCCCCAAAAATAGACTTGGATTTATTATCGGCGATTTTCCGTTTTTTTTGTAGAGGTCGAAGGCGTGTTTCAAAAAAGGTTACAAAAAAAAACGCCTGCAAAATGCAGGCGTTTGTAAAACACACGTTTTGTTATTTTGCGTCAACCGTATCGGCGGAAGGAACGGCGGTAACTTCGGCGGTTTTTGCCGAACCTGCGCCATAACTGTAAGAATATTCGCTTATTGCAGCAAGTTCATTTTGAGTTCCGCCGAATTTTTCAGCAACGCGGTACGTCGTGGATTTTGACACGTTTCCTGCAGAATCGTATTTGAATATCTCACGAAGCACGAGTTTATTGTCGTAATTGTACGTTTGTTTTTCGCTCACGGCGTATGAAGCGTCAAATCGGTACACCACGCGACGAGTTTGACGACCGTTTTCGTCAAGATAGACCGTTTCCGAAAGTTTTCCTGCGTCGTTGTACGTGTACGTTACACGCTGTTCAAGTTGACCGTCTTCGTTGTAAAGAGATTCGTCGCTCTTTCGACCTTGCTCGTCTAAGCGCGTAATCGTTCGAGTCAAAAGCGCGCCGTCCGCGTTATACAGCGACTCTTCGACGTTTCGCCCGTTGAATTTCCAAATCGTGCGATTCATCAAAATGTCGCTTGCATTGTATTCAGATTCGTCGATTTTGTTACCGTCGCCGTCATAATCTGCCGTGATTTTCCAACTCACTTTTCCTTCGTTGTCGGTGCAAATTGTTTGAACGAGCCTTCCTGCAGGACTGTAGCCGAACGTGATTCTATCCACAACGGAATCGCGCGTTGTCAATTCGCTTGCAATCGCTTCTTTTCCACTCGAATCATATTCGTGAACGAATTTTGCTTTTGGCGTGCGATAAAAATCGCCGAATTTTTGCGTAATCGTGTATTCGGTTTTTGTGTAAGAACCCACAGTCCCCTCAAGTTTGAGCGATGAGTCGGGGTCAAACGCATACAAACTCGCTGCAACCGAAATTGCGGCAACCGCGAATACTGATTTTTTTGCCGTATCCTTCATCAAATCCTCCAATTCTATTCAAAAACTTCCTATAGACAATGCGTCAAACCCGAAGTTTCCGATTCTCTTCATACAGATTTATTTTTTTTATTATCGGCAAAAATTCCCCGTCCTTAAAAACGGAAACCTACCGAGAAAACATTTTGTCAAGCCAATCAAACGCTTGCTGTCTTTGAGCGGGCGGGAATTCGTGTCCCATGTCGGCAACGATTTCTGTGTGAAGTTTGTCTTCCGCTTTGTTCGCTTTCCACACCGAGTGCATTTTTGCATACGCATCTTCCACAACTGCCTTTGGGAAAAGCGAATCGTCCTCACCATTAAAAAACAACATCGGTTTTGGAGCGGCAAGAGAGGCAACGTCTGGATAATCAAGATAGCGAGCGATGTACGGATGAAGCATAGAAAACGCACTTTGACCTTTGAGTTGATTGTTTCCCGGAACCATAAGTCCGCGCATTGTTCCCATCCAACAATCCGCGATTCCTGCCGTAATGTCATCGGAAAGAGCCGCAACTTGCCAGGCGCGGAACGCACCCATGCTAAAACCGACGGCAGCGACTTTCTTTTTATCAACTTCTGGAAGAGAAGCGAGGAATTTTGCCGCGCGACAATCTTCCTGCGCAATTATGCCCGCAAAACTCGAACCCATGTTGAACAAATTGCACGCCAAAGCCTGCTGGCTGTCGGTTTTGAATTTTTCCACGGAGCGGTCTCCCCAGCCAAGCGCGTCAATCGAAAGAACAACGTAACCGCGTTTTGCAAGTTCGTCGCCGGGGAAACATTCTTCGTGTTCGTCGTCGTCAAAAAATCGACTTGCCCAAGCAACCGCCTCAGAAACGCGCTTTTCGTCCGAAGCAAATGGGCGCACCATTTTTTCTTTTCCGATTGTGAATTTTGAGCCGTGGTCGTGGAGCATGAGCGCGGCGGGTGCTTTTTTTGCATTATCTGGAACGAGGAGCAACGCAAGAACGCGGCTTTCTTCGCTTATATTGAAAATGATTTTTTTTGCCGTATAGCCGTCGCGTTTTTCTTCGTCAAGAACTTCTGGTTTGAACGGCGTTTTGTCATCAAAAGCGATAATTTGCTCACGAGCCTTTGCAAGAGCCGCTTTTTTCCATTTTTTTGGATTTGAGCCGTCTTTCCACGCAAGCGCGAACGGCATTTTTGCTTTGAGCGATTCGTAAAAAGTGGGCATTGAGCGGTCTGGCGAATCGATTTCTTGCGTAACGTATTTTTCTTGAGCAAAAATAGAAGCAACGCACATCGAAAGCGCGAGCGCACACACGATTTTTTTCATATAAATCTCCTTATAAAATAGAAAAACAAAAATCGATTTTATTTTACCACAAAAAATCGCAATACGGAAAAAAAACGACCGATTCCATAAAACAACGCTTATAGAACCAGTCGCCGTCCAGTAAACTGGACATCGGAGAGAGTTTATCAGCTTTTTTACAAGCCTTTCTCTATTATTCGATTCCACCCAAAAAAGTCAACACGAAATCTCCAAAATCTCCACTTTTTCAGAAAAAAAATTTGGTCAGTGTACACTGACCAAAGGGTTTGACAAAACCCTTTGGCGAAATCTCGCTGCGCTCGATTTCGCCAAAATATCAACCATTAAAGGAGTTTCAAAATGAAAAAGGTTTCCCGAATGATTCTTTGCGTTTGTTCATTTGCGCTGATTTCTGTGGGCGTACCGTTTCTTTCTTGCAGCGTTGACGGTGGCACAGGCAATGGAAATGGAAGCACCCAACCCTCCAATTCCACTACAAATACTGATGAACCTGATTCAGGTCTTGCAACGCCAACGTCTATTACGGCAAAGGCGGATTCGGA
>CALFJF010000004.1 GCA_937877535.1 uncultured Treponema sp.
CCGTCAGCACCTCTACGGTTTCTGAAAGACCGATGAAGCCCAGCGAGAGCGTTCCCTGCCTTACCATATCGTCAAGCGAATTTACATTTGTCCAAATCTTGTTCTTGAGAATCCAGTCCTCATAGCCGTTCCCATTCCGCACAAAACGCTCGCATCGGTCAAGCAACAATTCGTGCGCGTCGGAAATAGTGCTCGACAATTTGCCAAAAAACACATCTACATTCTCGCTTTCCAACGCAAGGTGCGGAAGGTTCAAGGAAACATACGCGATATTCCCTCTGCCGACAACACCTTCACTGCCGTTGCAATTCTGATACACGAGGGTTCTGCACCCCATGATTCCCATATTCCATGGATTGCAGTGCGAATTGTCGCCGCTGTCCGTAAGCAGATAAGTTGGTATCATTCGTTTTGCAGTGGATTCCAACGCCAGAGTGTACAAATCAAAATTGGGACTGCCTTCAGAACTGTTCGCGCTTTTGTTTACCTTGAAGACGATGTTTGGGCGAACAAAGGCATCGGCTGATTCTTTGAAGCAGGCAAGGAGCAATTCGCAGATTTTTCTTCCCCACGGACTTGTTGAAAGCCCTATGTTGAATGTCAGATAATACGGCTCGCGGCAATAGCGTGTATATGTTGTGTTTATCCAGCAAAGCAAATCGACCATACAATCTTTCGCAAACAAAAGATTTTCATTGTTGTATGCAATTTCGTTTTGAGTGAAAACTGTCGCAATGTCGTCATCAAAATTCGCGAACCCGATTCCGCCTGATTGGTGCATGGCAACATTCACGACAAGGCTTTTAAGTCTGCTGAAAATGTCCATCATCTTTGACGCGGCGGAAGAGCCTTCGCTCTTGCTCCGAGCGAAATAGGCGAGCAGGTCGGGAGTGCAACAGTTGTACACTTTCCCATAGCCCTCCAAGTCATGGATGTGGATGTAGCCATTTTTGTGCAAGTCGGCAAAACGCTTTTGCAAAGAAGCAAGAATCGCATCTTTTTCCGCTTTTACACCGACTTGATATGTGTCTCCCGCAAAATTCGCGCGTATAGCGGCATCGTCTCTGTCTTTCATTTATTCTCCGAGCGCAGTTTGATAAAATTCCACGCCTCTTGGAATTCCGATTCAGGCGTTTTTCCCGTTGTGTCAATAGTGTGCCAATTCAAAAACATCTTCTCGAATTTTTCCGAGATTTCCTCGTACCGTTCTGCGCGGACAAGCGTTCTGTCATCACTAGAATTCGGATTCCGCGCATTTATGCGGGCAATGCGCTTTTCAAAATCGCATTTCAAGAAGAATATGAAATCTGGATTCACGCGCTCTTGAAAAAGTTTTTCCGCCCGTTCCATAGTTTCTGAAAGGGAGAATTTTTCGTCCGCGTAGGCTGCTGACAATGTGCTTATCCAGGAGCGGATTATAAGTGAGTTTTTGTATCGAGCTGAAACATCTTCACATAGTTTCGTGTAATCGAGAAACGCATTCGTGCAGTCCAATCCGCTAAAAGTCCGTGCCCACGCTTCCTTTTCTTTTGCTTGTGAATCCCACGTAACAACATGAAAGCCGCTTTCCTCAAACCGTTTTGCCAGCGTATCTTTTCCCGTTCCGTTGTCGCCTTCGATTACTATAAGCATAAAACCTCCGTTCTCTTTACCAAGTAAAGTTCAGTTTACTTGGTAAAGTATAAAATGATTCTCTCAGGTTTGTCAATCCTATTTGACAAGGTAAAAGGATAAATGATACTATCGCGTATGCGCAACGAATTTGAGAATAATGTTTCCCGCGAAATTGTGATTATGCAGAACCATTTGAAAGAATTGAGGAAAATTGCGGGCTGGACATTGGAAGAATTGGGAAAGAAATTGGGAATGACGAAGCAGGCTGTCAGTGCGCTGGAGAACAAGTCCACCAAAATGAATCAACTGCACTATTTGTCGCTTATTCATCTGTTTGAAAGCGAAGTGCGAAATTCCCCCGAAAACACAGCATTGGCAACAGTCATGGAGATTTTGTTCCATGACCCAGATTATTATGAGCAATATAAAGATTCTATCGACGAAAACATATCCAATGTTTCGCTGGCGATTGGCGGCGGTGTTACGGGGGCGGTCGCGGGGGCTTTGGTCTCCTCGTTTTTGACCCCATTGCTTATGCCCGCCGCCGTAGTAGGTGGTATTGGAGGGGCTGTTATTGGCGGTGTAAGTGGGATAACGTCATCGCTCTTTTCTTGGTCGGAAAAAATTTTGCATTTAGGGGATAAAGATTTTAGATAATGCTGCAAGAAGTATGCTGGAAATGGTGGTTGAGTAGACCAAAGGTCGTATCGAAACCACAAAAAGCAAATATTTGCTTGCAAGTTCAGCATACATTTTGTAACAGAACCAAATTTTAGATAATGCTACACTCAAAATGCCAACGCTTTTTTGTAAATCGCTTCGTCTTTTTCGGAAAACACATTGAAAATCACTTTGATGTCGCTTTTGCGTTCGTTTTTCCAGTTTTCCACCGTGGAAACCGCAATTTCCGCCGCTTTTTCTTGCGGAAAACGAAAAACGCCTGTGGAAATGCAGCAAAACGCGATTGACTTCACGCTGTTTTTTTCGGCGATGTCGAGGCAACTTTTGTAGCACGAAGCAAGCAAATCGCAGTGTTCTTGCGTCAATTTTCCCGAAACAATCGGACCGACGGTGTGAATCACAAAATCGCAGGGAAGATTGAACGCGGGCGTGATTTTCGCGCTTCCCGTCGGCTCGGCGTGTCCTTGTTTTTGCATGATGTCGGCGCACACTTTGCGAAGCTGAACGCCCGCAAAAGTGTGAATGCAATTGTCAATGCACGCATGACACGGTTGCCAACAGCCCGTCATGCCGCTGTTCGCCGCGTTTACAATTGCGCCCACGCGAAGCGTCGTGATGTCGCCGCGCCACAGATACAAATCATTTCGGTGGTTGAGCGTGTCGAAACCATCTATCGGCTTCAAATCCGCACTGTCAGTGATGATGTGGCTTTTGTTCACTTCGCGCAAATAGTCGTCTTGCACGCGCAAAAATTCAGGACGCGCGGGAAGCGGCTCGCGCACATTCATAAGCGAGCGGAGCAGAAAGCGTTGCTCGTCTTCGCTTTCGGGAATGTTTGTGGCGTATCCGCCCTCTTTTAGCAGATAATCGATTAAAAATCGTCGTCGCTCCCTTTGGGTCATTTTTCTAAAACTCGATTTTTTTATACAACACTTTTTGAAAAAGAGGAAATCCCCTCCCCTTCCCTCTTTTTCAAAGGTGGATTGTTTCGACCATATAGCGAATGCTTGTTCCGTTTTCGTCTTCTACGTTTTTTTCCACAACAAAAACAAGATTTCGCCCGCGCGAATCTGAAAAAATCTTTTCGATTTTATAGTCAGTAACATTTTTTCGCTTTATGCTCGGAGAGCCGACGATGTTTCGACTCATAATATGCCCATTTTCGTCGGCTTTTTCGAGCGTAATAAAAAACGACGAACTCACATCCGCCCCTTTTCCCTCAACATTTTTTACGAGTCTTATATGATAAAAAACGCTTTGCTCAACGGTGGAACCTTCCGTGTCCTTAAAAACGATTTCTTTGTCGCCAGAAACAAGTCCGTCGCTAAAATACAAAACGCTTTCTTCGGAAACGGGACGACAATTATATTTTTTGAGCCACCAAGAAGATTTTTCTTTTAATTCAAAAAAAACGTCCTTTCCGCTTTTTACCGCCGTGGACGCGCTCGGCTCGGTCTTAAAAACTCCGCCTCGAACAAAATTGTTTTTTTCTATATCGACCGTGTAGATTTCTGCATATCCTTGGAATTTTTTGTCGGTCTTTCCGTACTCGCCAAAAATGTACGTTTTTCCGTCCTGTGAAATTCCAATGTCAACAAAAGCGGCGGCATCGCCTGCAAAAGATTTTGTCAAAAACGCAAAAAATATCGCGGATACAACAATTCCAAATCTCGTTTTCCCCATATCGCCCTCCCGAAAAAGAAAAAATCGCTTATATTTTCGGAATTAAAAATGCGGTCTTTACAGATTTTTAAGGCACAATTATGATTCTTTGCATGATGCCAAGAAATAGAAATACGCTTCTTACAACTTTTTGTTTTTTTTCATTGATTTGCATTTTGATTTGCGCTGGAGTTTTTATTGCATCGGCAATGAACGGAAACGCGCTTCCGCCACCGTCGGCAATCAGATTTCCGAGTTTTCTTTCAAGAATAAAATTATTTCAATGCAATTTTCCAGCCATCGTATTATCTTGTTCGGCTCTTATCTTATTTGTTCCATTTTCGACTGTGTTGCTCTCCAAATTTTTTGGAAAAAATCTTCCCCCCGAAGCAGTCTTTTTTTTAGGCTTTTTGATAGGCTCGCTTTGCGAATGTGCCCGCCTTGTAACGATAGGACTTGGATTGTGGCAAACGTTTTCAGACCTTCTTTTGATTTTTGGAAGAATCACGATTTTTGGACGCACACTCGTTCCTGCAAGTTTTCTTTTTGCCGCCATAATGAGCGAATCGGTGCAGCGTCAAACAATCGCACGGAATTTTTTGATTTTGCTCTCGCTTTCAATGATAATCGCGGTCGTTACCCCGCTAAACACTTCTCTCATAACGTCAACGGCTTCAATCGTTCCGGGATTTTCAAACCTTTTTTTGGTGGAGCGAATCGTTTTTTCGATTCTGGCATTCGTTTCTTTTTTGTACAACGCAAGTGCCAGAGAAAGAATTATGTACCGCTCTCTTGCGTTTGCCTTTTTGATTTTGATTTTGGGATATGCAATTTTGCTCTGCGCCGATTCGATATTTTTTTGCATAGTTGGCTACGCGCTTTTTGCAGTTGGAATTCCAAAATATCTTTATATCGTTCATAAATTATACGTTTGGGGATAGATTAAAGCAAATAATGCGCAACTCCACCAAGAAGAATCGGAATCAAAAGATTGTCAAAATCTTTGAGCGGCAAAACTTCAACAAGTGCGCCGATTATTGCCACCGTCAAAGACACAAACGAGTTTTTTGAAATCGCAAAAGAGGAGCAAAAAATCGCGGCAAAGCACGTAATGCTTCCAGCGGCGGTTTTTCCTTGCGTAAGCGGAATTTTCACAAGCCCGAACGTTTTTCCTGCTAGGCTTGCAAGTCCGTCTCCAAAAGCAAGTGCCAAGATTCCTATCGTGGCGGCTTTAAAATCCCAAAGAAGGGCGCACATACAAATGCCCAAAACGAGCGTTACAGGACCTAAAACAAAACGATTTTCGTCACGCTTTCGGGCGGCGGCAATCGTAATATCAGAAATGAGCGGTATTTCTTTTCCGCGAATCCTAAAAAATTCAGAAATCGAATACAAAACTCCGAGCAATGCGATAAAAATAACTGAATACAATCTTGAAACGTTGAGCAAAAGAGGCACAAAGGCTGTACAAATATGAAGCGTCTTTCTAAAAAATTCCTTGCGAAGGGAATTGAGTTTCCGTTTTGCTTCAATTCCCTCATACACGCAAAAAAATTTCATCGCAAAATCCGTTTTTGTTCCCAACGATTTACCGAAGGATTTTTTCGTCGAGGAGCGTTCGCTGTATATCTGTATAGATAACAGGCTCAAAAGTCGAAGCCGATGCCATCGTGAATTTTGCGTTTTGCGCGGCAAGGTTTCCGCCTTCCATGCGAATCATCGTTTCTTGGTCGCGCGTTAGAGCATCCCACGCTCGCATTGATTCCGAAAAATGAGTCATTGCACTTGCAGCATAATTGCTGTTTCCAGTTTGACGAGCAAGTCGGAACAGCGTTACGCCAAGATTATTGTGCGCCTTGAGATACATATCAACGAGCCAAGCGTCGTCAAAATCTTCCTGCGGCTTTAAATCTCCAAGCAACACGCGGTCGTGGTCAAGGCGACGCAACAGGTCAGTGAAATAACTTTGAGATGCAAAATTGTCTCCGCGGAGCGAAAGCACATTTCCAAGCGCGAGCAACAGGTTACAATCGCTCGATTTTTCTTCATACACTTTGACAAATGAGGCAAACGCATGAGCATAATCTTTTCTTCCGTAGCGAATGACTCCAACTCTATAATTTATTGTTGGAGTATCATTTTTTGTTACAAGAGCCATCTCATAATTTGCAAGAGCATTATCTATATCCCCTGTTATAAAATAATCAATATCGCCCATATCAGCAAACAATTTTCCTGTATTTTCATCTCCCTCAAGTCCCGTGCGCAATTTTTCTTCATTAAAGCGATTGATTCCGTGCGTAAACACTTTTTGCGCTTCGTCGTATTCGCGCGAATCTTCGTACAATTCTCCAAGAATCCGAGAGGCGTTGATTTCCTTATAAATATCCTTTTTGCTCCGCAATTTCATTCGGTCAAAGAGCGAAAGCGCGTTTCTCATCTCGCCTTGAGCGCGTTCTTTGTACCCGTTGTGAAGATAATAGCGAGCAAGATTATAGCGAGCGACAGGACTTGAAGGCGCGCTACTCACCGCGTACTCAAGCATTTTGAGAACATCCTCGATTGAAGAGCGAAGATACTCGTCGTTTCGAGAAAGTTCGCCGTACAGTTTATCGAGCAAATAACCCGACAATTCCGTCCAATCCTGACCGCTAAGCGATTTTTTGTCTGGGAAGAATTTTGGTTTATAAACCAAAACCTCTCGCAATTTATCGGTGCGAATGTAATAACGAAGCATTCTTGACTGATAGAGTTTTTCTTTTGGGAATCGCTCTTCAAGTTCGCTGTAGACTTTTCTTGCTTCCTCGTATTTTTCAGGCTCTTCTTCCGCCCACTCAAGGAACACGTCGCCCAAAAGCAGTTCGCCCGTGGGGTCGTTTACGTGCCTATCAAGCACGTATCTTCTCACGATTCGCTCCGCCTCTGCGAAGTTGGCTCTGTCGTACAATTCCATTTCAGCGTACTCAAGACCCGCGTTTTTGTCGTTTTCATAATATCCTGGCACGTGAACACTCGTTATAACCCCGTTTCTGTCAACGATTTTGTCATATCCGAGCATGTTGAGATACATTTGAGCCGCGCGCTCGTACTGCCTGTGAGCGCGATACCCACGCGCATATTTGAAAAACCATTTTTTCATGGGGCGATACTCAACCGCCTTTTTGAATTTCACCTCGCTTTCAGGATATTCATTATTTTCAAGAAGTTCGTATCCCTGTTTATAATAAGACGATGCCATAACAGGCTTGTATATAAAATGTTTACCAGCATTAAAAAGTCCAATTCCAACAAGCAAAAGAATCACGCCCACGATTGCCGCAGGAATAATTCTGTTTTTTAATTGATACTCAAAAGATTGCTTGTAAGCCTCATACTGTTCGTAAGAACGATGCTCAAAATCGCGCGGAATCAAAATCTGCACATCAAGCAGTTTTTCCATGTAAGCCGCAAGTTTTTGAGCAGATGTACGCTTTAAGACTTTTTCGATTATCTCAAAACACGTTTCGTCATTAAAAGCGTCCTCGCCATCTTTTGCAATCGTGTCTTCGATTATGACTTTGAGATTGAGCGGATATTCAGAGAGATTTTTCTTAAAACGCGCGTATTCTTCGTCCGTGAGCGAATTTTTTGGCTGTTGCGCACCCGCTTTTGCCGCCTTAAAATCGACCGTATCGACTTTTTTTGACAAATCGGCAGAATCCGTATCCGTGTAGCCTTGAATGTCATAATCTTCGGAAAGCAAAAAGTCATCAGCGTCGCCGTCAACGTGTGTTTCAGCAAATTCCTCGTCAGGAGAATCAAAATGCGATTCTTCCATGTCCATTTCAGAAATGTCAATCTGAGAAGCGTCAAATTCTCCGCCCGCGTCATCATTATCATCGTCGGGAACGCTCTCCGCGCCGTCTGGAATCTCTCCGTTCGAAATCTCTCCATCATTGAGAAAATCATTCATTACAGATGAGCCGTCTTCTTCGCCCACCGTTTGAGATTCATTTTCTTCAAAAGTCGCGTTTTCAGAAGTATCAAGCGGAGCGGAATTTTCCAAAGACGGGTCGTCCGCCAAAAGCGAATCCATATTGAACGTCGTATCTTCTTCTGGAAACTCTGTTTGAGGAGTCGCCGAAGAGCCAATCTCGCCAAAATCGACCGTTTCGCTTTCTTTCAAAACGGCTTCATTTAAATCAGCGTCGTTGTTTTCGATTTTCTCTTCTTCGCCAATTTCGCCAAGTGCGTCGTTTGGCAATTCTTCAACATCCGTTTCATTTTGCGTTTCAGGAGAATCGAACTCTGCAAGCGAATCCATATCCACCGAATCCTCGCCCAAAGAATCGATATTCAAATCAACATTTGGCTCGGCAGTTTCCGCTTCTTCGTCTTCGTAAGACGCGCTTTCGTCAACATCGTCGTCGGCAGTTTCTGGAAGACCGAGGATAAAATCATCGGAATCATCGTCCTCGGAAATGCCTTCAGGCAACGGAACTTCGGACATTTTTTCGCCACGTTTCAAGCGAACCTGCTCTTCATCTCCTAGTCCATGTATGTCATCTCGGAATTTTTCCAGCTGCTTCAATCCTGGCATCGCACAAGCTCCCACAACGAAAAAGACGTTATTTCATCTTTATTTCGGCATTTCGCACTTTTCCCTTTAGAATTGAATGGCGCAATGCTCGATTTTCGTTTATATTATGACCACGATTTTCCGATAAAAACAATATATGAAAAAACTCTTTTCTGCGTTGATTGCGGTCTTTTTTGCTTTATCCGCAGCGTTTGCTTCCGACAAAAACGAATCCTCAGCCGACACATACGAGTACGACAATCTCGTTGCAAGTCTAAAAGGCGTTTCTGCCCCACACGTGAGCGGGGAATTTCTTGTTTTTACCGCAGATAAATCCGCGCACTCTGTTGGAATCGCATTCGATTATGAAAATTACAAGAAAATCCATTACTTTCATCTGCACAAAACCACAAATTACGAGGGTGAAGTTACCGATTCTTGGTGGTTTTTCATAACGCCAAAGCCAAAAAAAATAATGAACGTTTCCTACCGACTTGTCATCGACGGACTTTGGACAGTTGACCCAAACAACAAAGACTCTTATTTTGACGAGCAAGAAGGCATTTTGCTCTCTCGCTTGGTGATTCCAAAAGAAGACCCCGCCGCAACCGAAATCCTTTCAGGATACACGCATTTTGTATGCTTTGCAGAACCTGGAAAGAAAATCAGGCTTGGCGGCACGTTCACAAATTGGGATTCTTGGATTTACACGATGAACGAAGTGTTTCCAGGTCGCTACGAATTAGACCTTCCGCTTCCGCCAGGAACGTATTATTACTCATATTTTGTTGAGATGTCGTCATTTTTAGACAACACAAATCCGCAAAAAGGCTACAGAGCAGACGGAAAAATCGTTTCGTGCATCAAAGTTGAATAAAAAAAATCCCGCGTTTATTTTTTACGCGGGATTTTTTTTGCCCCCTCCCCTCTTTATCGCATTCCGCCGAGTTGCCCCATTAACTGCGCTTGAAGCGACTTATTTCGCGTGAGTTTTTTCATTGCGAGTTTTGTTTTTTCAAATTGTTTGATAAGTTTGTTCACTTCCGCAACGCTTGTGCCACTTCCTCGCGCAATTCTTTTTCTGCGCGACGGACCTATTATAAGATGATTTGCTCGCTCTTTTTTTGTCATCGCTTGAATTATCGCTTTTTGCTTCTTCATTCCGTCAAGATTCAACTTGCTCTCGTCGATTTTGCCCGAAAGCCCAGGAATCATTTCCATGATTGACGAAAGCGAGCCCATTTTGTTCACGCGCTCAAATTGCTCAAGCATATCATTGAGTGTAAATTCCCCGCGCGACATTTTTCGCTCAAGTTTTTTGGCTTCTTCCGCGTCAACGGTTTCTTGAGCCTTTTCCACGAGCGACACGATGTCGCCCATTCCAAGAATTCTGCTGGCAATTCGCTCTGGACGAAACGGCTCAAAATCCTCGGTTTTTTCGCCCGTGCCAATAAAGAGAATCGGTTTTCCCGTAATACTTTTGAGCGAAAGAGCCGCGCCGCCTCGTGCGTCAGAATCAAACTTTGTAAGAATTACGCCAGAAAGCGAAAGTTGCTCGTCAAAACTTTTTGCGATTTCAACGGCGTTTTGCCCCGTCATCGCGTCGGCAACAAGCACCGTTTCCACAGGATTCACCGCGTTTTTCACATCGACGAGTTCTTTCATCATCGCTTCGTCAATCTGAAGTCGCCCCGCCGTGTCCACAATCACCGTGTCAAGCCCGTTCTTTTTTGCGTACAAAAGCGCGTTTTTTGCCACGCTCACCGCGTCCTTTGCGCCGTCTTCCGCATAAACGGGGATTCCGATTTTTTCGCCCAAGATTTTGAGTTGCTCAACGGCAGCGGGACGCACAAGGTCACACGCCACAAGAAGCACCCGCCGACTTTCTTTTGCAAGACGAAACGCGAGTTTGTGCGCCGCCGTCGTTTTTCCCGCGCCCTGCAATCCCAAAAGAAGAATGACGCTTTGCGTGTCAGGTCCTTTTAATTGCAAATCGACTTTTTCATCGCCAAGGAGTTTTACGATTTTGTCGTAAATGATTTTGACAAATTGTTGCCCTGGGTCAACTGCTCGTAAAACTTTCTCGCCTTTTGCTTCTTCGACCGTGGCGTTCACAAATCGACGCACCACGCGCAGATTCACGTCCGCCTCAAGCAGAGCCATTTTTATTTGCTCTACCGTTTCCTCGATATTTTTTTCTGTAATTTTTGATTTTCCGCTCAAATTGCGAACGATGTCGCCAAACGTATTTGTGATTTTTTCAAGCATCTTTGTTTCCTTGCGTCAAAATTTCATGGAGCAAATCCATCGGTTTTATTTCTTTGTTCAAAATGCGATACAGCCCGTCGCAAATCGTGAGTTTCAAATTGTGCGCACGCGCAATTTGATGAACGAACTTGCACGCAACCGCGCCTTCGGAAAGATACCCCACCTCCCCAATCCGCGCGATAAGGTCGTCCAAATCTTTGAATCGAGAAAGAATGTCAGTTTTGATAATATCCTGCCCAAACCGCCGATTTCGCCCGTATTTTGAGCGACACGTTACGTCAAGGTCGCCCACGCCCGCAATCGACGAAAAAGTCTCCGCATGAGTCGCGCCCATTGCAATTCCAATCCGCTGGATTTCGTTTAATCCTGCCGCCAAAAGAAGCGACTCCGCGTTGTCGCCAAACACGTCGGAGTTTTCGCTTACCGCATCAAGAGAACCAAAAACAACGGCAATCACGTTTTTTGCCGCCGCGCAAATCTGAACGCCCACAACGTCAAGGCTCGAATACACCATAAGTCCATTCACGCGCAAAAGTTCTCTAAAGCGAATTGAATTTTTTGGACTTTCGCTTGCCGCAATAAGACCAGTGAGTTTTCCAATAACGACTTCTTCTGCGTGGCTCGGTCCAGAAATGTAAACGAGGGAACCTTTGTAGCAAGCGGGCAACACATCTTCAAGCGTTTCCAAAATAAGACGCGGACCTTTTTCCGAAGGAATAAAGCCCTTTGTAAGAACGCCAATCGTAGTCGAACCGTTTTTCACACTCGGAACGTCCACGATTTGAGATGCCGTTTGCGCAAGGTACAGCGAAGGACTCGCCAAAATCAAAAATTCCTTATTCGCCGCAACTTCTCGAATGTCGATTGACGCGGTGAGATTTTCAGAAAGAGGATACCCAGGAAGATAGCGTTTGTTTTCGTGTTCGTTATTGATTCCGTCAACAACGTCCTGCTCTCTTGCCCAAATCTGCACACGATGACCGCCTCGCGCCAAAGCCTGCGCAAGTCCAGAACCCCACGCGCCCGCGCCGATTACTCCAACGTTTTTTGATTCCATAAGATTTCCCCACCCTTTTTAGAACCATGCTGCACTTTCGTCGTGCCACTGTATGATTTCTTCAGGCTTAAAAAAAAGCCCGATTTCTCTCTCCGCGCTCTCGTCTGAATCCGAAGCGTGAATTATGTTGTGATTTGTATGCGAGCAAAAATCCCCGCGAATCGTGCCAGGCAAAGCCTCAAGCGGATTCGTCGCTCCCACCATTTTACGAACAAGCGCAACGCAATCGTCGCCCTCCCAAACCATAGCAACAACAGGCGCACTCGTAATATAAGAAACGAGCGAGTCGTAAAAAGATTTTCCTGCGTGTTCAGCATAATGACGAGAAGCAAGTTCGTCTGAAATCATCATCATTTTGAGCGCAACAAGGCGAAGACCTTTGTTTTCAAGTCGCGAAATCACTCGCCCAACAAGCCTCCGATTCAAAACGCCAGGCTTTAACATTGCAAAACATCTTGTAATCATAAAAAAATCATACCATTGTTTTTATATTTTTACAAACCGCCGTTTTTAAGAGCGTTTTCAACAGAATCGATAACGTCATCTGGTGTGCTTGCGCCTGCGGTTACTCCCACTTTTTTTAGAGAGAAAAACGATTTTGGGATTTCGGTTTCATTTTCAATAAGAGCAGCAAAAGCGCATTTTTCCTTTGCCGTTGCAAAAAGGCGATTTGTGTTCGCACTCGCTCTTCCGCCGATTACAAGAACTCCGTCAACATTTTCGCAAAGGGATTTTAGAGATTCTTGACGCTCATTCGTTGCTGGGCAAATTGAGCAAACAACTTTTGCCGAAGGACATTTTTTTTTGAACAGCGAACGGATTTCCTCAAAAATCACGGGAGAAAAAGTCGTTTGACTCAAAAGAACAAACTTTCGCTCAAAAAAATCTTCAAGAGAATCAAAAATCAAAGAAAACTCCGCCGCGCTTTTTACTATAAAAAAAGCCGACTTTGATTTTGATTTTTCAATGGCTTCGCGCACAAACCCTTGAATTCCAACGACTTCGGCGTGTCCTTCGTCTCCTGCAAAAAAAATCGTGTATCCGCGCCGCGCGTATTCGCTCGCTCGTTTTTGGCTTTGCATTACAAGCGGACACGTTGCGTCAATGAGATTTCCCGCAGAATGGCGAAGATGTCGCATAACGGCAGGCGAAACGCCGTGCGCACGAATGATAACCGTGTCCTTTTCCGAAACGCGCGCCTCTTTTTCGTCAAGGATTTTGAGTCCGCGTTCAGAAAGTTTTTCCAAAATCATCGGATTATGAATCAAAGGTCCAAGCGTCCACACGGTTCCTTCTTTTTTTTCGTTCAAAGAAAGCGCTTTTTCCGCTGCCGAAACCGCCCGCCGCACGCCAGAGCAAAATCCCATGATTTTTGCACGGATTACTTCCATTTTTTTTGCACTCCTTTTGACTTTTTTCACCTGACAAAAAAAACGCCCGCTTTTTAGCGGGCGAGAAACCTCTTTTTATTTTTGAGGATTAAATTGCACAACGTGCGGAGAAACAGGTGCTCTCGTGGAAAACGAGAAATTCTTTCGCGTTCGAGCAATGAACGCTCCCGCAATGAACATCGAAGAGTAACAACCGCTAATCAAACCAACAATAAGCGCAAGCGAAAAGTCGTGAATCGTTCCAGTCGTAAAGAAAAACAGCGAAAGAACGGCAAAAAGCGTTGTAACCGTTGTGATTATTGAACGACTAAGCGTTGCAGAAAGCGCACTATTCAAAATGTCGGTGAATGTTTTTGCTTCAACCGTCTGAATGTCGCTTCGCACGCGGTCAAGAATAACAACGGTCGCGTTTATAGAATAACCGATTATCGTAAGAATTGCCGCAAGCGTTGTGGTGCTAAACTCCATTTGACTCCAAGAAATAAACGAAATCATAACGAGCGCATCGTGAATGATTGCAATTACCGAAGCAAGCGCAAAATCCCACTTGAATCGAATCGTCGCGTAAATGAAAATCAAAACGAGCGTTGCCAAAACAAGCACGATTGAACCAGAAATCAAAGAACTCGAAAACTGAGGACTCATAAAGTCGCTTTTTACAGAAACCGCTTCTTTTCCGTTTTTGTTGAACGCCGCTTCCAACGCTTTATCAACGTCGCTTTGGAGAGCCTTTGCCTGCTCGCTGTCGCTTACGCCAAGCCGAATCTGAAAACTACGCTCGTCGTCGCTTCCGATTGATTTTACGTCAACGCTCGAAAACTCGCTTAAAGCCGCCCGAACGTCGTCCGCGCTCACCACGCTCGATTCGTCTGGAACAAAAAGCCGAAGAACCGACGGCGAAAGCGTTGTTGAAACTGCCGAACTCACAAAAAGTCCGCCCGAAGGAATCGCGACACTTTTTATGGCACTCGCCGTAACGTCTTCGATTTCAGAAAGTTTTGCACAAATCGCGCTAGTGGAAGAATATTCTGAATACGGAAGTCGGAGCGTTCTGTTGTCCGCGCCAATTCCGCTCACAATAACGGTCAAAGCATCAGTCGAAGAAGCGTCCAAGTTCACGGTCGCACTTCCTTTGTAACTCACTTCGATTGTCGCTTCAGAAATTCTGATTTCTTCAATCATTCCAGGGCGAAAATCAAGTCCAAAATTCACTCCCCGAAAAATAACCGAAACGATTCCGCCGATAATCAAAAGCAAACTGAAGACTACCGCCAGAGGAAAAAATTTGCTGAAATTGTATATTTTTTTTGCTGCCATTTTACTTCAACCTCCAGCTAATGCTCATCGTTTTTTTGCCAAGCACGTCCGTTTGGAAATCAAACATAAGACGAGAAACGAAAAGTGCCGTAAACACTGACGAACAAACGCCAATCGCAAGCGACACCGCAAAACCTTGAATTGAACCAGTGCCGAGTTGAGAAAGGAACGCCGCCGCAATAAACGTGGTGATATTCGAGTCCATGATTGCCCAAAACGCATTGTCAAATCCAGAAACAATCGCAGCCGCTCGACTTTTTCCTGCACTCAATTCCTCTTTGATTCGCTCAAAAATAATAACGTTTGCGTCAACGGACATTCCAACGGTCAAAATCATACCTGCGATTGAAGAAAGCGTCAGCGTCAAATTGAACGCACTCAAAATCGAAAACATGATGTACATATTGAGGATTTGCGCCACAATCGCGTTGAGTCCCGCGCCAAGATAAAAAATGAGCATGAACGCAAGAACCGCAACGAGTCCAACGATAAGTGCCATTTTTCCTTGATGAATCGCCTGCTCGCCCAAAGACGCTCCAACGACTTGCTGACTTTCGACTTCAAGCGGAACTTCGAGCCAAGCAGTTTGAAGAACCTTTTGAATATTCTCCGCTTCGTCGAGAGAAAATCCGCCTGAAAGTTGCACTTGTCCAGAAATGCGTTCGTTTATTGTAGCCGCACTTTTGATTTTGTCGTCGCTGACGATTGCAAGCCGTTTTCCAACGTTTGCACCCGTAAACTCCGAAAAAATGTCAGAGCCTTCGCTGTCAAGGATAAAACTCACGACTGGCTGCCCTTTTGTTTGGTCGGCAGTAACGCGAGCGCGAGTAACGTGCTTTCCGTCAAGCGCGATTTCCTTTTTGACCACAATATAATCGATTCGCTCGTCAAGTCCGTAATCGTCTTTTTTGTAATACCCCATGACCTCGCAATCGTCCGCGATTATCGATGGGTCGGAAAGTTTTCCATCAGCCGTGAACGTTCCCGCAGGATTTGAAGCATACGCGCTTTTGAAGCGCGCGGTTTGCTCCTCGTCAACAAGCCGAAAGTTCAAAATTCCCTTTCCCATGATAATCGAGTTCACGCTCGAACTATCGGCAGCCCCAGGTATTTCAATGTAAATGCGGTCTTCGCCTTGCTGACGAATCACTGGCGAAGTCAAACCGAATTTATCAATTCGGCTTGAAAGCGTTTCGATTGCCTGCGCCATCGCCTCTTTTTTGAAAAGAACTGGGTCTGTAACATCATCTTGATTTTGTGATGCAAGCGCGGCGTCCAAATCCGCGTGAACGATGATGTTCATTCCGCCCGAAAGGTCAAGACCAAGTTTTACCGAATTCTCGTACCTGTTTTTTGCTTCAAGAATCGGGTCGCGATACCGTCCCTCGATGACGCTTTGCAACTCGCCACGCGGGTCAAGTTTTCCGCGAAACGATGCCAAAACCGCGTTCACGTTCATCTCGGAAGGAATTTCTATGCTCTGTCCGAGTTTTTTGTACATTGCAGAAAGTTCTTTGTAATTTTTTTTGGCAACTTTCTCAAGATAAGAAAACTCCAACGGAAGCGGAGCGTCTTTATTTTCAGCCAAAGCGACGAGCGTTTTCACGTCCTCCTCCGCTTTGAGCATCGTATAATCCTTTATTTTTTCAAGTGAGCCTAACGCAAGACTCTGCTGGTCTTTTGGCGTTCTTGCGTACCAACTAATTGAAGGCCACAAAAACCAAAAACACAGCGCAAGAACTGCAAGGATGATTACAAAACGACTTCGTTTTTTCATTGTGTATTAGAACCCCTTTTTATTTTATTCTGCGGAAGATTTTTCGTTTTCGATTTTTTCTGATTTCTCAGGTTCTTCCGATTCTTTTGATTCAACTTCAATTTTTTCGGGTTTCTCAGATTTTGAAGATTTTCGGTCAGTGGAAACAAAAGAAATCGCGGAGCGGTCAAATTCAATCCGTGAACCGTCTTCGACTTTGAGAACGACAGTTTTTTCTCTCACCGCGCTCACCGTTCCGTGAATTCCGCCAATCGTAATGATTTTGTCGCCTTTTTGCACGGATTCGCGCATTTTTTCAGCTTCTTTTTGCTTTTTATTCTGCGGTCTAATGATAAAAACCCAGAAAATCGCAATCAGAAGCACGAACGGCAACACGGAAAAGAGCATACTCTGACTTCCAGTCGCGTCCGCCGCCTGAAGCAATGGAATAAAAGACATTTTTTTCCCCTTATTTTTGCAAATTATCAAGCAAGAATACCATTTTTAGAGCACGAAAATCAAGGGGAGGAAACTGCGCCTCTTTATTTTCGCAACAGAGAATCGAGATTTGCGTTCAAAGAAATGAGAGTTTCGTCGCTTGGAGAAAGAGCGACAACTTGTTTTAAGTAGTATTGCGCTTTTCGGTATTCTTTTTTTGAAAAATAAATTTCGTAAAGCCTAAAAAGTGCGTCGCGATTTCGCGGATTTGCCGTAAGACTTGAGCGCAAATCAGAAAGAAGCGCGTCCTCGCCAGAAACAAGAAAACTCCGTTGATAATACAAAAAACTTTTGAGTTTCGCGCTGCTTTTGGGAAGCAATTTTTCGATGATTTTTTGAGCGTCGCTTTTTCGTCCCGTTTCTATCAAAACGCTCAAGTACGCTTGAATTACGCCTTCGTCGTCGCTCCGCTCATTGTACAATTTGGAAGCGATTTTCCAGGCTTCGTCTTTTTTTCCAAAATGCAAAGCGATTTCAATAAAAGAAAAAAGCAAATCGTCGCTCGCGCCACTTCCCTCCTCTTCCAAAAGCGATTTTCCGAGTGAATACGCCTCGCTCCATTTTTTTTCTCCCGAAAGAGATTTCACAAGAATCAATCGCGCGTTTTTATTTTCGCCGTCTTTTTGAAGCACGAGCGAAGCAAGTTCGCCCGCCGTCATTCCAGAAACCGTGCCACCGTTTTCTGAAGCAAGCCGAGCCGCCTCAAGCAAAACGTCCGTGTCGTTTCCGTAGAGCGAAACCGCCCGCTCGATTGTTGAAAGCGCGAGCGCGTAATTTTTGTTCCAATCGCGCTGGATTTTTGAACGCAAAAGCAAATAATCGCGACTCGACGAATCTGTCCGCGAATAAACGTCAAGAAGCGAAGCCGCCCGAATGTAGTCGCCTTTACTCATAAGGATTTTTACGCGAAACAAAAGATAATACGAACTCGAACTTTCTTGTTGTAATATACGAGCAACATACGTTTCTGCACTGTCAAAATCTCCAACGGTAAAAGCCGTTTCCGCGCACAATTTGAGCGCATTTCGTCTTTGAATATCATTTTCTTGCGGAATCGAAGCAAAAAGAGAACGCGCCATTGCGTCCGCTCTGTCTATTTTTCCGTCGTAAAAAAGCGAAGAAGCAAAATCAAACGAAAGTTCAAAAACATCTGGAGCAAGTTCGTGCGCGGTGTCAAAAAAAGAAGTCGCTTCGGCGTATTTTTTTTGAATGAACAACACTTTTCCCATGAGATAATTTGCCAAAACAGAATTTTTTTTGATTTTGAGAGCCTCGGAAAGGGACTGTTCTGCAACAGAAAAAGAATCAGCGTCTGGCGTTTGAGAAACGCAAAAAGACACCGACGGCAACACGAGCGAAAGAAAATCAGCAGAACCCGCCGCGTAATCGTAAACGCCTTCAAGCGCAAACTCCAAAGCACCAACGTAAACGTTTTTTGACAAATCTTTTGGAGATGTTACAAGATATTCGGGTTTGTATTCGCTTGAAAAACACGTTCTAAGGATTCCCGAAGCAATAAAAAGAATCCCGCGTTCTGCGTCAGAATACTGCCCATTCGATTTTCTGAGCGACGAAAGGATTTTTATGAGCGACGAAGGCGAACCATTTTCCAAAAGCGCAAGAATCGATTGGTCGATTTCTGCAAAAAAGGAATTTTTTTTTCGCGCAGGCAAGGATAATTTTGTTCCTTTTTGCTCCGAATCCGAAAAAACTCCCACAGGAACGAGAGAAAACAGGACGAGCGTACTCACCACCGCCTTCCACGTGCGCATTATACAGAAGCCTCCTCCCCGTCGGCTATGTCGGAATCGTCTTTTTCAAAAGGAAATTTATTGTCAGAAGTTTGCTGATACAGAAAAATAAAAACGCAGCCTCCTCCGCAAAAAATCAACATGAGCGGCCACCATTTTGCCGTAAAATCAATAAATGAAATTTGAACGATTGAAAACGTAAAAAGCATAAAAAATACGCCAAGAATCGCAAGTAAAAATGCTGGAAAAACGTACACGGTTCTAAGCCTTCGCGCCGAACGCAAACACGTTACAATCAAACAAACTGAGCAAAGAATCATCAAAATCGGCCAAATTTGTACAAACATAAATGGCACAACTTTTATATGGAAGAAAAACGCAATGATTCCAAGAAGAAAAACGTACAAAGAAATGAAGAAAAAAAACGAACTTGCCTTTAGAACAAGCGTTGCGTACAAAAATCCCGCACCCAAAATGCACGCGGCAACAGGAAAAATAGGAAATCCAGATTCAAGTCTTGAAGCAAAAGCGGGAACTTGAGAAAGGCAAAAAAGTCCCGCAAGAATTAAAAAAACACCCACGGCGAGGACAAGATTCAAAACAGGAGCGGTCAGTTTTTTCATAAAGAAAAAGAGTATCGCAAAAACGCATTGAAAACAATAGCGGAAAGAATGGAAAAAAAATTGCCGATATGATACGGTATCTTTGAATTATGAAAAAAAATATGTTTGCTTTCACACTACTGCTTTTTTTTGTGCCGACTTTTTTTTCTTGTAGCAACAGTAAAAATGCAAAAATTGAAAAAGAAAAAGCGCAGCTTTTTGAACAACTTTCGTCAAATACGCTTTCTGACGGAACGCGCTTTGCAATTTTGAAAAAAATCGCGTCGATTTTGCACTCGCAAGACGCAAGCGAGATGACGCTTTTTCTCACAAATTGGGTGGAACAAAATCCGTCCGATATGTACAACGCATATTGGCTTTATCTTGTTGCACTCGAATATTTGAAAAACGGCAGCGCAGTCGTTTCGGAATATTATTTTGAGCGCGTTTTGAGAGATTTTTCCGACATCCTTTTTAACGATGAGAGCGTTCATTTTTTGTGCTTGCAAAATCTTATAAGAATCAGCAAAAATACGAGAAATAGAATCGAATATTATCAGTTGCTCATTGACCTTTTTCCAGAAAAAATCAGCATAACCGAATTTTTTGTGAGGCTCGCAATCGAATATGAAAAAGAAGGCGAATGGGACAACGCGCTTCGCTCTTATTCGCGCTTTCTTTCTCGCGCGGACGCTTCCACGATTCAAATTCCAGATATTCCAGACGCATATCAAAATGCGCGAAAAATGGTAGACTTTTCAAAATCTCCAAAAAACTGGACGTTTGAAAGCCTTGACGCACTCGAAAAATCCATAAAAAAAGCAATCACTGCTTACGATTACAAGGCTCTCGATTCGTTTCGCTCAAAATCGAATTTTTTTATGATGAGTTGGAAAACAACAGAGGACGCGGCAAACTCGCAGGCGGAATTTTCAATGCGAAAATTTATGCGCGGAAACAGAATCAGTTTTAACGCCGAGTTGGACGATTCTTCGACTCCGAACGAAGCGTATTTGAGAACGAGCGGCTGGAACACGTATGTGGGCGTATGGTATTTGTATTTTAGAAAGGTGAATTTTCCGATTGACCCAGAAATTCACGGGAGGTGGGAATGGGCAGGAATCTATTTGGGCGAAAAATTGTGATGAAAAAATCAAAAATCATTGCAAGCATTTTGTTTTTTTTGCTCACAACAGCGCAGACGTTTGCACAAGAATCGGAAAGCGAAAAAAACGCCACGGGAGCGGGCATTTCGCTTTCGAGTGCAAGCGATAAACCTCCAGAATCAAAAAATTCTGAAATGAAAACCGAATCGAAAAAAAAGGCGGACGAAAAAACGGAAATTCCAGAAGAATTTGCGACAGAAATCGCATCTGAAAAAATCGCGTTGGACGACGTTGTGCCAGCGGAAGACGAGGCGGCGGAACTTCGCGAAATGGAAGATGAAGTCGCTTCTCAACTTGACGAAAAAACCGTGGAAGAAGAGGTTTTGGAAAAGCCAAAAATCCTTGAAGTTGCGGGTCTTTTTGCGTCAGAAAGCGAATGGTCGCAGGCGATGATAAAAAAATACGTGGACATTTACACGGCAGAGCGTGGCAAAAAAACGCTTCAAGCCATTCTTTCTCGCGGAGAAGAGTACCGAATTTTCATTCGCACACGGCTCAAAGAATTATCGCTTCCGCGCGCGCTCGAATATTTGCCCGTTGTGGAAAGCGAATATTCGATAAACGCCACGTCAAGAAGCGGAGCCAAAGGATTGTGGCAATTCATGGAAAACTCGATAAAGCCGTATTTGAGAAAGAGCGACTGGCTCGACGAGCGACTTGACCCGTGGAAAAGCACGGAAGCGGCTCTCAAAAAACTCAAAGAAAATTACGATTCGTTTGGAGATTGGGCACTTGCGCTTGCGGCGTATAATTGTGGCGCAGGTCTTATAAAAAAGACGATTCAAGCAAATCCAGAAATGACGTATTGGGACTTGGCAGAAAAAGGACTGCTCAAAAATCAGACCGCGCATTACGTTCCAAAACTCATTGCCATTGCTGAATTGTGCGAAAATTCTCAAAAATACGCGCTCGACCTTCCGCAACTCTCAGACGATGACGCGATTATAGAATACGATTACGTGGAAACAAAAAAGCCTGTAAATCTTTCAAAACTCGCAGCGGAATTGAATCTGGACGCAAAAACAATAAAAAAACTCAATCCCGCGATGATTCGGAACGTTTCTCCGCCAGGAGCGGGATTTCCGATTCGCATTCCGCTTGGAATGAAAGAAAAGGGCGAAAAAGCCGTGGAAAAAGTTGCAATGGAACTTTCGGACGGCGCGACGCTTTTTGTAGAACACAAAATCGAGCAAGGAGATACGCTTTGGGCACTTTCTCGCTCGTTTGGGTGTACGGTGGCAGATTTATGCGACTTAAACGGAATCAGCGAAAAAGCAATTCTCAAACTCGGAAAAGTGCTTTACATTCCAATGAAATAGGATTTCGTCAAAAAAGTCGTCTTTATTTCACAAAAAAATCCGCCGAAAATGTAGCGAGGTTTTTTGCTTTGAAAAAAATTTCTTTCTTCAATATAAAAAAATGCCGCTTGATTCTTCCGTGCGTTTTTTTCTTGATTCCGCTTGGAACTGGAGCGCAGATTATCTCAGACCTAAAAAGTTCTTCCGCCGACATTAACGGACACAAGAATACGATTACGAGCGAAAGCAAAATCGACTGGTCTAAGCAAACGTTTACTTCAGATGTGAGTCTTGACACGGAAAAAGCAGGCATTTCAATGCCGAGCGGAAAAAAATCCGCAACAAACACGATTAACACGGAACTCCCCGTTTTGATAAAAGACCCGCTTCTTTCGCTTTACGTCAATAACAGTCAGCAACTTGGCGATTTGGTTCTTGAAAACACCGTTACGCTTGAGCAACTTACGCAAATAATCGATGACGGCGACGTAAAACCTGGCGTTTTTGCAAACGGAACGTTGAATCTCAAAACAACGCACACGATAAATTTGCTCAACATTGCGTCATTGATGATTCGGCACAAAATTCCATACAAAAATGCAAAACCGATTGAGCAAGTTCCGAGTCGAAAATACTCTGGCATTATAATCGATGCGCGTGGAATTCTTCCCGTTCGCGGCGAGTTTGTGGAAGACAGCGTGTATCCGTGCTTTTTTCCGCAGATTTGGGAAGACGGCAAAATGGACTTGATTTATGAGCGGAACATGGGAAATCCTGAAAACGAGAGAAAACAAGGAATGGTTCTCTACGATTGGGACGACAACGAATCAAAATATCAAGATAGAATCGGACTTGACCCGATGCACATTCGTGCGCGAAAAGTGTACGGCGAATTGAGAACAGACCCCGTGATTTCGCACGAAGACGCGCTGAAAATCTTAAACATTCCAGAAAATCTCAAACTTCTTCAAGACGGAAAAGTGGTGATTTTGCTTGACCGCGACAAACTCGTTATGCCAGTGTCCGCGCCAGTGAAAAGCGATTCGTATTACACGGCAATCCGCGAAATCAAAGAAATTCTCCGAAGCGATGACGAAGAAGAAGTCGTTGACGGATTTGACTCGATTACAGTGCTTTCCAATTTGCAATTTGTGGCAGACAGCGCGACGCTTCTTCCGTCGGAACTTCCGCGACTTGCAGAACTCGCGACGACGCTCAAAAAACTCACCGAAAAAGAGCGTTTTCAGATTCTAGTGGAAGGACACACCGCCGACGTGAACAAGCCGACAGGGCAGCAAATTCTTTCCGAAGAACGCGCAAAATCCATAATAAACGCGCTCGTTGCAAACGGACTTCCGCGCTCAATTTTCACGTTCCGAGGCTACGGTGGCACAGACCCCATCGCCACAAACGAAACCGCCGAAGGCAGAGCCGCAAACAGGCGCGTTGTCATAAAGGCAAAACCACTCGCGCGAACGTATACACAACATAATTAACGAAGGGGGCAAACGCCCCCTTTTTTTACGTTTTTCAGTATACATTTTTGGTTCTGTTACAAAATGTATGCCGACCTGCAAGAATATTTGCGGTGGTTGAGCCTGTCGAAACCACAAATATTCGTTCTTTGTGGTTTCGATATGACCTTCGGTCTACCAAGCCACCACTTCCAGCATACTTTCCGTAATACTACCACATTTTTTAATAGAGCATTTTCACGAAATCATTTTTGCAAGAATGCAAACGCCTTCGACCATTGCTTCGTGTTCTTTTGGCGCAATTCGCGCGTATAGCGAATCGGGCGTGTCATTTGGAAGCACGGGAACTTTTTTTTGAACAAGGATTTTTCCCGTGTCGCAGCCCGCGTCCACCAAATGCACGGTGCAACCAGATTCCGTTTCGTGCGCAGCAAGCACCGCTTCGTGGACAAAATGCCCCCACATCCCTACCCCGCCAAATTTTGGAAGCAAAGCGGGGTGAAGATTCACGATTTTTCCAGAAAACGCTTCGATTATTTTTCCAGAAAGAACGGTGAGCCAGCCTGCAAGAACGATTGCGTCCGCGCCATACGATTTTGCTGCGTCCAAAGCCGCGTCCGAAACCGCCTCTCGTTTTTCTTCTTTGCTAGCGATTTTTGCTCGCTCTGAACCGAGAATCGAAAACGGAGAGCAGATTTTTGTGGGAATCCCTGCGTTTTTTGCGCGCTCAAGCGCGAACGCGCTTTTTGTGTCAGAAAGTACCAGAACGATTTTGTACGGACAATCCGAGTTTTGCCGCTCGTAATCGATGAGTGCTTGAAGATTTGTGCCACCGCCGCTAACAAACACCGCGATTTTCATGTTTCCTCCTTTTTGCGCTCACACGATTTTTGTCGCCTCGCGGCTTCCTTTAAGGTCGCCACCGAGGTCGCCCGCCGCTTTCTCCACTTCGCCGATTCGGTACGCCTTGAGCGCATCCGCGCCCGCCTTCCGGTACGGCTCGGTCTGAAACCGCTCCGCGTTCGCGTTGAAGTGCGACACGATGTCGTCCGCCTTTTCCGCGCTCACGGCGAGCACGAAGCCGATTCCCATGTTGAACGTGCCGAACACGCTCTCCGGGTTCGCGCCGCGGCGGATGAGCTCGTCGAAAATCGCGGGGCGCGCCCACGAGTCCTTCTTGATGACGGAGACGAGGTTCGCGCCGGCGGGGTACATTCTGGGGACGTTCTCGTAGAAGCCGCCGCCCGTGATGTGCACCATGCCGTGAATCGCCGTTCGACCGAACGCCTTGAGCGCGTCCATGACGGGGCGCACGTAGATTCTCGTCGGGGTCAGGAGCACCTCGCCGATTTTCCGCCCGCAGAACGGCTCGTCAAAGTCGGAGACGAGCTTTCTGATGAGCGAGTAGCCGTTCGAGTGCGGGCCCGTGGACGAAAGACCGATGAGCGCGTCTCCCGCGCGTATGTCCTTCCCTGAAATCAGCTCGTCCTTCTCGCCGAAGCCCACGCCGAAGCCCGCCAAATCGTACTTTCCCTCGTCGTAGAAGCCCGGCATCTCCGCCGTCTCGCCGCCCAAAAGCGCGCAGCCCGTGTCAACGCAGCCGTCGGCGACTCCCTTCACCAGCTCCCCCGCCACCTTCGCGTCGAGCTTCCCGCACGCAACGTAGTCGAGGAAGAACGACGTCTGAACGCCCGAGCAGAGGATGTCGTTCACGCTCATCGCAACGCAGTCGATTCCAACCGTGTCGTACTTCTTCATCTGGAACGCGATGTCGAGCTTCGTTCCCACGCCGTCCGTCCCGCTCACCGCGACGGGGTGCTTGAGCCCCGCCGGAATCTCGAACACTCCGTTGAAGCTCCCCAAGTCCGAGAGCAGCCCCGGAATCCGCGTCCTTTTTGCGTGCGCCTTGTATTCGTTCACGGCGTTGTAGCCTTCCTCAACGTCAACGCCCGACTGCTTGTAGTCAATTGTCTGTGCCATACATTTCTCCATTTTGATTTTTTTATACGTTTTCTCCGCCGCCTTCGTGGGTGGCTGGAACTGATATAGGGTATTCGCCAGAAAAGCAACCGCGACAAAATCCAAAACGTTCGCTGTTGCAAGACCGACAGGCTTCCATAAGTCCGTCCGCGCTCAAAAATGCAAGACTGTCCGCGCCAATCATTTCTCTGATTTCTTCTGAAGAATGAGTGGCTGAAATCAACTCGTTTCGAGTTGGCGTGTTGATTCCAAAATAGCATGGAAACCGCACCGCAGGCGATGAAATTCTAAAATGAACTTCCGATGCACCCGCGCGACGCAAAATCTGAACGAGCCTTCGACTCGTTGTTCCGCGCACGATTGAGTCGTCGATGATAATGACGCGCTTTTTGCGAATGTCGCACGGAACGGCGTTTAATTTTACAAAAACCATATCCTCGCGCTCTTTTTGCGTTGGCGCAATAAACGTGCGTCCAATGTATTTATTTTTTACGATTCCCATCGCAAACGGAATGCCGCTTTCTTTTGAGTATCCAATTGCCGCGCCAAGCCCGCTGTCAGGCACGCCCACCACAACGTCCGCATTTACCGCGCTTTCTCTTGCAAGTTGCGCGCCAAGTGCGTACCGCGCTTCTTGCACCGCAATTCCGTCGATTACAGAATCGGGACGAGCAAAATACACGTACTCAAAAACGCACGTGCGCTTGCTCGTTCGCTCTCCAAACTCAAAACTCAAAACGCCGTCTTCGTTGATGATAACGATTTCGCCAGGACGAATGTCGCGCACGAACTGGGCGTTTACCGCGTCAATCGCGCACGATTCCGAAGCGACAATCCAGCCGTCGTCGAGTTTTCCAAGGCAAAGAGGACGAATTCCGTTTGGGTCACGCGCGGCAATCAAGGATTTTTCGGTCATAACGCACAGCGCAAAACTCCCCTTTATCATCTGAATCGTGTCGGAAAGAGCGCGTTCAAGCCCTTTTTTGTACGAACGCGCAATGAGTTTTACGATAACTTCGGTATCGCTCGTGGAATTGAACGTGCATCCCGAATCGTCCAACAGTTCTTTTAGTTGCTCGTAATTGACGAGTTGCCCATTGTGAGCCACGGCAATCGTTCCGAGTTTTGACGACTGCACCATAGGTTGCGCGTTTTCGATTGAGCGACTTCCCGCCGTGGCGTAGCGAACGTGCGAAAGCGCGATATGCCCCAAAAGCGAATCGAGCGTCTGCGCGTCAAACGCTTCCGAAACCACGCCCATCGCCTTGTGAACGCGCACGCTCTCTCCGTCTGAAACTGCAATTCCCGCCGAATCCTGCCCCCTGTGCTGAAGCGAATTGAGCGCGTAATACGACAATTTTGCAGAGAGTCGTTCGTCTGCTTTTGATTTCAAAAAAATGCCACAAACGCCACATTCGTCTCGGAGTTTGTCTTCTTCGGGGATAAAAAAATCGTTTTGTTCCATAGTCAAAAATCAAATGTAATCAAAGGTCAATTCCGTTTGCGCCGTTTTTTTCTGCTTCCAACAAAAGATTTTCACGGAACGCGATGAGTTTTTCTTTGAGAATCGGATATTTTATGGAAAGGATTTCCACGGCAAGAAGAGCCGCATTTTTTGCCGCATTGATTCCCACGCTTGCCACAGGAATTTGCGGAGGCATTTGCACGATAGAAAGAAGCGAGTCCACGCCAGAAAGCCCGTTCGATTTTCCGGGCGTGATGCACTCAAGCGGCACACCAATTACAGGCAAAACCGTGTGCGACGCAATCACGCCAGGAAGAGCAGCGGAAAGTCCCGCGCCCGCAATAATCACTTCAAAGCCTTCGTTTTCAATCTTTTGAATCGTTTTTTTGAGCAGTTCTGGCGCACGGTGAGCCGAAATGACAAACGCGCGAAACTCTACGCCAAATTCGCGAAGCGTATCCGCCGCTTTTTTCATCGTTTCCGTGTCGCTTTTTGAACCAAAAAAAATCGCAACTTTCATACATGCCTCCAAAAAGTAAAATCGAGTTGATTTACAAACCGATTTTATCATTTTTTTGCTCTTGAGACGAGGGGAAGATTTGAAAAACGATTTTTATCAATAAAATCAGCGAGAAAAAATATTTTTTACAAAAACAAAAGATTTGGTTGTAAAATTATGTTATGCCAATTCTTTCAAACAAACTCGACCCGCTTTTTGAGCGAAATTTCATTTTTCGAGAAAACGCAATTCTTCTCAAAGACGATTCTGCGCCCACGTTCGACAACCTTTCAAGATGTCTTGCGCTCGATGCCGCAAGCGACTGGTTTTCTGAAAGCGAGCAAAAATACAACGCGCTCCTTTTGGGAAAAGACGAGCCAAATCCAAAGGGCTTAGAGGATATTCCGATTCGAGAATTTTTTGCGCGAACAAAAAACAAAAAAGGAGAACTTTTTGAAATTGGTGCGCTTTCGGCGCGGGCGCGTGGACTTTTGCATTTTCGGGAACAAAAAAGATTTTGCCAAAAATGCGGTTCTCCTCTAAAAGACGACGAAACATTGTGCGCCCGAAAATGCCAAAAATGCGACTTGTATGTCTTTCCGCAAATTGAACCCGCCGTAATCGTGTGCGTAAAGCGCGGAGAGGAAATTTTACTCGCGCGACACGCAAACAGAACAAAATCGTTTTGGACAACGCTTGCGGGTTTTGTGGAAATCGGCGAAACGGCAGAAAATGCCGTAAAACGCGAAGTTTTTGAAGAAACGGCAATTCGCGTAAAAAATATTCGCTACGTTGCAAGCCAATCTTGGCCGTTTCCAGACCAGTTAATGCTCGCGTTTGTAGCAGAATACGACGCTGGAGAAATCAACATTCAAAAAGAAGAAATCCTTGAAGCCGCATGGTTTTCGCGAACTGCCCTTCCAGAAATCGCACCAAAAGGAAGCGTCGCCTACGACCTCATCACAGGCGTTTTTGATTGATTTTTCAAATACTCTTGAAAACAAAAGGCTCTCAAATGCACTTTTTCCAAAAAACACACGATTCAGAATTCGACAAGACAGAAAAAATCACTCGCTTAAAAAACGCACTCGATTCTGCGGACGCGATTGTCATCGGGGCGGGCGCGGGACTTTCGACTTCGGCGGGATTCACCTATTCGGGCGAGCGATTTGAAAAGCATTTTTCGGATTTTGCCAAAAAATTCGCCTTTCACGATATGTATTCGGGCGGTTTTTATCCTTATGACACGCTTGAAGAAAATTGGGCGTTTTGGAGTCGAAATGTGATGATTAACCGCTACCTTCCGATTCCGAGCGGCGTTTATGACGATTTGCTTTCGATTGTCCGCGAAAAAGATTATTTTGTCCTCACGACGAATGTTGACCATTGCTTTCAGCGTACAGGATTCGACAAAAAGCGGATTTTTTACACGCAGGGCGACTACGGACTTTTTCAGTGCAGTGAGCCGTGCCACAAGAAGACTTATGACAACGAGGAGCAAATTCGCGCGATGATTGATTCTCAAAATCTTGCCGAAGATTTGAGCGTTACGGACGAAACAAAAATGACGATTCCGACTGACTTGATTCCGCGCTGCCCGATTTGCGCAAAGCCGATGAGTATGAATCTTCGCACGGACGACACTTTTGTGCAAGACGAGGGCTGGGACGAGGCGGCTGGTCGCTACGAGGATTTTTTGAAAGAGCGAAAAGCCATTGACAGCGGAAAAGTGCTTTTTTTGGAACTCGGAGTCGGCTCGAACACGCCAGGAATCATAAAATATCCGTTCTGGCAGATGACACACGCAAATCCAAACGCGACCTACGCTTGCGTGAATTTTGGAGAGGCGGCAAGTCCGGAGGAAATTTCGGCAAAATCAATTTGCATAAACGGCGACATTGGCGAAGTTTTGCGAGCAATGAAAGAATGAGCAAAAGCGCGTGACGAAATGCGCCAATTATGCGGGTGGTTTCGACAGGCTCAACCACCAGCCAAGCGCGTCAAAACCACCGTATTTGAGGATTCATTCGTTCTTTAGATTAAAAATCAAATCGAAGTGTGTTCAAAAACCTCGTCAAGTGAATACACTGCGTTACGAACGCAATCAACACATTCGCAAAGGACTTTGCCAGTTTCAACGCCTTTTAAGTCCTTGCACGCGACCGCGCCGCTTTTTTCTTTGAACGTTGACAAAAGTTCTCGCGCGATTTTTGCCGTTCCATTTCCGCCCGTTTTTAGTCCCGCAATCATACACGCGCCCACGAGAGAACCGCACGTCGCTTCCATTCCGCCCATTCCCGAAGCAAAACCCGCCGCCATTTTGAGCAGATTTTCCTCGTCACATTCAACGCTGTCGGAAAACACTTTCACAACGGCTTGACAACAGTTGAGCATTCCTTTCTGTTTGTAATATGCGGCAGTTTCAGCCCGCTCTTGAATAGTCATTTTTTTTACCGTTTTTGCATTTTGATTTTCTTGAAAACGAAAAAATCCCGCCAAAAGCGAGATTTTTTGCACAATGAGAACGCTAAAACACGACTACAATACAAGAAACGAGATTCTGTTGTCAGAAAGGAACGTTACTTTTAAGTCGTGCCGCTCACCGCTTTCGGCATCTTGCATCGTGATGAGAGAACCTTCGCGGACGTAATAGGTATACTCTTCAACCGTATGGCTTCTCCAGTCATCGCCCACAATAAGATGATGATGAAGGACGAGTTCTCCGGGGTTATTTCCCGTTGCATTTCTGATTCTTGAAACGGTGCAGTACGATTCAATTCGAGGCTCTGAATACTGGTCAGTCATAACGTCGAGTGGCAAAAATGACATTGATTTTTCGCCAGCCTTATAAGAAAGTTCTTCGGAAGTTTTCATTTTTTCTCCTTTTTATTTTTATCGAAATCAGATTTCGGACATTTCGTTCAATTTTACCCCGCCTCTTAAAGAGCGTCAACGGTACGAGCGTTTTTGCGTTTGAAGTGCTGACTGACAAGGAAATCAAAATATGCTACTATTTCCGTGGGAAAACAGTATGAGCGCAAACAGATTTCGGGCGGATTTTCCGCTTTTTAAGGCGATAGATGAACATGCTTCAAGCGAAAACAGCGGCTTGATTTATTTGGACACGGCGGCGACGGCACAGCGTCCGTTTATTGTGCTGCATGCCATGTCGCATTTTTATGCCACGCAGAACGCAAACCCGTTGCGCGGCTTGTACGATTTGAGCGAGCGGGCGACCAAGGCGTATGAGGACGCGCGGGAAGCGGTGGCAAAATTTATCAACGCAAAGGAAGCGCGCGAAATCATCTTTACGCGGAACACTTCGGAATCGCTCAATCTGGTGGCGTACACCTGGGGCATGCAGAACGTGGGCGCGGGCGATGAAATTGTCGTTTCGATTATGGAGCATCACTCGAACATTCTTCCCTGGCAGATGCTGGCGCAGCAAAAGGGTGCAAAACTGATTTTTTTGGATGTGGACAAAGAAACGGGCATCATTCCCGAATCCGAATACGCAAAGATTACGCCGCGCGCCAAAATCGTTGCGATGACACAGACGAGCAATGTGCTGGGCACGACCAATCCCATAAAAAAAGTGGCGCAGATTGCCCACAAAAACGGCGCGATTATGGTGGTGGACGGTGCGCAGTCCAGCCCGCATATTCCCGTGGACGTGCAGGATTTGGACGCGGATTTTTTTGCGATGAGCGGGCACAAACTCTGCGGGCCGATGGGCATAGGCGCGCTGTACGGAAAACTCAGCCTGCTAGAAGCCATGCCTCCGTTCCTACGCGGCGGCGAAATGATTGAATATGTGACCAAAGAAAGCGCGACCTGGGCAGAAGTGCCGCACAAATTTGAGGCAGGCACGGTGAGCGCGGGTGACGCGGTGGGCTTTGCGGCGGCAATCCGCTACATTCAGTCCGTGGGATTTGACACGATTGTACAGCACGACAACGCGCTTGCCGACATGCTGGTGGAAGGCATTAAAAAGATTCCGCATTTTCACATCGTGGGCGGAAAAGACGGCACGGCGCGGAGCGGTATCGTCACCTTTACGGTGGACGGCGTGCACCCGCATGACATTGCAAGCCTGTTGAGCGATGAGCACATTGCCATTCGTGCGGGACATCACTGCGCACAACCGCTCCAGCAGTATCTGGAAATTCCCGCAAGCGCTCGCGCAAGCCTGTATTTTTACAACACGGAAGAAGAAGTCGCCACGCTGCTGGAAAAATTGCCGCATATCAGAAAATGGAGCGGATTTAAGGACTAAATCAGTTCTGAAACGAGTTCAAAACTTGGCTACTTTGAATTCGTTTCAGATTTGACGGCAAAATGCTTTGTTAGAGCTTGAACTTGTCGATTTGGTTTCCGATGCGGTAAATCGAGCCGTTTATCGACGTGGTGATGTTCAGAAGCGAGCTGTCGTCCTCTTCCATGCGCTTGATGTTCTGCGACATTTTCTCGACCTGCTCCTCCACCGAATCCGACGACTGGCGGAGGCTCGTGATGTCGCTGATGATTCCCTGCCGCGAGCTGTCCACGCCATCGGACGCGACGCGCACCTGCTCGGTCGCGTCGTTCATGTAGCCGAGCGCGTCGCCAATCTGCTTCGAGCCTTCCGACTGCTCGTCCATCGCGAGCTTTATCTGCCGCACGAGGTCGCCCGTGTTCTTGATTTTCTCGACGACCGCCGTGAACGACTCGTCGGACAAGTTCGACGCGGCGACGACGTTCGAGATTGAACCCAAGATTCCCTTGAGCTGCGCCGAGATTTTCTTGGACTCGGAAGACGAGTTCACCGAAAGCTTCCTGATTTCGTCGGCGACGACGGCGAAGCCCTTTCCCGCGTCTCCCGCGTGCGCCGCCTCGATTGCCGCGTTCATCGCAAGGAGGTTCGTCTCGCTCGCAATCGATGAGATGACCTTGTTCGCCTCGTTGAGCATCCGCGACTGCTCCTCAATCTGCGTAATCTGCTCGCTCACCTCGTGCTGCTGCGAGATTCCCTTGTCCACGTCGTACTGGAGCATCCCGAACTCGCCGACCATCTTCTCGACGGAGGACGAGACGGAGTTGATGTTCCCAATCATCTCAGTAACGGCAACTGATGCCTGCTCCACGCCCTCCTTTTGCTTGTCGAGGAGCGTGCGGAGCGTTTCGACCGCCGCGGAGATGTTGTCCACCGCGCGGACGGAGCTTCCCACCTTGTCGTGCTGGTTCGAGATTTCCGCGTTCACGTCCTTGATTGAGCCGATCATCTCCGAGAGGAAGTTCGCGTTGTCCTGCACCATCTCGGCGAGCTTGTTCCCGTATGTGCTCAAGTCCGCCTTCGAGTCCTTGAGCTCTGCGATGATGGTGTACATCTTCTCGGTGAACGCATTGAAGCCCGACGCGAGCTTTCCGATTTCGTCCTTCGTCTTGACGGGGATTCGCTTTGTCAAGTCCGCGTCTCCCGAGGCGATTCCCGCGATGGACGACTCGACGCCGCTCAACGGCTTCACGGCGAGCGTGATGACGAAGAAGCCGACGAGGAACGCGACGATGAGCGCGACGGCGGCAATCAGAATCATGTTGCGGAGCAGAATCGTGATTCCGCCGTAGAAGTCGCTGTAGGGAGCCATGCAGACAACCGCCCAGTCGCAGTCGGGAACGCTCTGGAACGCGACGGAGTATTTGGTCTTCTGCACCTCGTCGTAGTAGACCGTCGCCTCGGCCGCGCCCGAGCGGATGAGGCTTATGATTGGCTTGAAGTTCTCGCTCGCGTCGTCGTCGATTCCCTTCCCGTCCTTGATGAGCTGCGTGTCGGCGTGCGCGACGTACTTTCCGGTGAGGCGGTTTATGACGAACGGGTGCGAGTTCTTTCCCACGATGATTCCCTCGACCTTGCGGCAAAGCTCAAGGCTGTCGAGGACGGAAACGACCTCGGCAATCTGCCTTCCGCCCGCGTCGCGCACGGGAAGCGCGTAGAACGTGGAGACGTTCCCGTTCACCGGCGACCAGTTCGGGTCCATGATGGCGGGAACGCCCGTCATCGACTTTGCGAGGTAGTCGCGCGTGTGGAGGTCGCTCCACTTCTCCGTGGTCGTCCAGCCGATTCCCTGCGCGTTGTATATCGCCATTCCGTAGTATTGGGACGAGCCGCCCGTCGCGCTGTTTATGAGAAGCCACTTGTCGTGCATGTCCGTCTCGGGGTCGCGGATGGGCGTGAGGTTCGCAAGCCCCTCAAGCATCTTGAACTCTCGCGCGTTCACGTTGTAGATGTCCGATGCGGTGGCGTGGGCGAGGTTCAAGTTCCCCACCTCGACGGCGGCGCGAAGCTCGCTCGACGAGCGGCGGTACGAGAACCACACGATGAACGCGCTTGCGAAGAAGATGACAATCAGGAACGCGATGTTTATTTTTCCTTTCAAACCAAACATGAGTTTCACTCCTTATCTCAAAGTATCGGCAGAGGCGAACGCGCTCTGCAATCGCGCCATGTTCTTTTCGAGCACGAGGCGGTAGATTTTCTGGTTGAGCTTGTGCTCCGCCCCCTTCTCAAGCTCGGGCGAGCCGTCGCGCCGAATGAACATGAAGATGCACAAGTTCACGCCGCCCGAGTGCCGCTTCATGATGAGAACCGCGTCGCTCAGAATCGGAAGCCCGTTCACCGAAAGCGACACGTCGCGGAATTTCTCGAAAATCGGGAACGACTCCGCGCCCGCGCCGAGGTCGCACAAAAAGTGCGTGATGTTCACGTCCAAGAGCCGCCCGGAAAATCCCGAGCCGTCGTGCTCGAACTTGACGAAGCTCGCGCTGTCGCACGGGGCGCGCACAAGGTTCCGCCTGCCGCGCGCGCCGCTTTGGAGCAGCACTTTCTTTATGACCTCGAACGAGTCGTGGTTCTTCGGGTCGAGCGAAATGCAGCCGGCACGGATTTGAACGTCGCGGACAAAGTACGTGTGGATTCTGTCCTCTTCCGCCTGGCTCGCGCGGCGCAAGTGGAGGATTCCGAAAAGCGCGCCGCCCGCCTCCGACTCCTGAAGCTCGCGTATGTACGACTTCCACTCGATGCCCTCGATTGTCGCGTCGATGTTGAAAAAGATGATTGCCTCGGGGAACATCTTGATGATTTCTCGGATTTTGCCCTTCATCGGGCACGTGTAGTCGTCCGCCACGATGTACGTCTCGAACCCGTTCTCCATGAATTCCTCAAGGTAGCTGTTCGGGATGAGCGATGCGTCGGGCGCGATGAAAAACGTTTTCCGCCCGAAAAGTTCGATGTCAGAATAGGTGTCCATTTTTTCAGTGTAAATCCAAATCCGCGAAAACGCAATCGGAAGAGGAAATGTTATGTGGTATGGCTGAGATATGTCAAAACTACGGTATTCTCACTCTTTGCGATTTAATCGAAATGGATTGTTTTTGAATCGCGACGGCGGCTTTCGTTTCGTCTTTTTTGTCGCGCTTTTTTTTGCATTTTCGATTCTCGTTTTTTCAAAAAATCCGAGGAAGAGAAAAATAATTCTTTCCTTGAAGAAAGCGCGGTTTCTGCCAAAAGATTTGATTTTTTGAGGAACTCGCGGAATAAACGCATTGTCATAAGCGCGTCGTCTGAGGATTTGTGTGCGGTCAAGTCGGAATTGTCGATTTTGAGCAGTGAGCAGCGTTTTTCAAGAGAGCCTGAGATTTCTCCGTCAATTTTGCAAAATCGTTCAAGGTCGAATGCGCAAAATTGCGGAATCGAAAGGCGGTATCGTTCAAATGCCGTAACTACAAATCCCACGTCAGAAAGCGCCCCAAACGCAAAAATCTGTCTGTTTTTTTCGCAAATCAAATCAAAAATGCGCTCGCTAAAAAACGGAAAAGGCTTTTGCGACAAAAAAAACGATTTTGGATACGCAAGCGACGTACCGCCGTTTTTTAACAAAAACCAATCGAACTCACTTTCAGGATTCATAACGATGTCGTCATTTTCAAGTATATTGAACGAAGAATCTGTGAGAACGTAGCCAAATGAACACATTTTTCCAACGCCGCCAAAGCAATTTGCACATTCAACGTCAAAAAAAAGAAACGTTTTTTCGCTTTCCATCATCGAAACCTCTCAAGAAAATCGTCGTCTTTTTCAGTTTTTGGCATGCTGAGCGAATAATCGACAAATCCAGGGAGATTTTTTGCGAGATTTTGCATACGCTCGTCGGTTTTTGAAATCGCGTCCGCGATAGAGCGGAGTTCGTCTTCGATTCCTTGCGGCATTTTGTAATCTTTTTTGTAATGAAGTTGGTGTTCAAGGCTTGCCCAAAAATCCATCGCAATCGTTCGGATTTGAATTTCCACGGGAATCTCGCGTTTTTCTTCGCTAAAATTCACGCTGACAAATGCAATCACGTGCAAACTTCTGTAACCGCTTTTCTTTGGATTTCGTATGTAATCTTTGACTTCGCGCACAAATATGTCAGACTGCTTTTCGAGCATCAAAAGCACTCTATAAACGTCGCTGATAAACGGACACGTAACTCGGATTCCCGCAATGTCGTGCAATTTTGTAATCATGTTGTCGATTGTGATTTGAAGCCCTTTTCGCTGCAATTTTTCAGCAATGCTCATCGGCTCTTTTATTCTGCTTGAAATCTGCGCGATTGGTTTTCTTTCATGCTTTGTAGCAAATTCGTCTTCAAGAATCTCAAATCTCGTCTTGATTTCTTTGATTGCGCTTTCGTACAGCATCAAAAGGTGCTGAAATTGCATCGCCATATTTATAAAATCAGACGGATTTTGATTCCCGATTCCATTATCTTCCGCAGCTTTTCGTAAAATCAACTCAGTATCCATAAAAAGAATATAGCAAAAAATTCAAGAACCGTGCGTTTTTTTTGTGCAATTCACGAGAAATCAAGCAAACGACAGACCGACTCCTTGACTAAAGTCGGGAAAAAAGCGATACTAAATCCATGTTTACACTATCACTACTACTTTTGTGCAAATTTTCTCTTGAATGCTAAAAGAATAGGCGGGTAGTGTTATCATTTTTCGTACATTACAAAACCTGTTGCTTTTGGCGGCAGGTTTTTTTTATTTCAACTCAAAGGAGTTTATTATGAATGCAGCAAAGTACAAAGCGTTTCCGGCGATTCCGATTCAGAATCGCACTTGGACGGGCAAACGAATCGAAAAAGCGCCGATTTGGTGTTCGGTTGACCTTCGCGACGGAAATCAGGCTCTCATCGACCCGATGGGAATCGAAACAAAACTCGCATTTTTTGAACTCCTTGTGAAACTCGGTTTTAAGGAAATCGAAATCGGCTTTCCGAGCGCGAGCGACACCGAATACGATTTTATCCGCCGCTTGATTGACGAGAACCGAATCCCAGCCGATGTGACGATTCAGGTTTTGTGCCAGGCGCGAGAAAAATTAGTCCGCCGCACGATGGAATGCATTAAGGGCGCGCCGAGCGTTATCTTCCATATTTACAACTCGACTTCCCCCGCGCAACGAAAATACACTTTCAACAAATCGAAGGAAGAAATCATCAAAATCGCGGTGGACGGAGTGAAAGTCATTAAAGATTGCATGAAGGACTTGAGCGAGGACGAGCGAAAGCGAATCCGACTCGAATACAGCCCCGAAAGTTTTTCAATGACCGAAATCGACTACGCGATTGAGATTTGCGAGGCTGTGGGAAGCGAGTGGGGCTATTCGCGCGAGAACAAAATCATCTTCAACCTGCCGACTACCGTTGAGTGCTACACTCCGAACATCTACGCGGACTCAATCGAATACTTCGCGCAGAAAATTTCTCATCGCGACTGCGTGATTATCTCAACGCACTGCCACAATGACCGCGGAACGGGCGTGGCTTCGTGCGAACTCGGTCTCTTGGCAGGGGCTGACCGCGTTGAAGGCTGCTTGTTCGGGAACGGCGAGCGCACGGGAAACCTCGACATCGTGACGGTCGCGCTCAATATGTTCAGCGAGGGCGTTGACCCGGAGCTTGATTTTTCAAATCTCCCCGACATCGCGGACGCATACCAAGAATACACCAAAATGGAAATCAACCCGCGCTCTCCTTATGCTGGTGGCTTGGCTTACACGGCTCTTTCTGGCGGGCATCAGGACGCAATCGCAAAAGGCTTCGCCGCCCGCGCAAAAATGGACGAGAACGCGACTTGGGATGTGCCGTATCTCCTCATCGACCCGCACGACATCGGGCGAAAATACGAGGGCATTATCCGCATCAATTCACAGAGCGGAAAGGGAGGTGCGAGCTTCATTCTGGAGCACAACTACGGCTACGCGATTCCAAAGGCAATGCAGCCGGCTATCGGCGACTTGATAAAAGCGAAGAGCGACGCGGCACAGCGCGAATTGCAGCCCGAAGAAATCCTCAAATTCTTTGAAGAACAGTGGATAAACAAAAAAGAGCCGCTTTCTGTTCTCGATTTGGCTTCCACGCAGCTTGAAGGGCACGACGCGCGAGAGAATGTTTCGTGCCGTGGCGTAATTCTGTATAAAGGCGAAAAAATCTCTATCGGCGGAAAGGGAAACGGTCCGCTTGATTCGTTCGTCGCCGCGCTTTCTCAAACTTCCGTTCCCACGTTCAACATTTCAGCATTCCACGAGCATTCGGTCGGTCAGGGAAGCGACACTTGCGCGGTCGCCTATGTGCAGATTACGTTTTCAGACGGCACACAGAAATGGGGCGTGGGAAAGTCGAGCAATGTGGGCAAGGCGGGAATCGCGGCGGTCGTTTCCGCAGTGAATCAATAATATGTTTTACGATTGAAAAACAATCTCTAAAACACGGGCAAAAATCGTAACCCTCTGTTGCATTTCGTGTTTCCTTTGATAAGATTGCAAGAGTTTTCTTATCAATCACGCAGACAGAGAAAAACTCTGATTATCTGCATCCTCCTCTCCTTTTAGGTCGGGCGTTCGTTGAGCGTCCGACCTTTTTTTGAAAACCGCACACATCTTTTTGGGACTTTTTTGACGAATTGAAAAAAATGTAGAAAAACGTCAAAATTGAGCAATGAGCAAAAAGACACGTCTTATAGCACTTTTTTTTCTTCTTCCGTGCTTCATTTTTTCAAAAGAAACACAAATTGCAAGTCTTTTTCGAGAAACGCTTTCAAACGGACTTGAAGTTTTTGTTATGGAAAATCATGCCGCGCCCCTTGCGTACATAGAAATCGCGGTGCGAGCGGGTGCTGTAACTCAACAACCCGAAAACGCAGGGCTTTTTCACCTTTACGAGCATTTGATGTTCAAGGGAAACGCAAAATACAAAAATCAAAAAGAATTTACCGAGGCGATGAACAAACTCGGAGTTGGAGATTGGAACGGAACGACGGGAGTTGACCGCGTAAATTATTTTTTTACCGTGCCGTCGTCTTCCGTCCGCGAAGGAATCGAGTTTTGGTCTTACGCGATTCGCACTCCAAAAATTGACAAAACCGAACTTGAGCGCGAAAAAGATGTCGTTCTTTCAGAAATAAACGCAGAACACACGCAACCGTCAAGAATCCGAAGCGCGGCGTTTTTGCAAAAAATGTTCCCCGATTCTCCGTGGCGACTTGACCCCAGCGGCGACCCTGACGTTGTAAAAAACGCCACCGTGGAGCAACTGCGAGAAATCCAAAACGAATTTTATGTTCCAGAAAACGCCGCGCTTTTTGTGGGCGGAGACGTTCGGCACGAAGAAATTTTCAAAATCGCAAAAAGCGTCTTTGGAAATTGGAAAAATGCAAAAACAAATCAAACTTTTACGCCATCAAAAAAAGAAAAATTAAAAAATCCCATAAAACTCGTTTTTGCAGACCCGTCAAGTTCAAATTCGTTCGTTCAAGTTTCTTATTTTTTGCAAGGACCAAACGGCGAAACGGATTTTGAGGATACGTATGCGGCGGACGTGTGGGCAAGCGTGATTGACGCGCCCGATAGCATTTTTAATCAAACGTTTCTTGAAAACAAAAAACTCGAAATCGTCGATTCGGACTACATTTCTGGCTCTTATCTGACGCGGCGCGATTCGGGGTTAATTTCAATAACCGTTTTGATGAAAAACGAAGGCTCGCTTTCGAGCGTTGAAAAATCCGAAGAATTTTACAAAACAGTTCGGGAAAAACTCACCAAAGAAATGACTTCCAAAGATTTTCCAAAAAACATAAGCGAAGTGGAAAAACGAATAAAAGACATGCAAATCTATGCGATGGAAACGGCGGAGGGTGTGCTTTCGAGTTTGTCGTATTTTTTTACCGCTGTTAATGCTGATTATTTTTTTGATTACGATGAGCGACTTTCAAACGTTACAGCCGAGGAAGTGCAAGATTTTGTAAAAAAATACATTCAAAATCAAGACGGCATACTTCTCGTTTCCGTAAGTGAAGAAGAATTTGAAAAACGGAAACTCGAATTTGAAAAAGCAGGGTACGAAAAAATCAACGCGGAAAGCGCGTTTTGGTGGAAAGAGGGTAAAAAATAAATGAAATCCAGACGTTTTTTTGTGTTTATCAGTGCGTTTTTTTTGATTTCGCTTATCTCGTGCGCGTCTTCTTCGTCAAAAAGTGCGTATTACGAGGACAATATTTCGGATTTTTTTGAGTACACACTTTCAAACGGGATTCCCGTTGCGCTCAAAAATAATACGGGAAGTCAAATTGCAGTAATCCGAGTGATTTTTGAAGGCGGAACGGCGAATCTTTCAAAAGAAGAAAGCGGTCTTGAAAATCTAACGCTCGAACTCATGCTCCACGGAAGCAAAAAATATCCGTACCAAACGATTAAGCGGCTATCATTTGATAAATCGTTTGGACTGACAAAATCTTCTTCCCGCGAATTTTCCACGGCGGGATTTACGTGCATAAAGCGCGACATTTTTGAAGCGTTGGACATTCTTTCTGACAGCATTCAAAATCCGCTTTTTAACGAAAACGATTTTGAGCAACTGTATCGACTTGAAGAAGACGGCGTGCAATCATCAAAAACTGAGCCAGAAGCCGTTCTTGCAAGCACGATTTCTGACACGATTTTTGAAAATCATCCGTATGCTTCTGAAACGCACGCAACGGAAAAATCGCTCAAAAATCTGTCGCTCAAAGCGGTAAAAAATCATTACGCTTCGCTCGTAAATGCTTCAAGAATGAAAATCGTGTGCGTTGGCTCTTTTTCTCAAAGCGAGCGCGAGGACATTTTTGAAAAACTCAACGAATCGTTTGGAGAGATTGAACAAAAATCGTTTGAAAAAAAGGCAATTCCAAAAATCCAAATCACAGAAGGCACGGTGCGCGAAGTGTGCGCCGAAGCGGGGAGCACGGGATACGCTACGGGATTTTTTTCTTGCCCAGAGCGCACGGATTTTGATTATGTGCCATACGTGATTGCCACGATGTTCGTTGACGACGCGATTTTTAGAATTGTGCGCGAAGAAAACGGCGCGGTCTATTCGGCGGGAACTGGCGTTATGGGCGCGAGCCGTTTTGTGGGCGCAGTTTCGCTTTTTAAGGCAACAAAATTCGAGGAACTAGGAAAAATCGTCCGCGCTTCTTTTGCAGATTTTCCCAAAAACGAAAAAGAAGTTTCAAAAAAACTCGACCAATACAAAAATCAATTTATCACGCAAGTCTTTGATAATTCGCGAACGGCAGGCGGAATCGCCTCGAACATAACGGCAAGTTGGATTTTTAGAGATTCTCCGAGCGATTACTTAAAAAGACCGAGCGAAGTTGAATCGATTACGGCAAAAGACGTTTTGGAAGCCTATCAAAAATACTTGAAGCCCGTCAGCGAAGGAAAAATAAAGTGGATTATCGTAAGCGAAAAAGACAGCGTTTCACAATTTGAGTTAGATTAAAAAAAAGGGGCTAAAAAGCCCCTCGTTTTTTCGACAAAACGAACATCAATCAAAAATATCGTCGCTTTCAACAACAAACGTGTTGTAGTCAATTTTGTCAATCGGACGATTAAGGATTTTTCTGTATTGGTCAGCCAAAAGCATATCCGACACATAATCGCGGATAAGTTCAAGCGTTTTTGTTGTTACAGTCTTTTGGAACATTGCGACTATCACATAATTCTGCCCCGCTTGCTTTATTGTGTAAATATCAAGCGGTATCGATTCTTGCTTTTCTTTTATTGTGATTTTTGCGCCAGGAATTTCCTTTATGCCCGCCATCTGCGCGTAATTTTTTGCGGGGAGCAGAAGCGCAAGTCCCACCGACGAAATGTCCATTATATTGAGTTTGTGCATTCTATCGCCTTCAAGCCAATACACTTGACTTTTTTCGTCGCCAAGACAACTCGCACGAACGTATTGTCGCATTCCTTTTGCGTCAAGTTTATCAAGCGTTTTTACGATTTCGTGGAACATCTCATCGCTGTCTTCTTCGTCATCGTTAACCGTAATTATGCCCGCTTCGAGTTTTAGTCCGCCCGTAAACTCGATAATTTGATTTTCGGTAAAACCTTTGAGCAAAAGTCCAATCGCCGTTGAAGAAAAATACATATCGGAATTTATCGATTTGATAAAATTCTTCCACCCTGCCAATTTGAGTTGCTTTTCGGGCAAAATAAAAAGAATTGAATCTGGACTTTCGGAAATAAGATTTTTTACGATGCGATAATCCTCAAGAAAATACACCTCGTATTCCATTGTCAAAAGGCGTTTTCTGAGCATTTGCTGAAGTCTTTTATTTTGCGAAACAAAAAAGACTTTTTTGCCATAATTTGGTTTTGCATTCGCTTCCATTTTTTCTCCTAAAATCAGAATATTGTACCACAAATCATTATTTTTTTGAAAGACCTAAAAATATCGAATAAGTCAACGATTTTTACTCCCAGCCGAAAGTCGCGGGCGGCTTGTTCGTCGCGTCGAAATAAAGCGCGTCCACGAACGGCAAAGCCGCAATCTCATGCACGATTTCTGAGAGGACGGCAAGCGGAAGCCAAGCGAAACGAGCCGTCATCACATCTTCCGAGCAAACGGGGCGCAGGACGAAGCTCGCGTTTTCTTTTGAAGAGGCGAACGGCAAATCAATCGTCAGGTGCTGGAAAATTTCGTTGTAGAGATTGTGCCTGTGGAGCGCGGAAAGCACGATGTCGTCAACCTCGCGCAGCTGGTCGAGCCTTCGGCGGTCGCAGTAGCCTTCCTGCAGGCGCAAATCCTCGTCTTTGAGCGCGGGCTTTTGGTACAATTTGATGACCGTGCGGTTCAAGTAAGTCGCACCGTTCGTGATTGATGAGGAGGCTGCCTCGATTTTCTCGCGCACGCGCGGAATGTGATAAAATCCCTCGCCCTCGCTTCGGAACGCAAGGACGGCGGGGAATCGGTATGTTCTGAAGTCTCCCTGAACGCCCACCGAGCGAACGGGAAGTACCGAGCGCACAAGAGAAGCCGTGCAGTTCGGGCAGAATTGCGTGATTTCGGCTTTGTTCAGCTCTTCCTGCGCTTTTTTAAGCTTCTCCGCATCTTTTTCGCTGAAAATGCCGTTTGAGCAAAGCACATTGATTGAAAGTCCAGGCCCCGGGAAGGGATGGCGCATCACGAGTTCTGGGTCAAGACCGAGTTTTTTCCCGATTGCGCGAACTTCATCTTTGTACAAATCTTTGAGTGGCTCGATAATCAAGCCTTTTGCGATGAGTTTTTGGATTCCGTCCACGCGGTTGTGGTGAGTTTTGATTGTGTGGGAATTTTTCGTTCCGCCCGACTCGATGATGTCGGGATAAAGCGTTCCCTGGGCGAGCATCCAGTCGTCTTCGTTGAGCTTTTGCGCCGTCACAACGGAATCCCGCACGGTGATGAAATTCTCGCCCACCGCCATGCGCTTTTTCTGCGGGTCGGTCAAGCCTTTGATTGCGGCAAGGAAACTTTCGCTCGCATCCTCGACGATAAAATTGTTGAAGCCGAATTTTCGGTAACTTTCGGCGACTTTTTTGCTCTCGTTTTTTCGCATGAATCCGTTGTCGATGTGAAGCCCCAGCACGCGCTCCTGACCCAACGCCTTGTTGAGCAGAGCGAATGCCACCGTGGAATCCACTCCGCCGCTCAAAAAGAGAAGGACATTTTTGCCTTTGGAATCAGCCTTAATCGTCTCCAAAATGTGGGACAAAACAGTGTCCTCGTCCCAGTTCACTTCCATTCCACAGATTTGGGCGAAATTTTTGAAAATTTTGTTGCCTTCCGGCGTGTCTTTTACTTCGCAATGGCACTGGAGCGAAAATCGCTTTTTGGAGAGATTCTGCACGGCGGCAAACGGGCAGTCTTTTGTCGTTCCTATAACTTCAAATCCCTCGCCGAGCGACAGAACGCCGTCCTGATGGCTCATCCAAACTTGCGTGACAGGCGAAACATCTTTAAAAAGCGGAGAGAGCTTTCCCGACTCATTCACATTCAGTTCCGCAAAGCCGAATTCGCCGACTTCCGCCTTCCCGACCGTTCCGCCGTAATGCTTTGCCATGAGCTGATGTCCGTAGCATAGCCCCAAAATCGGAATCTCCAGGTCAAAAATCGCCTCGTTAAAATCGGGAACATTCTCGTCGTAAACGCTCGAAGGCCCGCCCGAAAGAACAACGCCTTTCGCGCCTTCAAACACGCTCAAATCCGCGCTCGGAAGGGCGATTTCAGAATAAAAACCCAGCGCACGGAATCTTTTTGCAATCAAGTGGGCGTACTGCGAGCCAAAGTCAAGGACAACGATTTTAGAACGGTTCATAATTTCTCCAAAAAAAGTAAAAAATGCAGATTCAACGAACTTGCATGAAAAACGACGCCAAAATCATACCCGATTTTGCGCCCTCATGCCATTCCGCAAAGCGTGAAGCAAAAGCGGCAAAAAGATTTTGACGCTTTCAGCATGATTTTTGTAACAGTATACGAAAAATCGCTCATTTTCGCCGACTTTCGTAGCTTGCCCTCACGAATTCGCGGAAGAGGGGGCCCGCCTTGTCCGGGCGGCTCTTGAACTCGGGGTGGAACTGGCCAGCGACCATCCACGGATGCCCCTTCACCTCGACCACCTCCACCAGATTCCGCTCGGGGTTCACGCCCGCTATGACCAGCCCCGCCTTCTCAAGCTCCTCCCTGTACTTGTTGTTGAACTCGTAGCGGTGGCGGTGCCGCTCCCAGATTGTCCGCGAGCCGTACGCCTCGAACGTCCTCGTGCCGTCGGAGACGGCGCACTCGAACTTTCCGAGCCTGAGCGTTCCGCCGAGAATCTTCCCGTTCTGGTCGGGCATGAGGTCGATGACGGGGTGGGGGGTGCTTTTGTCCATCTCGGTCGAGTGCGCGTCCGTCCAGCCGAGGACGTTTCTGGCGTACTCAATCACCACAATCTGCATTCCGAGGCAGATTCCGAAGTACGGCACGCCGCGCGTCCGGCAGTATTTGGCCGCGCGCACCATGCCCTCGACCCCGCGCGGGCCGAACCCGCCGGGAACAATCACCCCGTCCGCGCCCGAAAGCCGCCTCTCCGCCTCTCCGTCGCCCGCCAGCTCCTCGCTGTCAACCCAGTCAATCTCCACCGAAAGCCCGTTCGCGATTCCCGCGTGGGTGAGCGACTCGACCACCGAGAGGTACGCGTCGTGCAGCGCGACGTACTTTCCCACGAGCGCGATTCTCACGGTGTCCTTGGGGCTGTGGAACCGCTCCACCATCCTCGTCCACTCGGAAAGCTCCGTGGGTGGGGTCTCAATCGAAAGCACCTTGCACACCGCGTCCCCTACGCGCTCGCCCTCAAGCTGGAGCGGCACCTCGTAGATTGAGCGGGCGGTCGTGTTCTGGATAACGCAGTCCGAGTCAACGTTGCAGAAGAGCGCGAGCTTCTCCCTGGTGGCAAGGTCTATTGGAGCGTCGCACCTGAGCATGAGGATGTTCGGCTGGATTCCGAGCTCCTGGAGCTCCTTGACCGAATGCTGGGTGGGCTTCGTCTTGATTTCCTGCGCCTTCCCCAGGTACGGCACGAGGGTGAGGTGGATGTAGCAGCAGTTCTCCTCGCCGACCCTGTACTTTATCTGCCTGATTGCCTCGATGAACGGGAGGCTCTCGATGTCGCCGATTGTGCCGCCGATTTCCGTGATTATCACGTCCGCCTTCGTCTCCTCGGTCGAGATGAGCATCCGCCGCAGAATCTCCTCGGTCACGTTCGGAATCACCTGCACCGTGCCGCCGTTGTAGCCGCCCTCGCGCTCCCGCTGGAGCACCGTCATGTAGACGCGCCCCGCCGTCGTGTTCGAGCTCTGCGAGAGGGATGCGTCGGTGAACCGCTCGTAATGCCCCAGGTCCAGGTCGGTCTCCGCCCCGTCGTCCGTGACGAACACCTCGCCGTGCTGGATTGGGTTCATCGTCCCCGGGTCGATGTTCAGGTACGGGTCGAACTTCTGGTTCACCACCTTCAGCCCCCTGCTCTTGAGGATTAGCCCGATTGACGCCGCCGCGATTCCCTTTCCTAGCCCCGAAACCACTCCGCCGGTAATGAAAATGTATTTGGTCATCTCATGCTCCACAAAAAAGAAAAAGACAGAACGCGGGAACGCATGGCGTCCCCCGAATGTCCTGTCCCGAATTTGCCGATTTCAAACACCAAATTATAGGTCAAAGGGGGGGGAAAGTCAAACAACGGCGCGATGGCTCGTCCAAGTTCCAATTGAGAAACTGCCGATTTTTGTGTAGAATCGAAGGACTATGGATTTATTGAAGAAACTTACAGAATTAGACGCTCGTTTTGTTGAGGTAAACGAGTTGGTGCAAGACCCAGACTTGGTGAAAGACCAGAAAAAATACAAAGATGTGATGCGCGAACACGGTCATTTGACGGATGTGCTTGAAGTCGGAAACGAATACCGAAAGTGCTTGCAGGGAATCGAAGACGCGAAAATGATGATTACGGCTGAGGACGATGCCGAAATGAAGGAGATGGCGCGTGAGGAGCTGAAATCGCTCGAAGAAAAAGTGCCTGAACTAGAAGAACAGATTAAACTCAAACTGATTCCGCCAGACCCGCTCGACGAAAAAAACATCATTCTGGAAATCCGTTCGGCTGCGGGCGGTGATGAGGCGAGCCTTTTCGTGCGCGATATGTGGGAGATGTACATTCACTTGTGCGAGCGCAAGGGCTGGAAATACGAGAATGTCGAAGCGCAGGAAACTGAGGTCGGCGGATTCAACAAAATCGTCACGCAGATTACGGGAAAATTCGTCTACGGAACGCTGCGTTGGGAATCGGGCGTTCACCGCGTTCAGCGAGTGCCTGCTACAGAAAGCCAGGGGCGACTTCAGACTTCCACGGTTACGGTGGCTGTCCTGCCCGAAGCGGAGGAAGCCGATGTCAAAATCAATCCCGGCGATGTGCGCGTGGATGTCATGCGGGCGGGAGGACCGGGCGGCCAGTGCGTCAACACGACGGATTCTGCCGTGCGCCTCACCCACATTCCCACGGGAATCGTCGTCATTCAGCAGGACCAGAAATCTCAGATTAAGAACAAGGAAAAGGCGTGGGAAGTCCTGCGGGCTAGGCTTTTTGACTTTGAGCAGAGCAAATTGGACGCGGAGCGGCGCGACTCAAGGCGGAGCATGGTCGGAAACGGCGACCGAAGCGAGAAAATCCGCACCTACAATTATCCGCAAGACCGCGTGACCGACCACCGAATCAACCTCTCGCTCCACAATTTGCCGGGATTTATGATGGGCAACATGGACGAAATGCTCGACGCACTCAATGTGTACGCAAAAGAGGAAGAGTTTAAAGCGTTGGAGAGTTAATGTGCCGCACGGATGCGGCGAAAAGCAAAGCGAGAATTTGAAAAATTCTCGTCACGAATCCAAAAATCCACGGAGGGATTTTTGGTTCGGAGAATTCAAGGCGCTGGAATCGTAAAAGCACGGGCAAAACATTGCGGTGGTTGAGTTCATCGAAACCACCACTTCCAGCATACATTTTGCAACAGAACGAAAAAAAATCGAGAAGCCTTGTAAAACAAAACTTCTCGATTTGGAGGTGGCGGGAGTCGAACCCGCGTCCGAAAGCGCAAGTCGCACACGTCTACATGTTTATCCGTGCGAGGTATTTGTCGGGAGAAGGTAGCAGCACAGCAAGCGTCTCCTCCGTATTCTGACTAAATGTCCCGTGCGCCCGCCAAAAATGACGCGCGGCAAGTTCCTGTTAGTGACAGAGTGTTGCCCCGCTAGGAACAGCGCAGAACAAACTCCGGCTCAAGCACGCTTACGCTGCGAGAGCTTCTGCAGAAGAAGCCTCAACGACTTCCTCTTCTTTTCTTTCGAAAATCGCAGTTATTCTTTTCTCAGTTTAGGGAACCTTGACTCCCACATGCAGTATACGCCCTCATCGAAATCGTCGAAACCAGTGCACCCCCTGCTTTTGCCATAATCTATCGATTTTTTGCCTCCGCGTCAACAGAAAACAGAAATTGAAGCGGAAACAAAAATCACATTATTTACTCGCCAACAAATCTCAAAAATGCGTCCTCAAAATCCTCGTTTTTGATTTTTTGAAGCGCGGAAAACCTTTCGATTTCGGAAAACGGTCCTACAAGAACTTTGTAGCGCATTTCTCCGCCATGTTCTTCAGGCACAAGCGAAAGCGCGTGTTTTCCCGCCTGATTCGTCACTATCGAGCGCAGACTTTCTGGCTTTGAAAGAACGGCAATTTGAACGTACCAGCCTTTTTCCAAATCCTTTGATTGAACGACGTATCCCATAACGCCCGAACCCGATGTATACGCCCCTTGAGTCGAAGAATCGTAAAGCGGAGACACTTCTTCTTCAATCACGCCGTCCACGCCGTCAAATGCGTTTTCTTCAAAAGGCATTTGCGTTTTTTCGCCCTCGTTTTGCGCATTTTCATCAAGCGCATATTCCTCTGGAATATCGTATCGATTCACGCGCGATTCTGTTTCGCCCTCGTTTACAAATTCCTCTTGGATTTGAAGCGAAGGCGTTTCTTCCGCACTTTCTTCGCTTTCACGCGGGGACGAAGCAACGATTTCCTCTTCAAATTCGCGAGAGCCATCTGGCGGCTTTATTTCCGTTGGAATAAGCACAATCGGATTGTACGGTTCTTCGTCCACACTTTTTTCCGATGTTTCCGCTTCAACAACAGGCGCGTCATCAGAATCGATTTTTTTGTCCTCGCTTTCAAGAATCGGCTCTGTTGGAATCTCGTCTACTTTTTCCCCTTCGTCTTCTTCAACAGGGATCTCTTCGTCTTCGACCTTTTGAGATTCGTCGTCGTCTGGATTTTCCAAATCCTCTGGCAAAGAATCGATTTT
>CALFJF010000005.1 GCA_937877535.1 uncultured Treponema sp.
TGCCGTGGCACTCAAAATGGAAGAAGGCGGGCGTTTGATTTTGACTGCCAAAGGTTCGAACGAGTTCGCGCTGTATATGCGGCAAATCGCAGAGAAATGCGGCATTCCTATTGTGGAACACAGACCTTTTGCCCGCGGCGCATGGGCTGGCATCGGAATTGGAGAGACTTTTCCTGCGGAATGGGAAAATGCGCTTGACGGCTTGCGCAAAAAAATCTGTGCAGCTCAAAAATCCAAATAAAATGGATTCACCCTCTGCGGGAGCAACACCCCCGAAATTTATTCACACACCTTTCGAATTTCCCCGACAATAGCCTTGGCCAAAAGCGGAGGCACTGCGTTTCCCACCTGCGTGTACTGCGGAACTTCCACACGGCGGAGCAGTCCGCCTGTCGTGCGTTTTCCCAAGAACTCAAAAGAATCATCGAACGACTGGCAGCGGGCCATTTCCCTCACGCTGAAAGTTCGGGATTCCCAGGGGCTTATGTAATCGTCCGCGATGCTCACGATTGTTGCTGACGGCTGATTCGCACTCCATCGCTGGCGGATATTCTTTTTTGTAAGAAGCACATCAATTTCTTCCTCCGTGCAATTCCCTTTTTTGAAAATCTGCACCACCTCATCGGCAGATTTATGCAGCCGCTCGCAACACAAGTCAATGAGGGCGGGCTTTTGAGAAATGTCAATGCCCTCGCTCTTCACGCGCTTACGGAGATTTGAGCCTGACTCTCCCTGCTCAAAAAGGCTGAACCGCTCGGCGACAATATCCGTCACATTCGGAAGCTCGGTGTTCTTAAGTTTTTCCCCGACAGGAATCGGCTTTCCGTGGATGTCGGGAGTCCGTCCGCTCCTGCACTGCCTTTGATAGTCGCTTTCGGGAATAGCGGATTTCAGCGCAGAATCAGTAATCAAATCGCTGATTGCGTCCTGCAAGGTCAGCTGATTGTTCGGCGTGGTCGGCTCCGGGTAGTTCGGCTCCTTTTCGCCGTTTCGGTAGCCTATGAAAATCGCGCGGTTTCTCCGTTGCGGAACGCAAAAATCCGCCGCGTTCAAGATTTTTGGTTCAAGCGTGTTGTAGCCGATTTCTTTAAGCTCATTTCGCAAAATGTCGGGCGTAACGCTTCCGTCCGCATAGTGGATTCCCGTGATGCCCACATAGCCCATAAACTGCATATCCATGAAGCCCTCGACATTCTCCAGCACGATGTACCGCGGGCGGATTTCATTAATGACGCGCACATACTCGCCGAAAAGCATATTGCGCGGGTCGTCCTTTTTCCGTCTGCCTGCGCGGGAAAATCCCTGACAGCTCGGACCGCCGATTATCAAATCAATGTCATGCGGGCATTCACGCTCGCCGTTGTTGAACCATTCGAGCGATTTTATTTTCTGCCAGATGAATTCGCCTTTCAGGTTTCTGATGTCGCTCCGCTCAAACCAGGTGTTGTAGCCCTGATGAAGCCCCAGCTGCTCGTGCCTGTGCCGGTAAGTCAGCTCAACCATGTCGCTGATGTCCGAGCTAAAGAGAATATCAAATCCTGCCTGTATCAAGCCCTCGGAGCAGCCACCCGCCCCGCAGAACAAATCTATCGCGTATGCCATGTTACAATCCTTATATCATATTTTGCCGCAAAAGTCCAGGGATTTACTCGTTGCTTGCCAAATCATACATTTTTTCATCGCTCAACAAATCGCGAATATTCTGCGGAAGAATCTTGAACAGAAGCCCGTGGTCGCGGTATGAGCCGTCTGGCTTGATGTGCGCTGCCAAGTCCGCCGTAATCTCGCCGTTCTCAATCAGCGGGGCAAGCAAAAGCGCGTTCGGGTTCTTCGTGTGAATCACCTTGTCGTATCTGAAATATTCCCAGTCCTCGCGCATTTCGGAAGCCGCTTTTACCCAAAAGGTCTCGTGGTGCTTCGTGAGGAGCGTTTTCCGCAAGATGTCAAACTCCCACGACGAAACGATGTTCGGCACTGGCTGTGCATCGTCAATTAAGTTCAGTCTGTCGCCGTCATAATCTACTTCAAATTTCAAGCCGTAGGCATTGTATTTCTGCGTGGAAAGCGTTTCGTAAATCTGCTTGCGCGGCTCGGTCTGCCCTCGCGGAACCTGCACCTTGCCGTATTTGTCCAAGATTTCGGAATAAGTCAGCCCGCTGTCTGGAACTTTCGTGAAAAGCGTTGAGCGAGTGACCGCTTTTTTCTCGCCGTTCTTAGTGATTCGTGACGCTTTGAGTTCGATTCCCTTGTAGTCGGGAATTTTCTTGTTGTTCCGCTGAATACCGAGCGCATTTTCAAGCGTATCGCCAACTCCGGGGTCGCCTTTCGTGATTGACGGAATAAAGCCTCGCTTATGAATCTCGCGCAGTTTTTCAAGCAGTTCCTCGGCAACGCTCACATATTCGCTCAAGGAAAGCTGCAAAAGGCTGAAAACATGACCGTGATTTTTGAGCGATTCTTGAATTTCCTTGTCGGAAAGATTTATGACATAAAGCGATTTATCAAAGATGAGGATTGCAAGAAGGTTGCACAGCTTGCAGTATTTTTTCAAATCAGAAAACCAAATTCGTGGGTCGCCGTGCTTCGTGTTCGGACGGTAAAGCGAAGCGGTCGTATCAACCACATCATTTTTTGTGACAAAATGGCTTTCGATGATGACCTTGTTTTCCTGTCCTTGCCCTTGCTTCTCGTAGTCGTGAACGCCAGCATATTTCAAAAGCTCGCGGAGCGGCTTGGTCGCATCCATGATGGATTTTTCGTAGCCCGTGGGAGTCGGCACAAGGAACGCCACGGCAGTGTTTGTTTCCGCAAAGTAGGGAACAAATGTACTGATCGGCGTGTCGGTCATGGAAAGCATGTGGAATCTCCTGTGTAATGCAGTTGTCTATTGAAGAATATAGCACAAAAAAGGGAAAACTTATAGAGGGCTGCCAAAAGGCGTGAAAATTTATTCCCCATTTGTCAGGGACGATGGAAATCTTTACGATTGGGCATTTGCAGGCTTCTTGCCCGCGGTGCGTGGGCTGGCATCGGAATCGGAGAGGCTATCCCTGCGGAATGGGAAAACACGCTTGACGGCTTGCTTTCCGTGGCAGAGCCAGAGCCATCAGAATTCGGCAAGCGCGAAAAAGTCTATGTGGCGGGCGTTGATGTGCGTATCTTAAGCGAACGCCGTCAGTTCTTGGACGCGGAAGGACATCTCATCACCACGGGCCTCAAAGAATACACCAAGAGTGGCATCGTCCGCTCCTACCGCACGCTTGATTCATTTCTGCAATCATGGAACGAAGCCGAAAAGAAGTAGGCAATCATCGTGGAGCTGGAAGCGCAGGGGCTTTCGTTTGACGAGCTAAAAGAGGAGACAAAATCCGACCTCGACATCTTTGACCTCATCTGCCACATCGCCTACGACGCGCCCGCGCTCACCCGCCGCGAACGCGCGGAGCATGTAAAGAAGCGCAACTACTGGGCAAAATATGGTGACAAGGCGCGGGCTGTGCTCAACGCGCTGCTTGAAAAATACGCCGAGACTGGCATTGAAGACATAGAAGACATGAAAATCCTTACCGTAGACCCGCTCAAACGCCTCGGCACGCCGCAAGAAATAGTCGGCTTGTTCGGCGGAAAAGCGGCGTACCTCAAAGCCCTGTGCGAGCTTGAAGCGGAGATTTACCGCGCGGCATAAGGCAGTTGCTGGAAAAATGACATTGTGTTATCCTTTTGACTAAAGATTTTTGCGTCTATTTGCATAAATCTTTAGTCTTTGAAAATGGTGGGCAGATGATAAAAAGACCCGTTTATTTGGAAAAACTGATTGCCAGAAAGAACAATGGACTTGTAAAAATAGTTACCGGCGCTCGACGCTGTGGAAAGTCGTATATGCTTTTTACAATCTATCATGACTATCTTATCTCTCAGGGACTTGATGAATCTCATATCATAGAAATCTCCCTTGAAGAAACAGAAAATTTTATTTATCACAATCCGCTGAAGCTTTCAGCGTTTATAAAATCAAAAATTACAGATAAATCAATTTATTATATTTTTATTGATGAAGTTCAATTTGTTCAGAATATTCAAAATCCAGACGAGGCATTGCCGGATGCGGATCCAATAACTTTTTATTCTGTAATCAACGGTCTATTAAAAAAGAACAATGTCGATATTTATGTGACAGGCTCAAATTCAAAAATGCTTTCAAGCGATATTCTTACGGAATTCCGCGGACGAGGTGATGAGGTAAGAATTTATCCATTTAATTTTGCGGAATTTATGAGTGCCTATGAGGGCGATGTGTATGACGGCTGGCAGGAATATCTGGAATATGGAGGAATGCCTCTTGCAGTTCTTTCAAAAACTCATGAGGCAAAGAGTCGGTATTTGAAAAATCTTTTTGAAGAGACTTATATCAAAGATGTGCTGGAACGCAAGCATTTTACCAATGTTGATAATCTGAATGATGTTCTGAATATTCTTGCTTCAAGCGTAGGCTCTCTTACAAATGTGCAGAATATACAGAACACGTTTAAGACCGTAAAAAAAGAAGGCGTCAGCGCTATTACAATTTCAAATTATATAAAGGCATTCGCAGAATCCTTCATCATTGAAGGAACAAACCGCTATGATGTAAAAGGCCGCAAATATATTTCCACTCCTTTGAAGTATTATTTTGTCGATACAGGACTTCGCAATGCAAGACTGAATTTCCGTCAGTTTGAAGAAACTCACCTTATGGAAAACGCCATTTATAACGAGCTGAAAATACGAGGTTACGATGTTGATGTTGGAGTAGTGGAAATTAACGAAAAAAATGAAAACGGAAATGGAGTTCGAAAACAGCTTGAAATTGATTTTATTGCGAACAAAGCCGAACAGAGACTGTACATTCAGTCTGCACTTTCTATAGACGACCCCGAAAAAGCAAAAATTGAAAAACGACCTTTTACAAAACTCAATGATTCTTTCAGAAAAATAATTTTAGTAAAAGGCAAGCAGAAACCTCATACTGATGAACAGGGCTTCATCACAATGGGCGTAATTGATTTTATGCTTTCCCAAGAGGTGTAAAAATGAGCGAGTGGAAAAAAGTAAAAATCGGTGAAATCTGCCGTATAGTAAAAGGCGCGGCAAATGTCTCGCTTTCCATATATTGAAGGATGCATTTGAAGGAGGATGATTGTCACACGGAAGATTTGCTAACGCAATCGCCTAACGGCGATTCAAAAATAAAAGTGAGGGCGTTAGCGAAAAATCTGTATAAAATATAGAGGAGAAGTTATGTTGAAATATGAAGAGCAGACAGGGCGGATTCTTAATGCTTGCAGAAATGTTTATAAAGAACTTGGCAATGGATTTCTAGAGCCTGTTTATCAAGAAGCGTTGGAGAAGGAATTTCAACTGTGCAATATTCCGTATGAGCGAGAAAAGAAACTGACAATCACTTATAAGGGGATGAAACTCAATAAAGAATACTATGCTGATTTTTATTGTTTTGACAATATTATTGTTGAACCGAAAGCAGTATCGAATCTTACAAAAGAGCATAAAGCTCAAGTCATAAATTATTTGAAAACTGTAAACAAAGAAATTGGGCTGTTGGTAAATTTCGGAACATCAATGTTCAAATGGGAACGAATATCGATTTTTGGACTTATAAAAGAAAGTGAGGGTGTTAGCCCGAGAAGCGTTAGCGAAAAATCCGTGTGATAATAAAAAGGAGTGCATAAAATGTATTTTCCCCCGCTCGCCGAACAAAAAGAAATCGTCGCCCGCGTAGAAGCAAAACTTCAAACCGTAACCGCGCTAGAAGCCCAAATCAGCGAGCGCGAGCAACTGACAAAAACGCTCATGCAGAGCATAGTAAAAGAATTCTTTGAGGAGGAATAGAAAATGAACGAACATATAACAGAATATTGCAAAAAATTTATTGAATCTCAAGAAAATCCGCATTACGCCGTTTTCTTAAATGGAAAATGGGGAACTGGAAAAACTTATTTTATTAATAAACTGTTAGAAGAATATACAGATAATACTGATGTAAAAAGTAAAGATATTATAAAAATATCCCTGTTTGGGGTGAAATCTACAGATGAAATTGATATGAAAATATATCAAGCCATTCATCCGATTTTGTCTTCTAAAACTGTTAAGCTATTTGGTGCTGTTGTAAAGTCTGCAATAAAATTAGGAACAACAATAGATTTGAATGGGGACAACAAGGATGATATTTCATTATCTTCGGATGGTCTTTTTGAATTAAAATCAGGTGATAAAGTTAATTCTATTTCAAAAAAACTTATTATTGTTGATGATTTTGAACGAGCTATTCTTAGTCCAAATCAAATTTTTGGCTATTTTTCTGAAATTATCACCGAATCCGATACTAGAATTATTTTTATAGGAAATGAAGAAAATATATATGATAAAGATGAAGAGAAGAAAAAAGAATATTTAAGAATAAAAGAAAAAACTATAGGTGTAGAATTTGAACTTAAACCAGATAAGAAAAATGCTATAGATTCTTTTCTTTCAGAGTTATCTTTACAAGAAAAAGAGTTCTTTTCAGCAAAAGCATTTGAAATATCAGAAGTCTTAAAATGTGATAACTTACGAACTGTATGGCAGGCTTTGTATAATCTAAATATTTTCGTATCGCTAATAGACGATATCCTTGAAGATAATGATAAAGAGTGCATTTTTGAAATATTCCTTATTTTGTATATTCAGAAAAATTTAGAAGAAATTCATAAAGACGATGATATAAATTCTATTTTGACAGGATATTATAAACATCATAAATCATATAAAGAATATACTGTGTGGTTAAATGAGCAACAGAATCAAAAAAAAGATACATATTTTTTTTCCGAGTTATTTAACACATATACCTTTTTTAGATGCTTGGAATAAACTAATTTTCGAAGGCTACTACAATAAAGAATGGTTAAATAAAAAGTATGAAGATGAACTCTCTATACGAAAACAACAAAATGAATCAAAAGAATTTTCAAGTTTATTTAAACTTATGAATGATTGGCGAAGTTTTTCTGATGTTGAATTTGAACCTCTTGTAAAAAAAGTTTTTTCAGAATTTGAAGAAGGAAAATATGTTCACCCTGGAGAAATTCTTCTTTTTGCAAATTTTATGATTATTTTTTCAAAGTGGGAATTAATCCCGGATACTATTGATTCAATTATTGCAATTATTAATAATCTTTTGAAAGAGAAAGAGAATTCAATAATCCCACTTTCCGATTGGGGCTCAATTGAAGTTGGATATGGCGGTTATGCATATTCAACTGATATTGAAGAGCTTTCTCTTGTACGAAAGCAACTAAAAGAATTTAATGAGAAAAATTTAAATAAACATGCAAAAAAAGATTTTATAAATGAAATTACGAATATGTTAAATAATACTGATGAATTCATTAAAAATATAATTCATGTAAACGGAACTTATAAATATTACAAGCAGCCTATTCTAAGTTTCATCGATATTGAGGAATTTTACAAAGAGTTACAAAAACTCGATTTTTCTACACGAGAAAAAATAATCACAGCTTTATCTGAAAGATACGGAAAAGTTTATGGAAATGAACCTTTTACAAAAGAATATATTCCAGATTACGAAAATCTAAAAAAATTAAGAGATAAATTTAAAGCAGATGAAAAGCCGATAACATATAATCCACAGATGCTATTTGAAAAGAGTATTACAAAAGAATTAGATGAATTAGTCAGTTATTTTGAAAAGCATATGGGGCGTTGCGGGGTGTCCGTCGCAAGCGTTGCTTGCTAAGTAGAAAGGGTAGCGGAAAACGCCGCAGGCGGTTGGAGCGAGGGGAAGGCTTTCCCCTCCAGAATAAACAAGGAGCAAACAAAATGCCAAAGAAAACAGATAAAAAAGACATATCAATCCGCAGTTCTGCCGCGGAGTATCTTACTTTTGTTGCGGCTACTGGCGATGACAAGGACAGTATAGAAGTTCGCTACGAGGATGAAAATATCTGGATTACGCAGAAAATGCTTGCGACTTTATATGAAGTAGATGTGCGAACAATCAATTATCATATTTTAAAGATATTTGAGGATTCGGAATTACAAGAAGAGGCAACTATCCGAAAATTTCGGATAGTTCAAACCGAAGGAACGAGGCAAGTTTCTCGTGCTGTGGAACATTACAACCTTCAGATGATTATCGCCGTTGGCTTTAAGGTAAACTCAGAAAGGGCTGTTCAGTTCAGAAAATGGGTGAATCAGATTGCAAAAGATTACACTATTAAAGGCTGGGCGCTTGATAGCGACAGGCTGAAAAACGGCGGTTCAATTCTGACCAAGGAATACTTTACGCGTTTGCTTGAAGAAATCCGTGAAATCAGGCTTTCTGAACGGCAGTTCTATCAGAAAATAACTGACTTGTACGCTACGGCTGTTGATTATGACAAGACTGCAAAAACGACAAAGGATTTTTTCGCCAAGGTTCAGAACAAACTGCACTGGGCGATTCATAAACATACAGCAGCCGAAGTTATTTATGAACGCGCGGACAGCACTAAGGAAAATATGGGGCTGACAACTTGGGATGGCAGTCCTGATGCTAAAATCAGAAAATCTGATGTTAGCGTTGCAAAGAACTATTTGAGCAAAGAAGAGCTGCATGCTTTGGAACTGATTGTTTCCGGTTATCTTGATTTTGCCGAGATGCAGGCAAACCGCAATATTCCTATGACGATGGAAGACTGGGCAAAACACCTTGACCGCATTCTTACAGCCACCGAACACGAAATTCTGACTGATGCCGGTAAAATCAGCATGGAAGTTGCAAAAGCCCATGCCGAAACCGAATGGGAAAAATACCGCATTATCCAAGACAGGCTTTACAGAAGCGACTTCGACTTGTTCTTGGAAGATGTGAAGAAATTGGAAAAATAAAACAAGGAGCAAACATAATGCCAAACATAAACGAGAGCATCTAATGCTCTGCGTTACCAATCTGATTCTGCATGATATTGAAGTGCCGAATGTGGTGAACGGCGACAGCCTGAACCGCGAGTACACGAGCATCGGCGCAAAAGACCGCGTAGATGTTATCCTTGCAAACCCGCCGTTCGGTGCGAGCGTGTCTGACGGCGTGGAGACGAATTATCCTGCGCAGTTCAGGACGACCGAGAGCGCCGACTTGTTCCTTCTTTTGATGATGAGGTATTTGCGTGACGGTGGCAGGGCGGCGATTGTGCTTCCCGACGGCTCGCTTACGGGCGACGGCGTTAAGCAGAGAATCCGCGAGGAGTTTTTGAAGCAGTGCAATGTCCACACGATTGTGCGCCTTCCGAATTCGGTATTCCAACCCTATGCGAGCGTTGCCACGAACCTCTTGTTTTTTACGAAAGGAGAGCCGACTCGCGAAATCGCGAGTTTGCATTGCAAACTCGTTACGAGAAATGCAAAGCATTTCTCGCGTACTGGGAGCACAAGATGCCCGAAGGGCAGAAGTCGTATTCCAAAACAAAGCCTATTCAGAAATCGGAGTTCGCCCCGCTCCTTGCATGGTGGAACAACCGCGTGGAAAACGAGCAGGCGTGGCGCGTTCCTGTCGAAAAAATTGCAGAAAACGGCTGGAATCTCGACATCAAAAATCCGTTCGTAAAAGCGGAAGAAAAATCGCACACCACGGCGGAACTGCTTGCGCTGTTGCACGAGTCGTTTGCGAAAAGCGACGAATTGCTTCGTGCATTGCAATAATAAAATGCCTATCGACAACACGGTGCCCCTGCTTGCCGAAACCACCATGACAAAATCCAGTTCTTGCTTTTGCGAGGGCTGGCGTTTTTCGCTTTTCTCCAGTTCTGCCGTTCGATTTTTCGGTTTCAGACCTCCACAAAACGGCTTTGATTCGATATACTTTTTTCTATGGAACAGAGCATTAAGTGCGTTGCAGAAGAAGGTGCGATTTTGCCATCTTATCAAACGAACGGCGCAGCGGGAGCGGACATTCGGGCGTTTTTGCCAAATGGAAGCGTTTTAATTCCTTCAGGCGAGTGGGCGATAATTCCAACGGGCATAAAAATTCAGATTCCCGAAGGTTTTGAAGTTCAAGTGCGACCGCGTTCGGGACTTTCGGCAAAAAACGGCGTTACCGTTTTGAACACGCCTGGAACGATTGACAGCGATTATCGCGGCGAAATTAAAGTCATTTTGATAAATCTTGGAAAAGACGATTTTGTTGTGGAAAACGGTGAGCGAATCGCGCAGTTGGTCGTTTCGCCTGTAACGCAATTTCCTTTTGTTCGCACCGATTCTCTTGAGGAAACAAAGCGCGGCGAAAACGGCTTTGGCTCAACGGGAAGGCTTTAGTGAAAGAGAAAAAAAAGCGAGGGATTTTTGGCGCGTTTTTTGAAACTCGATGTGGAAAAAAAATCGCGCAGTTTTCGCGGAAAATCCGTGCGCTTTATTTGTATTACAAGCACGTTTGGAAACTTTCTTCTTTTCACGCGGGCATAAACTCGTTTTTTAGAGCCACGTATCAAGAACTTTCGAGTTTCAATCTTCTCAATGCGATTTTTGCCGTCATTTCAAAATTCTTTGGTGTATTAGGACTAAAAAATATAAGCCGTCGCCTTCGGTTTTTTGTCCAAGAGCAAGATGCCTCTTCGCTTCCGGGTGTAAATCGATTTGTCCTTGTTCGCTACCTTTTGAAAGAATTGTTTTTGTATTTTTTCATTGCGTTTTTATTTTTTTTCATGGTTTTTTTCGTAAATCAAATTCTCCTCGTTGCAGAAAAAATCCTCAAGCAGCGCGTGCCCGTTTTTGACGTTGTGCGCCTTATCACGTATTCGCTTCCAATGGTAATTGCGCAGTCGGCTCCGTTTGCAACGCTCGTTGGATTTTTGATGTGCCTTGGTCGTCTTGCAACCGACAACGAAATCCTCATTTTGCGCGCTTCGGGGCAAGGGTATCGGCTCATTTTGTTTCCCGTCCTTTTTTTGGGCATTGTGATTTCGATTGTTTCGTTTTTTGTAAACGATTATTTGCTTCCGCTTGGAACGCTCAAATACAACGCGCTTTTTAGAACGATTCTCACGTCGAATCCTGCCGTTGAGTTAGAGCCAAATTCCGTAAAGCGAACGAGCGACAAAACGCTCGTAATCGGGCAGGTTGACGGCGACAACGTGAGCGACCTCATTTTTTTTGACTCCGACAGCGAAGGAAATATCCGCGTCATCGTTTCAAGAGATTCCGTTGTGCGCCAATCTTCGGAGAGCGGCGTTTTGATGACGCTTTCGATGAATGATTCTTCCGTGATTTTTTTTGACCCAAAGGAAAAGCAAACGTTCGATTTTATGGGCGCGGAGAAACTCGATTTGAACGTTTTTGAGTCGAGTCTTGGCAGCGTGAACAGAAAAACGACTCCGCGCGAAATGACTTCTTACGACCTTTACAAAAAAATCAAAAGCATGGAAAACGACGGCAATTTCACCAAAAAACAAATGAATCAGCACAAGTTGGAATTGAACAAAAAATTCTCTATGCCGTTTGGTTCAATTTTTTTTGCGATTCTCGCGCTCCCGCTCGCGCTCATTTTTGGAAAACACAACGGACAAACAATCGGGCTGATAATCGGGCTTTTTGTGTCGGTGGCGTATTGGTCTGTAAGCATTGTTGGTCAGATTTTTTCATCACGGAGCGGAGTACACGGGGAAATCACGATGTGGATGCCAAATCTTTTTGTGGGATTTGTTGGAATCCTTTTTTACATAAAACTCGTGAGGAAATAGCAAAAAAATGAAAATCGTTTTGTATCTTTTTAGAAAAATCTTGCCGCTTTTTGTGGGCGCGCTCATTTTTTTTGCGTTTGTTCTTTTGCTCGTGGATTTGATGATGAATCTGTGGAATTATATTTCAAATGGCGTTTCATTAAAGCGTGTTGGTTTTATAATGCTTTTGTACGCGCCAAAAACGCTTTGGTACGCCACTCCAATTGCGATTCTTTTTGCCGTTTCTTATTCGCTTTCCGATTTTTACGCTTCAAATGAACTCGTTGCGATTTTTGCTTCTGGCATTTCGCTCACGCGGTTTACTTTTCCGCTTTTAATTTTTGCGATTTTTTTGAGCATCGCGCTTTTTCTTTTTGACGACCGCGTTGTAGTTCCCACGTTTGCAAAGAAAACCACGGAGCAAGAATCCGCTCTCAATAAAGAAAAAAACGACAACAACGACAATCTTGTTGTCATTGGCGACAACGGAAACGTTATTTACAAGGCTGAATTTTACAACGACAAAGAACAAAAACTCCAAACGCTTCTCATTGTGGTGAGAAACGACGATAAATCGCTCCGTTCGATTTTGAGAGCCGATAGCGCGATTTGGAATGAAGACGAAAACATCTGGAATCTTTCTGCTTCAACGCAATACGACAAAATCGGCGAGGAAATTGTGGCAAAATCCGAAATCGATTCAGAAATTCTTGTGAGATTGAACGAGCCGCCCGCGACGTTTCGCCGAAATGTTGTGAGCGTTGAAACGGTTTCGAGCGCGGACGCAAAAGTGTACATTGAGCATTTGCAACGCGCGGGACTTCCGTTCGCCGAAGCGTTGAGCCTTTATCACAAAAAATTCGCTTTTCCGTTCATCGTTTTCATCGTGGTGATTTTGTCCGTGGGATTAAGCGGAAAATCCCGAAAAAACGTTATGCTCATAAGCCTTGCGTCGTGCATAAGCGCGAGCGTTCTTTTTTACGTAACTCAAATGGTTACGATGCTTCTTGCAAAATTCGGCTACATTTCGCCGTTTTTGGGAGCGTGGTTTCCCGTTTTTTTGTTTGTTGGAATTTCGCTCGTGGTGTTGCGCTACGCTCGAACATAGAGTTTGCAAGAAAAATTGCTTTTTGAGAGGAACAAATTATGGAAGGACTTTTTGACATAACACATGAAAGCAAAGACGGTTTTGCTCGGCGGGGCGTTTTGCATTTGCCTCACGGCGACGTTGAAACTCCCGTTTTTATGCCCGTTGGAACGGCTGCTACGGTCAAGGCGATTTCAAAGGACGATTTGGAAGAAATTGGTTTTCAAATCATTCTTGCAAACACGTATCATCTTTTTTTGCGCCCAGGAAACGAGTTGATTCGCGATTCTGGCGGGCTTCACGGATTTTCTGCTTGGAGAAAAAATTTCCTCACGGATTCTGGCGGATTTCAAGTGTGGAGTCTTTCAAAAATGCGAAAAATCTCTGAGGAGGGCGTTCTTTTTCAAAGCACCGTTGACGGCTCTCGCCATCTTTTTACGCCTGAAAAAGTCGTTGGAATTCAAACGGATTTTAATTCGGACGTTCAAATGGTTCTTGACGTTTGTACAGGTTTCGGTGCTTCCAGAACAGAAGCGTGCGACGCGCTTTTGATTACGCAATCCTGGGCAAAGCGGGCAAAAGCTGAATGGGAGAAAAAAAGAGCGGAAGGGTATCAAGGGCTTCTTATGCCAATCGTTCAAGGGAATTTTTTTCAAGACCTTCGAGCGCAAGCGGCGGATTTTGTGGAAAATCTTGACCTTCCTGCAATCGCAATCGGCGGTTTGTCGGTCGGCGAAAGCCACGACCTTTTTTCTTCTACGCTCGATTTTACGGCAAAAAAACTGTCCCCAAAAAAAGCAAAATACGTCATGGGAATTGGCACTCCCGATTACATTTTGGACGCGATTCATTCTGGAATCGATATGTTCGATTGCGTTCTTCCAACTCGAAATGCGCGAAACGGAAGTTATTTTACTCATTCTGGGAAACTGTCAATAAAACAGGAGCGATTTGCGCACGATTTTCGTCCCATCGACAGCGAATGTAAATGCAAAGTTTGTCAAACGTACTCGCGCGCGTATTTGCGTCATCTTTTTAAGGCGCAAGAAATTCTTTCGAGTATGCTTGCAAGTTATCACAATCTTTTTTTCTTGCACGAAATGATTGAAGAAGCAAAAAAAGCGATAAGCGAAGACCGTTTTGAACGCTATCGCACCGCCTTTATTTCGCGTTATAATTCAAACGAAATCGAATGAGCCGAAAATAATAACGGAGGATTTTACAAAGATGAAAAAACTGCTAACCGCGATTTGTTTGATTTTTTCGTTTTCTTTGATTTTTGCGCAAGAAAAAGAGAAAAGCGAGTGGAGTCGAGCGGGAATGAGCGAAGTTCCGTCGCAAAAAAGACCAAAACGACCAGACGCATCTCGCGTTCGCGACCTTGACAACACGGATTTGGACGGACGGCAAAAAAGCGCGGACATTTTGAAATTCGGTCTTGAAGACGAGATTTTGGAATTGCTTGGAAAAATGACCGAACGGCGCGATGAGCGATTCGTGGACGAGGCGTATGACCTGTACGAAGAAACGCGAAGTGTTGCCGTAAAAGAAGGAATTATGAATTTCTTTAAGGAAATGGAAGACCCGTGCCTTGAAGACTACGCGATTATGATTTTGAACGAACCGTTTGAAGAAAGCGCGTCAACGGTAAATGCGGCGTTTTCTTACGTTGGAACACTCAAAACGCGGGACGCAATTCCTGCCGTGGAGCAAATTCTCGAAAGCGACAATGAAAAATATTACAACGGCGCAATCGAAGCGTTGGGAAAAATCGGCGGAAGCGACGAGGCTATGTATCTTACGGAGTATTTTGAAAACGAAGATTTGACGTTGCCGCAAAAGCAATCTCTTGTAAAAACGCTCGGACTTTTGAAAGCGTCAGAAACATTTGAAAAACTCGTTGAAATGGCTGAAAACGAAGACGAAAACACGTTTGTCAGAATGTACGCTTCGGAAGCGATTGGGCAAATTGGCGCGTCGGATTCCGCTTATTCAGAAAAAGCCATCGATTCTCTTACCGATTTGTACAAAGACCGCGACCCCAATTTGCGCGCTTACGTTGTAAAAGGAATTGCCAATTTCCACGGGAAAGAGGCGGAAGAGCTTTTGATTCAAGCAATCCGCGATTCGCACGCAAAAGTCAGACTTGAAGCGATTTCGGCAATCAGAAAAAATGCCGTTCAAAGCGCGGTTCCGTATTTGGTGTATCGCGCAAAAACCGACCCAGACACAAACGTCAAAAATGCGTGTTATCCTGCGATTGCGGAATTGAACACGGTCGAAGGAAATACCTATCTTGTGGAGCAACTTTCAGAAAAAAAGACGGGCGATGGCGCAAAGGCAAAAATCGTGGCAGCCCTTCTTGAGTTTGACCACGCAGGAAATCAAGAAGTCGCTTCGCTTGCCGAGGAAGTGATTTTTGACGAACGAAGAAAATCGCTCCGCTACGCTATCGGAAAGGAAATGGCAAAGTGGGGGAGGGCTTCTTACGAAAGCACGTGCCGATTGTACCTTTCGAGTTCTGACGTTCCAACGCAAGGCACTGCGCTCGACATATACGCAAAAGGTCGCTACGCTTCGCTCACTCCGTCGGTGCGGAGTCTTGCGGATAGGGCAAGTCCTGAAAATAAACGCGACGCAAACGCAATAAAAGCGGCAAAAATCCTTGGAGTTGACTGGGAGAAAAAAGGCTCGTCTTCTTCCGACGCAAAATAAAAAACACGAGCAAAAGGAAAATCAAAATGGAGCAAATAATTACGAGTCTTTTGTGCGAGGACGCTTACAAATTTTCGATGGGACAGGCGATTTTTCATCAGTTTAGCGATTACAAAACGACTTGGACGTTCAAATGCAGAAACAAAAACGTGCGTTTTACTTCGGAAATGGTTTCGGAAATCAAACGTCAGATTTCTCTTTTTTGCGATTTGCGTTTTAGCGAAGAGGAACTTTCGTATCTTGACACGATAAAATGGATAAAAGGAAGTTACATCGATTTTTTGAGATTGTGGCACGCGCGTTTTGAGGATTTTGTGATTACAGAAGGCGGGGAGTGCGGACTTCAAATCGAAGCGAGCGGAACCTGGCTCAACACGTCGATGTACGAAATTCCCGTTCTTGCCATCGTAAACGAAGTCTATTTTCATTTTGCGTACGATTCACAAAAACTCATGGCTCAATTTGAAAATCGGCTCAACGCAAAAATCAACGGATTGATTGACGGGACGTATGCTTTGGGCAATTTTAGCGAGTTTGGACTTCGCCGCCGTCTTTCTTCAAAATCGCAAGATATGGCGGTTCGGCTTCTCAAAGAAAAAAACGCGCTTTTTAAGGAATCGAGTTTTGTGGGAACGAGCAACGTTTTTCTTGCAAAAAAATACGGAGTAACGCCCGTTGGCACAATGGCTCACGAGTGGATTATGTGTTCGGGGCAAGGAAATCACAAGCATAATCCTGCGTATTCAAATTGGTACGCGCTTGATTCGTGGGTCAAAGAATACGGCGTTTTGAACGGAACTGCCCTCACCGACACGATTACGACCGATTGCTTTTTGCGCGATTTTCAACTCACGTATGCAACGCTTTTTTCCGGCGTTCGGCACGATTCTGGCGACCCGTTTGAATGGGGCGAAAAAATCATACATCATTACGAAACGCTCGGAGTCAATCCGCTTTCAAAAACGCTTTTGTTTAGCGACAGTCTTGATTTTGCGCGGGCGACGGACATTTTTCGTTATTTCAAAAATCGTGCGCTTGTGGCATTTGGAATCGGAACGTTTATTTCAAACGACACCGAAGAAGAACCGCTTAACATCGTAATGAAAGTAACAAAATGCAACGGTCAAGACGTGGCAAAAATCTCGGACGTTTCTGGCAAAGGAATGTGCAAAAACGCGGACTACGTTGACTATCTTGAGCGTTGCATAAAATGGCGACTTGAACACGAAAAGCATATTTGAAAATTTGGCACTGTTAAAAAATGTATGCTAGAAGCGGTGGTTGAGCCTGTCGAAACCATCATCTTTTGGTGCGACTTTTTCAAAAATGCGAATTTATTCGTAGAACGAGCGGAGAACTCGATACAAGGCGTTTACTTTTTCCTTTTCCTCTCCGCTCAAAGACGCTTCATCGATAAGCGATTCAAGGCTCGAAAGGCTTTCTGAAAGTGCGGTCGGAAAACCGCGTCCCACTTTGAGCCAAAACGCGCCACGTCCGTCCGTGTACAGCGTGATAAAACCGTAATCGTTTGATTTTTTCTTTCCATCTTTTTTCTTTGGCTTTGCGGGAATGAGCCGTAAAACGAGTGGCAAAAAATCGAGAATCTCAAAAATGCCGCCTTCTTCGCTCAAAACGGCTTTCTTTTTTGAAGGAAACGTTTTTTCGCCAAGCGGCGTAAGCGGAAGCGTCCGCGCAAATTTGAAAATCAATTCCGCTTTTTCGCCAATCATCGCTTCTCCCTTTTCCAAGATGAGCCGCGCCTTTAAGCCCGAAACTTGCGCGATTTTTCCTTCGTCCATTTCGTTTTCAAGTGCGCGAGAAAGTTTGCTGGCTTCCAAAACAAGAACTTTGTGTTTTTTTCGTTTTTCGATTTTGAACGTTTCTCCGCCAAGCGTTACGCTTTTTCCGCTCAATTTTTCGCTCTTTCGGCTTCCTTCGGTTTTTTCTGTTTGCGCGCTTTTTTCCTTTTTTTCGCTTGCGCGAATCGATTGCAATTTTGCTTCCAAATCTGGAGAAATTTTTTCGAGAATCGATTTTGTGAGCGGGGAAACGCTTGAAGCAAACGTGCGCGACGTTTTGACAATTTCGCCTGCAACAATGTAGAGCGGGTCTGCTTTGAACATCGAAGAACCTGGATGAATCGAAATATTTCCTTCTGTGAGACTTTTGTAGCGGTCTTTTTTTTCTCGAATGCAGACAAATTGAATCATTCCGCTTGCAACGCAACACAGATAATCTTCCATGCTCCCCCCGCTTATGACGGGAATGCCGAGCCTGCTGACTTCTTCTTCAAGTTGCTTTTTTATACTCGCGATTTCGCTCATCACTTTTTCGTCAAGATAATGCTTTTCGCAAAAGCGCACAGGATTTTTTTGAGATGAGTACGTTCTGAATAATTTGACGTAACTCACAAAATCGCCTTGCAAATCTTGAAACGAATGGTGCGCTCGGCGAGCGTCAATTTCTTCTCCTGGCGGAAGCACAAACGGAGAATGAGTGCTCATAAATCCCGCCGCAATTAACACTTCTTCGAGAACGTCTGGATAATGTAAAATGCTTTCAACGAGCATTCGACTCACGCGCGGTTCAAGCGGAAACTCCGTCATCATTTTTCCAACCGAAGAAAGCGTGTTGTCGCTTTCAAGTGCGCCAAGCAAATTGAGCGTTTCAACCGCTCCGCGAATTCCCGCTTCTCCCGGCGGCGAAATAAAGTCGAACTTGTCAAATTCGGTGATTCCGAGTTCGCTCATTCTCAAAACAACTTCGCTCAAATCTGTTCGGTAGATTTCTTCCGTTGTAAACTCGTGTCGCGCTTCAAAATCTTCGCGCGGATACAAGCGATAGCACGTTCCCGCGCCTGTTCGTCCTGCTCGTCCTCTGCGCTGATTGCAACTTGCGCGGCTTACGGACGTTTCAATCAAACTTGACGTAAACGTTCGCGGGCTGTAAAAGTTCAATTTTGCCAACCCCGAATCGATTACGGTGGAAATGCCGTCAATCGTAACCGACGTTTCTGCGATGTTCGTTGAAATGACGACTTTTCTCTTTCCGAATGGCGCATTTTCAAAAACGCGCTCTTGTTCTTCTTTTGGAAGCCTGCCGTAAAGCGGAATCAAATGAAGGCGATGCCTAACCGAAGACTGCGAAAGGCGCGAAAGGCAATCCTTTATGACTTTTTCGCCTGGCAAAAAAATCAAAATGTCGCCTTTTTCGCCGTTTGAAACGACTCGTTCCACCGTGTCTTCGATTTTTGAAAGAAGTGCCTCCTCGCCTGTGGTAGTTGCCGTTGTTGTTTTGCATTCTGGCGGGTCGTAAATCATCGCCACGGGAAACGTTTGCGTTTCAATCGTTACGATTGGCGCGTTTCCAAAATAGCGAGAAAAAGCCTCGGCGTTCATCGTGGCACTTGAAATGATGACTTTGAACTCTGGACGAGTAACAAGAACTCGTTTGAGAAGACCAAGCACAAAATCAATGTTGAGACTTCGCTCGTGCGCTTCGTCAACCATCATTACCGAGTAATTATGAAGATACGGGTCGAGTTTCATTTCTTGCAACAGAATTCCGTCGGTCATAATCTTGATTTTTGTCGAGGAGTCCGTTTTGTCGTCAAAGCGCATTTTGTAGCCAACAAGTCCTGGATACGAAGTGCCGAGTTGTCGCGCAATAAACTCCGAAACTGAAAGCGCGGCAATGCGCCGCGGCTGCGTTACGGCAATTACGCCGTTTTCTGAATACCCCGCTTCGTGCAAAATAATTGGAATCTGCGTTGTTTTGCCGCTTCCCGTTGGACTTTGCACAACAATAACTTGATTTTCCCGAAGCGAAGAAAGAATCCGCTCTTTTTGCTCGTATACTGGTAATTTTTGATAATCGATAGCCATACTTTTTTCCGTTTATTACACTTGTTCCGTGTTTAGTGTTTTGAACACGTTTAATCGTTGTTTTTTTGAGAAATTCCCGTCTGCCTTTCAAGGATTTTTCTTCGCTCTCCAAGATACGTTGCCCAAACGGGATTTTCCGCCCTGTCGAGCGAGCGCAAAAGGTCGTCGTCAAGGAGTTTTATGACGTAGCGTCCGTCTGACGAAATGAGCGTCGTTATAAAAAAATGCTCCGAATTGGTAAGAGCCGCCTTTTCGCCGTCGCGTTTTTTGAAACGAAGCCGAATAATAAGCCCGTCGCCTGTATCGTCTCGCGCGGTTTCGGGCGCGGAAAAACTCGGAGACGTTCGTTGCGCACTTATCGTGTTTCCGTTTCCGTACATCACAAACGCCGTTCGTCCATCTTCCGCTTCGATTGTTTCCCACGGGCGCACAATGTGCGGATGATTTGCCCACACAACGTCCGCGCCACATTCTGTTATGAGCGCGTGATACCAATTTTTTCGCCCGTCCGTGATTTTGTGCACGTATTCAGGCTCGCTCGAATGAACTGAAATCACAAACAGGTCGTGCGGATTATTTTCACCAAGAGCGATGAGCGTTTTTTTGAGTTCTTCGCGCTGCTTTTCCGTTGGTGGCACATAATCGATGTAACTTGAATAATCGTTCCTATTCAAAAGTTCCGTAAACGCCACAAAAAGCACTTTCCAGCCATCCTTTTCGATAAGGCGATATGTTAATTCTCCGTTGCTTTTTTCTTTGAGTCCGCACGCCCAAATGTCTTTTCGATTTTTGAAATAGTCACGAGTGGCAAGAATTCCCTCAAGATATTGGTCGTTTGTATGGTTGTTTGCAAGCGAGAACACGTTAAAACCCGCGTTGATTGCTTCTTCAACATAAATTTGGTGCATATTAAATTGCGGATACGTACTCCAGGGCAATTTCTCTGCAACGGGTGCTTCCATATTTGCAAAAGACAAATTTCCTGTTTTTACAAGCGGCGCAATGTCTTTCCAGATTCGCTCAAATTTTCCAGGTTCGTAATTTGGTCGATGAGCCATAATGTCGCCCGCAAAAATGAGCGAGATTTCCGATTCGGTGTCGCTTTTTTGCGCTTCATTCAAAGCGTTTTGGTTTTGCTCGGTTTCTTGCGTTTCTTGATTTTCTTGATTTTCTTGCGCTGAATCTTCCGTATCAATGCGGGTGCTCGTACAAGAAGAAAACAAAAAACAGAAAGAAAAAAAAGCAAAAAACGAAATTCTCAAAAAAAATGATGACATGACAAAAAGTATACTTCAAGAAAATCAAAAAAGACAGAGAAAAAACGGTGCAATCAAGCAAGAAGCGGTTTCAAAATTGATTTGTCTACGGCGCATTTTTGTTGTATTATTGAAGTTGATGAGAAAACGAGATTTTCTCACAGTCATAAATAAAACGGAGCGAAAACATGAACGATAACGGGAAAAAATTCCAGTTGAACTTGCCTTTGAAAGTCATTCTTTCTGACGGTGGAACGTCGCATTTTTTGGGACACAACGTGAACTTAACGCGCTTTCACATGGCTGACGGCAAAGATGAAAAGGGAATATCGATAAACCCGTTTTCGCCAAAGTCGATTCAAGACATGATAATGCTCGATTACATTTCAAAAATCGAAGTGTCGATGTCGGAATTTTCTGCGGTTCGGCAAGACGTGATGGATTTGTCAAAAACAATCGTGTTTTCGCTTATCTATAAGCAATTTGACCGTATGCTTTATTCAACGCTCGTAAAATGCGACGTTGTGGTAAAATTCAACCGCGCAAATCCCAGAAATCTCATGGACGAGTCAACAAAAATTCCAGACGCAAAACTCCGTCCCATGCTCGAAAAAAAGAAAACCGTTATGACGCTTGCAAAAAAGACGATTTTGGAACCCGTTTGGAATGCGATTATGACGAACAAATCGTACTCTCCAGAGGAAAAAAATGTCTACATTTTGATGTCCGAGAAATTTTTGAATCGAATGGGACTTATGAATTGGTACGTTATCACGCAGTTTTACCAAAAAGACGGGTTTGAGCAAATCAATTTGAACATTCGTCATCTTTTGCAAGAATACATGGAAAAGTCGTCGATTGCAGACCACATTTCGCTTCTTCTCATGGAACTTGTAACGAACAACGAAAATGCAAACCTAAGAAAAGTCGCAAAAACGCTTTACGACGGACTTGAAGACACGGATTCCGTTGTGTTGAATCCAGAAATCCGCGAAAAACTCTTTGCAGAATTAAAGCGTCGCCACGAACTCGTAACGATTTCTTGGCAACTTGGGGGCGGTTCTACGGCGATTGGAAAACAAGGGCGACTTCATATCATGCTTTTTAACAAAGACGACCAGTACCAAATGATGAAAGACACCGTGAGCGACAAGATGACAAGCGATACGCGAAAAAAGTCAATCGTGGATTTTTACCGCGACGACGCGGGCGGGGACGCAGGAATGGACCTTGGCATGATGTATTTTTCGTATCTCGACGAATCTTGCAAAAAGGCAAATGTCAAATTTGAGTCAATCGTGAATCAGCCAATGTCAAACGACCTCACGGTTATAAATCTCATTTTTAATTTCTAGCAATGAAAAAACGATTTTTTGGCGGGGGGATTTTTATCGTTCCCGTCCTTTTTTTCGCATTTTTTCTTTTCTCGTGCGCCGACAGTTCGCCAGAACTTTCTGAAGTGAATCCGTATCTCGTTCTTGAGTTTGAAGAACAAAAAGCACTTTCCGATTCGTTTCTTTCTGTGTTTGTGAAAATGCCGCACGATTCAAGGCGGGCGGAGTCGTTTGTTGTAAAAAGCCTGGACGACAAGCATAAAATCGGCTGGAAAATCGAAGAGCCTGGCGTTTTTGACGTTGACGGCGAAGAATTCGTTTACGCGCTCAGATTGTGTCATCAAGAAAATCAGCAACTGCCAAAGGGAAAATTCACGCTTTTTTACAAAGATGCTGGCGGACAAGAAGTTGAAATCGATTTTGATTTTTCGTATGAAGACGCGCTCATTTTTTCTTCAAAAGATGACATTTCTTCGCTCATTGCGCAAAAAACGGAAAATCTCGCGCTTTACGACGAAAACAATGCGCTCATTTTTTTTGGAAAAGCAAAAACTGCTTGGAAAACCGACTCGGATATAAAAAAAGATATGAAGACGGCGGAATCAAAAAGAATCGTGCTTTATTCAAAAGATAGTCAGATAATCGTGCTTTTTCCCGTTGAAAAACTGGAAGATTCGGAAGAAAAAAACGAGTAGGATTTTTGGAATTGTTATGGAAAATGGACAAGAAAATAACGCTTTCGATGAAAAAAAACACTATCGAGAGATAAAAACGTTTGTACTTCGCGCGGGGCATTTTACGGTGGCGGAAAAACGAGATTACGAAGAATTGCTCCCCGTTTGGGGAATTGCGCACGAACGCGGAAAAACGCTTGATTTTGCGACGATTTTTGGAAACGAAAATCCAACGGTTTTTGAAATTGGCTTTGGAATGGGAAAAGCGACGGCGATTATCGCGGAACAAAATCCGTCCATAAATTACGTTGGTCTTGAAGTGCACAAACCTGGAATTGGAAAACTCCTTGGAGAAATTCGCGAGCGCGGTTTGAAAAACGTGCGAATAATCGCGCACGACGCTCTTGAAGTGCTTTCTGAGATGACGGCTGACGAAAGCGTTGATGCGTTTCACATTTTTTTTCCTGACCCGTGGCAAAAAAAACGCCATCACAAACGGCGACTCGTTCAGCGACCGCGAACGGATTTGCTTTCAAAAAAGTTAAAACGCGGAGGCTACCTTTATTTTGTAACCGATTGGTTTCCGTATGCGCAAAGTGCGCTCGAAGAGTTGACGCAAACAGGCGGGCTAAAAAATCGATTCGATGGTTTTGCGCCAAAGCAAGCATGGCGACCCGAAACTCGTTTTGAGCAAAAAGGCATTTCGGCAGAGCGGGACATTACAGAAATTATGTTTGAAAAAATCTAGCGAGGGAAAAATGGATTTATTTGACACAGAAAAAGAGCAGCGGATTTCCGACCTCGTTCAACTCATAAAAAAATATCAAGCGGCGTATTATAACGCGGAGGCGTTGATTTCGGACGCAGAATTCGATTCGCTTTGGGACGAATTAAAATCGCTCGACCCCAAAAATCCGATTTTGAAAAAAGTCGGCTCGGACTCGATTTCGTTCAAAAAAACGCGGCACAGAATGCCAATGGGAAGTCAAGAAAAGGCTGCGGACGGCGAGGAATTTTTGAAATGGGCAGAAAATCACGTTTACGACGAATATTTGGTTGAGTACAAACTCGACGGCGCGTCCCTTGAATTGCAATACGATTCTGGAGAATTGGTGCGGGCGGTTACGCGCGGCGACGGTACAATCGGAGACGACATTACAGCGAACGCAAAAAAAATGGGTGGCGTTCTTTCGATTCTGTTGGATTCAAACGGCAAAAAAATCGATTTTACGGGCGCGGTTCGCGGGGAAGTCATAATGAAGCGTTCCGTTCACGCCTCTCTTTACGCAGATAAAGCGAATTGCCGAAATGCCGCAAACGGCGTTATGAAACGCAAAGACGGCAAAGGCTCTGAACATCTTTCTTTAATCGTGTACGACGCGCTTTCTACAGAAGGCGAAAGTCCTTTTTTGGACGAAGCAGAAAAAATCGCGTGGCTCAAAAATGCGGGATTTTCGACCGTACGATTGGAAATAAAAAAAACGGCGGAGGACGTAATTGGCTACAGGGCGGAGGTTTTCGCGTTCCGTCCGTCGCTTGATTATGACATCGACGGGCTTGTGGTAAAGGAAAAGCGCATCGATTTTATTGACGCTTCTCGTGCGCGTCCAGACAGGCAAATTGCGTTCAAATTTTCGCTCGACGAAGCAGAAAGTACGCTTCGTGCGGTTGAATGGAGCGAAAGCGGTTCGACGTATACTCCCGTTGGAATTTTTGACGAAGTACATCTCAACGGAACGAGCGTTCAGAGGGCAAGCCTTGCAAATCCTGCGGCAATCAGAAAATTGGGCGTAAAAATTGGAAGCCGTGTGGTTGTCGTAAAACGTGGCGAAATTATCCCAAAAATCGAAGCCGTTTTGAGTTCAGACCCTTCGACCGTTCTTCAAGAAATCGAAATTCCTTCAAAATGCTCATCTTGCGGCTCTGCGCTCATTGACGAAGGAACGCGGCTTTTTTGCCCGTCGCCGTTGTGTCCAAAAAAATCATTGCACAGACTAAAAAAATGGATTTCCGTGCTAGACATTCGCGATTTTGGCGACACGCTTATTTCTTCGCTGTTTGCGTCTGGAAAAGTAAAAAACATAAAAGACCTATACAATTTAACAGAAGAAGACCTTTCGCCGTATTTTTTGGAAGAGGAGTCGCTTGAAAAAGGCAAAGAATCGCTTGGCGCAAAAAAAGTTTTTGACTCGATTCAATCGCACAAGCGCATTTCTCTGGCGACTTTTGTTGCAGGCTTTGACATTGAAGGCGTGGGAGAAACGGTCGTTCAAAAATTAGTGGACGCAGGATACAATTCGCTTGAAAAATTGTTTTCCGCGTCTTCCGAGGATTTTTCGCGTGTGTACGGATTCGCAAAAATCATGGCGGAAACGGTTTCAAACGGGCTTTCACATTGCAAATCAGAAATGGAAGAATTGTCGAGTCTTGGCATTATACAAATCAAAGAAACGGAACAAAATGAGGAAGCTCGTCTTTTAGGAAAATCGTTTTGTTTTACGGGAACGCTTCGCTCAATGGCTCGTGCGGAGGCGGAAAATCTTGTAAAAGAATTGGGCGGCTCTTGCAAAAGCAGCGTAACAAAAGATTTGTCGTTTCTTGTTACAAACGACACGGAAAGCGGCTCTGCTAAAAATGCAAAAGCGCAAAAGTACGGTGTAAAAATCATAAACGAAGACGAGTTTTTATCTCTCGTCAAAAAAGAAGCCTAAAAAAGTAGGAAAAATCGATGAAAAAAAACGAGGAAAAAAGCGGCGGACGGATTTTTCGCGTGCTTTCTTTGATTTTTATTTTGATTTTGGTTTTATTTGCCTCGTTTTATCTTTTTTTGTTTGTGCGTTGTTTTGGCGCGGAAGAGAAAATCGGTTTTTTAAAAGAATGTGCGATTATGCGCGTGGAATTGTACGGTTCGTCTGCGGGAACAGTGAGCGCGCGGCTCGCCCTGCTTGACACGTCTGGAAAAGAATTTGCCGTTTTAGACCGTTCGTGGCGCGGGGACGTTCTTTCTGTGGATTTTTCGAGCGCGTCGTTTGGAGAGCGCACGTTTTTGTTTCCAGTTGCGGTTAGTTCCGCGCGGTATTTAAGTGGCGGGGACAGGCGAACGTACCGCGGAACGCCTCTTTCGCGCTATTATTTGTACGACGGCGAGTGCGCGTTTTTAGATTCTTCGTTTTCAAAAAAAAGTCGCCGCGCTCTTTATGACCTTGCTTCTTTTGCCATTTGGCAGTCGTCAAAATTCCGCTCGTCTTATTCATCGGTTACTTCTCTTGACCTTTCTGCTTTAGAGCGCGGCATTACGTACGAAATCTACGCAGATTTTTCTAGCGGTTCGTTGCGGCTTTCTCGAACGTAAAATCTCCGGTAAAAAAATCAGGGCTGACTGCTTCCATGTTCAGTCGCATTTCCCAATGCAAATGCGGTCCTGTTGCAAGCCCTGTTTTTCCCGAAAGACCGATTAAATCGCCGCACTTTACGATGTCGCCTTCTTTGACTTTGAGTTCTTTTTGATGATAGTAAAGGCTGTAAAGTCCTGGCAAATGCTCGATTACAGTTGAATATCCCGTTGAAATTCTAAATTCTGCGAGAACGACTTTTCCGCTAGCGCACGCGCGAACTTCGCTTCCTTCGGGAACGCCGTAGTCGATTCCGTAATGAAGGCTCGTTGAAGACTTGCCGTTTGTGTAGGCGTAAACTCGTCTGTCTGCAAAAAACGACGTTCGGCGCGTGGCTTTTGTGGGCGGCAGCATTGGCAAAAGAGAGCGAACGGCGGTTTCGTTTCTTGTTTCAAGGATTTTGTTGAGTTTTTTGATTTGCTTCCATCGTTCGTCGGAGTCGTTCGTTTTTATCGCCGTGTTTCTCGCGTCAAGTTGTATCGTTTCGCTTACAAACTCTTTTTTGACAACGTTTATGGAAATCGATTCGCTTTTTTTGATTCCGTTTATGGAAAAATCAATCGTAACAACGCCTTTTCCCGCAGTCAAATACGAAGAAAGCGGAAGACCTGCAAGGAGCGCGGTGCGTTTTTTTTCAGAATTGTCTGGAATCTCGTAAAATGCGGTTTTTCCCACACTTTTTCCGTCTTTTGAAAACGAAAGAAGCGCACTCATGTTGCCTTTTACGTTCAGCGGAGCGCAAAGTCGTACAAAAACGGCATCTCCTGGGCACACGTTTTCTTGATAAAAAATCGTAATCGCCTCATTTCCTTCAAAATTGTTTCCAAAAGAAGAGAGCGAAATCTCTTTTGATTCTGAAAAAACAGTTTGCGCCACAAAAAGCGCAATCAATGCAAAAATCGTGGATTTGATTTTCATTTTTTCCTCCATTTTATTTTTTGTTACACAACTTTTTTGATGTCTTTAATTATCATTTGCGGTTTTTCGATTCCTTGATAGACGTTTCGACCAACGCTATAAAGAACGTCAACTTTGTCGCCTTTTTCAAAATCGCGGTGGAGCATTTGTGCGCCGCCCCAAATCATCGCTGGCCATTTTGTTTCTTTGCAATCAAAAATGATTTTCAAATGTTGCTTTTCGCCTTTTCCCACAATTTGGCAGTCGTCGATTTTGAGCGCGCGGCTCATAAAAATCAATTCGCGATTTTCTTCGCCGTAAGGCTCAAAAGAATCCGCAATGTCAAGAATCGCTGGAGTCAAAAATCGCTCTGGAATTTCTGCGTCAACGTCAAATTGCTCGCTTTCGTCTTCGCCGAGTTTGATTTTTTTGCACGCTTTTTTGACTTCTTGCAAAAATTCGTCAGTGCGCTCTTTTTTGAACGAAAATCCTGCTGCGTAATTATGACCGCCATAACTTATAAATAAAGAGCCGTCTTTTCCGCACGAATCCAAAAACGTCAAAAATTCCGTAGCGTCAAACTGTCTGCAACTTCGCATTGAGCCGATTGCCACGTCGCCTACGCTTGTGATTGCCATTGACGGAACGTTGTACGTTGAAACGAGTTTTCCTGCAAGAATCCCAGAAACGCCTCTGTTTACGCGCTCGTCAACGATTACGCACAATTTTCCGTCGTGTTCTTCGATTGATTTTTTTGCTTGAACGCACCCCAATTCCCAGGCAAGTGCGCCGAGCCGTTTGCGCTCTTCGTTCATTTCGATGATTTTTTTGGAAATCTCTTCGCGCTTTGCCGCGTCTTTTTCAAGAAGCAGGCGCAAGCCGATTTCTGGCTGCCGAAGTCTTCCCGTTGCGTTCAAAACGGGAATGACGTTCCAAGAAAGAATCGTTGACGTGATTCGCTTTCCAAGGATTTCTTGTTTTGAAAAAAGTTCTTTTAGCCCTTCTCGAACCAAATCGGGATTTGAAAGGCTTTTTGTTCCGTTTTTGACAAAGATTCGATTTTCGTCAAGAAGCGGCATTATGTCAGAAAGCGCGGCGAGCGCTACCAGTTGCAAATCGCGCTCGTCGAGGCGGAAATTGTTTCCGTCTTCTAGAACTTTTTGCGTGCAATACGTTACAAAAAGATTGAAAAACGTTTCAATTTCTCCGCTTTCTTCTGGTTTGTACGTTGCCATTTTTGATTTTCCTTTCAAATCTTCAAGCGAGAGAGCGGAAGCCCATTTCCAAACCTTTGCCGCGTCTTCCCTAAAATCAATGAGCGAAAAATCGACTTCGTTTCCAAATGCTTTTGTTAAGGCGGCGCGCGTTTTTTTCTCGTTCCACACAAAAATTTGCTCGCCGCTCAAAAAATCGGGGAGTTTTGTTTCAAAAATGCTCGAAAAATCGGTTACCGAAACGGCAATTTTTTCTCTTTGAACGAGATTTTTTGTTCTGACCGCTTCGATTTTTACGCTGCCGTTTTGTTCAATCGTGGCAAAAAGCAGCGCGAATCTTCCTTTGTAAAGATTCGTTTGCGAAAACCTAAGCGCACTTGCAACTTTGTACGCCACGGCGCATCCTGAAATGTCTTTGAACGGGTAGCCCGAATCTGCGCATTTTGGGTCGATTATGAGCGCGTCGGGGAGCAGTTCGGGCGGATTGTGGTGGTCAAGGACAATCGTTTCAATGCCTTTTTTTTGCGCATAAGCGATTTCTTCAACGTTTGAGATTCCGCAATCAACGGTAACGATTAAAGAACCGCCTTCTTTTTCAAATTCGTCTATTGCATTTTTGTTGAGTCCGTAAGGGTCGTTTCCCGATGGAAGCCGCCAGCGAACGTCAAGTTCCAACGCCGAAAAAGAATCAAAAAGCAGAGCCGTTGACGTAATGCCGTCCACGTCCGAATCGCCAAAAATCAATACTTTTTCGCCATCTTTTTGAGCGCGAAGAAGCCTGTCAACGACCTTTTCCATGTTTGAAAAAAGAAATGGGTTGTGCAAAAAGCGCGAACTGTCTTCAAGAAAAAAAAGAATATCTTTTCCTTTTGTAATGCCACGCCGCGCAAGAATCGAGGCTGTCAGCGCGTCGATTCCGTATGTTTTGCTTATCGAAAGGACGGTTTCTTTTGGGATATTTCGTTTGTTCCAATTTTTCATTTTTTCGTCCTTTTTTTAAGAAATCGATTTTATGATAAGACTTTTTTGCTCGCCCTGTTCGCTTTTGTACGAAACCGCTTCGGAAAGCATTTTGACGGCATCTGTAAGACATGCTTCGTTTTTTCCGTAACATTCGATGATTTCTTCGCCTTTTTGGACTTTTTCGCCTTCGATTTTCCGAAAAATAAAGCCCGCGTCCGCGCACACGTCGTCTTCCGCGCGATTTCGTCCAACTCCAAGATACACGCCCGCAAGTCCAATTTTGAATGCGTCGAGTGAAAGAAAACCTGATTCTTGTGCGCAAAAAATCGTTTTGTGTGTTCCGCGCCTTTTTTGTATTTCAGAAAGCAGATTCTCTGCGTTTCCGCCTTGCTTTTCGACGTTTTTCAAAAAAAGGGCAAGTGCGCGTCCCGACTTCACCGCTTCTTCCATTTTTTTTCGCGCCTCTTTATGATTTTTTGCGTTTTTTGAAAGAACGAGCATTTCTTCTCCGAGCCGATACGTGAGTTCCATTACGTCGGCAGGTCCTTCGCCTTTTAGACAGTGGATTGTTTCTTCGATTTCAAGGAAATTGCCAACTGTGCGACCGAGCGGACTTTCCATTCTTGTGATGAGCGCGCTCGCCTTTTTTTCCATCGCCTTTGCCGTTTCCACAAGAAACACGGCGAGTTTTTCAGCATCTTCAGGCGTTTTCATAAACGCGCCCGTTCCGCATTTTACGTCAAAAACCAACGCGTCGGCTCCTTCCGCAATTTTTTTTGAAAGAATCGAAGCCGTGATGAGAGGAACGCTTTCAACCGTTGCCGTAACGTCTCGGAGGGCGTACATTTTTTTATCCGCGGGAGCGATTTTGGGCGTTTGCCCCATCATCGCGTATCCGTCAGAAAGCACGAGAGAACGAAATTCGTCTTCGCTCAAATTCACGCGATACCCTTTTATTGACTCAAGTTTGTCGAGCGTTCCGCCCGTGTGTCCCAAGGCTCGCCCGCTCATCATCGGGTCTTTTACGCCAAGACTTGCTACAATCGGAGCGAGGGGCAGGGAGATTTTATCTCCCACGCCGCCTGTGGAATGTTTGTCGGTAAAAATCGTTTCTGCGTTTGCGCCGTTTTTGTGAAAATCAATCGAATCTCCAGAATTGAGCATTGCCCGCGTGAGCGCACCCGTTTCTTCAAACGTCATTCCGTTAAAATAAACCGCCATTAAAAACGCACTCATCTGATAGTCCAGAACTTCGCCCGAAACATACCCGTTTACCAGAAACTCGATTTCCTCTTTTTGGAGCGTTTCGCCGTTTCTTTTTTTCATTATGATGTCAACCGCTCTCATGTTTTTCCCCTGTTTTCTATAATTTTTGGATTCGGTTAGTGAATTTATGAAAATCCCCCGCCGATTTTTTTGTCATTTTTAGAAACTCGCTTTATCGAAATGAAAATTTGACTTTACAAAAATACCTCCGTTGCTCTTACGCTTTTGAGCGGAAACGCAATCGCGTTTTCTATGAGCGACAGGCAAAACGTGCGCGCGTCAAAAAGAACTTCGCTTGTGAGTGGAATTGCCCGCGCTTCTTTTGGCGACAACGTGGACACGTTCCAAAGATATTCGAGTACGGAAGAAGGAACTTTTGAAAGCCGTGATTCTTCGTTTTTGACGCAGTTTCCACACACAAAAGCCTTTTCAATCCAGTCAAACCAATCATATTCGCGTTTCAATGATACACGAGCCGATTCATTTTTTCCACGTAAAAAAACGAATCGCTCTGCGCAGCGCGAACACTCAAAAATGCTCGGTCGCTCGCCAAGAATGTCAAGGTATCTCCACAAAAATCGCACAAATCCACGACGAGATTCGTCATCGTCAAAATAATCCATTCCGTCCAAAAACGCATTTGCTAAAATCCACGATTCAGCGGGACTTCCAGCGGCTTTTGTGCGAATCAAAATCTCCGTCATAATTTCTGCTTGCGCACTTTTTACAAGGCTTTCCCGAATTGAAAGGCGGCATTTTTCCACTAAAAAGTCGCTTATTTTGCAATTTTTTTTTGATTCGTCGCGGTAAAGCCACACTTTTCCAGAATTCAGCGGAGAAACGAGCGAGCGTAGTTTGCTTTTTGCGCCGCCGTAAAGAGTCGCTCGAACGATTCCTTCGTCTTCGGTTAAAATCGTAACGTCTTTGTTTAATTCTCCTTTGGAATTCAAAGCCAAAATGAGCGCGTTTTTCGTGATGTTTCGCATAAAAGAAATTGTAGCGTTTTTTTTGCTTTTGAGAATAGAAATTTGTGGAAACGCTGTTTTGAGCATTCTAAAAAAAATCCAAAAAATCGTGCGCCATTTGACAGCAAAGGGGTATTTCTTTACAATTTTTGAACGTTTTTATAGGAGTGCTAGCCATGATTTTTCCGTTGGAACAACTTGTAAAATTTTCTGGCAACGTTTACGAAGCCACGGCAGCAGCGAGTCGTCGCGCGTTTCAACTTGCCATGACGCAGGATTCTGTCATATTTGAAAACGAAAATGACGGAAAAACCGTATCCGTTGCGGCAAAACAGATTTTCGGTTCTGATGTCCATTACAAAATCGGAGAGTCAAATTCGTAAAATCTTTTTCGTATTTTGAAAATCAATAGAATGATTGACGAATAACGCGATTTTATGAATAATTGACAAAACATATTAAAAAAAAGGAGAGCCTTTCATGCCTTGTGGAAAAAAGAGAAAGCGCCAAAAAATGGCAACACATAAGCGAAAGAAGATGCTGAGACGAAACAGACATAAGAGCAAGTAAGGCTCTCGTCTGGATGTCAATGGGCGAAAAGACCGCGAAAGTTTCAGAAACTCCGCGGTCTTTTTTTTGAATCAAAATCAAAAATCAAATTAAGGCAAAAGGGGGAGCGCGAATTTGGGAACTGAAAAGACTCGCACGATTCTTTCACATATTCATTCCCCAGCGGACGTACGCGCTCTAGGAAGTGAAAAAATTCCTGCGCTTGCCTCGGAAATCAGGCGAAAAATCATCGAGGTTGTGGGAAAAAACGGCGGTCATCTTGCGGGAAACCTTGGCGTTGTTGAGTTGACGATTGCGATTCACCGCGTTTTTGAAAGTCCGCGCGATGCAATCGTTTTTGACGTGAGCCATCAGTGTTATACGCACAAACTTTTGACGGGACGCGCCGACTCGTTCGACACGATTCGGCGACACAACGGCATTTCGGGGTTTACGCGGAGAAACGAAAGCGAACACGATTTTTTTGACAACGGGCATGCCTCCACGTCCATTTCGCAAGGGCTGGGACTTCTTACTGCGTGGGAACTTGAAAAAAACGCAAACGAAAAACGGAAAGTCGTTGTTGTCATTGGCGACGGTGCGCTTACGGGTGGCATGGCTTTTGAGGCGTTGAGTCACGCAGGTCAACTGTGCAAAAATCTCATTGTTGTGTTGAACGACAATCAAATGTCAATTTCTGAAAACACGGGTGCGCTTTCGCGCTACATTTCCGCGCTCACAGTTTCATCGCCATATCAGCGGTTTCGCCGCGCCGTTGACGGAATCGTTGAGAAAATTCCAAACTCAAAACACCATATCGGAAAAATCATTGCGCGAATAAAACGGGCGGCAAAAGGCGCGCTTCTTTCGGAAAATCTTTTTACAGACCTCGGATTTGAATATTTTGGACCGTTTGATGGACACGACGAAAAAAATCTTGAGCGCATTTTACGAAAAGCGAGAGAATTGAGTTCGCCCGTCGTGGTTCACGTGCGAACAAAAAAAGGAAAAGGCTACAGCCCCGCCGAAGACGACCCCGCGCATTATCATGGAATTGGTCCGTTTTTGATTTCGGGCGGAGATGTGGAAAAATTTGATTCCACGAGTTTTACCGAAGTTTTTTCGCGAGAAATCGTTTTGCTTGCAGAGAAAAATCCAAAAATCTGCGCGATTACGGCGGCAATGGGAAAAGGCACGGGACTCGATTCTTTTCGCAGAAGATTTCCAGAGCGTTTTTTTGACGTGGGAATCGCGGAAGAACACGCCGTTACGTTTTCCGCGGGACTTTCCGCCGGTGGCATGATTCCCGTGGTGGCGATTTATTCCACGTTTATGCAAAGAGCCGTTGACCAAATTATCCACGACATCGCGCTTCCGCGTTTTCCGTGCGTAATCGTTCTTGATAGAGCAGGCGTAGTTCCGGGCGACGGCGAAACGCATCAAGGGCTTTTTGACATCGCGCTTTTTCTTCCCGTTCCGTTTGTTACAATGCTTTCTCCCGCCTCGGCTTCAGATTTACGAGAATGTCTTTCTTGGGCAACAAAAAGCGGAAAACCCGTTTTGATTCGCTGGCCAAAATCAAGTTGCCCAAGCGAATTGTTGCCTTTTTCTTCTCCCATCACAGACGAAAATGTGGCTCGTGGCATTCTTGTAAAAGGAAGCGAGTTTGAGAGCCTGCTTTACTCGGAACTCGAAGAATCCAATGCGCGTAGTGCGCTTATAATTACAACTGGAGGACTCTTTTGCGAGGCAATGCAAAGCGCGCGGATTCTTATGCAACGAAAAATCCGCGCAGATATTTTTTCGCTCAGGTTTATAAAACCGCTCGATGTCTCGCATCTTTATTCCATTGCAAAACAGTACGACGCGGTGGTATTCTGTGAAGACGGCGTACAAATCGGCGGAATTTCCATGTACGCGCTTTCAAAACTCCGCGACATTGGAAACGATGTTCCGCGTGCTCAAATCGTGGCTTTTCCTGACCGTTTTTTTTCGCAAGGAAGTCGCGATGAAATTCTTTCTGACGCGCTCGTTCTTCCAAAGCGAATTGCGGACGAAGCAGAAAAAATCATACAATCGTGAGCGATAATTTACTTTAAGGAATAAATGATGGAAATACAGATTTCTGGACGAACAATAAAAAACTCGCTTCCCGCGCTCATTATGGGAATTGTAAACGTTACGGACGACTCGTTTTATTCTGAAAGCCGTGGCGGTTTTGCGCTTGCCCAAAAACTCATTGATGAAGGCGCGGACATAATCGACTTGGGCGCGGAATCGACTCGACCTGGAAGCACTTACGTTTCGGCGGACGAAGAAATCAAGCGGCTCGTTCCCGTTATTCGAGAAATCAGGAAATATTCTTCCGTGCCGATTTCCGTTGATACAAGGAAATATTCTGTGATGAAGGCTATGCGCGAAGAAGGCGCGGACATTTTGAACGACGTTTCCGCGCTTTTGGACGAACCGCTTTTGGCGGATTTTTGCGCAAAGGAAAATCTCGGCGTGATTTTAATGCACAAGCGTGGAAATCCAGAAAATATGCAAAATGACACACAATACAGCGATGTTTTTAAGGAAGTTGACGATTTTTTGAGAAAACGAGCCGAATTTGCCATTGAAAGAGGAATAAACGAAAAAAATATCATCGTTGACCCAGGAATCGGTTTTGCAAAAGACGAAAAAGCGTGTCTTTCTTTGGTTTCAAAGTGCGGCTCTCTGTGCGACGGGCGATTTCCCGTTTTGATGGCACTTTCAAGAAAATCGTTTCTCGCTCGTTTTTCGCGTCACAGTTCTGCTCAAGGGCGGCTCGTTCCAACGGTTACCGCAAACCTTCTTTCGGTGCAAGCGGGCGCAAAAATCGTTCGCGTTCACGATGTTTCAAGCGCGGTTGAATCGCTTTCCGTTTTGGGCGCGATTTGTGATTTTGGAACAAAAATCGAAAAAAATTGAGCGAGGAAATTCGGAGGTTTTTATGTCCGCCTTGGACTCATTTTTGTCTTTTTATTCTGTCGTTGAACCAATAATCGACATTTTTGTGACGACCGCCGTGCTTTACGCCGTTTACGGAATTATCGCGCGAACAAACGCTTTGCAATTAGTTCGCGCGGGCGTTGTGATTGTAATCGTTTACATTGCCGCCTACGTTCTTCGGTTGCACGTTCTTATGTGGGGATTGCAAAAAATCGCACCCGCGCTCGCGCTTGTTTTGGCAATCGTCTTTCAACCAGAAATCCGAAAATTGCTTTTGAAAGTGGGGCAAATGGATTGGAAGCCTTTTGGTCAGCGAACAAAGCACACTTACGCCGACGCGGTTATCATTGCCGCCGAAACGCTTTCGCGGAAAAAGAAAGGAATGCTCGTTGTTTTTTCAAGAAATTCGCGGCTCGATAATTTTATTGAATCAGGAACGAGACTCGACGCGGATATTTCGAGTGCGCTTCTTGTAACGATTTTTTCGTTTGAAACGCCACTCCACGACGCGGCGTGCATTGTGGAAAATGGCAAAATCGTTGCGGCGGGGTGCTTTTTGCCGCTTTCGGAGCGAAACGACATAAAAAAGACGTTTGGAACGAGGCATCGGGCGGCTCTTGGAATGAGCGAGCAAACCGACGCAGTTGTGCTTGTTGTTTCTGAAGAAACGGGCGCAATGAGTCTTGCTTACGATTCCAAATTCGACTACGACCTTTCAACTGGGCAGTTGACCGCAACGCTCAACAAATTGCTTGATGTTACGGACAAAAATAGAACAATAGAGAACACAATCGATGAAAGTATTTCAGTTAATTAAAAGATTTTTTACAGAAAAGTTTGAGTTAAACGTTCCCGCTTTAGTCGTTTGTTTTGCGCTTTCGTGCTTTTTGTACTACGTGTACCGCTCGCAGACGCTTCGGGAGCGGGCATTTACAGTGCCGCTCACCGTTATCGCGGAAAACGGAATCGTTCCCGCAGGTCCTCATAAAAGCGACGTGCAAGTCATCATAAAAGGAAATCCCGACGACGTGAACTCTTTGAGTGAGCGTGATTTTTCGGCATATCTTGACTTAAATTATGCTTCTTCTGGCGGAGAAGTCGATGTTCCTGTTCTTCTTCGACTTTCTGACGAGGCGGGGCGAATCGTGTCGCTTGAAACGCGGTGCGTTCCAGGGCACGTTGTGTTGGCGGTTGAAGAAGAAGTTTCGGAACTTGTTTCCGTGGAACCGCAAATTATGGGGCTTTGCGCAAACGGTTTTGAAGTGAGTTCCGTTTCAATTTCGCCTCCGCAAATTCGCGTAACCGGTCCGCGCTCTCGCGTTAGTTCGATTTCCGCTCTAAAGGCTGAAAGCGTGAGCGTTGACGGGGCAGAAAAAGACGTAAGCGCGGACGTTGGAATTGACGGAAAACCAAAATTCTTAAAAATTGACTCGGAATCGTTTTCTGTGTTTGCCGAAATCGTTCCTGTAAAAAAGGCGCAAAAAATCGACCTTGTGCGCGTGAATCTTCAAAATATTCCTGAAAATCTCTTTGTTTCTTCTCAAACCGAAAATATTTCGCTTACGATTTACGGAAATCAATCTGAAGTTGAAAAATGGCGACCTCCTCAAAACCTTGTAACGGCGGATTGCTCAAAAATTCGCTCGGCTGGCAGATTTGCAGTTCCCGTTTCCATAAATCTTCCAGCGAGATTTTCGCTTACGGGAGAAGTTGCGCGGACTGTTTTTGTAACATTTCAAGAAAAGAAAATCGCAGAATCCGAGGAGGGCGAATAAAATAGATGATTTTTGGAGTTGGCGTTGACATTGTAAAAATTGCCCGTTTTGAAAAATGGGCAAAAAATCCCGCCTTAATCGAGCGTTTTTTTAACGAACGTGAGCGACTTCCGTTGGGAGCAAAAGAACGGCGTTTTTCTGAGCATTACGCTGCGCGGTTTGCGGCAAAAGAAGCGTTTTCAAAGGCTTTGGGAACGGGGCTGTGCGGTTTTGCTCTTTCGGAAGTGTGGATTGAAAACAAAGAAAGCGGAGAGCCAAAAATCGTTCTTTCTGGAAATGCTCAAAAAAAAGTGGTGGAAAAAGCGGGAAGCGGGGCAAACGTTTTTGTTTCACTTTCTCACGAAAAAGAATTTGCCGTTGCGTTCGTTGTAATCGAGCGGCAATAGCAGAAAATCGTTTTTCGTCGTAAAATATCACAATCAAAAAAGGAGAAAAAATGTACGCAAATGTAAAGAAAAAAGAGGCTCCCAAAAAGCCCTTAAAAATATCATATTGGTCAAAAACAAAATGCTACTGCCCCGTTTGTCGCCGCGATTTTGAAAAAGAGGAAATGCTTACGGGAAGCGGGCGCACAAACGCTGGCGACCTTACGGACGAACTTCATCGCTTGTATATTCCCACGGCAAAATACGGCGAAGTGTATCCTTTGATTTACGCGATTGGCGCGTGTCCAAAATGTCATCTCGCGCTTTTTTGGTCGGATTTTGAAGCAATCAAAGAAGACAAAAAAACGTTGACTGCGTTGCGGGACGATGACCAAACGCGCCGCGCGCAAGTTGAAACGATTTTTCCGCATTACAACTTAAAGCGCGAGCGGACGCTTCTTGATGGCGCGGCAATGTATTATCTTGCACTGCTTTCATACGAAAAAGTCGATTTAGGATATTCTCCCACAATAAAACGCGCGATAATTTCAATCAGGCTCGCTTGGCTTTGCAATCACATAAACGAAAAAGTGCCAGGGCGAAATTACGATTTTATCGCAAAGAATTTTTACAAAAAGGCGTTGTTTTTTTACGAGCAAACGCTCGCGAATGAAACTTCGGGAGTTGAAGCGATTGGCGGAATTGGTTCTTTGGGACCCGACACGGATTTTAACTACGGGTACGACGGAATCATTTATTTGAACGCGATTCTTGAATACAAATACGGGCAAACAGAAGACCTCGCTTTGAGATTCAAAAAATTCGGAACGAACAAGCGTTCAATCGCTCGGATTTTTGGAATCGGAAAAAAGAGCAAAGAAAAACCTGGTCCGCTTTTGAACGTTGCGCGAGAATTGTATGAAAAACTGAACAAAGAACTCAAAGACGCAAATTCAATCGAAGCGGAACTTGAAGACGAAGACGAAGAGGCGTAAAGGATGAGAAATATTCTTCTTTCCGTGTCTTATGACGGAACTGATTTTTGCGGTTGGCAACGGCAAGACGGCGGGGCAAACGGAAAACCGCTCCGAACAGTTCAAGCGGAAATGGAGAAGGCACTTTTGAAAGTCCACAAAAGTGCCGTTTCTCTTCACGGAAGCGGGCGCACGGATTCTGGTGTTCATGCGCGCGCGCAGGCGGCACATTTTTTTTCTCCCATAGATTCGATTCCTGTAAAAAATTATGTTTTTGCGCTCAATTCGTTTTTGCCGCGCGACGTTCGCGTAAACGCTGCCCGCGAAGTTCCTTTGGATTTTGATGCGCGTTTTTCTGCCACGAGCCGAACGTATAGGTATTTTTTTTGTTGTTCAGAAAGTCAATTCGCTTCGGAGAGCCGTTTTTCTTGGCACATAAAGCGGTTTCCAGACATAAAACGACTAAACGAAATGGCTTCCGTTCTTTCTGGCGAACTTGACTGCGCGTCGTTTGCTGCCGCAGGGGATGCGAGCATTTCAACAAATCGATTTATCGATTACGCGCATTTTTATCCCGAAGGCGAAAAACTCATTTTTGAAATTCGAGCGAACGCATTTTTGTGGAAAATGGTGCGAACGCTTGCGGGAACGCTTTTGCAACTCGAAAAGCGCGGTGCGACAAAGGCTGAATTTCAAAAAATCCTTGAAAGTCGAAACAGAAAAAACGCGGGCGTTACCGCGCCTCCCGAAGGCCTTTTTCTTTGGAGCGTTGAATTCGACGGCGTGCGTCGGCATCCGTAGTGTGTTTCACAAAAGGTCTGTGGGGTCTACGTCACATTCTATGTAGCACTGAGGGCTGTGCGTGTAGCAAAACAAAAATCGACTCGAAAGCAGTTGTAAAATCGAAATCGACGGACCGCGAAGTAAAATCTGCTGCCTGTAATTATCGTTGACTTTTGAAAGCGGACACTCCGAAGGACCCAAAATTTCTGTCCAAAGGGCAGCCTTTTTGAGCGAATCGTTTTTTTCTTCGGAGAATTTTTTTGCAATTTCGTCCAAAATCGAGTGAAGCAAAACCGCCGCCGATTCAGAAAAATCCACGGACGCTTTTTCCGACCGTGAGCGAAAAACGAGCCGCACAAGCCTTGAATATGGCGGAAAATTGGTCGCCTTTCTGATTTGGAGTTCTTCTTCATAAAATTGCGTCGTGTTTCCACAAACCGCCATAAAAACGGGTCCGCCGTTTGTTTGGTACGTTTGCACAAGGACTTTGCCGTCTGGAAAAAATCGTCCCGCTCTGCCAGCAACTTGCGTGATAAGCGAAAACGTCCGCTCCGAAGAACGAAAATCTGGCAAATGCAAACCGATGTCGGCTTGAAGCACGCCCACGAGTTTGAGTTTTGGAAAATTCAGCCCCTTTGCGACCATTTGCGTTCCCAAAAGAATGTCCCATTCACCTTTTTTGAATTCGTCGATTTTTTCGGGGATTTTGCGCGTGCTTACGCTGTCGGTGTCAAGGCGCAAAATCCGCGCATTTGGAAATTTTGCTCGCGTTTCATTTTCAACGAATTCTGTTCCAAAACCCGAATATCCAATGTCCAAAGAGCCACATTCGGGGCATTTTTGCAACTGTGGCACGCTCCAGCCGCAATAATGGCAACGAAGTCGCTTTTCTTTTTTGTGCAGCGTAAGCGAAACGGAGCAATTTTTGCATTTCATTTCAAATCCGCATGAAGCGCAGCGAAAATAATGCGAAAATCCGCGTCTATTCAAAAAAAGAATCGTTTGCCGTTTTTCTTTGAGCGCGTCATCGATTTCTTTTTTGAGTTCTGGAGAAATCGCCCCAGAGTCCTGCGGCACAAGCGACAAATCGACCGTGCGCACGTCTGGCATTGCGCCACCCGCGAGCCGCTTTGTAAGAATATGCGAAGAGATTTTTCCTTCTTTCATCAGTTTCCACGCTTCCACGCTTGGAGTCGCGCTTCCAAGCAAAAGCGGGATTTTTTTTTCTAAGCTCCTGTGCATTGCGCATTGCCGCGCGTGGTATCGCGGAGTTTCCCCCGATTTATACGAGCCGTCATGCTCCTCATCGATTATGATGAGCCCTAAATCGGGAACAGGCGCAAAAATCGCACTCCGCGCCCCCACCACAATTCTCGCTTCTTTTGACAAAATCCGATTCCATTCTTTGAGCCTTTGACTTGGCGTGAGAGCCGAATGAAGCACGGCAACTTGATTTCCAAATCGTGCCAAAACTGCCGAAACCGCTTGTCTTGTAAGGGAAATTTCTGGAACGAGATAAATAACTCCTTTTTCCGCTTCCAAAATTCGCTCGGCGACGCTCAAAAAAACTTCGGTTTTTCCCGTTCCCGTCGCTCCGTAAACGTAATGAAACAATTTTCCTTCGTTTTGACTTTTTTCAATTATTTCGTTTACGGCTTTTTTTTGCTCTTCGCTCAACGTTTTTTTTTGAAAATCGGCATCGATTTCAAACGGCATTGAATCAAGCCCCGATTCTCGCCGCCCCGAAGGAATCATCGCGCTCAACGTTTCGCCCAGTGAACAAACGTAGAAATGGGAAATCCAGCGAGCAAGAGAAATCGTTTCTTTTGTGAAAACTGTTCTTTTGTCAACGACTTTTTTGATTTTGCGAATTTTTGAAGAATCGAATCCTAGATTGTGGGGCAGTTCGTCCATTTCGGAAACAACAAAGCCTTTCGCGCTCGAATTTCCAAAAGGAATGTCAACTCTAAAACCCACAAGAGAATCGTTTTCTTTTTCTTCGAGATTTTGATAAATGAACGTTTGCGGGAGCGGACGATTTAAGGCAATTTCAAGATATTTTGCCATTTATGCCTCCGCGTTTTCGTACTGTGGCTCAATTTCGCGGAGTTTTTCGCGAAAAATCTTGAGGTCTTCCCACGCCGTTCGCTTGTTTTCTGGAAAGCGCAAAAGTGCACTCGGATGATACGTTGCCAAAAGCGGAATCCCGTTCAAAGAAAGAATTTGCCCGTGCAATTTCACAACGCCGTTACTCGTTTTGAGGAGATTTTTTAACGCTGTGCTTCCTGCTGCAAGAATCGCTTTTGGTTTTAGAATGGCAATTTGCGCGTCCAAAAAACTTCGGCACGCTTCGGCTTCGTCTAAAAACGGCGTTCGATTTTGTGGCGGGCGGCATTTTACGATGTTTGAAATATAGCAATTTTTGCTTCTTGAAAGTCCAATCGCGCCAAGCATTTTGTCCAAAAGTTGTCCCGCCGCGCCCACAAACGGTCTTCCCGTTGCGTCTTCCTCAGCCCCTGGTCCTTCTCCTACAACAAGCACGAGCGGATTTTTGACACCTTCTCCCAAAACTGTTTTGTTTCGAGTTTTGCACAATCGGCACCTGGAACACGAATCGATTTTTTGCGCGATTGAAAGCAATTTTTCTTCAACACTTCGATTTTCGTTTGGTTCTGGTTGCATTTTTTCTTGCTGTTGTGCGTTTTGAGCGATTGAAAGCGCGCCTTGTTCAATTTTTTGTTCTTCGTCGTCTAAAAGATTTGGCTTTTCGCGCGGAAAAGCGGGCGAGGAAATCGAATAAAAAGAATCCGAGGCGGTTTTTAGAAAATCGTAGAGCAAGGATTTTTGCACGTGCGTCATGCTAAAAATTGTAGCAAAAATTTTTGTTGTGGTAAAATCAAATTCCGCGTCTTCTTTTTGTGCAGTTCACGCACGAAGAAAAATTTGCTATACTTTTTGCATGAAAATCGCCATGTTCACGGACGCTTATTTTCCGCGCATAAACGGCGTGAGTGTGTCCGTGAGGTCTTACGCAACAGAACTCTCAAAACTCAAACACGAAGTCGCCGTGGTTTGCCTTGAATATTCTGAAGAGCAGCAGCGGAGCGCGCTTTTTGACGAAAAATCGAGCGACGAAAAAAGTCCGTTTAGAATTATTCGCATTCCTTCCACGCGAACGGTTTTTTCAAAAGAAGACCGAATGGCGCGCCTTGACAAGTGGCACAGAATAAAGCGCGAGATGGATTCGTTTCGCCCCGACGTGATTCATCTCAATTCGGAGTGGATAATCGGATATTTTGGAGCCATGTACGCGCACCGGCGGAAAATCCCGCTCGTCTTTACGTTTCACACGATGTGGGAAGATTATCTTGCAAATTACATTCCGTTCATGCCTGTGCGGAGTTTGCGGCGAATTGGAAAAAGCGTGGTGAAATTCTATCTAAAGCGAGCGGACGTTATAATCGTGCCAACAGAGCGAATCGCGGACGTTGTAAAAGAATACGGCGTTCAGCGAGAAACGCGGATTCTTCCAACGGGAATTCCAAACAGCGCGAATTTTTCGCTTTCGCGCTCGCTTTCGATTTCGACGCGGCTTTTCAAAAAATATCCGCAACTCAAAGGAAAAAAAGTGTTGCTTTTTGTTGGTCGAATCGTAAAAGAAAAAAATCTCACGTTTTTGTTTGACGTGCTAGAAATCGTAAAAAAGCACGTTCCAAAAACGGCTTTGCTTTTTGTGGGTGGCGGACCATTTTTGGAAGAACTGTCGCAAATCGCGGACGCTCGCGGGCTTTCGCAGTCCGTGGCTTTTCCGGGGTACGCCAAAAGCGAGGATTTGATTTATTTTTATCGACTTGCGCACGTCTTTGTGTTTCCGTCAAAGACTGAAACGCAAGGGCTTGTTACGCTTGAAGCGATGAACGCTTCGCTTCCCGTTGTGGCAATCGGCGAGTTGGGAACGGCGGACGTTATGCAAGGCGACAACGGCGGTTTTATGACGCGCGATAACGTTGAAGAGTTTTCGGAAAAAGTTGTGCGCCTTTTGACAGAGCCGTCTCTTAGAAAAAAAAAGGCGCGAGAAGCGGCAGTCTGGGGCGCAAAATGGCGCATTTCCGCGCTGACTCCTTCGCTCATTTCGTGTTACGTTGAAGCGTTGCACAAAAAGGATTCTGAAAACGAAGATTCCGCCGCTGAATACGAAGAATTTGAAAACGTATTCAATTCGGAAGTCGATTTTTCAGCCGTTCTTGGTGCAGAAAATGAAAAAGTGTAGATTTGTTTGAAAAAGGATTTGTTTTTTATGAAAAAATGTATGTTTGTTTTTGCGGCTTTTCTGTTTGCCGCGTCTCTTTTTTCTGAACGGTTTTTCTCGCATACAAAACGTGGTGCGCAAGAGTTAATTCCTGCGGGGCATTGGATTTACGACTCGATGCTTTCGATTTCGCTTGATTCGGGAATCGTGAATTTTGCGGATTCTGCGCCGCTTTCGATTCAAGAACTCAAAGTCTATCTTTCCGAACTCGATTACGACGATTTGAGTGAAGCGTCAAAAATCGAATACGACCGAATTTTTGCCTATTTTGACGAAACGAATCTTTCGATTGGATACGACATTCTTTCGGTTGGTGTGGAGCCGAGCGCGAATCTTTCGTTTTTTGGAAAATCCTCGAATGAAATCGACTGGGTTTTTGACCGCTATTCCAGAAAACCGCTTCTTGACGCGCCTGCAACGATTACCGTCGGCGATTACGCTTCAATGAGCATGGACGTGTATCTTTCTCAAAATCGCGGCATGAGCCAACACAATTACAATTTTTCAAACGTTCCGCTCGATTTTGACCAAATCGACATCGAATTTCCTGACACGGGCTATTTTTCAACAGGTTTTATGTTTACAGAAAAAACGGGCGTGGGATTTCAGATTGGAAGTGGCTCGCGCTCAATCGGAAAAACGCTCACAGGTTCAATGATTTGGTCGGAATATTTGACGGGCGTGTCTTACGCGCAACTGGAGTTTTACAATCCCGTTTTCAAATACACAGGTTCGGTTTCGCAATTCAACGTTGACAAATATATGTACGCGCATGAAATCGACGTTCGGCTTTTCAAAAAATTCCAAATCACGTTTATGGAAGGGCTGTTGGTTTACGCGCCAATGGAACTCCGCTTTCTGAATCCATGGACGATTTTCCACGGGTTTGCCGCTTGGCGCGATTACGACGACTCAAAGGACGATTCTGAATCCAACACGTGCGATTATTTCGGCGTGAAATTTCAGTTTACGCCAAAGAAAAATCTGCGGTTTTACGGGCTTTTTGCGATGACGCAATTTCAAACTCCGTTTGAAACAAGCAATTTTGAAAACGACACCACTCCAAACGGGCTTGGTGTGCAAGGCGGAGCGGATTTTTTTGTTCCAACAGGTTCTGGACGATTTCGGTTTTCTTTGGAAGGAAGTTGGGCAGACCCGTATTTGTACATCAAAGAAAGTCCGAACTGGTCGATGGTGCGCACGTACAGCGAAAATCTGGGAGATTATGCCGTTTTTTACGAATGGATTGGCTCGCCGTTCGGTCCTGACACGATTTCCGCCGAACTCAAAGCGGGCTATGAAGTGCCTGCAAAATGGGCGGTCGATTTTATTTATTTGTATATGGCACGAGGTGAATTTTCAGGAAATGCGATTTTTAATCCGAGCGTGTGGGGTGGCTCAAAGCGACCAGACGGTGGAAGCGAGTTGTCTGGTAACGGCTACACTTGGCCGTTTCCTGATTCTTACGAAGGCGACGAAAATCAAGGACACAGAAAGCATTTGCAATCGCTTTCAAGTCCTTCGGGAACTCCAGAGTTTGTAAATAGAATTTCTGTGCGAGCCACGGTAAAACCGTTGTCTTATCTTACCGTTATCGCGCAGCCTTCGTATACGGTAATTTTTAACAGAAAGCATGAAAGTGGAAACACGGCGCACGGATTTGAGTTTGCGCTTGCTCTCAATGTACATATTTTAAAGGCGGTGGCAAAATGAAAAAAATGCAAAAATCAAATCTACAAAAAATCGTTGTATCGCTTTTGCTTTTGACTTTTTTTTCGTTCCCGATTTTTTCGCAAGTGTCTATAGACCCAAATGATGAGTTTTACGCACTCGCGCAAGGCTGGGAATTAAAGGGGCTTACGGATAGCGCGCTTCCACTTTTGCGCCCGTATCCGCTCACCGTGATAAAAAAAATTCTCAATGCTGTCATTGTAAACGGAAACGACGAGGAGCGCGAGGAAGCGGAAGAGCAATGGAATCGAGTGTTTGGAAAAAAGGCGGAGTTTTATCTTGACGGCGGTTTTGATTTTAGACATTCTGCGACGCAAGAGGACAACACGGTGGGAGTGGAAGCTTCATCAAAAAATACAAAAAATCTGCAAGGCGAAATTGGCGTTCGGGGCGACGTGGTTCTAAACAGTCTTGTTGGAATTGGCTACGGAATTGGATTTTATGGAGAGAGCGCGGATTTTGAAGATTGGAATCCGTACAAAACGGCAAAACGCCAAGACAGCGTTTTTGACGCGGTTTCCGTGAGCAAATTTGATGTGTACAACAACTGGAACACGAATGTTCAATTTGGAAACGACAGCGTTTACGCGACGGCGGGCGTAAGCAGAATTGGCTTTGGAGCGTTTTTGGGCGAGGGGCTTGCGCTCAACGATATGGGCTACCATTCGGCGAACATTGTTTTTAACGCATCGTTTTCAAAATGGAGTTACGCGAGCGTTTTTGAAGTAATCGGGGCATCAAAAAACACCGACAACACGGATTTGAGTTCTGGAAAGTTTCTTGCATTTCACGCAATAAAATATCATTTTACGCCCAAAATCTCGGCTTCGTATTATGAAAATATCATTTCAGGACCGCAATTTAACGTGGCGTATTTGTTTCCTGCGCCTTACATGGCGATACAAAACATTGGCGGCGCAAACGACAATCTGCAAATGGGACTTCTTTTTGAGATAAAGCCGACGCAAGGATTGAATTGGGCGACCGACATTTTCATTGACGATTTGGGACTTGAAGATGTCATAAAACTCAATTTTGACACAAAAATTCGACTCGGAGCGCAATCGGGCTTTGTTTTTACGCCAAGAGATTCGGTTCTTTCTCGGCTTTCAGCGAGTTACCAGTGCGTGCTTCCCTATGTGTATGCGCACTGGGAGTATCAGTCGGAGTCGAGTGGCGCGATTTACGGAAACACGACGAATTATCAAAATTATTTGAACTCTGGCGTCGGAATTGGCGCAACTCTTGACCCAAATTCGGACAAAGTGTCGTTTTCTGCGTCATTTAAGCCAACAAAGCGGCTCTCGCTTGATTTTTCGACGGCGTTCATTCGACACGCAAACAGCGCGGAAGCGTTCGATTCCGACGACGCGGCGGAATACGTTCTTTCAAAAAAGAATCAATACGTTACGGACGGAACAGCAAATATGCACCAAATGTTTTCCGACGAAAGCGAAGACACAACGAGCGGAAATCACGTGAGTCAAGCGTGGGATTGCCTTGGATTTATGACAAGCGACCACAAACTCTACGTTTGCCAAGCGGGACTTTCTGCTCGCTACGATTTTCCAGAAACAAAGCGCGGAAAATTTTCGCTCATTTTTGGGTACACGTTTGAATACGTCAGAAATGCGGGCGTGGACTCAAACGTGTACGAAGGCGGAAATATCGACTGGAAATATGACAACGGAAAATATGTAGTGGGCGATGAATCGTTTGATTCTTGGGAGGAATTAAAAAACAGTGCAACCGTTCAAAACGAAGTCAAAGAGCAAAAAGAAAAGTGGATTAGTGCCCTTCGTGACCAAGTAAATCATTACATTTCGATTGGTTTTAAGTATTCGTATTAAGCGGTTTTGAAAAACGGTGGTTTTTGCAAAATCAAAACCACCAAAAAATCTCAAAAGTGAAACTATTTTTCAAAAAGACTTTTTACGATTTCTGAGGCTTCAAACGTTTTTACGTCGCGCTTTTCAAAAGACTCTTTGACTAAATCGTCTATTTCAAGAGAATTGTAGATTTTTTTTGCTTCTTCGACTTTTGCTCTCAAAACGGGATGACGCGGCGAAAAAAGCACGCAGCAGTCTTCGTAAGGCAGAATTGACGTTTCATACGTTCCGATTTCTTTTGCCGTTTCCACGATTTCTTCTTTGTCCATTCCCACAAGCGGGCGCAAAAGCGGAAAACGCGACGCGCTTTCGGTGCAACGCATGTTTTCCACGGTTTGACTTGCCACTTGCCCCAAACTTTCGCCCGTAATGATTGCGTCCGCGCCGATTCTTTCTGCAAGAAGATTGGCGCACTCAATCATTGCAAGTCTGAGCATCAAAGTCGTAAAAGGAGCGGGCGATTTTTTTTTGATTTGCATTTGCACGTCCGTGAACGGAACAATGTTCAAATGCGTTTTTATTCCGTAGTTTGCGATAGTTTTTGCCAAATCCTCGACTTTTTTTTGCGCCTCGTCAGAAGTGTACGGATATGAATGAAAATAGAGCGAATCCACGCTCATTCCGCGCCTCATCATGCGAAAACCCGCCACGGGAGAATCAAGTCCACCAGAAAGCAAAAGCAAGCCTTTTCCAGAAACGCCAACGGGAAGACCGCGTTTTGCTTTTTGGCTGTCCGCGTACACAAAGCATTTTTCGCGGATTTCAACGTTTATTTGCACGTCTGGATTATGAACATCGACTTTTAAGATTCCTGAATCAAACGCTTTTCCTGCCGCTTGCCTATTTATCTCGTAATGCGAAAGCGGAAACGTTTTGTCGATTCTCCGCGATTCCACCTTGAACGTTTTGGCTCCATTTTCTTTTGCTTTTTCGCAAAGTCGCGCCGTTTCTTCAGAAATCGCGCCGATTTCCTTTGGAACAACTGTTGCCTTTGCCCAGCCCGTGATTCCCAGTAAATGCGAAAGCGTCCATTCGGCGGCTTTTACATAGTCGTCGGAACATTCAATGTAAAGCCTTCCGCTTCGCACCAAAACTCGTGCGTCCGTTCCTTGCAGATATTTTTTTGCATTTTGCAACAGTGCTTTTTCAAAAAAATGCAAGTTTGAGCCTTTGAGCATTAACTCGCCGATTTTTCCCAAAAATATGTGCGTCATGTTTTCCTTCCGATTTTTTTGTTGAGATTGAAAAATTATAGAATAAATGCCGATTTTTGTGTTTATTTTCAAAACCGATGATTGAGTTTGAAAGACGGTGGTTGAGCCTGAAAGACGGTGGTTGAGCCTGAAAGACGGTGGTTGAGCCTGTCGAAACCACCCTTCAGATTTCTCAAAATCAAGTTTCGTATTTTTCGATTCCAAAGTCGCTGGCGTTTCCTTCCCAAGCGATTTTTCCGTTTTTCATCAAAAGGACGCGCGAGCAAAGAAAACGCGCTTCTTCGATGTCGTGCGTGACTAAAATCCCCGAAAACCCAAACTCGTTTTTGAGAGCAAGGATTTCTACTGCAAGTTTTTTTCGTAATGGCGCATCGAGTGCGCTCAACGGTTCGTCAAAAAGCACGATTTTTGGACGTAAAATGAGCGTGCGCGCAAGGGACACGCGCTGTGCTTCTCCCCCAGAAAGCGTGTCGGGAAAGCGTTTTTCAAATCCTTCAAGTCCAAAGCGTTTCAAAAATGCACTCGCTTTTTCACGCGCCACCTTTTTTTTCTCTCCACGAGAAACGAGTCCATACGCCACGTTATCAACAACGCGAAGATTGTCAAAAAGCGCGCCGCCTTGAAAAACCATGCCGATTTCTCGCTTTCCCGAAGGAAGATTTCCGATTTCTTTTCCGTCAAGAAAAATGGACGCATTTTGTGAATCGTTTTTTTCTAGCCCAGCGATTATTCTAAGAATCGTTGATTTTCCGCTTCCGCTTGCTCCCACAACGCCAAGAATTTCCCCTTTTTGACAAGAAATCGACGCGGAAATTTCCATTTCTCCAAACGTTTTTTGTATGTTTTTTGCAAAAAAGAATTCGTCCATTTTTTATTTTTCTTCCTAAAAAATCATTTTTGCGCCATCGAAGAAAGCGCAAATACGAGTGCGCAAATCAAGGCTAAAAGAAGCCCGCTTGCACACGCTTCATGAAAACGGTACGCGCCTGCAAGTCTGTATGTAAAAAGCGCGAGCGTATCGAACTTTGGAAGCGCAAGAACGAGCGGAAGCGTTGTGTCGCCTGCTGAAAGCGCAAAACAAAATCCAAACGCGCTCAAAAGATTTTTCTTTGCCACGCTCAAAAAAAGTCTAAACGGAATGTCGAGCGTGTTTTTTGAAAGGATTTTTGCCGCGTCGAGCGTTTTTTTTGGAAGGCGAGAAAGCGCGGGAGCAATTTGGCGAAAAGCGAGTGGCCAGCCGAGCGCACTTTGCGCAAGCACGAGAGACAAAAATCCGCCACTACTTCCAAAAAGGCGCATAAGTCCGAGCGCAAGCACAACGCTTGAAAGCGAAAGCGGAATCATCGGAATCGCTCTACGAATGGGCGTGGAGCGAAAAAGCGAAAGAATCGAAGCGTAGGTAAAACCCGCAATTGTGCAGACAAAAGCGGTGCAAACTCCAGAAAAAAGCGTTCCTTTGAGGGCTAAAAAAAATCCGTTAAAACGCAAAACGTTCAAAAATGGCAAAAACGGCATTTTTACGCCGTTGACGCTTTTTGCGGGAAACAGTGCATTGGTGAGAATTCCGATGAGCGGCAAGGCAAAAAACACGAAAATCAAAAGCATGACAAGAAAAAACGGCACGATTTCTGACAATCGTTTGATTTTTTTTCTTTTTGCAAAAGTCGATTTTATTCCGCGTGAGCGTTTTGATTTTTCTTCTGCAAGGCATTGAAGGCACACAAAAATCAAAGCCACGGACGTTTCAAAAAGGGCAAGTTTTCCTGCAAGCGGAAGGTCGCCAAAAATGCGCGTTGCTCGATAAATTTCAACTTCCAAAGTCGTTGTTCCCACTGCTCCAAAAAGCAAAACGAGCATAAAACTCATAAAGCAATAAATGAAAATGGGAAGACTTGCAGAAATAATGGACGGAAGCAGTTGAAAAAACGTGATTGTTCTAAAAATCCGCGCTTCACTCGCTCCGAGTGTGCGTGCGGCATCTGCGCTTTCTTCGCGCGTTCTCGCCCAAGCATCTCCGACGGTCTTCATTGCAATCGGAAAATTGTAAAATCCTTGCGCGATAATCAAACCGCGAAACGAATAAAGAAACAAAAGCGGCGGCTCGTCTTTTTGAAAAAGAAACATGAGGACTTTGTTTGCAGTTCCAGAAATCCCGAATGCGCCCACAAATCCAAGCGCAACAATCAACGATGGAACGCAAAACGGAACTGACGAAAGCGAAAGCAAGAGTCTGCGCCCCAAAAATTCGCGCCTTGATGAAAAAAATGCCGCAGGAAGCCCAATAATGAGCGCGATAAGCGTTGAAAGGCTTGCTTGAAAAAGCGTGAAGGCGGAAATCTTTGTGATTTTTGCGATAGACACGGCACTTTTTCCAGAAAAAACGGGCAAAACCGCCCACAAAAAGCACACAAAAATGACTGCGCAAAGCAAAAAAAGCAAAAAAAGAGCCGCCGTCGCGCTGATTTTTTTTACCATTTTCTATTCTGAAAGGATTTTTACAACTTCCTCTGAAAGCGACTGAACGGAGTCGGGGTCGGAAACGAGCGTTTTTGCGGGAATCGGTGCGGCTTTTTGATAACTTTGCGGAAGTCGAACTGAACCGTTTGCAGGATACATCCATTGTGTGAGTGGCAAAACGGCTTGTCCTTCTTCGCTCGTCAAAAAGTCGATGAATTTTTTTGCGCCCTCTGGATTTTTTGCGCCGTTCAAAATCGCCACGCCTTCAACGCTCCACGGGTGTCCTTCGGGAAACAAAATCGCGCGGAATCTGTCTGATTTGTCGTATTCAACGTGATAGGCGGGACTTGTTGTGTAACTAATGACGAGCGGGGCTTCGCCGTTTGTGAATAATCCGTAGCCAGCACTCCAACTTGGCGAAAACGTCAAAATATTCGGCTTGAGTTTTTTCCAAAAATCGAGTGCGTCTTTTCCAAAAACGCTTTCCGTCCACGCCACAAAGCCAAGCCCTGGCGTACTCGTTCGCGGATCCATCAAAATTATCTTTTTTTCGTAGATTGGATTTGCGAGGTCTGAAAGGGTTTCTGGCGCGGGAACTTTTGATTCTGTGTCAAAAATCATCGCAAAATGACTAAAATCGAATGGCGTGATAAACGATTCACCCGATTTTTGAAGTGAATCGTAGAGTTCTTGAGCAATCGCGCTTTTGTTTTGCGTTTCATACGGAAAAAGAATATTTGCGTCAATCGCGCGTTTTGCGCAATTTGTGTCGAGTCCCAAAATCGCGTCCGCTTGAACGTTGTTTTTTTCGATTTCTGCGCGGCTCAATGCCATCAAAGCGTCTCCACAGTCAACAAGACGGAGCGTTAGACCCGTTTTTTCTTTGAATTTTTTTTCAAGTTCAGGTCCAGGACCCCATTCGGAAACAAAACTGTCATACGTGTAAACGACAACTTCGTTGCTTCTTTTTTCGGCACAGCCAAAACTCAAAAGTGCAAGCACAAAAGTGGTAAGCGCGAAAACGATTTTTTGAAATACTTTCATTTTTTCCTCTTTTTTGATTTGATTTGAAACACGGTTTTTGATTCGCCTTTTTCAATCGCGGAAAAAAACAAAAGTCCGCCAAACGTTTTGGGCGGACTTTTCTTGATTCCGAACGGCAAGCGAATTGACCTGTTTTTGAAAACGGGGACGCGCAACGCTCTGGTCTTGAAAATGCTCCCTCCGCAGTTTTGGCTGCCAGGTTCAAAGGGTTTTGCGCTGTTGCGCACTCTCAACCAGGTGTGGCTCCCCCGCATTTGAAAAATGACTGTGAAAATTGTGTCATAAACGTCGCTTTTTTGTCAATTCAAAGTCTTTTTTTTTCTTTTTGATTTTGCTACATTTTGAAAAATGGAAATTGTAACGGACGGCGTTTTGCCAAATATTGAAGACGCTCCTTTTGATGAAAATCCTGGAGATATTTTTATTGCCATTGACCTTGGAACTACGACCGTTGTGGCTCTAGCGTGGCAAGTGTCAACAAAAAAAATCCTTGCGACCTCTTTTGAGCCGAACGCACAAAGAAAATATGGCGCGGACGTTATGAGCCGAATTGAGCAAGCGTTGTGTGGAAAAGCGGATTTAGAAAAAAAAATCATTCAAACGCAACTTTCTCGTCTGTGTGCAAAAGTTGTGTTTGCGGCTTCAGAAAAAATTCCGCGTCCATTTCGCGCGACCGTCCTTAGCGTGTGCATTACGGGAAACAGTACAATGCTCTCTCTTTTGCTCGGTCTTTCTGTAAAAGGACTTTCCGCGCTTCCGTTTTCGTTGCCTTCTCGCTTTGGTTTTTGGACTTCTTGGGGAGAATGTTTTTTTGAAGAAAGTTCGATTTCTAAAAAAACGCCCGTTTACTTTCCGCCTGCAATCGGCGCGTTTGTTGGCGCGGACACCGTTTGCGCAATGATTTCGGCGGGTTTTGACCTTTCGTCTCAAAAATCCTTTTTGCTTTCTGACGTTGGCACTAATAGCGAACTCGCGCTTTTTATTCCAAACAAAGACGGCGGGGAGGGGAGAATCATTTGCACGTCTTGCGCGGCGGGACCTGCTTTTGAAGCGGCAAATATTTCTTGCGGAATGGCTGGCGAAAATGGCGCAATAGACAATTTTTTTGTTTCGTCGAACGGAAAAATTGAATTTCACGTTCTTGGCGGCGGGGAGGCGAGGGGAGTGTGCGGTTCGGGGCTTGTTTCTGCCGTTGCTTCTCTTTTGGACGCACACAAAATCTCAAAAGACGGAATGATTTTTGGAGAAGGGTCTTCGGTTTTGCTTGCGCCTTCAGTTTTTTTGCTTCAAAGCGACATTCGAGCGTTGCAATTAGCAAAGAGCGCGGTCAAAACGGGACTCGACTTTTTGCTCAAAAAAACGATAGAACTTCCAACGTTTTTTCTTGCGGGCGGATTTGGCTCAAAAATCAACGTTGCATGTGCAAAAAAAATCGCGCTTTTTCCAAAAAATCTTTCTCCGATTTCCATTGGAAATGCCGCGCTTTTTGGAGCGTCTGCCATTCTTTTTTCGCAAAAATTGCAATCGCTTTCTGAAAAAATTGCAAAAAAATCGATTTTTGTGAATCTTGCTTCTTATCCAAAATTTCAAGAAGATTTCTTAAAAAATTGTTCGTTTGAATAGCACGTTTTTTATCTCACTATTTTAGCGATTCAAAACTTGTTATTTAGCATAAAAACAATGGGTCTAAACTGGTCAAATAAAAGAATTTATTGAAAATTTTGCTATTTCCTTTAGTTTGACACGTACTTTTTTATTCGTTACTATGGAAAAAAATTTTTGTCAACAGTGAGGAAGTTTTCAAATGAGTCAAAATTTGATTCTTTTGGTTGTCCTCCCAGTTGCAGGAATTGTTCTTGGATGGACTATTCGATGGCTTTACGCCAGATTTCAACTCTCCGCTTTGGAACAAAAGATGGAGCGAATCAAGCAGGATGCTGAAAAAGAGGCAGAAGCACAGAAAAAAGAAATTTTGCTCGAAGCGAAAGACCAACTCATTCGTGAACGAAACCAGCAGGAGCGGGAGAACAGAGAAAGACGGGCTGAAGTGCAAAAGTACGAGGCTCGCGTTACGAAAAAAGAGGAGCAACTTGAAAAAAGGGCTTTGGAGTTCGATAAGAAGGAGCAGGAATTCGACTCAAAACTCGCCACGATAAAAAAACGCGAAGACGCGCTTTTGTCGCAAGAGGAAACGCTCAGAAAGGAATTGGAGCGGATTTCGGGGCTTTCCGCGCAGGAAGCCAAGAACCTTATCATCAAGAACCTTGAGAACGACGCGCGGCACGACGCACAGGCGTTGCTCAACAAAATCGAGCAGGACGCGCAGCTTTCCGCCGAAAAGAAGGCGCAGGAAGTGCTTGTGGCGACAATCCAGCGGATTGCCACGGAAACGACGAGCGACATCACCGTTGCCACCGTGTCGCTTCCGAGCGACGAAATGAAAGGGCGCATCATTGGGCGCGAAGGGCGCAACATCCGTACGCTCGAAACGCTTACGGGCGTTGACATCATCATCGACGACACGCCGGAAGCCGTGGTCATCAGCTGCTTTGACCCGGTGCGAAAGGAAATCGCCAAGCAAGCGTTGGAGCGTCTCGTGACGGACGGGCGCATCCACCCCGCGAGAATCGAGGAAATCGTGCAAAAAGTAACGCGCGAAATCCAGCAGAAGATTTACGAGGAGGGCGAGAAGGCGCTGTTCGACCTGGGAATCCACAACATGAACCAGGACGGTGTGCGCGCGCTCGGTCGGCTGTACTTCCGCACGAGTTACGGGCAGAACGTGCTCACGCACTCAAAGGAAGTCGCCGAGATTGCCTCGCTGCTTGCCGCTGAGGTGGGCGCGAACAAGGAACTTGCAAAGCGTGCCGCGCTCCTGCACGACATCGGAAAGGGCGCGGAGAACGACAGCGACCAGAACCACGCCGAGGTGGGCGCGGAAATGGCGCGCAAGATGGGCGAGGGCGCGAGCGTCATCAACGCGATTGCGGCGCACCACAACGACGTAGAGGCGAACACGGTTGAGGCTGTGCTCGTGCAGATTGCCGACGCAATCAGCGCGGCGCGCCCGGGCGCACGGCGCGAGACGGTGGACAACTACGTGAAGCGCCTTGAGAACCTTGAGGAAACGGCGGAGAAATTCCAAGGCGTTGAAAAGGCGTACGCAATCCAGGCGGGGCGCGAACTGCGGATTCTTGTGAACAACGAGAAAATCGCGGACGGAGAGGTGAAGGAACTGGCGCACAAAATCGCCAAGCAGATTGAAACCGACCTGCGCTACCCGGGGCGCATAAAACTGACCATGATTCGCGAAACGCGGATTGTGGAATACGCTCGGTAAAACAAAAAAGGCGGCATTTTGTCGCCTTTTTTGTTTCTCACCTTGCTTTTTCTGCTATTGTTGCGTATAATCGCATTGTTCTGAAAGTCGATTTTTAAAACTATTTTAAAAACGGTTTTAGAAATTTTTGTTTCTGAAAAAAAATTCTGAATCGTTTTGAAAAATGATAAAATCCCGAACAATTTCAAAAAAAGGGAGTTTTTATGAAAAAAATTCTTCTCGCGCTTTTGATTCTCTTGCTTTTTTCGTTTGGTTTTGCAACGTGCGTTTTGGAGGCGGATGAAGACGAGAATTCGTCAAGTTCATCGTCAAGCGAAAACGCGAGTGGAAGCGATTTTTCGGCAAGCAACGCGATTTACATCGACTTGACAAACGCAAAAGTTTCTTCGGATAACGAAAATTGGGCAGAAATCACAACGACTTCAACGGACTTTTTTGACGAAACGGTCAAAGTCAAATACACGCAAACCGATTCTGGAGAATCGACGGGCGTGATTCGCGTGGACGCGGCAGATGCCACGGAAAATCTTGCTGTATATTTGAGCGGAACTCAGACTTCGGGCGGCGTGAAAATTCAGACCACAACGGAATACGAAGTGGGCGTGTATCTTGACAATGTTTCAATCACTTCTACAAACTACCCGTGCCTTGACATGACCAAAGGCGGTGCGGCTTCAGTCTTTTTGACGGGTACGAACACGCTCAACGATGGAAGAAATTACAGCAGTGATTACAGTTCATACAGCGACAACAAAGGAACGCTTTACTGCAAGGGAGGCCTTGCCCTTGTGTCTTCTAACGGCACGGGAACGCTAACGATAACACAGAACTACAAGAGTTGCATTGCGACAAAAGCAAACCTTTCTATTGAGAGCGGAACATATACGCTTACGTCTACCGCTGTCGCAACGTATGATTCCACCGAGGGCGACTACAATTCACCTGCCTGCATCAATGTGGACGGAAATATGACAGTGAGCGGCGGAACGGTTACGGGGACTGCCAACGGCAACGGAAGCAAAGGACTTAAGGTGGACGGAACGTATACGCAATCAGATGGCACGGTGGGTGTGGATGCGCAAGGCTCAAATATCGGAAGCAGTGGCAATAAATTTTTGAGAATGCCTCCTCCGCCTGAATTTGAGGCGGGGCTTGGTTTTGCGCCCGCTTTTAATAGAAACGGCGGACGGTTTGAAAGAGCGGGAAGAACTCCACCGGGAAGCGAAGAAAGTGCGCCTGGCGCGACTTCGACCTCGACTTCTTCGGCAAGCGCGTCGGCAAAGGGCGTAAAAGTGAACGGCGCAATCAGCATAACGGGCGGAAAACTCTACGCAAAAAGCGCGAGCCACGAAGCGATTGAATCAAAAAGCACGATTGACATAACTGGCGGCGAAGTGTACGGCAAAAGCGATGCAGACGACGGAATCAACGCGGCCTCACATTTTACAATCAGCGGCGGCTATGTGTGCGGCTATGCAGTCAACAACGACGGATTGGATTCAAACGGCAATTTGTACATCAAAGGCGGCGTTGTCTACGCAATCGGCTCAACGAGTCCAGAAAAATCAATCGACGCAAACACCGAAGGCGGCTACAAATTGTACATCTCAGGTGGCGTGGTCATGGCTTTAGGCCCGCTCGAAGACGGCTCATCGCTCACGCAGAATTGCTATTCGGCTTCAAGTTGGTCGGAGGACACGACCTACGGTCTTACCGTCGGAGATACCGTTTACACATTCAAGACGCCTTCAAGCACAAGCGGTTACGGAAGCGGAATCGTGGTGTCAGGTTCTTCTATAGATGTCTCAACGGCACTCACATCAGGAGCAACAGCGGGGAGCACGACTTATTTTGACGACTTAGTTTCTGTTGGCGGAAGCGCAGGAAGCACATCAGTTTCGCTTAGTTCGTACAGCAGTTCTTCATCTGGCGGAAGCATGGGCGGAAATTCTAGCGGATTTGGCGGCGGACCTAATAGAAAAATGCGATTTTAGAAATTGCGCGGATAGGAATTACCTTATGAAACGACGAGTTTTGTTCATTGCGTTTGTGGCTCTTTCGGCGATGGCGTTTTCGGAAAAATCAAAAATCACAATCAAAAATACGATTGGCGCGGATTTAGACGAGTTTGGCGATTACGACGTTTTTTCGCATACTCGTCAAACAGACATTGAAGGAAAAACGATTTCTGAAAATGTGTTTTCGTTCGGCGACCAATTTCAGTTAGATTTTGAAAGCAAATTGGTGGATGCGCGGCTTCGATTGGAGGCTTTGTATTCCACTGCGGACGACGCTGAATCGAAGTTTCTTTTTTCTCCAACGGGATTTGTGCATTTTGAGCCGTTTGACAAAAAAATCGGCTTTATTGCTGGAAACTCTTACGGAAAGCGATTTGCGGTGCAGTCGGCGTATTTTGCGGCTTCGGACGACACCACGAAGTGGGGGCGGCTTCTCACCGATTCGCTTGGGCATGACAAGTATTTTGGTTCTTCTTCCGCCGCAGTTCTTTCAAACGGGTTTGCGTTTGGGGCAACAAGTGCCTTGTCATTTGGGGAAGCGGGCAACGGATATATGAAGGCAGCGGCTGGAGCAACAATGTATCCAGACGGCAGCGACACGGAGGCGGCGGTTGACTTTGGATTTGACGTTGGACTTTTGGACGGATTTGATTTTGCGTTCACATCTCATGCGGTAAATCGCGACGAGCGAAAGTTTGGCGCGTTTTTGGGCTACACAGGAAACAAAAATCTCGTTTTGAACGCACATTTCTACTATAATTTTACCGATTCAGACTACCTTCCAGAGACGCGAGTTGAGCGGAGTGGCGTGGACGAGTTCAAAAAGCAGTCCACAAAATACGCGCTCGCGTTTTCTGGCGGTTACAAAACGCAAAGCGGTTTTGGGTTTTATGCGGATTTTCTTTCAGGTCTTACAAACGAATATATCGGAAAAATAAAATATTACGATGCCGACGGAAACCTTTCTGAAACTAAGATAAAAACAATAATTCGCGGCGGAACAATCGTAAAATACAAAAACGGAAAGCCAAAGCGCACCGACGAATTTGAGCACGAGGCAGTTCCGTTTTTTACGGGAATCCGACTTTCCTACGACATTTCAAAAAACGTCGAAACTGAATTGAGCATCAAAATACGGGGAATGTTTCGCGATGCGGACTCAACGTATTTTACGATTTATCCAAAAATGCAAGTTTCATTGCCACAAAAACGCGGCAATATAAACGGCGGAATTCGCCTTGATTTTAACACGGCGCGTTTTCACGGGCTTTCGTCCGTTTCGATTCCGCTTTCGTACACGTACAAATTCAAAAAGAAGTTTTAGTCCAAAATCAAAAGGAAAAAAATGGCAATCGAGGTTTTTAATCGGCGCGAAGTCAAATATATGCTTTGCGACGACGACAAAGAGGCACTGCTTTCGATAATCGGAACGTACATGGACGCGGACGCTTTTAATAAAGACGGAAAAACGTACCCGATAAGCAATCTGTACCTTGACACGCCATCGGATGAGTTAATCAGAAAATCGCTTGAAAAACCGATTTTCAAAGAAAAAATCAGACTTCGCAGTTACGGGCAAGTTTCGCTTTCTGACAAAGTTTTCCTTGAAAGCAAAAAGAAATTTGAGGGCGTTGTGAATAAGCGGCGAACGAATTTTTTGCTCGGTGAGGTTTACAACTATTTTGATGACCTTCGCGTTCCCGAAAAACCGAGCGTCAAACAAAACGCGCAAGTTATGCGCGAAATTGACTACATCATGCACTTTTATCCGCTAAAGCCGCGCGTGTTCATTTCTTATGACCGCCTTGCGTTTTTTGAAAAAAACAATTCGGATTTTCGATTGACAATCGATACGAATATTCAAACTCGGCGCGAGAATTTGCGTTTGGATTCGCCTTCTTATGGCGAGCAACTTTTGAAAGCAGGGCAGTATCTCATGGAAGCAAAGGCGTTTCGGGCGTTTCCGCTGTGGTTTGTGCGATTTCTTTCTCAACGGCGGATTTTTCAGGTTTCATTTTCAAAATATGGAACTGAATACAAGCGATTTTGCGAAAAAAAATCAAAAAATCAATCATTTTGAGGAGTTTTTTATGGATAATATTGCAAATGGATTTTTGATTACGGAAAGCGGACGAAGAATCCTTTTTAGTATGCTCATGGCGTTGATTTTAGGAATTATTATGTCGGCTTCGTATTGTTTTTCGAGCAAAGAAAAACGGGTGTCAAAACATTTTGTTCTTACCGTGCTTTTGCTTCCTGTGATAATGGCGGTCATAATTCCGTATGTTGCCACGGACTTAAAAAAGACGCTTTCGCTTGCGGGCGTGTTCGCGCTCGTTCGATTTAGAAGCATTCCGGGAGATTCGCGCGATATTCTGTTTGTTTTTTTTGCGGCAGCGGCGGGACTCGTGGTTGGATTGCAAGAATATTTTATCGGTTTTGCGCTTGTGATTTTTGTGGGTGCGCTTTTTTGCCTTCTTTCGAGATTTTGGAAAACGAATCAAACTCAAATTCTTAAAATCACGATTCCCGAAGATATGAATTATAAAAACGTTTTTGACGACGTTTTTTCGCGTTTTTTAAAAAAATGGAGCGTAAAAAATGTCAAAACGAGCAACATGGGGTCGCTTTTTACAATTTCTTATTTTATTGAACCAAAAGCGGAGTTTGATTCAAAGGCGTTTATCGACGAAGTTCGCACAAGAAACGGCAATTTGAACGTAATTCTCGAAAATCCAGACGATTTGCTTTCTTCCGTCCTCTAGCAAGTCGAGTTTTTGCGGAGAAAATGATGAAAAAGATTTTTTTGTTTTTGTGCGTTTTTGTTTGCCTTTTTTCGTCGTGCCTTGAAAAAAAAATCGAGCCAAAAATGAAAATCGATTTTGAATCAGAACGCGCCTCGTTTCGCTCTGACATTTTGATAACTCCAACGGACGGCGTTTCGTTTTCAAAAGGAAAAATCGTGATTGCCCCAAAGCGCGAAGACGCAACGTACACGATTTCTGGTTATTTTGACGGGCAAATCGTTTGCTCCACAAAAAATACGATTTTGAAACTCGACGGTGCATTTTTGGAAAACCGCGAGGGAAAAAGCGCGCTAAAATGCAACGCAAAGACTGAAATTGCAAGCGTTCGCAAAAGCAAAAATTATATTGTTTCTACAGGATTCAATTTTTCGCGCACAGGCGCATTGCAATCAAATCGCACGCTCATTTTGGGCGGAAGCGGGGAACTTTTTGTGTGCGGCGGAAGTTGCCACGGAATTGAAGCGGACGACGTGAAAATCAAAGGAAGCGGAAAATTGGTCGTTCAAGGAACAAAAAACGGTTCGGCGTTAAAATGCGAAAGCCTCGAAGTCGAAAAGGACAAACAGTTTGTTGCGTATTTTTTGAATTCAAAAAACGGAATCAAAGCGGACAACTCGATTTTTATATCTTCTGGCACATTTTTTTTGTACAACAATTCCACCGCGCTCAAAACAAAAACGAGCCACGTTTCCAAGAAAAAAGCACATTCGATTGAACTTTCGGGAGGAACGTTTCATCTTTTTTCAAATCAAAAAAGTGCAGAAACAGATGATGGCGCGTTTTTAAGCGAGGGCGCGGAAATCTTTGAAGAGCGCGAGTAGGGGGCAAATTAAAAAAGACGCGCGGTGTACTCAACTTTAAAAATGCCGTTTTGAACGGTCGCTTTGTTGAGAGCGCAATTTGGAATTTTTGCCCGCGCAAAGTCTGAAAGTGGCAAGTTTTTCATAATCGAAATGAATGCGCGAACGACTCCGCCGTGGCAAACGATTAAAACGGAACGAACTTTGCCGCTTTGCTCAAGAAGGCACATATCAGAAAGAAAAGACGACGTTCGATTAAAAAAATCCTCAAAAGATTCAGAACCTTTGCTCGCTTTGTATTTTTCTGGCTGCTCAAACCAATTTTTTATGTGCAAAAACTCGTTTGATTTTTTCACTTCGTCAAACGTGTGTCCTTCCGCGTTTCCAAAAGAAAATTCCAAAAGCCTGTCGTCCAAAAAAAGCGGCGCAGAAAACTGCTTTGAAAAAATCTCTGCGGTTTTACTTGCTCGAAAAAGCGGACTTGAAAAAATAAAATCAAACGAAATGCCGCTTTTTTGCCGAATTTTCTGCTTCTTTTTGCGCTAAGGCAATGCCGTTTTGATTCAAAGGTTTGTCCGTTCTGCCTTGAAGCCTTTTTTGCACGTTCCAGTCGGTTTCGCCGTGCCGCATAAAAAAAACGTCCATTTTTTTCCTTACATGTGAAAATTCTCGCCGAGGTAAATCTGCCTCGCATCGGGATTTTCGATAATTTGCTCTTGACTTCCAGAAACGAGGATTTCGCCTTTGTTGACAATGTACGCCCGCTCCGTGATTTCGAGCGTGTCTCGCACGTTGTGGTCGGTGATTAAAATGCCAATGTTTCGCTTTGCGAGATGTCGAATAATTCCTTTGATGTCCGCAACGGCAATCGGGTCAATGCCCGCGAACGGCTCGTCCAAAAGAAGAAACTTCGGCTCGATTGCAAGCGAGCGAGCGATTTCCGTGCGCCGCCGCTCACCGCCAGAGAGCGTAAATCCTGGCTGCTTTCTGATGTGTCCAATGTGGAACTCTTCGATGAGGCTTTCGAGCATTTCTTTTTTTTGAGCGCGCGAAATGTCTTTTCGAGTTTCAAGAATCGAGTAAATATTTTCTTCGACCGACAGTTTTTTGAAAATGCTCGCTTCCTGTGGCAGATACGAAATTCCAAGACGTGCGCGTTTGTACATGGGAAGGCTTGTGATGTTTTCTGCGTCAAGCATAATTCTTCCCGCCGTCGGTTTGTGAAATCCCACGACCATGTAAAAACTCGTCGTTTTTCCCGCGCCGTTTGGTCCCAAAAGCCCCACAATTTCGCCAGAATGAACTTCAAAAAAAACGCTATTTACCGCAGTCTTTTTTCCAAAAACCTTTTTGAGTTCTTCGGCTTTCAAAACGTGCTTTTTTTCGGTTTTTTCATTTTCAAAAATGCGAGATTCTTGTTCGTCGCTCACTTTTCTTGTTCCTTTTCTTCGTCGTTTTTTGTGTCCGTTACCGTTCCGCTTACGCGCCCGTCAAGCGTAATTTCGTCGTTTTCAAGATTGAGCGAAATTTCTTGCGCCCGAAACGTATCCTCTCCTTGAACGATTTTTGGATTTCCGCTCATGTCAAGCGTTTGCTCGGTTTTTCGATAAATTGCGTGCGCACTTGTGCAAACGTTGTCTTTTTGCACGATTTTTACGCCGATTTGCATAACGGCAACGTCGGTTTCTTGATTGTACTCGATGATTTGCGCGTCCGCCGTAACGTCGTTTTTTGTGTCGATTAAATGAACCGCCTCTTCAAGAAACGCGATTTTTGACTTTCGGTCGTATTTCATTTTCCCGCATGAAAACTCAAGTTCACTTTCAGAGTTCACGCCTTCCACTCGTCCTTCTGCAAGAATGTAGCGAAAATTCTCTCCTGAAAGCGTGATTTCCTCCGCGCTGATTTCCATTGTTTCGGTTTTTACGTGTGCATTTCCGATTAAGCGCGTGTCGTCGTTTTTACTTCCCGTTCTTCCAGACATAGAATCCGCGCTGAACGAAATTTTTTCAGAAAAAGAAGGGAGAATCGTAAAGAAAAAAATAATTTTTGCGATTTTTTGTATTTTTTTATCCATATTGCACTAAAAAAAAATGACGCACTTTTTGAAAATTTCAAGACGCGCCTTCTGATTCTTCTTCGTCCTCGCTCGTTTCAATCGTTCCAAAAACGTCATTCAAAAATTGGAACGTTTTGCTGATTCCGCTCGCGCTAAAGCCCGTTCCTGTAATGTCTGCGTCTTTTTTGTGAATCGTTACCGCTTGAAAAAGTCCGCTCGTAATTTGCTCGTTTTTTCTGTCAAAATGCAAACTTTCCGCTTCGATTTTCATTTCGTCTTGAACCAAATTCATCTCGATTCCGCCCAAAAGAACGTACAACTCGTTTTGAGAATCCGCGATGACGCGCTCGCTTTTGCCTTCCGTTTCCGCTTCTCCATCTTTGCTAAACGTTTTGAATGCAACGTCTTTTGCCACGGAAATGCCGTCCGCCTTGTACCGCTCGATTTTTTGCGCAGCGAATTTCATCGTTGTTTTTCCAATTTCGGTTCTTGAAAACGTTGAATTTGAAAAGATGAATTCTGGAACGGTCGCTTCGGGATTTTCCTCTTTTGCATAATTGAGAGAACAAGACGAAATCAAAATGAGAAAAACGAATGTAAAAACGAGTCGATTTGTCATTTTTGCTTTCTTTTGATTGCCGCGCCCAAAAAATTGGTAAAAAGCGGATGCGGTTTTGTAGGTCGTGAGCGGAATTCGGGATGAAACTGCACCCCAATTCCCCATGGATGCCCTTTCCATTCAAACGCTTCTGTTTGCCCGTCCTCTTCGCTTGTTGCCGTAACCAAAAGCCCCACTTCTTCCAAGTCGTGCGCGTATTTTCTGTCAAACGTGTATTTTGAGCGATGACGTTCGCTTATCGTTTGCGAGCCGTAAATCTCAAAAAGCCTTGACGATTTTTTGATTCGCACGTTTGACGCTCCGAGTTTCATAATTCCCGCGGAAATCGTGCCCGTTTGCTCTTCTGGAAGCGAAATCACCGCGTGTTTTGCATTTTTCATAAACTCCGTGGAATCGGCATCCGCCCAAGACAAAAGCGTTCTCGCTGACTCAATCGCCATGAGTTGCATTCCAAGGTCAATTCCCAAAAACGGAATCGCGTTTTCACGCGCGTATCGAACGGTTTGCAACAGTCCCAAAAATCCGCGCTGCCCGTAATTTCCAGGAATCACAATCGCGTCGATTCCTTCAAAAAATGGCGAAATGTCGGCTTTTTCTTCCAGTTTTTCTGCGTCGATTTTTTTGATTTCAAATTCCGCGTTAAAACTCGTAACCGCCGCGTGAAAAAGGCTTTCGCGCACGCTCTTAAAGCAATCGTCGAGATAGTCCTTTTTTCCAACCATTGCAATCGTAAGGTGCGTTCGCTTTTCCTTTGACGGCTCTTCGAGTTTTTTGATAAACGAAATCCAACTGTCTGCGTTTGGTTTTACGCCGTCAAAACCAAGTTTTTCAATGATTCTTGAATCGAGTCCTTGATTATGAAACAAAATCGGAAGTTCGTAGACCGATTTTTCAATATCGGTTGACGTAAAAACCGCGTTTTCTCCAACGTTGCAAAACATCGCGATTTTTCGTTTGTTCTCTTCGTCCAACATTCTGTCACAACGGCAAAGCAAAATGTCTGGCTGAATGCCCGTTTCTTGCAATTTTTTGACAGATTGTTGCGTGGGTTTTGTTTTGAGTTCATTTCCGATTATCGACGGCACGAGCGTAAGATGAATCGTAAGGCAATTTGTTTTGCCTTGCTCGCGCGAAAGTTGTCGCGCCACTTCCAAAAACGGAATCGACTCAATGTCGCCAACCGTTCCACCGATTTCAACGATTACAACATCCGCGCCAGTTCTCGCGCCCATTGCCATAATTCGCCGCTTAATTTCGTCGGTGATGTGCGGAATGACTTGTACCGTGCGCCCGTTGTACCTTCCCATGCGCTCGTTTTTTATGACAGAATCGTAGACTTTCCCGATTGTAACAAGATTTTCCGTACTCAAAGAAACGTTTGTGAATCTCGAATAATTTCCAAGGTCGCTGTCGGTTTCCGCTCCGTCTTCTGTAACAAAAACTTCGCCTTGCTGATACGGGCTTATAGTGCCAGCATCTATATTTATATATGGGTCGCATTTCATAAGAGCGACTTTTAACCCGCCAGATTCAAGAAGACTTCCGATTGCGCTTGTTGCAACACCTTTTCCCAGTCCTGAACATACGCCACTTGTAACAAGAATGTATTTGCTCATAACGCAAAAAATTATACCATTAAGACAATCTAAAAACAACGCACGACGAGAATCGATTTTGAGAAATTATCGCCTTCCAAATTCGGAGAGATTTTGAAGTCCTCGTTTGAATTGCGGAATGCGAGCGAACGCCGTTGTGTCTAAGTCGCTTTTTTCGCCGCGAGAAAGAAGATGATAGGCAACGCCCGCAATCATCGCGCCGTTATCTCCGCAGAGATTTAATGGCGGAAAAATGCACGTGAGGTCATTTCTTTCAAAAAGGAGTTCCCGAAGGCGACTGTTTGCGGCAACGCCACCACCTGCAACAATCGTTTTTAAGCCCGTGTCGTCCACGGCGCGAAAAAGTCTGCTTGTAATTGTGCGACACGCAACTTCCTGAAAAGAGGCGCAAATGTTTTCTGGATTTTTTTCGTATCCTTCTTTCAAAAAAGTGTCCGCTTGATGAATTACTGCGGTTTTTAGCCCGCTAAACGAAACGTCGTAGCGATGCCCTTCTTTTTTGTCGATTTTTGCGACGGGAAAATCAAACGCGCGTTTATCTCCTGCGCGGGCGAGTTTGTCAATGATTACACCGCCAGGGTATCCAAGTCCGTAGAATTTTGCCACTTTGTCGAACGCTTCGCCCACGCTGTCGTCAATCGTCGTTCCCAAAACCTCTAGGTCGTCAAAATCGTTTACCTTTGCGATAATCGTGTGTCCGCCAGAAACAAGAAGTCCAATGTATGGATATGGAATATCTTGCTCCAAATGCGCCGCGTACAGATGCCCCATCATGTGATTCACCGCGATAAACGGTTTTTTGAGACTCCACGCAAGCGATTTTCCGAACGTGAGTCCAACGATAAGACTTCCCAAAAGCCCCGGACGATTTGTTGCTGCCACCGCGTCAATTTCGGACGGAGAAAGATGTGCTTCTGAAAGAGCGCGACGCACGACGGGTAAAATCCACTCGGCGTGTTTTCTTGACGCGATTTCTGGAACGACTCCAGAATATATTTTATGGAACGGGATTTGCGTTGCAACGATGTTGCTCAAGATTTTTTTTCCGTCTTCAACTATGGCGCAAGCCGTTTCGTCGCAACTCGTTTCGATTCCAAGAATTTTCATGCTCAGTTCCTTTTTTTTGTCTATTCCGCTGTTTTTTTTAGAAGTGTGCTCGGCGTTGTAAAACGGTAGCCATTTTGAATCAAATGCGGGTACAGTTCCAAAAGCAGCGCGGGAAGAATATTCGCGCTTTTGTCCACGTGAGCGATTACGATTGCTTGCCCGTGCGCGTTTGCAAAATTGAGCGTTTCGTAAATGCGGGAAAGCATTTTTTCTCTGTCGATTTCGTTGTCGATGTACGGCGCGTTTCGCTCAAGAATCGGAATATCCATTTCGAGCGAAACCGCGCTTGCCGCGCTTTGCGTCGTTGTTCGAGAATCAAGAAAATAAATCCCGCGTTTTTTGCACAGTTCAAGAACCGCGCCCATTTTGACCGCATTCGCCGTAATCAGCGAGCCTTCGTGATTGTTCATTCCGCGAACACCACCGCCAAGATTTTCAAGATTTTTTTCGATAATCGCTGCGATTTCGCTCGTTGTCATTTCAGGCTGAATTGAGCCTGGTCCTGGATAAAGCGAAAGATTTTCAGACTGCATTGGCTGATGAAGCATCAATTCTTTTCCGCTTTTTCGCACAAGGGCGGCACATTCTTTTGTGTGTGGCAATTCTGGCAAAACCGAAACCGCAAACGGAAACGGAAGGGACGTGTAGCGAGACAAAAATTCCGTATTTTGCCCCGCGTCATCAAGAATGAGCGCGATTGTCGCGCCGTTTTTTGCTTTTGGAATCAAAAATGCGGATTTCGGAGCATCTTCGTCTTTTTTTGATTCGCTTTCTGACGTTTCTTTGTTTTTTTGCTCGATTTGTTGTTTGTTTTGTTCATTTGAGCGTTCTTCTTTTGAAAAATCGCTGCTTTTTTTTGAAGAAATGGCATTTAATATAAAAAATAGTGCGCAAATCGCAACGAGTGCTCCCGAAAGCGCGTACAATTTTTTTCGCTCGCTCATAAAATCCTCTTTATTACGCAGACTCATTTTATGTTGTTTGACGATTTTACTCAATAAATCTCTTTGAAACTTTCGTTTTAGAAAAGGTCAAAAAAAGCCCCGCATTAAACGGAGCTTTTTGATTTTTTCAGACTGCGCAAGCGAGTTTGAGTCGTTTTACCGCCCGCATTTCCATTTGCCTCACGGTTTCTGCTGAAACGCCAAGCGATTCGGAGATTTCGCGGAGCGTTGCAGAGCGTTGATGGCGGGCAAAATTGTACCGCCCAAAAATCACAATGCGCTCTTTTTCTGGAAGAATCTTGAGCAAATCTGCCACGTCGATTCTCGCTTCCTTTTCAAGATACTCGCGCTCAGGATTGAACGTCATGTCGGGAAGCAACTCGCCGAGCGTTTCCGTTCCGTCGTCGGAACACAAAACGTCCATGCTCGTGTACGAAAAATCGCACGACACGGCAGATTTAATTTCCTCTTTTGGCAACTCAAGGAAAGCAGCGATTTCTTCCGCCGTCGGTTCTCGTCCAAAACTTTTTCTAAGTTCCGATTTTGCGCCCTCGATTTGCCTCAAAAGTTCCTCTTTTCTATGCGGAATTTCAATCATTCCAGTCTTATTGTGTACGAATCTAAGCATATACTGGAAAATCCAAGCATACGCATACGTTGAAAATTTGGTGCTAAACGAATAATGATATTTTTTTGCCGCAGTCATAAGCCCCAAATTTCCTTCTTGAATCAAATCCATCGCGGAGAATTTTGTGGACGTTCCGAATTTTTTTGCAATGCTTACCACAAGCCGAAGGTTTGCGTTCACCAGTTTTTTGAATGCCACATTGTCCCCGTCTTCGATTTTCCGTGAAAGTTCTTCCTCCTCTTGCGCAGAAAGCAACTTGTAACGCTGAATGTCATGCAAATATGCCAGATAGAGTTCTTTTTCGTTTTTCATAGTAAACTCCTTCTAAAAACGGCTAAAGTCGCCGCGTGATTTTTTAGGAAACGAGCCTTTCGCCAACGACGTTTTAGGCTTTTGCGTACTGTTTTTCGCGTTTCCTTGAACAACAAAGCGATGTCAAATACGTTGCAAATTTTATGCCAACTTTTTGAAAATCAAAAAAATGCAGAAAAAGCGCAAAAATGATAACGCGCTGCCGTTTTCTTTCAACGTTTTTGAAGGATTTTGAAGATTTTTTTTATTTGTATCGATTCGTCAAAATAAAAACGAAAAATGGTATGATTTTTTTGACAGTTTGATAAAAATGAACAGTATGATTTTTTATAACAAAAAAAATCCTCCCGCCGTTTTTGACGGGAGGCTCGGTTTTAGAGCAAATTGATTCCGTGCTTTTTACATTCGGCGCGGTCTTCGTCGCTCCACATACTCACTTGGATTTCTCCGATGTGCGCTTTTCTAAGAAGGAACATGCACAGGCGACTTTGCCCGATTCCTCCGCCCATTGTAAGCGAAAGAGAGCCAGAAAGGAGTTTTTTGTGGAACGGAAGTTCCGCGCGTTCGGTGCAGCCGCGCTCTTCGAGTTGGGCAGAAAGACTTTCTGCGTTTACACGGATTCCCATTGAAGAAAGTTCAAATGCGTTTTGCAAAATCGGATTCCAGACCAAAAGGTCGCCGTTTAACCCGCGATGACCGTCGCCTGTTTCGGTAATCCAATCGTCGTAATCAGGCGACCTTCCGTCGTGAATCGTGCCGTCTGGCAGTTTTCCGCCAATTCCGATTAAAAACACTGCTCCAAATTTGCGGCACACTTCCGCTTCGCGCTCTTTGGGCGAAAGATTCGGGAATTTTTTTTGAAGGTCGTCTGCAAAAATGAATTTGATTTCTTGCGGCAAAAACGGCTTGATTTTGTCCCAGCGGTCGTAGATAAAAAATTCCGTGCGCTTTATGCACTTAAAAATTCGAGCCGCAACGTCTTTCAAAAACATGACGGTTCTGTCTTGCTCTTCAATCGCCATTTCCCAATCCCATTGGTCAACATAAAGCGAGTGAATATTGTCGAGTTCTTCGTCCGCGCGGATTGCGTTCATGTCGGTGTAAATGCCGAATCCTGGATTTAGATTCATTTCTGTAACTTTGACGCGCTTCCATTTTGCAAGCGAATGGACGATTTCCATTTCGCGCCCGCCCAAATCTTTTACGCCAAACGAAACGGGCTTTTCGACTCCGTTCAAATTGTCGTTAAGACCAGTTCCCGCGGGAACAAAAAGCGGGGCTGTAACTCGCGTTAAATTGAGTTCCGTCGAAAGGTCGTTCTGAAAGAAGTCCTTGATTGCCGCAATCGCGTGCTCCGTTTCGTGCTCGCCGAGTGCGCTTTCGTAAATATCTGGAATAAAAAGTTTTCCCATAAGAATCCTCGTAATAAGTACGATTCTAAACTCTTTGAATTCTTTTCTCAACGGTTTTATTGCGTTCTAAGCGGAGTTATTTTTGAAATTGCTCGTTCAAAAAAACTCCAGTTTTCCAAAAAGGCAAAAAATGATACAAATTGAATGAAAAAGCAAAATTTGACCGTTTGGATTTGGAGGAAAAAATGGCAAAATCGAAAAAAAATCGTGGAAAAAAGACACAAAAGAATCATTTTTTGAAAAATGTAATTTTTATTTTGGCTGTGATTGCGTTTGTTCTTTTGGCGCAGCATTGCAGGTCAAACGGCACACTGCCAGACGAACTTGCGCAGTTTTTTGATTCAATCACGTCTGTTCAAACGCAAACGCAAAGCGAAAGCACCACGCCTTCTTTTCAGTCGGAAAATCAAGATGCTTTAGATTTTCCTAAAGGACTTGAAATCCCCGTTTGCGCAGGAAACCACGGCGCAAAAGACCATCAACGGCGCGATTTTTTGTATTACTCGCTTTGTTACCGCGAAAGTTACGAGCAAGCGGAATGGTCGGCTTACGTTCTTGATTCTTCAAATTTGGTGAAAAACGCATCTCGTTCAAACGATTTTAGGGAAGACCCAGAAATAAAGACAGGTTCTGCGACTCTCAAAGACTACAAAAGTTCTGGCTACGACCGCGGACATTTAACGCCCGCTGCTGACATGAGTTTTTCTTCGGACGCGATGAGCGAAACGTTTTACATGAGCAATATGAGTCCGCAAGCAGGCGCGTTTAATCGTGGCATTTGGCGACTTTTGGAAGAGCAAGTTCGAGTTTGGGCGCAAAAATTTTCCCGCGTTTACGTGGTTTCAGGACCGATTCTCGATAAATCGGCAGGAAAATTCAAAAAAATCGGTGCGAGTAACGTTTCCGTTCCTGAAAAATATTACAAAGTCGTTCTTGCAAAAAGCGGCAACGACGTGCTCGCGCTGGGATTTATCATTCCGAACGACGAGTGCAAGGGGAAAAAATTTTGGGATTTTGCCGTGAGCGTTGATGAAGTTGAAAAGGCGACTGCGCTCGATTTTTTTAGTCTCCTCGACGACAAAACGGAAAATGTGGCGGAATCTTCGTTTGACCTTGCGCTGTGGAAATAGAGTCGATTTTTTTGTACAATATAAAAATCTTTTTGAAAACTTTTGGAGAAAATTATGGCTACCCCATTGGAAAATTATCTTTCGTCTTGCGGCAACAAACCGACTGCCGCCATGTGTGCCTATGTTGCGAATTTGCAGCAGGTTGCATCTGTTAATCCGAACATCGCGGCTTCGGTCGTAAATGAGATTCAGAATCAGCGAAGCCACCTCAAATTGATTGCTTCTGAAAACTATTGTTCGCTCGCGGTTCAGGCGGCAATGGGAAACTTGCTCACCGATAAATATGCCGAAGGCTACCCTGAGCATCGCTATTACGGCGGCTGCGTGAATGTCGATTCTGTCGAAAATACGGCGGCGCGCGAGGCGGAAGCACTGTTCTGTGCGGATTATGCGTACGTGCAGCCGCATTCGGGCGCGGACACCAACTTGGTGGCGTACTGGGCGATTTTGTCCGCAAAGGTGGAAACGCCGACGCTGGAAGAACTGGGCGTAAAAAGCCTGAACGATTTGACTGATGAGCAGTTTGCTGAACTTCGCAAGCGGTTTGGAAACCAAAAGTTGATGGGCTTGGACTATTCTTGTGGCGGACACCTGACTCACGGCTACAAGATGAATGTGAGCGCGCGCATGTTTGAAAGTCATCCCTACGGCGTGGACGAAAAAACGGGCTTGCTCGACTACGACGCGATTGAAAAGCAGGCGCTGGAAGTGCGCCCGCTCATTTTGCTCGCGGGCTATTCTGCCTATCCGCGCAAAATCAATTTTAAGCGGTTCCGTGAGATTGCCGACAAGTGCGGAGCGGTGCTCATGGTGGATATGGCGCACTTTGCGGGGCTTGTTGCGGGAAAAGTGTTTACGGGCGACTACGACCCCGTAAAATGGGCGGACATTGTGACGACCACCACGCACAAAACGCTGCGTGGCCCGCGCGGGGCAATGATTCTCTGCAAAAAAGAATTCGCCGACTATGTGAACAAAGGCTGCCCGATGGTGCTTGGCGGTCCGCTTCCGCATGTGATGGCGGCAAAGGCAATCGCGTTCAAAGAAGCGAACACAAAAGAATACCAAGAATACGCGCAGAATGTCGTCAAAAACGCGCAGGCTCTCGCAAAGGCGTTGCAGGACTTGGGCGTTCGCTTGCAGACTGACGGCACGGACAATCACCTCATGCTCGCCGATGTCACTTCTTACGGCTTAACTGGAAAACAGGCAGAGGCCGCGCTCTTTGCATGCGGCGTAACGGCAAACGCAAACGCGCTTCCCTACGACAAAAACGGAGCATGGTGGACGAGCGGCTTACGGCTCGGCACTCCCGCGCTCACCACGCTCGGCATGGGCGAAAGCGAGATGAAAGAAGTCGCGTCGATTATCGACCAAGTGCTTAAAGGCACAAAGCCCGGCCTCACCAAAGACGGAAAGCCCGCAAAAGGCAAAATCGACCTCGACCCGAGCGTGAAAAAAGCCGCTT
>CALFJF010000006.1 GCA_937877535.1 uncultured Treponema sp.
CCTCACTAGGACCTGAACCTAGCGCGTCTGCCAATTCCGCCACCCGGGCGAGCAACTTCCTCAACTTTACCTTTTTCAATGGATTCGGTCAAGTAATTGCACTCAAAAAGGAAAAACTGTCAGGCAGTCATCTTACCAATTGAGAAACAGCGGAAGGTATGGTTGTGGATTCTTTTCCGAATCCGCACTATAATTTTCCCATATTGATTCTTTTATTTCACACATTTAGTGAGGTCTTCAGGATGAAAAGGGCAACGAAAATCTGTATCGGCGTGGTGATTGCGCTTGTGGTCGCGGTGGGCGACTACTTTGTGGTAAACAAAATCGCGCGTAGCACCTTCACGCTCAACATAAAGGACGACATGGAGGTCCACGCGCGCATCCGCTCCGTCGAGTTTGAGGCGGCGATGAACGAGCAGCTGACTCTCGTGCGGCAGATGATGAAGATGCCTTCAATCAAGGACTTCCTCCTCAATCCCGACGACCCCGTTTCCCGAGAGGCGGCCTACCGCGACTTCGGGTCATTCAAGGAGTCCTTCCTTTCAAAGTCAATCTTCTGGGTCTCCGACGCGAACAAGGAATTCTGGAGCAACATGGAATACGGATACGTCGTCAACCCCGACAACCCCGACGAATATTGGTACAAGATGACCATGTACGAGACGGAGGAGTACAACTTCAACATCAACTACAACCCGTCGCTAAAAATCACGAATTTGTGGGTGAACGCGGTAGTGCGCGACAACGGAAGGCCGATTGGCGTGGTCGGCACGGGCATTCCGCTCACGAACATGATTAAGCAGATTTACGAAGGTCTCGATTCTAAAATCACGATGTACCTTTACAATGACCAGATGGAAATCACCGGCAGTTTGGACGAGTCGATTCTTGACAAGAAGCTTTCCGTGCTCGACGAATTCCCGCATTTGGCGGAAACCAACAGCAAGCCCACGGAGCTCGCTTTCGAGTCGGTCTCTGACGGCGAATATCTTTTGGCTCCGATTAATCTCGTCGGCTGGCACATGGTGCTTTTCGTCGGCTACACGATGGCGGACTTCTGGAGAAACGCGGTGATTCCGATTGCCACAAGCGTCGTCATCATTTTGGTGATTGTGGTCCTTGCGCTCGCGATGGTCAACATCATCTCCCAGCTTGCGATTTTGAATTCCGCCGTCGCCGAGCTTTCGAGCGGAAACGCGGACCTGACCAAGCGCGTCACTATGAGAACGAAGTCGTGGCTTCCCGTCTTCAACCAGCTCGTCGATTCGGTCAACAAATTCATCATAAAATTCCAGGAAATCATCGGCAAGGTCAAGGACTCGGACGCCACCCTCGGCTCGGTCGGAAGCGAGATGGGCGTTTCCACGGAGAACACGGCGCGCGCAATCAGCCAAATCATCGAGAACATCGATAGCGTCCACCAACAAATCACCAGCCAGGCGGAGAGCGTGCACGACACGGCGAGCGCGGTCAACGAAATCGCGTCGAACATCGAGAGCCTTGAGCGCATGATTCGCGGGCAGTCGCAGGGCGTTCAGCAGGCTTCCAACGCCGTCGAGCAGATGATAGGCAACATCCAGTCCGTCAACACGAGCGTTGACAAGATGGCGGACTCGTTCACGCAGCTGGAGCGTCAGGCGCAGTCCGGGCAGGCGAAGCAGCGGGCGGTGAACGACAAGGTGGGCGAAATCGAGGAGAAGTCGAAGATGCTCCAGGAGGCGAACAGGGCAATCGCCAGCATAGCCAGCCAGACGAACCTCCTTGCGATGAACGCGGCGATTGAGGCGGCGCACGCGGGCGAGGCGGGCAAGGGGTTCGCCGTGGTCTCCGACGAAATCAGGAAGCTCTCGGAAACCTCAAGCGTGCAGTCGAAGACAATCGGCGACCAGCTCAAGAGCATCCAGTCCTCAATCATCGAGGTCGTCGCCGCCTCGCAGGAGTCGAGCAGGGCCTTCACCACGGTCTCCGAGGAAATCAACTCGACAAACGAGATTGTGCGCGAAATCAAACTTGCGATGGAAGAGCAGAACGAAGGCTCCAAGCAGATTGTCGACACGCTCCGCACCATGAACAACAGCACGCAGGAGGTCCTGAACGCCTCCCAGGAGATGACGGAGGGGAACAAGCTGATTCTTCAGAACATGACGAGCCTGCAGGACTCAAGCGACACCATGAAGGACAGCATGGACGAGATGGCGCTTGGGGCGAAGAAAATCAACGAGACGGGCGCGGAGCTTTCCGACATCTCGCTCAAGATGAAGGACTCGATTTCCGAAATCGGCGAGCAGATGGCGCAGTTCACGGTGTAGATGGAAATCCCGCGCCAAGCGCGGATATGAAAAGCATACAAATCGGTGGTTTGAGTTTTTCAAAACCACCGATTCTAATTTTAATTTGCAGCCGAGCCTACGTTGATTAGTTGAAGGAATGCCTCGTTGTTGCGCGTTTTTCCCATCGTTTCAAGAATCGCCTCGGTGATTTCAACGTCTTCCATTGACGCAAGGTTGTTTCTAAGCAGCCAAATCCGCTGGAGTGTTTGGGGCGGAAGCAACAGTTCCTCTTTTCGCGTACCGCTTTTTTTGATGTTGATTGCGGGGAACACGCGCTTTTCGGCAAGTTTCCTATCCAAATCGATTTCGCTGTTGCCCGTTCCTTTGAATTCCTCAAAGATAACTTCGTCCATGCGACTTCCCGTGTCGATGAGCGCAGTGGAAATAATCGTAAGCGAGCCGCCTTCCTCGATATTGCGAGCCGCACCAAAAAAACGCTTTGGTTTGTGGAGCGCGTTCGAGTCAACGCCGCCAGAAAGCACCTTGCCGCTCGTTGGAACGGTGATATTGTAAGCACGGGCAAGACGCGTGATTGAGTCAAGGAAAATCACGACATCTCGTTTATGCTCCACGAGTCGCTTCGCTTTTTCCAAAACCATCTCGGCGACTTGAACGTGCCTCGTCGCCTGCTCGTCGAACGTCGAAGAAACAACCTCAGCGTTTATCGACCGCTCCATTTCGGTAACTTCTTCGGGGCGTTCGTCAATCAAAAGGACAATCAAATACACGTTCGGATTGTTCGCCGTGATTGCGTTCGCGATTTTTTGCATGAGCGTCGTCTTTCCCGCCTTTGGCGGAGCGACAATCAAAAGCCGTTGCCCCTTTCCAATCGGTGCAAACAAATCCACGATGCGCGTGCTAAACTCCTCGGAAACCGTTTCAAGCAAAAGCCGCGAATTTGGATAAAGCGGCGTAAGATTTTCAAACGGAACTCTTGTTTGTGCTATTCTCGGTTCGTCAAAGTTCACGGTTTCAATTCTCAAAAGCGCAAAAAATCGTTCTCCATCTTTTGGACTTCGCGTTTGTCCGTAAACGGTATCGCCCGTTTTCAAATTGAACAATCGAATCTGACTTGGAGAAATGTAAATGTCGTCAGGTCCTGGCAGATAAGAGTTTTGCGGATTTCTCAAAAATCCGTAGCCGTCTTGCAAAATCTCAAGAACGCCCGAAGCAAAAATGATTCCGCCACGCTCCGTGTGCAAGCGAAGAATTACAAAAATCACTTCTTGCTTTTTCATCGCGGGCAATTCTTCCTCTGGAACTCCGTAATCTCTTGCAAGCGTTCGGAGTTCTGGCATTGACATTTTTATCAAGTCATTTATAAGGAGTTTTGGTTTTTCTTCGTTTGTGTTTTCATCGATTGGATTTTCGGTTTGATTTTCTCGACGTTCGTAATTTTGATAATTGTTGTAATTTCTGCGGTATCCGCGGCTGTAAGAGCGATTTCCGTCATCGCGGTAATTTCTGCCCTCGTTTCGATAATTTCTGCCGTATTCGCGCCTTCCCTCAGAAGGTTCGCGATTTCCGTCGTCGCGATAGTTTCTGCCCTCATTTCGATAATTTCTGCCGTATTCGCGATTTCCGTCGTCGCCTCGGTAATTTTTTGCAGAAAATTTTCTGGATTGATAATACGGCTGCGAAGCGTTTTCTTCCGAATGTCCGTCGTGCGCGCGAGCGTTTTCCGTTTCGCCCTCGCCTTCTTCCCGCTGGATTTCGCCGTTTTGTTCTATATTATTGGTATCAGAATGAGCGGTTTGAGTATCTTGTTCTAACGTTTGATTTTCAACTTCGTTTTTTTCGATTTTCTCAGGTTTTTCCAGTTTTTCAGATTTTTCGGTTTGTTCTGGAGCATTTTCTTCTTCATGCAAAACTTTTTTTCTTCTATAAACTCGTTTTGGACGAATCTCCGTACTTTCTTCTGCGCCTTCTTGAACAGGCGGCACATTTTCATTTTCAGATTCCATTTTGCAAGACTCCTTTACTATTTTCTTACAGGATTTTTGATAGGTTTTATATATAAAATCAATAAAAAATTCATTTTTTGATATTTTGTCTTACCGAAAGATTTGTGCCTGACGATTCTCTTAAAAATTCTTCTCGTATATAGGAATTTTGGGAAAAAGACGTTTTTATGTTACCGTCTTTTTCCGCTTTGTGTCAAGATTCTTTGCGTTTTGGCGATTTTTTAGAACTTGATTTTCCGCTCGCTGTCTTTGTAATACTCTTCGCGCAATTCCCGAACCTGAGCGTCCGCCATATAGTCATCAAAACTCATCATGCGGTCAATAACGCCATTCGGGGTAATCTCCACGATTCTGTTCGCGATTGTCTGAATGAATTCGTGGTCGTGGCTCGTGAAAAGAATCACGCCGGGGAATTTTACGAGAGCCTGGTTCAAACTTTCGATTGCCTCCAAGTCAAGGTGATTCGTCGGGTCGTCGAGAATCAGAACATTCGCGTTCTGGAGCATCATCTTTGAGAGCATACAGCGAACTTTCTCTCCTCCCGAAAGCACCTTCACTTTTTTGAGAGATTCGTCGCCGCTGAAGAGCATCCGCCCCAAAAATCCGCGAACATAGGCATCGTCCTGCTCTTTCGAGAATTGTTTGAGCCATTCGGTGATGTTCATGTCGTTGTCGAAATATTTGTTGTTATCCCGCGCAAGGTATGTGTTGCTCGTGGTCTGCCCCCAAAAATACTCGCCGTTCTCCGCTTTTTTCTCACCAGAGATGATGTCGAAGAGCGCGGACACGGCATTATGCTCCACGCCCACGAACGCAACCTTATCCGTGCGGTTTATCTTTAAATCGAAGTCTTTCAGAAGCTGAACTCCTTCCTCGTCCTTCGCGCTCAGTTTCCGCACCTCAAGCACATTGTTTCCGATTTCGCGCTCAGTCGCAAAGTGAACATAAGGGAATTTTCGGCTCGTGACGGGCAAATCCTCAAGCTCCAGCTTTTCGAGGACCTTTTTTCGGCTCGTAGCCTGCCTGCTCTTCGCCGCGTTCGACGCGAACCGCTGAATGAACTCGCGCAAGTCTTTCGCCTTCTCTTCGTTCTTTTTTTTCTGGTCTTTCGCTTGTTTCTGCAAGATTTGGCTCATCTGATACCAAAAATCGTAGTTTCCGGCGAACTGCGTGATTTTTCCGAAGTCGATGTCACAAGTAACCGTGCAGACTGTGTTCAAGAAGTGTCGGTCGTGCGAAACGACGATAACCGTGTTCTCGAAGTCAAGGAGGAAGTCCTCAAGCCAATTTATTGATTCCAAATCCAAGCCGTTCGTAGGCTCGTCCAAAAGCAAGATGTCCGGGTTTCCGAAAAGCGCGCGGGCAAGTAAAACACGCACTTTCTGGCTCTCGTCAAGCTCGCTCATCATCTTGTCGTGGAATTTCTCTTCCAATCCCAAGCCACTAAGCATCTGCTCAATCTGATTCTCCGCCTCATATCCGCCCAGCTCTCCGAATTCGGCTTCAAGCTCGGCAGACTTGATTCCATCCTCCTCGGTAAAGTCAGCCTTTGAATAAATTTCATCTCGGGCGCGGCTCACCTCGTAAAGTTTTGGATAGCCTTGCATTACCGTGTCCTTCACCGAAAATTCGTCAAAAGCGAAGTGGTCTTGGCTCAAAACAGCCATTCGCTCGCCGGGTGTCATAAAAATCTCGCCGGTATCATGCTCCTGCTCGCCCGAAAGGATTTTGAGGAAGGTTGACTTCCCCGCCCCGTTCGCGCCGATAATTCCGTAGCAGTTACCCGCCGTGAACTTGATGTTGACATCCTTAAAAAGCGGTTTCTCGCTGAAATGAAGCGATACATCTGAAACTGTAATCATTTATTTTGCTCCTGTTTTTTGTTCCTGAAATTATTTCCCGCGCCCGATGAGCGACTTTAATCTTTCAAAAAATCCCATTTTCTTTTTCGGGGCTTCGATTTTTTGACTTTGCGCAGAAATCGATTTTACGGTTGAAACTGCCGTGTTTTTTGGCGTATTTTTTGAGATTGCGTTTTCGCTTCTTTTTCGTTGTTTTTTTCTGTCGGATTTTTTTTGACTTTGCGCGTTTGCATCGCGATTTCCTGCATATTTTTCCTTAAAATACGCAAGTCGCTCGTCGCTTGTCATACTCGAAATTTTTTGAATTTCCTCTTCGCTTGCGTGCGATTTTTCGCCGCGTTTTTTGTTTTTGCCTCGTCGCTCGCCTTCTTTTCGTTCGCCTTTTCGAGTTTCGGTTTTGTGTCGATTTTTTCCGCTTTTTCGCTCTTTTTTTGAATGCGAAGAAAAAGAGCCATCGCCCTCTTCGCTCCAATCTCCCGTTTTTATCCACATGTCGCGACTTTTGTCTTCGTAAAAATCTTCTTGCACGGCAACGCTTGAAGGAATTTTCTTTTCAATATAACGCTCAATCGAAACGAGTTGATAGACATCTTGTTCAGAGCAAAGCGTGTACGCCTTCCCCGATTTTCCCGCACGCGCCGTGCGCCCAATTCGGTGGACATAATTTTCCGCTTCGTTTGGAAGGTCGTAATTTACAACCATCGCCAAATCGTTTACGTCAATTCCACGAGCCGCAACGTCAGTTGCCACAAGGCATTTTGTTTTTCCCGCCTTAAAATCTGTCATAATTTTGAGTCGTTTTTTTTGCGGAAGGTCGCCAATTAAAAAATCGCTTTCGATTCCATTTATCCGAAGCCTTTTTGCCAGCACTTCGCACATTTTTTTTGTGTTGCAAAAAATTATGAGACTTTCAGGTTTTTCTCGCGCAATTATTCCCAAAAGGAGCGGGAGTTTTTCTTCGCTCGACACGTGAATCAACTCTTGGTCGATTTCGTCCACGGTGATGTTTTCGGCTTCAATCGTAATTTCAACCGCATCTCCGCGCGTGTATTCGTAAGCGAGATTTTTGACATACGTGTTTAGTGTTGCAGAAAAAAGCATCGTCTGTCGTTTTTCGCTTGCAGGAAGTCGATGAATAAGTTTTCGTAAATCGGGATAAAATCCCATGTCAAACATTCTGTCCGCTTCGTCAAGCGCAAGAAACGCCACTCGGCTCAAATCCATTTTGTTTCGCTCTTGCAGGTCGATGATTCGTCCTGGCGTTCCAATAATCACGTTAACGCCCGCTTTGAGCGAATCAAGTTGCTTTTCATAGCCCACGCCGCCGTAAAAAGACGCAAACGAAAGGTTTGTATATTTTCCAATTTTTCGCGCCTCGTCCTCAACTTGCACGGCAAGTTCTCGCGTGGGAACCAAAACGAGTGCTTTTTTTTCCGCGCCTTCGCCAGAAAGAAGTTGTTGCATAATCGTAAGAAGATACGCCGCCGTTTTTCCCGTTCCCGTCTGCGATTGCACGTACAAATCCGCGCCCCCAAGCGACACCAAAAGCACTTTTTGCTGCACAGGCGTACACTCAACATATCCCGCTTCTAAAATGCCTTTTTGCAAATGTTCGTGAAGATGTAATTCTGAATAATTCATACAATTTTGATTTCCGAAGTAAAAATAAAATAAGATGATTAGACCTGTTTTGAAACAGAAGTTTCTCACCACGTTTATTGAGATTTTGAAACGATTATACTTCATTTGAAAAATTAAGTGAAGAGTTCGATTTTTTTCGCCATTTTAGACTTTTTCTTGACTTTTTGCCAAATAATTTTGTACTATTTTAACTCTACAGATAAAAAGTTAGCAAATCCTAACAATTTTTTGGAGTTCTCATAATGAAAAAATTGATTTCTTTTCTCTTTTTCTCGATGTTGATGATTGCGAGTCTTTTTGCAGACGATTACGTTATCACCGTTTCCGCGCCGCTGGGTGCGCCCGCACTTTCGCTTGCAACGCTTGCAGAAAAAAATCCGCAACAGTACACGTTTCTTTCTGCGGAAACGATTACGGCAGAATTTGCAAACAATAATGCGGATTTTATAATCGCTCCGCTGAACGCTGGTGCGAAACTGTTCAAAATGGGAAAATCACAATACAAATTAGCAGCGGTTGTTTGCTGGGGAAATTTGTATTTTGCTTCCCAAAAAAAGAATTTTAAACTCAAAGATATTCAAAAATCAGGAATTACGCTCTTTGGAGAGAATACTATAAATTCGTCTATTGCGCTTTCCGTTCTTGAAAAAAATAAAATCAAACCAAAGTCCGTGCACTATTTGGCTGGGGCGGCAAATACGCAAAATCTTTTGCTTTCCGATTCAAATTCGATTGTTCTTACAGCAGAACCTTCTCTTTCTGCCGCAAAAATGAAAAATAAAAACATAAAATCGTATTCTTTGAATGAACTTTACAAAAAAGCAACAGGATTTGACGGGTATACACAAGCAGGGCTTTTTGTGCGAGCAAAAACAATCGAAGAGCATCCAGAATCGGTAAAAGATTATTTGAAACAGGCAAAAGAATCCGTTGAAAAATGTACGCTTGACGTTGCTGCCGTTGCAAAAGCGGGCGTTTCGCTTGGTCTTTTTCCAAATGAAAAAATCATCACCGAGGCTTTGCCACAATGTGCGATTCGATATATGAGTGCGCTCAACGCAAGAAAACAAATTGAAACTACTGCAAATATTGACATTTTGCAATTTGGCGGTGCGCTTCCGAGCGATGATTTTTATTTTTCCGAATGAAAAACGAATCAAAAAATCTAAACCATTCCGATTTCCTCGTCTTTTTTCTAGGAATCGTTTTAATAGGAATTTTACTTCAGATTCTTGGAAAAGCAAAAGGAAACGACCTTGTTTTTCCAAGTGTAATCGAGATTTTTCGGGCGTTTATACGTTTGCTTGTTACTAAACAAACGTATAAATGTATTTTCGTGTCGATATTTCACCTCGCGCTTTCGCTGTTTTTTTCCACGGTCATTGGTGTTTTGATTGGCGTTGTAAGCGGACTGTTTCCGTTTGTAAAAAAATTGCTTTCCCCGTTAATGACTATGCTTCGCTCAATTCCGATGATTGTGCTTGTCGTTATAATTATGGTTCTTACACAATATCCATATATACCATACATTGCCACAAGCGTTTTGCTCATTCCACTCATAAGCGAAGCGACGTGCGAAGGATTTTTGCACATTGACCAAGAATTGATTGACGTTTATCGGCTTGTGAGTAATTTTTCTCCCAAAATTTTGATTTACGTCTATCTTCCTCTTATGACAGGTTATCTAAAGCAAGCATACATAAATGCTGTTGGAATGGGCATGAAACTTGTAATTTCTTCAGAATATCTCGTTCAGACAAAAAATTCGCTCGGAAAAGCGATATATTTGAGTAGTTATTTTAACGAATATCAAGACATTTACGCTTACGCGCTCGTTATGATTTTTCTCGTTGCGCTTCTTACAAAAATTCCGATGTGGGTGATAAAAAAAAGCGGAACGTGGTAAAATTCGTTTATGGACGACAAAATTTCTTATCAGGCAACGCTTTTTTCAAATCGGCTTGCAAAAAAATATCGCCTTCTCAGAAAGTGGGCAAGAAAAAATCGAATTACGTGCTATCGACTTTACGACCGCGACATTCCAGAAATTCCGCTTGCGGTGGATTTGTACGAGTTTGTCAAAGATGGAATCGAGGATAAAGCCGAATATGCAAAGGCGTTTTTTGAAGAAAACGAGCGAATTTCTAAAAATGACGAAAATGCGCTCGCAGAAAAACGCGCTCGCTCTTTTTTACACGTTTATCTCTATGAACGACCATACAAAAAAGACGAAAACGACGAGGCAGTTTGGCTTTCAAAAATGGTTGAAGCCGCCAGCAAAACGCTCGACATTTCTTTGGAACGGATTATCAAAAAAACGCGAAAAAAACAGCGCGGAGAAAATCAATACGAAAAAATCAAAAACGAAAAAAAAATCGCAGGGATTGTGCAAGAATGTGGGCAACTTTTTTTTGTCAATTTGAGCGATTATCTTGATACGGGGCTTTTTTTTGACCACCGACCACTCCGCAACGAAGTGCGAAAAACGTGCAGCGGAAAGCGCGTTTTGAATCTTTTTTGCTATACGGGTGCTTTTTCGGTTTACGCCGCAGAAGGTCGCGCAAAATCGGTGGAATCGGTGGATTTGAGCAAAACGTATCTCGATTGGGCGTGCAAAAATGTTCGATTGAACGGTTTTAACGAAAACGATTCAAAATTTTCATTTGTTCGCTCCGACGTGCAGTTTTTTTTGGAAAATGCGATTCGCACTCAAAAAAAATACGACATCATTATTCTTGACCCGCCAACATTTTCAAATTCCAAGGCGACAAAAAACACGCTTGACATAAATCTCGATTGGAAAAAACAGGTTCGCGCGTGCATTTCTTTGCTCGATTCTGGCGGAACGCTTTATTTTTCTACAAACTCGAAAAAACTCAAATTCGACGCTTCCGCGATTTCGGACGTTTGTTCAAAAATCGAAGATTGGACTGCTACTTCAATTCCTGAGGATTTTGCGCACACTCGTCCTCACCGCCTTTGGAAAATCAGTGCGCCATAAAAAAAATCCCCTGTTTTTCAGGGGATTTTTGGTTACTCCGCAGTTGCTTTGATGCCGTATCGCTTGTTGAATCGGTCAATTCGTCCAGCGGTATCAACGAGTTTTTGCTTTCCAGTGTAAAACGGATGGCATGCAGAGCAGATTTCCACAGAAATCGAACCATTTTTGTCTCCGCCCGTTGAAAACGTTTCAATCACGTTGCCACAAGCACAAACGATTTTTGTCGGTTTGTATTCGGGATGAATTCCCTTTCTCATAAAAAACTCCTTTTCTTGCCCGATGACGTAGAAAATAACAAAAATCAAACCGCCACCACAAGAATATCAAAAACTCTACCAAAATTACGGAACTTTTGTCAATTCGTCAAAAGCAATGCGAGCGACTTTTTGCTCCGCTTCTTTTTTGCTTTTGCCGCGCTCAGGTCCAAACTCAATTTCGCCGAGTCGAACAACAACCGAAAACGTTTTATTGTGCTCAGGTCCAGATTTTCCAACCAAACGATATTCAGGAATTGCCTTTTGTTTTTTTTGATACCATTCTTGCAGAAGCGTTTTGTAATCTTTGTGAGCGCGATTTTCTTGAACCGCTCTAATTTCTGGAACAATCAAAGAAAGCACAAATTCGCGCGCAATTTTCCAACCGCCGTCAAGATAAAGCGCACCGATTATGGCTTCCACTGCGTCCGCTAAAATCGCCTTTTTCTCGCGCCCGCCACTCAATTCTTCGCCTTTTCCAAGAACCAAGAGCGAACTGACTCCGATTTTTTTTGCAATTGGAGCAAGCGTTTCTTCGCTGACAACCGCCGCTTTTATTTTGGCAAGGTCGCCTTCGGGATTTTCCTTCATGTCCTCAAAAAGAAATGAAGTCGTTGCCATTCCAAGCACACTGTCGCCCAAAAACTCAAGTCGCTCGTTATTTTTGTGCAAAAATTCTGCATTTTCGTTACAAAACGAGCGATGATGAAAAGCCAAATCCAAAAGGGAGAGATTTTTGAATTGTATTCCGATTTTTTTGCAAAAATCAGAAAGTTTTTTTTGACGTTCTTTTGAAATTTCCGCAAAACCCATGCTGCCTCCTCTTTCTTCGCGTCTAAAAAAATAGCACAGGTTTTTGACCTGTGCTGCAAAATCGTAAAAATAAAACGGTTATTTTTGCGCCGATTTGATGAACTCAAACGCATCGTTTACAGTTTCAAATTCGGTTGCCTTTTCATCTGGAATCTGAACGCCAAGATTTTCTTCGATTGCATAAACCAATTCGTAAGTATCAAGGCTGTCCGCTCCAAGGTCACCTCGGAATGAAGATTCCTTTTTAATTGAACTTTCCTCGATTTCCAATTTCTCAGCGATGAGTTTCTGGATTTTGCTAAACAATTCCTCGTCTGTCATAGTAATACTCCTTTTACTGCTCGTTTGATAATCAAACGTTTTTTTATAACTCGTCGATTAGCCGTTGCTTTCTGGCGTAATGACTTGTCGCCCGCGATAGAAACCGCATTTTGGGCAAACATGATGCTGCATGATAAGGTTGCTGCAATTTGCACATTCAACCAACTGCGGAGCATCAAGACGCATATTAACGCCTCTTCTTCGGCGTGTGCGAGCCTTTGAAGTTTTTGCTCTTGGTACTGCCATTTTATGTAACCTCGCTTGTATTTTTTGTTAATTCAATAACAATGCTCTCTATCCTATACCGATTTTTGAAACATTGTCAACGGGTGGAATTTTTCTTGAATTTTTCAGAAAGCATTTTTGCAACTTCCATTGGAACCATGCTCGAAACGTCGCCACAAAACGATGCAAGTTCCTTTATTGCGCTTGATTTCAACGTCAAAAATCTTTGGTCGGTTGGAATAAAAATCGTTTCGATTGTATCGTCAAGACTTCGATTCATCAGCGAAAGGTCGAATTCGTAAGAAAAATCGAGCGAATTTCTGATACCTCGAAGAAGAATCGTTGCGCCACTCGTTTTAGCGTATTCCACAATGAGCGTTTCGCAAATATGAACGGAAACATTTTTGAATTTTTTTGTCAATTCAGAAAGAACGCCAAGTCGCTCTTGTGCGCTAAAAAGATACGTTTTTTTTACATTTTGCGCGATTACAACGTCAATTTCGTCAAAAAGACGCGCCGCTCGCTCGATTATGTTCAAATGTCCGTTCGTTGGTGGGTCAAACGAACCTGGAAAAATCGCCTTTGTCATTTTGAGAAAAATAGCGCATTTGACGAAATGTAGCAAGTTATATAAGATAAACAAAAAATCAGCATTTTTTTTTGAACAAATCCAAAGATTTTTTCATTTTTTTTTACATTCAAAAATAAGATTTTAGTGAAATTGTTTATGAAACGAACAAAATATACGCTCCTTGCTTTGCTTTCTCTTGTCATTTTTTCTTGCCATCGCGCAAACAACATCGAAAGCGAATCGACTCCAATTCCAGAGCCTCAGGCGGAAACGCAAACCGAAATTCAAGAAGAGCCGCAGATTGAGTTTCCACCACAAGTCGAAATCGAGCCAGAGGAAAAAAAAGAAGAACCTCCTGCGCCACAAAAAGAGCCAGAACCTCAAGTTGCGCCTCCCAAAAAAGAAGAGCCTGTGCCGCCTAAAAAAACAGAAGAGTTAAAAAGCGAGTCTGTTCCTGTCAAAGAAGAGAAAAAAGCAGAGCCGCCCGCCCCTTCTCCTTCTGATGATGAGTACACTCGAAGTGTGGGCGATGTGCACGTTGACAAAGATACGTTTGAAGCAGACAAAAAGGAAATCATGGGAATAATCGAAGAACTTGCTGCGATTATGGGAGAAAAGCAGTATAAAAAATGGATTGGATACGTGGATTCTGATTCGGTTTCGTATTGGTCAAAATCGGCAAATTTGAGAAAAGCGTCTTCGCGGCTTCCTGTTCGTGGGTTGCAATTAAAATCGCTTGAAGATTATTTTAAGTACGTTTTTGTTCCAGCGCGGCAGGGGCGCACGATTACAGAAATTCGCTATGTTTCTGAAACGTATGTTAAAGCCGTTGATGTTCAAGGAAACACGGATTTGATTTATTATTATTTCAAAAAAATCAACGGAAAATGGAAAGTGTATCTTCCTCCGCTCGAATAAAATTGCTTCAAAAACGGTTTTCGTTGCTTTTTGTAAGATGTTGATTTATACTTTTTGTAAAACATTTCAAAAATAGAATTCTTAGGAGGATTTTATGAAGTCTTTGAAAAAGTCGGCGGCGTGTGCCGTTGTAGTTCTTGCAGCGTTTGGTGTTTTTGCACAATCTGGCAAGGATGAGCAGTCGGTCGAAAGCGCGTATTTCAGCACGGTCGAGGACGTTGTTATCACGGAACTTGCGAATTCTGATGAACGCGACAACAAATTGGTCGCCCTTCAGTATCTTGAAAATGCAGTAAACGAAGGTCGAGCAACGCCAGACATGATTGTTGCGCTTGGAAACCTTGCGGGAGAAGGCGTTACGGCGCAATCTCGCACAAACGGTCGCCTTATGAACAATTATCCTGATATTCGCGCAAAATCTTGCGAACTTTTGGGAAAAGTCGGAACGGAAGAGGCAAAGCAGAGTCTTGTAAAAATCGCACTTGCAGACAGCGAGCCAATGGTTATCACGGCAGCAGTTCGCTCGCTCGGTGACATTGGAATCAATGACAGAGATGAAGTTGTAAATACGATTGCTTGGGCAAACAAACGAAATCGTGTTTTGAATCCAACATCAAGTCTCGCGCTTGAAGTTGTTATCGCGTATGAAAAACTCGCGGATTCCGTTGAGGATAAAAATGCGATGGTTCAAGACCTTGGAGCGATTGCAACAAATTATCAGTACGTAAAACCAGTTCGCGACCGTGCGCTTGAGTTGCTCAAAAAACTCCAGCAATCTGGCAGTTCTTCTTCAAGAGGAAACAAAGACGGAAAATAATCGCACCGTTTGACAGCAAAAAAGCAGGGATTTTTCCCTGCTTTTTTATTTACAAAAAAAATTGAGAGATATGCGATTCGAACGCACCACCTTCAGCTCCGGAGGCTGACGCTCTATCCAAATGAGCTAATCTCTCAAGTAAAAATGAGCGTATCGTATTGAATGTGAATTGTCAAGGAGGGCAAAAAAAATGAAAACAATTTTGCTTGCGTCCACTTCGGAGCGGAGAAAGGAACTTTTGAGTCAAATGGGAGTTTCGTTTCAAGTTGTTTTGCCAAAATGCGACGAAATCGTTCCGAGCGAAACGCCCGCGTCGCTCATTCCTGCACTTCTTGCAAGAAAAAAAGCCGAATCGGTTGCAAACGAAAATAAAAAAAATTCATTGATTTTAGCAGCTGACACAATGATACTATTCAATGGACGAGCAATCGGAAAGGCAAAAGATAAAAACGAAGCGCGATTTTTTTTGTCATCTTTTTCTGGAAAATCGCACGAAGTAATTACGGGCGTGGCTCTTTTTAATGTTCAGAAAAATAAAATTGAGATGAGAAGCGTTTTAACGCGCGTTGAATTTTTGAAAATGACAGATTCTGAAATTGATTGGCTTGTGGAGCAAAACGAATGGAAAGATGCCGCAGGTGCATACAAAATACAAGGGAAATCAGGAATGTTCGTCAAAAAAATCGAAGGTTCTTACACAAACGTTGTGGGGTTGCCCATTTCGGACGTTTATGATATGTTGAAAACGCAAGGTTTTTGTTTTTGATAATTTTTGCAAAATCAAATTATTCTTGCCGGTTTTCGAGGAACGCCGTGCGCGGGAATCGAAGGTCGAAATCTTCCCGTTTTTTCACAAAAACGGAGAAACAGAGTTCGGTGGAAGCAAAAGCAAAAATCGCTCGCTTCCGGTGAAGGAGAATGGTTATGGCAGTTGTAACCATGAAAAGTTTACTTGAGTCTGGCGTTCATTTTGGACATCAAGTAAAAAGATGGGACCCCCGCATGAAGAAATATATCTTCGCGGAGCGGAACGGAATTCATATTATCGACTTGCAAAAAACGATTGCAGCGATAAAAGACAGTTATGAAGCGGTGCGAAAAATCGTTTCATCGGGAAAAACGGTGCTTTTTGTAGGCACAAAAAAGCAGGCACAGCTGGCAATTCAAAAAGAAGCCGAAAGATGCGGAATGTTCTACGTGAACAATCGCTGGCTCGGCGGAATGCTCACCAATTTTTCTACAATAAAAAAATCCCTTCAAAGACTTAAGAAAATCGAAAAAATGGAAGTTGACGGCACGTTCGACAACCTCACCAAAAAAGAAGTTTCAGCACTTTTGAAAGAGCGAGCAAAACTCGAAAAAAATCTTGGTGGCGTAAAAGACATGAAAGAACTTCCTGGCGTGATTTTTATCATTGACACGCACAAGGAGCAAAACGCCGTTGCCGAGGCGATTCGCATGAAGATTCCTGTGGTCGCAGTCGTTGATACGAACTGCAATCCTGACGGAATCACCTACCCCATTCCAGGAAATGACGACGCAATTCGTGCAATTTCGCTTTTCACTTCCGTAATTGCAAACGCGGTGCTTGAAGCGGACAACGAGCAAGGACTCAAAATCATCGAAACGCTTGGCGAAGAAGAGGAAATCGTTACAGACGCTTCCACAAAAAAAGATGACGAGGAAATTGACGATTACTCAAACTATACACCTTCCGAAGAGTCAAAGAACGAAAATGCTGACGACTCCAACGATGATGAAGAGGATTTGGAAGAAAAGTTTACAAAATAAAAGTAGAAAAATTGGAGTATAAAAATGGCAACTGAAATAAAAGCCGCCGATGTAAAAGCGCTCCGCGACAAAACGGGCGCGGGCATGATGGAGTGCAAAAAAGCACTTACGGAGGCAAATGGAAACGCAGCGGAAGCAGAGAAAATTTTAAAAGAAAAAGGGCTTGCTGCCGTTGCAAAACGCGCGGAGCGAGCAACGAGCGAGGGGCGTGTTTTTGTTCGACAGAATGGAAATAAAATCGCCGTCGCTGAAATTACGTGCGAAACAGACTTTGTGGCAAAAAACGAGGATTTCGTTGCGCTTGGAGAAAAAGTGCTTGACGAGGTTTTCGCAAACGGCTACACAAAAATCGAGAAAGTGCTTGAGGATTTGGTTCTTGAACTTGCAACAAAAATCCGCGAAAACATGACGCTCCGAAAACTTGAAATCATTGAAGTTCCAGCGGATTCTGCTGCGGCAACTTACGTTCATTCTGATTTCAAAACGGCGGCGGTCGTAGTCATTTCGGGTTCAAACGCTGAAAGCGTAAAAACGTTTGCAAAAGATTGTTGTCTTCATTTGGCGGCATTCACTCCAGCGTACACGAAGCAGTCGGACGTTCCACAGGCTTACATCGACGAGCAAAAGGAAATCTTTTCGGCGCAGATGGCGCAGGACGAGAAAGTGGCTTCAAAACCTGAGAATGTCAAAGCGGGAATCCTTCAAGGAAAAATCAATAAGCATCTTGCAGAAATTTGCTTTATCGACCAACCATTCGTGAAGGACGACAAAGTTTCTGTTTCAAAAAAACTCGACGAAGTTGGAAAGAGCGCGGGCGCAAAACTTTCGTTTGAAAAAGTGTCGCTCTACATTCTTGGAAAATAACGGATTTTTCTAAAAAATGAGCCTTGGACATTTGTTCAAGGCTCTCATATAAGACAAGTCGCGCTATTTTTTAGGTCAATTTTTTAGGGAGGTCAAAAATGGCTTTTGATGCATCGGCACGTATGGAAAAAAGCATCGCGTCGTTCAAAGGCGCGCTTGGAGCAATTCGGACGGGACGTGCTTCCGCTTCGATTTTTGACAAAGTGCGCGTTGATTATTACGGCTCAAAATCACCGTTGAATCAAGTTGCCACGGTTTCAATTCCAGACGCGCGAAGCGTTGTCATTTCTCCGTTCGACAAATCGCTCATAACAGAAATCGAAAAGGCGATTTTGACGGCGGATTTGGGATTGAATCCATCAAACGATGGAAAAGTTATCAGGATTGCAATTCCGCCACTTACCGCAGAACGGCGAAAGGAATTGGTAAAACAAGCAAAAAATCTTTCGGAAGAATATCGCACTGCCATTAGAAACGTGCGTCGCGACGGAAACGACGACCTCAAAAAACGGCAGAAAGCGGGAGAAATCACCGAAGACGAATTGAAAAAGGAAACTGATTCTTTGCAAAAACTCACAGACAAGTTTATTGCAGAAATAAACACAATCTTTGAGGCAAAGGAAAAGGAAATCCTTTCGTAAAAATAAAAAATGGACGTAATTTCCTTGGAAAAAACGCTTGAAAATGTAAAAACGATGGAAAAATCGCTTCCCGTTCACATTGGAATAATTATGGACGGAAACGGCAGATGGGCGCAAAAACGCGCTCTTCCTCGCACGGCAGGGCACAAAGAAGGATTAAAAGCGGCAAAACGAATCATCGCCACCGCTTCCAAACTCAACATTCCATTCGTTACGCTTTACACATTCTCAACGGAAAATTGGAAACGAGCCGAAGAAGAAGTCGGTTATTTGATGTCGCTCATAAAAATACATTTGCGTTCGGAGTTCGCATTTTACAAAAAAAATGGAATCCGAATACGACATACTGGCGACATAAATGGACTTCCGTCTGAAATCCGTTCCGAGTTAGAAAATGCGATGATTGACACGTCATCTTTTCAAGGAACTACGTGTGTTCTTGCAATAAATTACGGAAGCCGAAACGAAATCGTCCGCGGGATTCAAAAAATCGCAAAAAAAGCAACGAACGGAGAAATTGAAATCGAAAAAATTGATGAAAAACTCATTTCAAGTTCGCTTGATAATCCAGATTTTCCAGACGTTGATTTGATGATTCGCACGGGCGGAGAAAAACGACTTTCAAATTTTCTTTTGTGGCAAAGCGCGTATGCCGAGTTGGTTTTCTCGGATACGCTTTGGCCAGATTACACGGAAGAAGAATTCATCAAAAGTATAGATGAATTTTCAAAACGAAACCGACGATTCGGTGGAGTTACAGAAACGGAGCGTAAAATATGAGCGGAATAAAAAAAGTAATACCGAGACTTGCAACGTTCATTGTTGGCGTGCCGTTGTTTGTGGGACTCGTTTACGTTGACTTTTTTCATCACCTGCCGATTCACATCATTCTTATTTTGATGAGTGCGCTGACTTCAAGCGAGTTGTGTTCGATTTTTAGTCGCGGTTCGGGGTGTCAAAGTAAAACGCTTGTTGTTCCTTTGAGCGTTTTAACGACTTTGCTCGCTTCTCTGTGCGCGATTTTTTCGCTCCATGAATCCCTTTCAAATTACGTTTTTATGGGCGCGATTATGATTACAATGGCGGTGGAAGCGATAACTCAAAAAGAATTTTCTGCGTCCAATTCCCGACTTGCCGCAAGCGCGTTCACAATTTTGTATTGTGGGTATTTTCCCGCATTTATCGCGCGGCTCACCGTTGTGCCTCATTCGCGCATTCTTCTTGCCGTTTTTCTGTTTTCCGTGTTCATGTGCGACAGCGCGGCATGGCTTTTTGGAAATCTCTTTGGAAAAAACAACAAAGGTCTTATCAAGGCAAGTCCAAACAAAAGCATTGCAGGATTTTTAGGCGGATTTTTTGGAGCGATTGCAGCGGGGTGTATCGGAAATGCGATTTTTCCAGAAGTGTTCGGTTCATTTCCAAAAGTCGCGTTGATTAGCGTATTGACGGCTCTTTTTGCGATAGTCGGCGATTTAGTCGAAAGCGTGTTCAAACGAAGCGCGGGAGTCAAAGATTCTGGCAAATTGATTCCAGGTCGAGGCGGAATGCTCGATTGCTCCGACAGCATACTTTTTGCCGCTCCGATTTTCTATCTTTCTTACACAATTCTTTTTCAGTAGGCGAACATGAAAAAAGTTCTCGTCCTTGGTGCAACAGGTTCAATCGGAAAAAGCACGCTTTCCGTAATCAAAAACGAAAAAGATTTTCGAGTTTGCGCAATGACCGCTCACACAAAATCGTCGGAACTCGAAAAACTCGGACTTGAATTTGATTCAAAAACGCTTTTAACGTCACAAATCGAAAAAGAAAAACTCGCCGAAAGTCTAAAAAATCTTATCGAAAAAACGAAGCCAGATATTGCCGTAAACGGAATTGCGGGAAGTTCGGGGCTGCTTCCAAGCGTTGTGGTGCTTGAATCGGGCGTTGACCTTGCGCTTGCAAACAAAGAAAGCGTCGTGATGGCGTACCCGATTATAAAGCGGATTTCTGAAAAAAGCGGGGCGAAAATTCTGCCCGTTGACAGCGAACACTCTGCGATTTTTTCGCTTTTGAATCAGTGCAAAAAAGAAAATGTGGAAAAATTGATAATCACAGCAAGTGGCGGTCCTTTTAGAACGTGGACTTCCGAGAAAATCAAAAACGCCACGCTTTCCGACGCGCTAAATCATCCCACCTGGAACATGGGAGTAAAAATTACCGTGGACAGCGCAACGCTTGCAAACAAAGGACTTGAAGTCATTGAAGCGTGTAGACTTTTTGATTTTGACGCAAAAGACATTTTCGTTGTGGTGCATCCTGAAAGCATCGTTCACTCGCTTGTGCGCTTAAAAGACGGCGTAGTTTACGCTCAAATGAGCGAGCCAGATATGCGCCATCCGATTCTTTCCGCGCTCACTTTTCCAAAAATCAAAAAAAACTCGATGAAGCCGTTTGATTTTACGGACGTTGTGGGCGAAAAGCGAGTTCTTACTTTTGAAAAACCTCGTACAGAAGATTTTCCGCTTCTCGATGCTGCGTTTTTTTCGGCACAAAAAGACGCAGCATTTCCCATTGCATTTAACGCGGCAAACGAAATTGCGGCGCAGGCGTTTATCGACGGGAAAATCGGTTTTCCAAAAATCGCAGAAATTGTTACGGACGTTTTGAAAAACGGACAATGGACTGAAAGTGTGCGCGACTTAACAGACGTTTTTGAAGCGGACAAAAATGCGCGGGAAAAAGCAAAAGCATTTTTGTAAAAAGGAGACTTTATGAGTGTCGCAATCGGTCTTTTGCTTTTGTCTTTGCTCGTTTTTTTGCACGAATTGGGGCATTTTATTTCTGCGCGCTTTTGTGGCGTTACTGTGGAAGCGTTTTCGATTGGAATGGGGCCAGTTCTTGTTCACAAAAAAATCAAAGAAACGGATTACAGAATTTCTGCATTTTTGATTGGCGGATATTGCGCAATGAAAGGCGAACAAGACCTCGAAATCGATTTTACAAAATGTGAAAAAGATTCGTTTTACGGTCGTCCACCGATTTTTCGCGCACTAATCGCGTTTGCAGGTCCTCTTGCCAATTTTTTTGTCGCGCTGATTTTGCTTTCTGCCGTGGAATTTTTCCCGCATCCGTATTTTTCTTCAGAGAGCGAAATTACGATTCCCGAAAACATCGACTCTGCGGCAAAAAACGCAGGAATGCTCTCTGGCGACGTAATCGTGCGGATAAACGACGAAAAAGTCGAGGATTTTTCCGACATTCCAAAACTTGTGTCGCCGCTTGCAGGAAAAAACGCAAAAATCGAAGTAAATCGAAACGGAAGCGTTCTTTTTTTTGACGTTGACATCAAAAGCGAAAACGGAATCGGAAAACTTGGCGTTTCAAATACAAAAAAAATGACGCACGGTTCGCCGTTTCCGCTCGCGCTTTTTTTAGGTTCAAAAGAAACGTGCGTTTTTTTGAAAAATTACATCGAGGGCATTTTTTCGCTTTTTAGAGCGGAAACAAAACTTTCGGAGTCGTTGAGCGGACCTGTGAGAATCACCGCAGAACTTGGCGGCGTGGCACAATTTGGTTTTGCACCCGTTTTGCAATTTACGGCGTACATCAGTGTGGCACTTTTTGTGATGAACCTTTTGCCGCTTCCCGCCCTCGACGGATTTTTGCTCATCGTGTCGCTTTTGGAAGCGATAACAAAAAAACGCCTTTCTTCGCGCGTTCGGTTCATCGCTCAAATCGTTGGAATTTCTATACTTGTGTCGCTGTTTTTGTTTTCGACGATGAACGACATTTTGTATTTTTTCAAAGGAATCAGGTGAAAATTGATGAAAAAAAATAAGATTTACAAACGCATTTTGATTTTTTGCGCTTTCTTTTTTGTTTTTTCCGAATTTCTTTTTGCAAATGAATCGAGCGTGGCGCACTTAAAAGGCGTTTCCGTCATTTCGTCAAATGGCAGTGGCGTTTTTAGCGCAGGAAAAGACGGATTTTTGATAAAATGGCAAGAAAACGACCTCGGAGAGCATTATCAAATCTCTGAATTGAATATAAAAAAAATAGCGCAAAGTCCAAATGGAATTGATGTTGCCGTTTACGAAACCGACGGCGCGCTTTTTAATCGAGTGAGCGTTTGGGATTGGGAGAATCAACGGCGAAAATTTGCGTTTAGATTTAACGAATCGGTAACGAGTCTTTCGTTTTCGGCGCAAGGCACGTATGTAATCGTGGGAACGGCGGCTCAAAACGGACTTTTTCTCATAAATTCGTCAAGCGGAAAAATCGAGCCAAAAAAAATCGACGAAAATATCGCGAGTTTTTCGTTTTCGGCAACAGGCGCAAGCGAACAAAATCTCGTTCTCTACTCTCCACTTGGGCAAATTTCGTACTACAATTTGCAAAACGGAGCGCAAAAAGCAAAGTTCGACGTGGAATCGGCACTTTCCAACGTAACGATGTTTGCAAATTCGATTTTTTTGGCAGGCATAAAAGACAGAAGCGTCGTTGTTCTTCACGCTCTAAACGGGCGCACGGCGGGAAAATTCAGCGCGGCAAATAGCGTCATTGTGCATAATTGTCGCGAACATCTTTTTTACATAACGAACGAACAACGACAATTTCGGCTTTACAGAATTCAAAATAAAAACGGCAGAACCGTTGGAGAGCCTGAACTTGTGCGAACTTACGGCGGATTAAAAAGCGACGACAAAATAACTTCGGCGGCATTTTTTGGAGATTTTATTTACGCGGGAACAGAAAGCGGAAACGTCTACAAATTTGAATCCTATGACATGGAGCGAGTTGAAGTTCTCTCTCCAATCACCGACGACCGCTACGACACCGTTTTAGACATTTCGTCGGTCGGAGCGGATTGCTACATTTTGACTCCAGATTTGATTTTTCAGAGCGCGTATGACGAAAGCGCAATCGACAAAAGAGCCAGAAATTCCAACGGACACACAAATATTGCCACAGCGGACGGGGGCGTTGTTTTGTGGTCGCGCGGAAGCCGAAAAAGCGTTTTGTTTGTTTCAATGCCCGACGGAAAAGAGCGAACGATTTTTACTCCAAGTGGCGTACTGCAATCGCTTCGGGTTTTTGGAAATTATTGCGTCACGGTTGAAGCCGATTCTGTGGTAAATCGCTACGCGCTCGATTCTGGAAAAAAGGAAACGCTTTACACAGGTTCATCTCTCACGGACGCGCTTTTACTTTCTGAAACGGATTTGTATGTTTCAAAAACGGCTGCCACCAATCCCGCAACTCCGCTTTTGTACGTTGACACAAAAACGCAAGAAACCGTCCCGCTTTCTCTTTCTGGTTCGTTTGCGTATTCGCTCGATTTTGACGAATCGAATGCAAATGAAATCTATGGAATCGTCGTTTCGTCTTCCAACGGAAAGCAAAATACAAACGTTTTTTCGTTTGACACGCAAAAACGAACTGCCCGAACTTTTCTTCCGTTCAACGAGGAAGACACGGACGCATTTTTGTCGGTCGGTTCAAAAAATGTCTATACGAACGTTGGAAAAAGTCAAGCAAGGGCATATAATGTTCAAACTCGGCGCGATTTTCTTTACGAACGAGGCGAATCTATGCCGCAAAAAATCGTTCGCGCGGGAAATCGAGTCGCGATTCTCAACAGGAACGGCTCGATTAGTTGGTACAACGCGAATGTGGCAAAAATCAGTGCGACTTGGTATTTGAACGCCGACGGAAAATGGCTTGAATTGTAACTTTTGAAAAAAAATTGAGGGAGTTTTTGAGAAAATGAAAAAAACGCTGATTTTTATCGTTATCGCTACGCTTTTGTTTGCGCCGCTTTTTTCAAAAACGAGCCGAGAGGAAAAAAACGAGCGCGTTTTTGAAATGGTCGAGGACGAATCGGAAATAATTACGGCAAACGCGCTCAAAATGGAACTGTTTAAAAACACGAATCTGTACAAAGCAACGCGCGGAGATGACAACGAAAATCTTTTGATTGTTGCGCTCAAATTTGACCGTGATTACGAAATCATAAAACTGCTTCTTGACGCTGAAATCGACGTGGATTACAAAACAAAAAGCGGAAAAACCGCGCTTATGTACGCCGCTCGCCACTCGTCAAACATTGAAGTCGTGGAGATGATTCTCAAAAATTCGTCTTTTTTTAGCAGCAAACGAAAAAAACGCATTTCTGCAACAGATTCCAATGGGCAAGATTCTTACGATTACGCTGCCAAAAACGAAATGCCTGGAATGAGAGAGGAGATTTTTGAACTTTTTTCAAAATACGTTCCCATTCCAGAAAAATATCAAAATCTTCCGTCAACGATTCCAAGTCTGGATATTCCAGAGGAAGTCGAGGAGTCTGCCGCTTCCCCTTTAGAAGAGTCGGTCGAAAAAACAATCGAAGAAATCGAAACTCCGTCTGAAACTTTGCCCGAAGAAGTCGAAGAAATTGAGGAGGTCGAGGAAGTCGAAACTCCGCCCGAAGAAATCAAAGAAGCCGAAGCGGAATCGGCACAATCAGAGCCAGCGCCGCCGTCATCGATTGTGCCGCAAAAAGATGAAACGCAAACAAACCTTGTAAAGGCGATTGAAGCCATAAAAAACATCGAAGTTGAGGAAAAATCGGAGTATCTTTACGATTACGCCGATTATGATTCGCGGATTTCGCGCGGAGATGTGGGGCGGACTTTTATTGAAAACGTGAATGCGCGAGATGAAAATGGACGCACGCTTTTGATGAAAGCCGCAAAAAATGGCGACATAAATCAAATAAAAGACCTTTTGTATTCTGGGGCGGCGGTTGACGTTGGCGATAATGACGGGTGGACTGCGCTCATGTTTGCCGCTCGCTATCAAAAAAATCCCGAAGCGGTGAACGTTCTTTTGGAATCGGGCGCGAATTTTAGGCGAAAGAATAATTTTGGCGTTACCGCGCTGATGATTGCCGCGGGTTTTAACAAAGAGCCTTCTGTAACGGCGGCGTTGCTTGAAAATCGCGCGGCAACTGAAACAGATGTTCGCGCCTCTTTTATGCACGCCGTTCAATCTGGAGCGAGCATTAGCGTTCTTGAAGAATTCAAAAAGCGCGGAATTTCGCTCAACACGCCGTTTTATGGAAAAACCGCGCTTATGTACGCGGCAGAATCAAACGCGGACACAAAAACTATTTCTTGGCTTTTGCAAAACGGAGCCGAGCGCGAAGCAATCACTGCCGACGGAATGACCGCGTTCGATTATGCCAATGCAAACACAAAAATCGAGCGGGACGACGTTTTTTGGTCGCTTTCTTTCAAAAATCGATTCGGGGGCAAAAAATGAGAATCACTGGCGGAAAACTCAAAGGCAGAATTATAAAATGTCCCGACGGAATCATAAGACCTGCGATGGACAGAATGAGAGAAAGCGTTTTTGCAATTCTTGGCGATTTAGCGGGAAAATCTTGGCTTGACCTTTTTTCTGGAAGTGGCACGGTTGCGATTGAAGCGGTTTCTCGCGGCTCTCCGAACGTAGAATTGTGCGAAAAAGACAAAATCAAATCAAAAACGATTCTTGAAAATGTTTCGATTACAGAAAAAGAATGTGGCGTAAAAATCTTGTGTCATTTTCTTTCCGTGGAACTTTTTTTAAAGCGGTGTCGCTCCAAATTTGACTATATTTTTCTTGACCCGCCGTTTCCGTATAAATTCCGTACCGACTTGCTCAAAACAATAAGCGAGCGGGAACTTTTGAACGAAAACGGCACGGTTTTGGTTCATTATCCAGAAGAAGACGCACTTCCAGAGGAAATTGGCACTCTTTTTTTGAGCGACAAGCGAGTGTACGGGCGTTCAATCGTCAATTTTTATAAAGTCCGCGAAAAAAATCCGCAAGATTCTCAGTCAAAGTAACAAATTTTTGCATTTATTTACATTATAAATTGCTATGAAAAATATAACAAAAAAATTTTATACCAAATTATAGATAACTATTGACAAATATGACACTTATGATAATCTTAGACATAAAAAAATCGCAATCTACGACGATGCGGCTCATCAAAAAGTCAATTTTTTGTGCGAATGAAGGTCAAAAGTGATAACAGAAAACGTAAAAAAAACGCTTGACGAGCATGAAATTCCGAACGGTTTTATAAAAGTTACGGAAAAACCGATTGGAACGCTCTCAAGCGAGCAAAAAGTTTCGTTAAATCGCAAGGGAAACGTTCTTTTTAATCAAGGAAAAATCGAAGAAGCGTTGCGCATTTTTATAACAACAGGGTATTCTGACGGACTTACGCGGGTCGGAGATTGGTACAAAGACAAAAATAAAGAACTTACCGCTCTAAAATATTATGTTTTGGCGCATAACAAAAAAAAATCTGAAGAGATTTACGAAAAACTTTCAAAATTGCTGGCGACTTTTGTTGACTGATATTTTTTGAAGAAAAATGAAAAAAAAAGAGGAAATACGATGAGCGAAGACTTTTTGAAAGAAATGGATTTTCCAATAACTGACAATTTTCCAGAAATCAAACAGGATTCCGAGCTTTCCGACTTATCCAAAAAGGGCTACGAGTTTCTAAAAGAAAATAAAATTGACGAAGCAAAGGAAGCGTTTTCAAAGATTCTTGAGATTGATGCGAACAACAATTACGCGCTCGTTGGAATGGGCGACAGCGAACGAAAACAGTGTCATTTTGACGAGGCAGTTTTATTTTATTCGCGTTGTCTTGCCTCGCATCCTGGAAATAATTACGCGCTCTTTGGACTTGCCGATTGCTACAAGGCTCTCGGTCAATTTAATAAGGCAATAGACATTTGGGAGCAGTATCTTATACACGATGACCGTAATATTACCGTATTAACTCGCGTTGCGGATGCGTACAGAAAAACGCGGGATTTCAAAAAATCAAAAGAACTCTACCGAAAAGTTCTTGAAATGGAGAGCGACAATGCTTACGCGCTCATTGGGTTGGGGCATTTGCATTACGATTTTAAGGAATACAAGGACGCTCTTTTTTATTGGACAAAAATGCTCGAATCAAATGAACACAAAGCAGATATTCGAGTTTTAACATCTATCGGAAATTGCCACAGAAAACTGAAAACATTTGACAAGGGTGTTCCCTATTTTGAAAAAGCTCTTCAAAACGAACCACAGAATTTTTACGCGCTCTTTGGGCTTGCCGACTGCTATCGTGGCATGAATCAACAATTTCGTTCAATCGAATATTGGAATCGTATACTAGAAATCGACCCAAAAAACAAGGTGATTTTAACGCGGGCGGGTGATGCGTATCGAAATACGGGCGATTATAAAACTGCTACAGAATATTACAACAAAGCGATGAACATCGACTTTGATATTTACGCAGCCCTCGGATTAGCACTCATTTGTAAAGGTGAAGGAAAATATGACGAAGCCGTAGAACGACTTGCAACTCTCATAAAAGGCGACCAAAAAAATTATCGCCTTTACATTGACCTTGCCGACTGTTTTTTGAAAATGGGAAATCGAGAAAAAGCGAAAGAAACACTCAATTCGTTCAATAAACAAGGCATAAAAAGCCAAGCGGTGAGCGATATGCTTGCAAAAATCGAGGAATCGTAATGCCGCAAAAAATTCCAGTAGCGGGGCTTTCTGCGGATGAAATCGCAACTGCGCTCAATCTTTCGCCCGCCTTTCGCGCTCGCCAGATTTTTAAGTGGATAGGTCGTGGCGCGGAAACGTTTGACGAGATGACAGATTTACAGGTTTCTCTCCGCGAAAAACTCAAAGAAACCGCCCTACTCCGCTCTTCTCGAGTTTCTCAAATTCTCAAAGATTCCGACGGCACGATAAAACTCCAAATTGAACTTTCCGATTTTCTTGCCGTGGAAACAGTGCTTTTAATCGACAGAGCAGGCAGGCGAACGGCATGCGTTTCGTGCCAAGTCGGTTGCGCGATGGGCTGTGCGTTTTGTCAAACTGGACGGCTCGGTTTTGCGCGAAATCTTACGGCGGGAGAAATCGTTGAGCAATTTTTGTTTCTTGAAAAACACGCGGGCAAACTCGACAATATAGTATTCATGGGAATGGGAGAACCGATGTTGAATCTTGACGCAGTGCGTGGAGCGATTCGGATTCTTACGGACAAAAATGGTCGCGCGCTTTCAAGCCGAAGAATCACCATTTCTACAAGTGGCGTGTGTAGTGGTATTTTTGACATTGCAGACAACGGTCCTGCCGTGCGGCTCGCGGTTTCTCTTACAACGGCTGACGAAATTTTGCGGACGGAGTTAATGCCTGTAACAAAATCGAACAACCTTTCTGCGCTCCGCGAGGCGATTCGCTATTTTTGCGAAAAAACGGGAAAGCGCGTTACGCTTGAAGCGGCTCTTCTTGGCGGAAAAAACACAAGCGAAGAATCTGCACGGAATTTTATACAGTTTGCAAAAGGGTTGAACGTTCATGCAAATCTCATTCCGTGGAATCCTGTGGACAATTTGCCGTTCAAAGAACCAAGCGCAAGCGAGTGCGCGTTTTTTTTGAAAAAACTGTCGGACGCGGGCATAAACGCAACGCTCCGAACAAAACGCGGACGAGAAATCGGCGGAGCGTGCGGGCAATTGGGACGAACGCTCAAAGAAAACAAGAAAAATTCCGCTTCCGATTTTTGTTGAATTTTCGATTTTTTCAATGTAAACTAGGTTAAACCGATTCAGAGGCTTCAATTATGGAAAAAAAGATATATGTTGACGGAATGTTTGATTCAGACACTGCTGAAAAAGTGCAAGCAGCAGTGAGTGCGATTGCAGGCGTTTCAAAATGCGTTGCCGACCCGAATAAATCGCAAGTTCTCGTTGAGTTTGATGGCGACGAAGCGGCAATCACGGCAGCAATCGAAGGCTCGGGCGTTTCCGTTCTTGGATAATCAAAAAATCTGAAAAAAAAATGAAAATCACGGTTCTTGACGGGTACGGACTGAATCCAGGCGATGTTTCATGGGATTCAATCAAGGCTCTCGCAGATGAATTTACCGTATATGACAGAACTCCTCAAAACCTTGTCGCCGAGCGAATCGGGGAAAGTGAAATCATTCTTTTAAACAAAGTTTTTATCACGAAAGAAATCGTTGAGTGCTGTCCGCGTCTCCGTTACATCGGCGTTCTGGCGACGGGCTACAATGTAGTCGACATAAAGGCTTGCCACGAAAAAGAAATCACCGTCACGAATATTCCCTCATACAGCACGAACGCGGTGGCGCAGCATGTGTTTGCGTTTATCCTGTATTTTACGAATCGAGTCGCCCTTCATTCAGAATCCGTTCACGCGGGAAAATGGATTTCAAATCCCGATTTTTGCTACTGGCTTTCTCCGCTCACCGAACTTTCGGGCAAAACGCTCGGAATTTTCGGCTTCGGTCACATCGGGCAAAAAGTGGCTGAAATCGCGCTTTCGTTCGGCATGAATGTGATTGTGTGCGCTCATTCAAAAGAATCGTTTGAAAAAAACTTGAAATCGCTTCAAGTTGCGGATGCAAAAAAATCGGAAGTCTCGCTTGTTTCTATAGAAGAACTTTTCGCGCAGTCAGATTTTCTTTCGCTCCACGCTCCCCTCACCCCTGAGACAACGGAACTCGTGAACGAAAAAACGCTCGCGCTCATGAAGCCGTCTGCCATTTTAATCAACACGGCTCGTGGTGGCATGATTTGTGAGCAAGCTGTGCGAAATGCGCTCGACAACAAAAAAATTGCGGGCTATGCGGCGGATGTGCTATTAAAAGAGCCGATGAGTGCTGAAAATCCGCTCTACAAAGCCCCCAACTGCGTAATTACGCCGCACTTGGCATGGGCACCGAGAGAGACCCGCGAGAGGCTTTTGGCTATCGAAGTCGAGAACATAAAGGCATTCTTGGCTGGAAAGCCGATAAATGTAGTAAATTAGAAAACAAATGCAGGAATTCGGTCATTGAGCCTGTGCGCTTGCGTAGCAACTAGCAAATGACTGAGTTTCAAGGTGGTTTCGATAAACTCAACCACCGCATTGTACATACATATTATAGAGGTACAAAATGGGAAAAACTATCGCCCAAAAGATTTTTGAGTCACATTTGGTTGACACGCCGTTTTCGGGAACTTATGTCTTGAAGCTCGACCGCGTGTTCTGCCACGAAATCACAACTCCTGTCGCAATCAATGATTTAGTTGAGCGCGGAAAAGACCGCGTGTTCGACCCCACGAAAATCAAGGCGGTCATAGACCATGTGACGCCATCAAAAGACAGCAAGACCGCCACGCAGTCGAAGATTCTTCGCGACTGGGCGAGGCGCAACAACATCAAGGACTTTTTTGACATCGGCGCGAACGGCGTGTGCCACGCGATTTTCCCCGAGAAAGGCTTCGTGCGCCCGGGCTTCACGGTCATCATGGGCGACAGCCACACCTGCACGCACGGCGCGTTCGGTGCGTTTGCGGCGGGCGTTGGCACGACGGATTTGGAAGTCGGAATCTTGAAAGGTGTCTGCTCGTTCCGCGAGCCTAAGTCAATCAAATTCGTCCTGAACGGAAAGCTCAAAGAAGGCGTTTTCGCAAAAGATGTCATATTGCACTTGATTGGAAAAATCGGCGTGAACGGCGCGACGAACTGCGTGGTCGAGTTCACGGGACCTGTCGTTGACAACATGGACATGGAGGAGCGCATGACTCTCTGCAATATGGCGGTCGAGGCTGGCGGCACGAGCGGAATCTGCTTCCCCGACGCAAAGACGGTCGATTACCTTTGGGAATTCATCAAGGACGAATACAAGACGAAGGAGGACGCAATCGCCGATTACGCGAAATGGCGCGACGACGACGACGCGACCTACGAAAAGGTGATTACAGAAGATTTGTCGAACTTGGAGCCGGTCTGCACGATAAACTACAAGCCCGACCAAATCAAAAAAATCTCGGAGATGAAGGGAACTCGCGTTGACCAGATTTACATCGGCTCATGCACGAACGGAAGAATCTCTGACCTCAGAATCGCGGCGAAAGTCCTCAAGGGGCATCATCTCGCTGACGGCGTTCGCGGAATCGTCTCCCCCGCCACTCCGAAAATCTACAAGATGGCGGTCTCGGAGGGAATCATCGACACATTCCTTGAGGCGGGCTTCTGCGTTACGAACCCGACCTGCGGAGCGTGCCTGGGAATGTCGAACGGCGTTCTTGCCGAGGGAGAGGTCTGCGCCTCAACCACGAACCGAAACTTCAACGGTCGAATGGGAAAAGGCGGCATGGTTCATTTGATGAGTCCGGCTTCTGCTGCGGCGACGGCAATCACGGGAACAATCACGAATTCAGAACTTTTCAAAGAATAAAAATAAAGGAGCTAAATTATGAAACCATTTGGTGGAAATGTACTTTTCTTGGATCGCTCAGACATTAACACTGACGAAATCATCCCTGCAAAATATCTTACGGAAGTCTCAAAGCAGGCGTTGAAGCCGTATCTGCTCGAAGACCTGAAGCTTGACGGATTCGACGCAAAGCGCGATGTCCCGAACAAAAAGGTCATCATCACGCGCGAGAATTTCGGCTGCGGCTCAAGCCGAGAGCACGCGCCGTGGGCTTTGGAAGTGAACGGAATCTACACCGTCATCGCTCCGAACTTCGCGCGAATCTTCTATCAGAACATGTACAACTGCGGTCTTTTGGCACTCAACATGCCAAAAAAAGACATCGATGATATGTTCCGCACTTTCGGCACGAAGGACTGCGAATGCAAAATCGGGCAGAAAGAGGACGGCACTTGGAAAGTGAAGCTCATCGCTGGCTCACTCTCAAAAAGCTATCCGTTCAAGCTCGAAGGATTTGAAAAAGCACTCGTCGAAAACGAAGGCTGGATTGGCTTTGCGGATAGCAAATACTAAAACAAAAAGTCCGCAATTCGCGGACTTTTCTTTTGAAATTGTTTCAAAAAATGAAAAAAACGTTGCTTGAATTTGCGCTCGTTTTTGCACTTTTTGTCTTGAACCCGATTTTTTCGCAGATTTTTGCGTATTTTTTAGACGGCGTTCAAGCCTCCCCTATGCTTGCGGAGTACAACGCGAGCGTGTTTTTTCTTGCGATTCTTTCTTTTTTGCTCGTTTTGGAGTTTCCGACGCGGATTTTTCACACAAAACCGATTCTTGAAGAGCAAAAACGCGCGGATTTTATCCGTTGTCTTTCATGTGCAAATATTTGTTTTGGCTCATTGTGCTTGATTTCCGCCGTTTCGCTTTTGTTTTTGCACCTTTTCAATGTTTCTGCGCCCGAACAAAAAATCCTGCCTCCTAAAAACGCACTCGGATGGATAAATTTTGCACTCGGAACGCCATGCGCGGCTTTTTCAGAGGAAGTGATTTTTCGACTCTATCTCCCCTCTCGCTTTTCACTCTTTTTTGAAAAAGAAAACGATTCGTTTTTCTCATTCAGGCGATTCGTTTTAGAATGTATCCCGCTCGCACTTTTTTCGCTGGCTCATTTTTATCAAGGATTTTTTGGAATTTTGAATGCGTTTTTGTGCGCAATCGCGCTCCGACGCTGTTTTTTGAAAACTCGCTCGATTTTTGTGCCATTTTTTGTACACGCATTGTACAACTTTTGTGTGTTCGCGCTTTTTTGGCTGATTTAAGAAAAAAAAATGCCCCAAAAGTGGGGCGTTTCAAGGTCGCGGGAAAACCAACCGCAAAAAGTGGACTGGTTAATCATGTGCCGCAACGCAGGCCGAAAACTCATCGGCGGAAGCCGTGCAGCCATTTGCAGACAGGAAGTCTGCGAGCGTTCCGCTGTCCGTCGCCTCTTCCAAGGCTGCTTGCAATCCAGCGTCAGCCTTGACCTTTGTGTAAAACTCTTCTGCGTTCATAATGAAATTACTATACCATGAATCAAAAAGAAAATCATCAAAAATTCGACAAGAAGTTCAAAAAAGTCGTAAGAAAAAAAATGTAGAAAAACGGTCGATATATAATATAATAGAAAAGACTTTCATTTTTCTCAATTCAAGGAAGATTCTAATGGCAAAACAAAAAAAAGAACTCGACAGATTTGACACAAAGGCAAAACACGGCGTAAGAATTGTAACAAAACTTTTGAGTATGATAATCGCTTCTGTTTCGTTGAGCGTTATTGGAGTGGCGGTACTGGAACTCAATATTTTTGACCAAGGTGTGCGCTCTTCAACGGATACAGACCTTTTGAACTTTGCGACGGGACTTGACATGACGCTCAAAGATTGGCGCGACACGTTGGAAGCGGACACGATGTTGCTTTCAAATCGACAAGACATCGCGGAAGGAATTGCAAATGACAACGTGGCAAATCTTCGCTCGATTTTGAATTGGGCGAACGGCACGTTGAACGTGGAAATTTTGATTGTAACAGACAAAGAAGGCACGGTTCTTGCAGGAGACGGCGTTTCGGAAGGAACGCGCATTTCGTCGGTGGGAGCGGTAAAAAGCGCACTTCGCGGAACGGCAGGTTACTCCTACGAGGAACTCGGCTCGGCTGGCTACTCGATGATTGCGGTGGCTCCCATTCGCGCAGGCGGCAAAGTGGTTGGAACGGTGGTCGCTGCCTACTCGCTTATAAACGGCGATATTGTGGAGCAAGTAAAATCCTCGTACACAGCAGAATGTACTATTTTTGATGGAACAAAGCGAGTTTCAACAACGCTCGGAAACAATTTTATTGGAACAGTCCTTGACAATCCTGACGTAACAAAAGCGGTTCTTTCCGACGGAAACGAATATCACGGAAACGTTACGATAAACGGAAACAAATACATGAGCGTTTACTTTCCGCTTGTGTCGAGTAACGGCGACATTTCTGGCATGGCATTTATCGCTCGGTCTATGAAAATGGTTACAGACATCAGAAATCATACGATTACAAGAGTTATTCCGATTGCCATAATTGTTATTTTGATTCTCGCGTTCTTCAGTTACCGATTTGTTCAATGGCTCATGTGGCGAATCTACAACGTTACGAACTTCCTTAAAGAACTTGAAACAGGAGATGCGGATTTGACAAAACGTTGTAAACTGTTCATTCGCGACGAAATCGGCGACCTCATAATTCACTTTGACTTTTTCCTTGATAAATTGCAACAAATCATGGCAGACGTAAAAGGGACAAAAAACGAGTTGGGAGAAAGCGGCTCAAATCTTTCTGCTGGAACAGAAGACACGTCGAGTGCGATTACGCAAATTATCGCAAATATTGACGGCATTCACAGTCAGATTACAAATCAAAGCGACAGCGTTGAGCAGACGGCAGGAGCCGTTCGCGAAATCTCTGAAAATATCACAAATCTCGACGATTTGGTTGAAAATCAGTCGTCGGGCGTTGAGGAAGCGAGTGCCGCAATCGAGGAAATGATGGGAAACATTGCCGCCGTTACAACAAGCGTTGACAAAATGGCGACTTCCTTTGATTCTTTGAACGAAAACGTGCAAATGGGATTTGGAAAGCAGCAAGACGTAAACAATCGAATTCAGCAAATTGAAGGGCAAAGCGAACTTTTGAGCGAAGCAAACCTTGCGATTTCTTCGATTGCAGAGCAGACGAACCTTTTGGCAATGAACGCAGCAATCGAAGCGGCGCACGCAGGAGATGCGGGAAAAGGATTTTCGGTCGTTGCGGACGAAATCCGAAAACTCTCAGAAACGTCGAGTGCGCAGTCGCGGTCAATCGGCGAGCAACTGACAAAAATCCGCGATTCAATCGGCGAAGTCGTTGCTTCTTCAAACGAAGCGAGTGAAGCGTTTAGCGCGGTGGCAAATCACATCAAGCAAACTGACGCGCTCGTCATGCAAATCAAAAGCGCAATGGAAGAGCAAAACGCTGGCTCAAAGCAAATCGGCGAAGCTCTCAAAAATATGAACGACAGCACCGTGGAAGTTCAAAAAGCGTCAAAAGAAATGTCGCAGCGAAACGCTCGAATTATGCGCGAAATGCAACTTCTTCAAGATTCCACGCAAAATATGCAATCGAGCATGAAAGAAATGGCGAATGGCGCAAGAAAAATCAACGAAACGGGTATGGCTCTCGCGGGCGTTTCGAGCAATGTTCAAGATGCAATCAACAAAATCGGAAATCAAATTGACCGATTCAAAACGGAATAAATGAGCGAGAAAACAAAATAGAAACATTTTGTGCCATAATCCAGAATTTTTGAGGAAATTTTTAGGAGATTTTTTATGAAAACAAAAAAAATGATACATACGGCTCTTCTTTTTGTGGCAACGGGAATCCTTGCTTGCTCTTGCAAAAATGAAAAGGCAACGGTAACCAAGCGACCTGTAACACTCCGTCTTTCGGAAGTTCACGCGCGAGGCTACCCCACAGCCCTTGCAGATGCCGAGTTTGCGAGGCTTGTTGAAGAAAAAACGGAAGGGCGCATCAAAATCGAGGTTCGACCAGGTGGCGCACTCGCTGGCGACGAATCCGACGCAATCGAAGCACTAAAATTGGGAGACCTTGCATTTACGCGCGTTTCGGCTTCTCCTGTGGCGGCATTTGTTCCAAAACTCAACGCAATTTTGCTTCCCTACCTCTATCGTTCATCTGACCACATGTGGAATGTTTTGAATGGGCAAATCGGGCAAGGATTTCTTGACGACCTTGAAAAATCTGGCTCTGGACTTGTGGGACTTTGTTATTACGACGGCGGAGCGAGAAATTTCTACATAAATCGCGCAGTGAATTCCATTGCCGACATGGAAGGGTTAAAAATCCGCGTTCAAAACAATCAAATGATGGTCGATATGTGCACGGCTCTTGGCGCGGAAGGCGTTACAGGCATTGGCGTTGCCGCGGTTCGCGACGCGATTGAAAGCGGGAAAGTTGACGGCGCGGAAAATAACTGGCCGACGTACCAATCTGGTGGCGACTACACGGTCGCTCCGTTCTATATTCTTGACCAGCACACGCGCGTTCCCGAAATGCTCATCGCTTCAAAAATCGTTATGGATAGACTCTCCCCCGCCGACGTTGCAATCATCAAACAGTGCGCAAAAGAAACACAAGAATTTGAGATAAAGCGATGGAAAGAAAAAGAATCCGAAAGCGAGCAAATCGTTCGCACAAACGGAAACACAATAATCGAACTTTCTCCGTCGGCTTTTGCAGAGTTTCAAGAAGCAATGCAACCACTGTATCAAAAATACGGTTCTCAATACACCGACATCATAAATCAGATTCGGAACACAAATTAGCCAAACAAAATAGACGAGTATTGAGATTTTCGATATGCTCGTCTTTTTTGTTTGCATACAAAATAGACAAAAAAAATCCTCGGAAAAACCGAGGATTTTTTCATCTCCTAGCAGAATTGAACTGCTGTTGTCGGGATGAAAACCCGATGTCCTAACCACTAGACGAAGGAGACACGCTTCATCAAAAGCAAAGATAGAATAGCACAAAAAACGCGAACACGTCAAGAGAATAATGAAAAAATTTTTTCAAAAGTCCAATCGCTCATTTCGTAAAAAGCATTTTCCGCTACGATTTCTTCGCCCTCTCTTCCCCATTCTGTTTTTTTTGAAAAATGGACTTTCTCGGCATTTTCAAAAATTTCGAGTTTGACCGCGTTTCCGTTTCCAGAAAAAACAAAAAGAGTTGCGACTAAACGGCTTTCGCCAAAAAAACGCGCATTTTTCACATTTCCGTGCCGAAGAATTAAAAGTGAGTGGGCAAGAGACGAAAAATCATCGTTTGAAGCATCCGCCTTAAAATCAAGTTGCTTTTCGGGAGCAACAAAACGAACCGACTGAACGTCGGTTTCTGTTATCGCAGAGAAAAACTCGCCACACGCCCAAAAATCCAAAGAAGTTGTCAAAAATTGCGAAAAATCGTCCTCGGTTTCAAAAACGGTTTTGTCATCATTTCTAAAAAAAATCCGCGAAGAAAGCGCGTCGCGAAGCCCAAAAAGCACCTTTATCGCACGCTCCTCGTCCGAAAAAAACTCCACGACGGCCGCATTTTCTTTGAGCGCGAACGCGGAAAAATCGGAAGGATTTTCCGAGATTTTGTAAAGCGGTCTAATTTTTGCCACCTTTTTTACAAACGACTCCAAAAGAGAATTTTCTGCGCGGGCAGTTGTTGCGCCTTCGTCGTTGAAAAGTGTTGCAAACCAATTCGAGTTTATTTTTTTTAATTCAAGTCGCTCGTTTTCGTCTGTCAAAATGGTGATTTTGTTGATTTTTTTTTCTTTTGACGGATTGAGAATCGCGGACAAAAACGGACGCGGAGAAATCGAGCGAGAATGTGCAAAAAAAAGCGAAATGCAAAAAATCAAAACGGACGCAAGAAAAAACAAAAAAGATAGTCGCGTTATTTTTTTATGTTCCATATTTTTCTCCGAATGAAAAACGACAAAATCCAAAAACAAAGAAGCAAAAATGGAAGAAGCGCGAAATTGACAAAAATCGTTACGGTGCGTGCAGAAAAAAATTTCTCTTCATCAAGGATTTTGTACAAATCGTTTGAATTTCTTGACTTTTCCATCAACTCGGCAAGTTTTTCTTCTCCACGAAGGCGCAACAGTTCCGCGCTCAAAAATTCAAAATTGCGTAAATCAACCGATTCTCCAGAAATGAACCCCGTCATTGTGGAATCGACAAAATATTGGTCGGAAAGCACGGAGAGATTTTTGTTTCTTGCGCAAACACAGATTTTTTCTGCAACCGCATCCGCGGCGTGCGCACTTTTGGGAATCGAGGAAGCGTCAGTCAAAAATTCGTTTGATTTATCGCCTGATTCTTCTTGAATCCAGGCAAAATCGCTCGTTTCAAGAATCGACTCGGCTTGGTCGTCCAACAAAATCGGACTTGCCCAAAAAAGCGAAAGCCCGCGAACGGCATTTTTTTGCGGCAAAATCGAAAGCCACTGCGGATTATTAACCGTGATAAATTCTGACGAATTGTCAAGACTTTGAAACGTCGCGGGAACGCAAGACACATCTTGAACGAGCGCGTCGCCAAACTCAATTCCGCGCTTTTCGAGAATCGGAATCAAAAAATCTTCGTCACTTCGACTGATTTCCCAAGCGTTTTCAATCGGAACGGTGTACGGAGACGTTGCCACAAAAACGCCCACATCACGAGAAATCGCTTTTTCGATTTCAAGAGCCGTTTCTTGCAAAATCGCAGACGAACCCAAAATCAAAAGCGAGTCGCCTTTTTGCAATGCTTGGATTTCTTGAACAGCGGACTCAGGGTCGCATTCCGTTGGAGAAAATCCGCGCGAAGAAAGCCACGGCAAAACCAAATGATAATTTTCAGAAATCGAGCGGTCATTTCCCGCAAAAACCAAAACGGTGCGCTCTTTTTTTGAAATAAAACGCGAAATTCGTTGCGAAAGGTCGTACTCAAGCGTATCCGTTGAAAGAACGAACGGAATGACCGATTGATTTCCCGCGTAATGCAAAACCACGGCAGAATAAACCGTCAAAAACTCCACGCGGGACGACGTTTCGTTTCTAAGGCTTTGCCCACGGATTCCAAGCGCAGAAAGTTTTTCAGGTTCTGCCTTTTGAACAGAAAACGTTGCACCTTTTGCAAAACGGCAAAAATCGGAAAGATACGAAATGACATCGTTCGTCTGCGGATAACGGGAAGACAGTTCGGGCGAGCGATAATAGGTGATTCTAATCGGAGATTCGGCTTTTTGAAGCAAGGATTTTGTTGTTTCAGAAACGGAAAATCGTTTTGCTTTTGTAAGGTCGAACCGCTTTGACATCATTTCGCTCGAAAGAAAAAGCAAAATAAACGAAAGAAAAACAAAAATCGTGGCTCGATGCGGAAATTTTCGTCCCGTCCGCCTTTTTTCAAAAATCGAAGAAAGAAAAATGAGTGCAAAAATCAAAATAAAATAAAACGCGATGCTTTGAGTGTCGATTATGCCTTTGGAAAATGGGTCGTTTTGCCAAAAAAAACTGATTTTTTGCAAAAATCCGCCAAGAATTCCGCCAAGATTCAAATAAAGCGGAATTAAATGCGCGGAAGCAGTTGCCACAAGGATTGCCACCGACAAAATGAACGGTACGGCAGACGAAAACTCAAACGCGGAAAACAAAAAAATCGAAAGCCCAGAAGACGCGACGACGTATAAAAAAATCCCGATGTACCCCGCAACGGTTTGACCCGCGTCAACGTCGCCAAAGAACGAAACGCTCAACGGAATCGAAGAAAGAAGCACCATCGGAACAAAAAACGCGGTGCTTTGAGATGCAAAAAGTGCACAAAATCGAATTTCTGGAGAAATCGGAAGCGAATCGTCAAAAATAAGCGGTCGAAGGCGCAAAGCAAAAAGCGGCAAAATCAAAATCGAAATGACGAGAAACGACGAAAAAAAAGTGCGTAAATCCGTTGAGCCAACTCCCAAAACAAAAAATCGCGAAACAAAGAAAAATCGAAATGCGCAAAAAATCACAACAACAATGGAAGAAATGTAAAAAAGCGGTTCGATGAAAAATCGAGCGAGCGCGATTTTGTATAGTGCAAAAAAGTGTGATTTCATAGCCCCTCCGACGTGAGCGAAAAAAATGCCTCTTCAATCGTTTTTGATTGCGCTTTTTCAACGATTTGCTTTGCAGTTCCAAATGCCACGCTTTTCCCGCGCGAGAGAACGCAGATTTTGTCAGAAAGCGCATCGACTTCTTGCATCAAATGCGTGGAAAGCAAAATCGTGCGTCCTTTTTTGAGCGACAAAATGAGTTTTCGCATTCGGACAATCTGCGCGGGGTCGAGTCCGCTCATCGGCTCGTCCAAAACAAGAACGCGCGGGTCGTGAATGAGTGCTTGCGCGAAATTGACGCGCTCTTTTTGACCTTTTGAAAGAATGTGGATTTTTTCGTTCCAAATTTCGTCAAGCATACACGATTTTTTTACGCGCTCAATGTCTTCGCTTTTGCGTGAAAACAGTTCTGCGCGAAACGCTAAAAACTCCCGAACAAACAATTCTTCTGGAAGATTCGCATTTTCCTCCACGAATCCCGTCAAAACTCGCACGGAAGAAGGCTGTTCTTGAGCGTCCACGCCACAAACGCGAACGCTCCCCGCTGTCGCAAAATGTCTGGCGCACACTGCTTTGAGTATAGTAGTTTTTCCCGCGCCATTTGCGCCCAAAATCGCTGTAATTTCGCCTTCGTTACAAAGCAGTGAAAAATCCGTTACCGCCTCTCGTTTTCCATATTTTTTGGAAAAATGGTTGATTTCTATCATTTTTTTCGACTTTTTGAAAATCAATTCTCGTAAGGGATATTAAAAATCATTCGGTCTTTTGTGAGTTCGGTTTCTGGAAAAACTTCGCGCGCCTGTTTCAAAAGCACATCGAGGTCGCGGTCAGTGTAACGCGGGCTATAATGAATCATCGCCATTTTCCGAACATTTGCGTCACGCGCAATTTGCGCCGCTTGCCGAGAAGTCATGTGTTTTTTTTCACGCGCCTGCACCTCGCAATCGTCAGCAAACATTCCCTCGCAAATCAAAAGGTCGCTCCCCTTCACTTCACGCGCAATCGACGGAATGTACATCGTGTCTGTTACAAAACTGAATTTTCGTCCGCTGCGCATTTCGCCCATCACGTCCGCTGGAAAAATCTCGCGCCCGTCCAAAGAACGCACACTTTCCCCACGCTGCAATTTGCCCCACAAAGGTCCTGTGGGAACACCGAGCGACTTTGCCTTTTCCACATTGAACTCGCCAGGACGGTCCAACTCTTCAAGCGTATAGCCTACACACGTTTTTGTATGTGAAAGTGGAAATGCTCGCACGTAAAATCCATTTCCTTCATGAACCACGCATGGAGCCGTAATTTCTTTTATAACAATAGGGTAATTTATGTACATATCAAGAACTCGCCTACTTGTTTCAACATATTCTGCGACTTTTGGAGGACCGTAAATGTAGAGCGGTTCTGTTCTGTCAACTTGCGCACTTAACATCATCATACCTGGCAAACCTGTTACATGGTCAGCGTGTGTATGAGAGATGAATATCGCATCTATTTTTTTCCATTTTAGGTTGAGTCTTTTGAGAGAAACTTGCGTGCCTTCGCCACAATCAAAAAGAAAAAGGTCGCCATCGCGCCGCAAAAGCACAGACGTTAAATGACGATACGGCAGAGGCATCATGCCTCCACAGCCAAGAACAAAAACTTCCATATTCATACAAAAAAGTATAGCGTAAAACGAATGACGGTGGAATAATAAAATTGTTCGAGTTTTTTCGCAGTCGAGTCGATTCTTTATAAAAAGAAAATTTTTGTATTCAATTTCCATATAAATACTTACTAATATTAGCAATAGACTTTTATATGTACAATGATGCTATTTATAAAATATTTGCATATTTTTGTTTATTCATATACACTTCTAATTATGAGAACTGCGTTATTGTTAATAGATATGCAAAATGATTTTTGCTCTCCAGAAGGTTCGCTCTTTGTGCCAGGGGCAGAATCTGATTGTGCACGAGTCGTAGTTTTTTTGGAAAACAATGCCGAAAAAATAGATGACATATATATGACAATGGATTGTCATCAATTTTTCCATATTGCAAATTCGTCTTTTTGGAAATCGGCAGACGGAAACGAGATTCCTGTAAATACAACTATAACTCACGCGGATTTTCTCAGCGGAAAATATACGCCAGTCATTGACACGCTCCGTCCTCGCGTTGAAGATTATCTGCTTTCGCTTGAAAGCCTTGGTCGCTATCAACTCACAATTTGGCCACCGCACTGCCTTATTGGTTCGTGGGGATTTTCCATTCAACAGGATGTTTGGAATGCGGTAAACAAGTGGGAGCAAAGATTTCCTGGAAAGTCCGTAAATTTTATTGTAAAATCACGGAATCCTCTTACAGAACATTACAGCGCAATACGGACAGAAGTATCAGACCCGTTTGATGCTACAACAAAAACAAACTTTGCTCTTATAGACAACTTAAAAAAAGCGGACAAAATCTTTGTTGCAGGCGAAAGTTTGTCACACAGCGTTGCAAACACGTTGCGCGACCTTTTTATATATATTATACCACAAAGATTTGCTCTTTTGACAGATTGTTCTACAACGCTCCAGATTTATGGCAAAAATGCACTCAATTTTATTGAATCGAGTCGCGAAATTGGTATGACAACTGCCACTTCCGACTTGATTTTGTAAATTTTTATATATATTGCATATAAAAAAAACGAAACTTCCGAACACTTTTTGAAAAAATCTTGCAGGGAGTTTCGTTTTTTTTGTGAAAATTGTTTTAATTACTTATTCGTCTTGCTTTTTTGCGTCGTTTTCGCGGATTTCTACTCGCCGAATTTTCCCGCTAATTGTTTTTGGAAGTTCTTTCACGAATTCAAGAATCCGAGGATGTTTATAACTTGCCGTTTTTGATTTTACGAACTCAAGGATTTCATGTTCCAAAGCAACAGTTGCTTCAATTCCCTTTGTAAGAACCACACTCGCCTTTATTGCTTGCCCACGATGTTTGTCTTTTACCCCTGTTACCGCACATTCTAGCACAGCAGGATGTTGTTGAAAAATGCTTTCAACCTCAAAAGGACTTACACGATAACCAGAAGTCTTTATAAGGTCATCGTCACGTCCAACAAACCAAAGATAGCCATCTTCATCTTTATATGCTGTATCGCCAGTATGATACAATCCTCCATTAAACACTTGTTGAGTTAATGCGTCGTCAAGATAATACCCTGAAAACATACCAACAGGACGTTTTCCGTGCAATCGAATCACGAGAGAACCAACTTCGCCAGTCGCGCACTCGTTTCCTTCGGAATCCAAAACCGCAAGGTCATACCCAGGGGCAGCCTTTCCCATTGAACCAGGTTTTGGCTTCATTCCTACAAAATTTCCAGAAAGCAACGTGCATTCCGTTTGCCCGTAGCCCTCAAAGAGTTTTTTTCCAGAAAGTTCAAGAACTTTGTTGTAAACTTCAGGATTCAATGCTTCGCCCGCCGTAACAAAATATTTCAAATTTGACAGGTCGAATTTTTTAATGTCCGTGCGAATAAGATAACGATAGACCGTTGGAGGTGCACAAAAGGTTGTTACTTTATATTTTTCCAATTTTTGCATCAAAAGATACGGCTTAAACTGAATCATATCGTATACGAACACGGCAGAACCGCATATCCACTGCCCATAAATCTTGCCCCACATGGCTTTTGCCCAGCCAGTTTCGGCAACGGAAAGATGTAACCCGTCTTCTATAACATTTTGCCACAATTTTGCCGTAACGATATGCCCTAACGGATACAAAAAATTATGCTGAACCATTTTAGGATAACCGCTTGTTCCGCTCGTAAAATACATCAACATTGTATCATCGTTTTTTGTTCTCCCATCGCCTTCTTTTCTTTTGAAATCAGACGAAGAAGATGCGAATTTTTCGTGAAAATCGACCCATTCTTTTGTTGGCTCCATCGTTTTTCCAACGTTTGTCCGAACAAGAACGAGTTTTTCGACGGAAGGCGATTTTGGAAGCGCGTCCTCAACCGCTTTGACAACTTGCGCTTCATCAAGAGCCACAATCATTTTGATTTTTGCCGCATTTGTGCGATATTCTATGTCTTTTGCAAGAAGTTGATTTGTGGCAGGAACGGCAATCGCGCCAATTCTGTGAAGCGCGAGCAAAATTGGCCAAAATTCCCAACGGCGACGCAAAATCAGCATTACAAAATCGCCTTTTTTGATTCCAAGCGAATCAAAAACCGTTGCCGCTTTTTTTGATGCCTCCGACATTTCCAAAAAATTCATTGTGCGCTCATTTCCAAAATCATCGCACCAAACGAGTGCGCGTTTCTTTGGTTCAAGATTGGCGTATTTATCAACAATATCGTATGCAAAATTAAAATTATCAGGAACTGTTATGTTAAAATCATGTATTTTATCGTAATCAATTTCTTTTGCAGCAAACTCTGGCACAAAATCTCCAATCAAGTTCATTTTTGAAAAACTCCTTACTTTACAAAATTAGCGTTGTAATTGTCGCGTCTAACTAAAAATTAGACTGCGCATAAATAAAAAAAGTTGCAAAAACTCGTTTTTTTTACGATTTTGGAAAATTATTCAATGATTTGTTCGCTCTTCAAAACGACCGCCGCCCCTTCCAAAATGCGCAGTTTTGCCGCTTCGTCGGAAATGACGGCGGTCATAATCGAGCCGTCGTCGCTTGGAAAAATCGTTATTTCATCAAGTCCGATGTTTGCCATCGTGCCTTCCGAGTTGATTTTTTCGCGCGCATTTTTTGAAACAAAGATGAAAATCTCGCCCGTTTCATTTTTTGAAAGCACGATTCCGTCGGCATTTTTTTCCAAAACAAGAATTTCAAGAAAAGACGAAAATTTATCGAGCCGCTTTTGCAAAATTTCCACATTGCCCGCCATTTCCTCGCTAATTTCGTATGTGAGCCACTTCATAGAATTAACGTATGACGGAATTGAATGTTCTTGCGGAACGGTGGACACGATGTCGGCAACATAATTGAAATCTGAAAATTTCTCTCGAATCTGCTCATAGGTTGAAGCAAATTGCTCGGACGTTTGTGTAGACGACAATTTTTCAGACAATTCCAAAACGGAAATCGGAGTTGTGCGCTCAAAAGTCGCGTGAACTTTGATGTCTTCGCCGCGATTATCGCGAACAACTGGGTCTAAAAGGTCGATTTTTGCCTGAAAAGTTCGTCGCACATTTTCAATCGCTTGGCGCATTTCTTCCGCGCTTTGCTTTCGCTGCTCGGAAAGTTGGGCGCGCAACAATTCAATCGTTCGCTCGTACTGCCCTGCTTGACTTTTCATTTCAAGGTCGTGCAACAATTTTTGACTGTCAAGTGCGCCCTCGCTTTGTTGCGCCTGTGCCACTTTTCCAGAATCAAACGCGGAAATTCGTTTTTCAAGATTTTTGAGTTCAGCCTCCGCTTCTTTAATTCGCTCGTCATACTTTTCGTGAATCGTTTTGACTGTTTCGTCAAACGATTCTGCAATTTTCTTTTTTTGCTCCCGAATCGAATCCGCTGAAGAAATTTGTTCCACCGATTTGAGCGTAAAAAGGTCGTTTTCCTTGCGTTCTTCGGCGATTTTTAGATTTTCGTCCCTTTCAGAAATCAAAGAAGCAAGATTTTTTCGCGCATTTGAAAGTTGATTTTCAGCTCTGCCCACATTGTTCAACAGCGTGCGAATATTCAAATCGTCAAAAGAATCTATGTCAATCGTTATGTTTTTATTTGAATAAGACACGTATCTTGTAACAGAAAATGCGACTATTCCCACCAAAACAAAACAAGAAACAAGTAAAATCCAAACAAGCGTATTTTTATTTTTTCGAGTTTGCGCATACTCGGCTTCAAAATCGTATAATTGCGGTTTTGCCTTTTCAAAATCTTTAAGTTCGTCGCCCAAAAACAACCGCACTTCGTTGTGAATCGTTATTTCGTCTGCATTGTCCATATTCCGCTCCAGCCGTCAGGCGCGTTTTTGTTCCCCATTCGCTCAAGAAAAACGGTTTTGGCAGGAACTTCGCATTTTGAAAAACGCTCCCGCGACTCGTTCCAGTTGCCTTTGTAATAATCAAAAAGAGCGTTTTCGTAAATCGAAAAATTCTCGATGTCGTTTTGAGTTGTATGTTGAGAATCCAATGGAAAAAATATGCGCTTCCCTTCGGTTTTACCTTTCACCTGTACAGTGTCAATTTCAAAAAAGACGAATTTTTCCGCTCCGAGTTCTTTTTGAGATTGCAAAACCTCGTCGCGCACATATTCGGAAACGATTACGGGAAGTTGATAAATCCGTGTAAGACCTTCAAGGCGACTTGCAGAATTTACATTGTCGCCGATAACCGTATTTGTCATGTGTTCGTCCGAACCGATGTTTCCATAAAACACGTTGCCGCCGTCAATTCCCACGCCAACGTCGATTAAAACTGCCTTGTAAACGCGCTCCTCCGCTTCTGAAAGAACGCGCGTTTTTTCGATTTCTCGCCGACGCGCTTTCATTCTTTCACGAAGTTCCGCCGTAACGCGCGTAATGTTCCACGCCGACTCAAGCGCAAAAAGCGACTTGTGCTTTCCCTCCTCCGCAGTTCCAAAAATCGCAAGAATCGCGTCGCCGATTATCGAGCCGATTACGCCGTCGCTTTCGTGAACCGCGTGAATCACTCGGTCGTAATGCACGTTCAAAAGGTCGATGATGTCATTTCCGAGCGTTTCCGTTCGATACGTGAAACTTTTTATATCGGAAAAAAGCATCGTGAGATTTCGCTGATTGCCTTCAAGCCGAATTTGCCGCTCCTCATAAGCACGCGCCACCACGTCTTTTGAAGCGAATTTTTGAAAAATGCCTAAAAGATTGTTTATTGTGCCAGAAAGCGAATTGAACGAACACGCAAGATACGACACGTCGTCGTTTGGAGAAGTCGAAAGGTCAATTAAATCGAGTTTTTGTCCGCGCTGCATTTCGTACAGACTTTCCGTGATTCGCTTTATGTTCAAAAGGATTTTTTTGAGCATAAAAAGTCCCGCAACAAGAAAAACGACAATCATCAAAAGAATCACGATTGAAATCTGCCCAAACAAAATTGCGTTGGAGCGCAACGTGTCGGTGCGTTTTTCCGCGCGAACAAAAAAACAAGACCAATCCGATTGATATTTGTAAACGCCAAAATACTGCCCGTTTTTGCAACTAAACGAAAGAGAGCCGTCAAGAACGCCGTCGTTCAAAGCCGAAACAACGCTTTCGAGCGCGATTTCGTCGGTGAATTTTGTTTCAAAAGGGTGAACGCGCTCGATTTCTTTGCCGTTTTTGTCGATTTTTTTTTCTTCGCCCAAAAAATCAAATTCTCCAGAACCATCGTTTCCGTTTTTCAAAAAATCAAAATTGTTGTAAAACGACGTTTCGTTCGCGCACACAAAAAAAAGGATATTTCCGTCAGAATCAAACGCAAAAGCCAAACTGTTTGGAAGCGAAAATCCTTTTTTTGCCGTTCGCGCGATTGAACTGACCGCTTCTTTTTTGTCGCCCGAAAAAGCGAGAATCTGACTTTGATTTCCTGCGGCAATATAAACGTCTTTCAAAAGGCTCACCATGACAGTGTTATTTAGATTTATTATGTGCCGTTGCGACAATTTGAGATTTATGAAGTTCGTGGCAAAATTCGACAAAAGTAAAAGACTCACAAAAATCGTAAGGATTTTTAGCGAAATCGGGATAATTCGCGTTTTTCCAACCGTTTGAAAAAGCGTATTTTTCATCGACTTGAACTCCAACTTTTCGTTCATTTTAGCATGATTCAATGCAATTTTGAAAGTACGCGCCCGCCACTTTTCGCTATAGACTGTCGAGCCAATCGATTTTTTCAATCAAATCGCCCGCAAAATTCAAAATGATGTCTGGTTTTTCAAAAATCAATTTCTCTTTATTTCCAAGTCCGCCCGTAACGCCCGCCGTCAAACAATGCGCAGATTTTCCCGCTTGCATATCAACCGCGCTGTCGCCAATCATAATTGCATTTTTTGTGGTGTAATTCATACAATATTTTTTATTTATCTGCTCAAGCGAATAAAAAATTCCATCTGGAGCGGGCTTTTTTTGCAAAATCAATTCAGGACCTGCCACAGAATCAAAAAACTGCGAAACGTCAAGAATATCAAGGATTTTTTTTGCAATTTTTGCAGGTTTATTTGTGAGGAGCGCGTTCTTTTTTCCTCGATTTTGAAGATTCTCCAAAAGAAAACGCACACGCGGATACAAAATCGTCTTTTTCACAGGATTTTCAAAATAAAAAGCGACGTACCACAAAAGTGCTTCCTCGAATTTGTCAAAATCCGCGCCGATTTTTCCATGCGAAGAAGCAAACAATGCGCGTTCAACAAGTTTCCTCGCGCCGTTTCCAACAAAAGAAATCAGCGTTTTTTCAGGAAGTGGCGCAAATCCAAAATGAACGAGCATTTCGTTTACGCCAAAAGCCAAATCCGCGCTCGAATCGATTATCACGCCGTCCAAATCAAAAATGAAAACGTCAATCATTCGTTCATTTTACGTTCAAACGCCATTTTTTGAAAAGTCGCTGACAGAAAACGCGCTTTGTGCCACAATCTTTTTGATGATTACGGTTGATTTTGAAAATCGAACAGAAGGACTGTGCAAAAGCCTTTGCTCAAAAATCCGCACCATGATTTTGAGCGGCGAACTCAAAAAAGGTGAAAAATTGCCTTCAAAACGAGCACTTTCCGAGCATTTGGGCGTGAGTATCATTACCGTGCAAAATGCGTATCAAAATTTGATTTCCGAAGGATTCGTCTATTCAATCGAGCGGAGCGGCTTTTTTGTTTCAGATTCGATTCCGTTTTACTCAAAAACGCCTTCAAAAAATCAAGTCGAAAAAGCCGTGCACCGTTTTGAAAAAGAAACCGACCTTTTTGCAGATTTTTCGAGTTCTTCTGCGAATGCGCAAAAATTTCCGTTTTCGCTTTGGGCGCGCCTCATGCGAAAAGTGCTTTCCACGAACGACGAAAAATTGCTTAGGCGCACAAACGCAAAAGGAATCGCGCCACTTCGCGCGGCAATCGCGCACTATCTGTTTGATTTTAGAAATCTGTGCGTTTCAAGCGAGCAAATCGTAATTGGAGCGGGAAGCGAGTCGCTCATTTCAATGCTCGTGAGCCTTTTAGGACGCGAAAAATTGTACGTTGTCGAAAATCCTGGTTACAAAAAAATCGCACGGCTTTTTGAAGCAAACGGAGCATCGGTAAAACCCGTTGCAATCGACGACGCTGGACTTTGCGTGGAAAAATTGTACGATTCAAACGCACTCGTTGCGCACGTTTCGCCAGAACACCATTTTCCAACGGGAATCAAAATGCCGCTTCGTCGCCGTCGGGAACTTTTGACATGGGCAAACGAACATCACGGTTTTATCATCGAAGACGAGTTTGACAGCGAGTTTCGTTTTAGCGGAAAGCCGCTTCCAACGCTCAAAGCCGAAGACACTGAAGGGCGCGTCATTTACATAAACACATTTTCAAAGACGATTTCGCCCGCGTTTCGCGTGGGATACATGGTTCTTCCGCCCGAATTACTTTTGGAATTTGAGCGAAAACTCGGTTTTTATTCTTGCCAAGTCCCCTCTTTTGAGCAATTTACGCTTTTTGAATTTATTGCGGGAGGACATTTTGCCAGGCACATTTCCAGAATGAAAAATCGCTATCGCTCCGTTCGGAACGCACTCGTTCGCGCAATTCTTGAAAGCGACTTAAAAGACATCGCAAAAATCCGCGAAAAAGAATCGGGATTGCATTTTTTGCTTTCGCTTCCAAAAAAATGTGATTGCCGCGAAATCCGACGGCGACTTTTTGAAAACGCGCACATTCAGATTCCGCTTCTTTCTGATTTTTTCTTTGACGACGGCACTTTTTTAGAAAAAGACGATTTTGTTATGAATTATTCAAGCATTTTTCCAGAGCGAATTCCTGAAATCGTGCGCCGAATTTCAGCCGAAGTCAAAAATCATGTTTGAAAATCATCTTCCTCGAATTTTTTTCAAGAATTTTTTGTGATACCAAGCGCGAGCATTTTCTGCAAGGACGTAGAAAAAATAAATGACCGAAAGTGGCACGTCAAAACTGCCCGGGCGATGGATTTCTTTTCCGCCGAACCCCGTTTTGAACAAATACAGCCCGTGCATTGGATGTTTTTCATCGTTTGTTGGCGGAATGCCGTAAAAATCGTAAATGCGAGAGCCGAATTTTTTGGCATCGCAAATCGCAGTCCACTGAACGAGATACGCAGGCATCAAATTTCTCTTTTCATTTGACGAGCAACCGTAAAGATAAATCGATTCAGATTTTTGAAAAAGCACAACGATTGCCGCAAGGTCTTCCCCCTCGTGACTTGCGATGTATAGTACAACATCAGAATCTTCAGATTTTTTTCCGCGCTCAAGCAAATCCTCATAATACGAAAGCGGGTGTAAACCGATTCCGTCTCGCTCGGCGGTCGTTTTGTAAATATCGTAAAACGACGCAACGTCGCGCTCAAAATGCTCGTCCCCTGCCCTAACCGCCCGCACTTTTACCCCTTTTTTGGCTGCAAGCCGAACGTTGTATCGCCATTTTGACTTCATGTCAGAAAGCAATTCTTCCTCGCTTTTTGACAAATCGAGAATCACGGTGTCTGGCGGCTGAACGTCAACGCGACTTTTTTTTACGCGAAACGCATTTTTTTGCACTTTTTCCACAAACGAATCGCGCTCCGCCGCCGTTTCAAAGTCAATCGGAACGTCAAACCGTAAACAAAAAGTCTGAGAAGGCAGTTTTTTTCTGACATTTTTTGAAAAAGAATGCAAGCGAGCGCAAAACTGTTCGCGTTCCTCGGCACTCAAAAACGACGGAGCCATGGGAACATAAGCGAGCGTGGCGTTAAACGCACCAGCCTTAAAATTTTTAAGAAGAATGGTTGTTTCAACCGAATTTTCAGCAAAATTGACCTTGCTCCAACCGTGCGCGCACTTAAAATCTGCCCAAAAATCAGTTTGCTGAAAATGTTTTTCCAAAATCGTAGCGTTTTCCATATAAAAATCGTGCTTTTTTTGGGAGCAAATTACAACTATACATTTGTCGAAAAATTCAAAAATTTTTTTTTCCGCTACGCGGAATAGACTTATGTGTTTGTTCGCGCGCTTTTTTGCCCGCCTTTCTTTTTCTTTTTGATTTTTTTTGGATTTGCTTTTCGCCCCGCTGCCCGCCCGCCGTTTTTCTCTCAAGGAATTACGGGACGTGGCTTTTCGCCCCGCCCCGCCCGCACTTTCAAAGTGCTTTTGAAAGTGCGCTAGAAAGGTCTTTGATTAAATCGTCGCAATCCTCGATTCCAACGCTCATTCTAAGGAGATTTTTATCAACTCCGACTCGCTCGCGCATTTCAACGGGAATCGCAACGTGCGTTTGCGTTTCGGGGTACGTTATAAGACTTTGAACGCCACCAAGACTTTCTGCAAACAAAATCAGATTGAGCGAACTCAAAATATCGGGGATTTTGTGCGCATTTTTCACGCGAAAACTAATCATCGCGCCACTTCCTCGCGCTTGTTTTGCATTCACAGAAAATCCAGGAGAATCCGAAAATCCTGGATAAAACACTTTTTCGACAGCCTCGGAAGAGCAAAGAAAATCAGCGATTTTTTTTGCATTTTCTTCCGCTTTTTTCATTCGCAACGCAAGCGTTTTGATTCCGCGCAAAATCAAAAAACTGTCAAACGGAGAAAGACACGCCCCCTCCGCCATTTGCGCCGCACGGAAAAATTCATCATTTTCTTTTCCATTGTATACGAGCATTCCTGCAACCGCGTCGTTATGCCCGCCGAGATATTTTGTCGCGCTATGAATAACAAAATCCGCGCCAAGTTCAAGCGGATTTTGAAGATACGGTGTCAAAAAAGTGTTGTCCACAACAAGAACTCCTCCAACGCCGTGAATCAAAGACGCACACGCCTCTATATCAGAAATGCGCATCATTGGATTTGAAGGAGTTTCAATAAAAAGCGCGTCTGCCCCACCCTCAAGAGCCTTTTTTACCTCGTCAAGTTTTGACGTGTCAACGTAAATCGCTTTTATTCCATAAGATTCGTACATCGAAAAAACGCGCCAGGTTCCACCATACAAATCTTCGCTGACAACTATTTTTGCTCCAGAAGAAAATCGTTTGAGCCAACAAGAAATCGCAGCCATTCCAGAAGAAAACGCAAGCGAAAACTCTCCTTTTTCAAGTTGAGCAACCGTCATTTCAAGTTCCAGACGAGTAGGATGAGGACCTCGCGCGTAATCGAAACCCGTCGATTGACCGAGCGACGGGTGCGCAAATGTTGCCGCTTGAACAATCGGCGTGCCAATCGCTCCAGTATACTTATCAACAGAAGCGTGTCCATGCGAACACAACGTTTCAAAAGCAAACGGAGAAACACTACACGGCGACGGAGAAATGCCGTGTGAACCCGGAATCGAGGAATTGGTCGTAGACGAAAAATCTCCCTTAAAATCAGAACTCATAAAACCCTCCAAAATTTTCTATAAAAATACATAGTAAAAAAATATATCGTTTTTCCTATTAAAAAACTAGGTTTTTCAATTTTAACAAATCATATTTTTAAGCGCAAGACTCGAACTCTTTATTTTTCTAAAAATCGGCGGTAAAATCACGAAAGAATTTTTTTTATCGAGGTACAAAATGAAGAAATCTGATAACGCAATCGTCGGAACGGCGCACGCACCGCACCGCTCTCTTTTTTATGCTTCGGGCTACACCGATGAGGAACTTTCCCAGCCGATGGTCGGCATCATTTGTGCAAAAAACGAACTGATTCCGGGTCACATTGAGCTTGACCGAATCAGCGAGGCGGTAAAGGCGGGCGTTCGGCTTGCGGGCGGCACACCCGTGGAATTCCCTGCAATCGGCGTGTGCGACGGAATCGCGATGGGGCATGAGGGCATGAAATATTCGCTCGTCACGCGCGAACTCATTGCCGACAGCGTTGAGTGCGTGGCAAAGGCGC
>CALFJF010000007.1 GCA_937877535.1 uncultured Treponema sp.
AACTCTGTCCTGAAATTTCAGCATGATTCTTTGATTTAAAAAACTCGATGTATTTTGAGCGAAGTTCGTTTGCAGTCATAATACACAATTATATTATTTTATTAGGATGAATTCAACTCTACGGTTTTTCCAGCGGTTCACGGCATCGTAAGCGGGAACAAGCATTTGCGTTCCGCCGTTTCCTGTTGCAGAAAGACGCTCCGCGCTAATTCCCTCGCGCACAAGATAATCCATAACGAACCGCGCGCGCTCTTCAGAAAGTTGCTGAACTTCAAGTTCTTCTTGCGGAGTGCCAGTCATGTTGTTCGCATTTCCTTCGATTGAAACGTTGTACCCTTGGAATTTTTTGAGAATTTGCGCCACTCGATTTAAGACGCGAATGTTGTTTTCAATCGTTCGCTCGTCAAGTCCTTTGCTTTCGCCGTCCCACGCGGGGTCAGAGCGAACTTCCTCGTCGCTCTTAAAATCCGCGTTGTCAGAGCGGAAAATAATCGACGGCACTTGAATCTTGAGTTTTCCGCCCTCGCTGATTACCAGAATATCGACTTGAATGAATCCCTCTTCCGTGCATTTTGTGCCGTTTGCATCGGTGAGCGAGAACGTATACGGATAATCGGTCGCAGACTGCACGAGTTCCCCCGTTGCCGCTTTTCCGTCCCAAGTAAGTCGCTCTGGAATTGTTCCCGCGCCCTTTGTTTCCCAAAACACGCGCCTGCCGTCTGGGTGTTTTACCGTAAACGACCACTCCTTGATTCCCGCTTCGCTTTTTACGTCCAACAGAACCGTCAGCGTGTCGCCAGAACCGTCGCCGTCTGGACTAAAATATCGCGGCGAAATTCGTAAAGCCGCCGTTGGAACAGGCAAATCCTCCACACTCGACGTTTTTACCACTTGAGAAACGGAATTTTGCGTCTGAAAATCGTCTTCCGCCTCCACTTCGCTTTCCGCCAAAGCCACTTCGGGCACTTTTTTATCCGCGTCGAATTTTCGCAAAACCACGGGCTGAACCGACTCCACATAAAATCCTTCAGGATTTACGGAAACTTTTTGAAGCACGACTAAACCGTCTTTTTCCAAAGGCTGATACTCGCCAGAAAAAAACGACGTTTTGCCCTCGCTTCTAAATTGAATAAACGTTCGACCAAAAATATCGATTTGCGTGTACCGCCCTTTGTCGCTGATTCCATCGCCCTCCGCCGTGTACTCGCTTCCAGTAAATCCCACGTGAACGCCGTCCGCGCTTTCCCACGCTTCTTCGGCAACGAGTTTTTCGATAAATTCGCTCACGCCTTCTCGATTTTTCTTTTTTGGAACGGAAACCACTTTTTTGTACGAGCCGTCCCACAAATTTTCCTCGCCAATTAACATACGAACGTCGTCTTGAATCCGAACGCGAATTTCGTCAAGCGAAACGAGCGAAATGTCAAACCGCCGCTGCAAATTTTCAATCGATTTATTCACAGAAGAAAAATAAATTCCGCCACGTCGCGGTATACTGTCAAACCATGAATAAACCTCTTCCGCATCCTCATATTGAAATATAATCTCCGAGTTTGAATAGTCGAAAAAAATATATCTTCGATTTTCCGCGCCGTCGTTTTTGTACCACAGTCCGTCCAAAAATTTCACGAATGAACCGACCGTTCCGTCTTGAATATTTGCAAGCGCGCGCGAAGCAATGGAACTTCCAGGAACGCGAATTGAACGCACTTCCGAATATTTTTGCTCCGCTTCGCTCCAATCAAAAAGCGTTTGAATTTGGTCATTTTGAGCGTTTTCGTAAACCCACACAGGAAAACTTTCCCCGCGCGAAAGCGAAAGTTGATACGCTTCGCTCCGCTCCGACTGCTGAACAAAAACGGTTCCTTCGACACTAAACTCCCCGATAAGATTCAGCGAAAACGTGTCAGAATCCAAAACGGGGCGAAACATTTTTAGCACAAACCGTCCGTCATCTCCGCCACCTTGATATATGAGCGCATTAGAATGGTCTCCTATAACGTCTATACAAGTACAGGCAAAAGAACGCACTTGCGATATTTCAGTCTGAATCGAAAACGAGCGAACGTATGCTTTTTTTTCTGGAACGTACAACCCCACCACAATTAAAAGATGCGGATTTTGCAATGTTTTTAGAACGGAAATTTGGTCGTCAAAACCGTCGCCGTTCAAATCCGCTTCAACCGTGGAAATCAAAAATTCCTCGTCGGAAAGCGTCAAAAACGAATTTGAGCCATCGTCGTCTTCGTATTCGTTGGATTTTTGGGAACTTGAAGGAATGACCACGCGAGAACCGCTCCCGTCGTTTCTCTTGGAGAAAAAAGCACGACTGAAAAATAAAAAGGAGAGAATTACGGTAACAAAAACAAAAACAACGGGAACGAGTTTTTTCATTTCAAAGTCAATTATTCGCTTGCTTTTTTGAGGATTCCGCCAAAATTTCGCAAATAATCAAAAAACGAAATGTATGACAAAATCGCGCAAATTCCAAAAAAACAATAGCAAACATAAACGATTTTATCTAAAAAATCCTCGCTGATAACACCAGAATCCAAAGCAATCAATGCAAGTCCTGTACGCGCAAAACCTTCTACGACTATTACAAAAAAACAACTTATCACATAAAAAACGGTTTTGAATTTTCCGCCATTCCGAGCCGCGATTGCAGTTCCGCCTTTTGCCACAACCATTCGCAAAAAATTCTGACTAAATTCGCGGTACAAAATGAGCACAAACAAAACGGTCGGCATATATCCAGAAAAAACAAAGCATGTAAACATTGATAAATGAAGAAAAACGTCCGCGAACGGGTCAAACATTTTTCCAAAATCGCTGACTTCGCCGTTTTTTCTTGCCCAGTGTCCGTCAAGATAATCCGTGATTTCCGCAAAAATCAAAAGAATCGTGAGGGCGCAAAACGTCGCGATTGAAATCGCGCTTCCGTCGGGGGCTTTTAACCAAATGGGAAGAAAATACAATATGAATAAAATCGGTGCGCAAATCAAACGGCACAGCGTGAACTTATTCGAGGTTTTCATTTTTTAAGTATCGTTGCGACGGCTCAAAAAGTCAAGTTATCGCGCAAAGGCTTTTTTGCTCGCTTTTGATTTTGCCACGGCTAAAGCGTTTGATTCGCTTTTATTTCAAAATCGTTTTCGGTTTGCAAAAACTCGATTTTATAACGAGCGGGGAGATTTTCGACTTTGGGAAGCAAAACCTCTTTTTCAAAAATCTCCAGCGGATAAAAAGAAAAAACGCGATTTTGCAATGAAGACGGCTCGATTTTTTTTGAAGAAAACCAAAAACGCCGCACAGGAAACGGAAAAAAATCGGAAACACGACAAACAAAAATACTCGTCGCATTTTTCTCGGTTTCACTCGTCAAAACGTCTAAAAAAAGTGCCTGCTCTCCAAAAGTCGTACATTCTGGAAAAGTTGAGCGCAAAAAAGAAACAGAATACCACCAAACAAAACAATAGAAAACGGCGACGGGAATCAAAAGAAATTTCCAAAGCGCGGATATTAAAAATCCAATCAAAAAAGCAAAAAAAAGAAATCGGACGTTTTGTGAAAAAAAGACGTTCGGCGGAAAAGAGCGAAAAAATCGGACGACGTAAAACGCAAAAAATGATACGGAAACGGACGCGCACACGCAAAAACAAGAGAACCGTGAAGCGCGACGACGAAATGCTTTGGCGATAATTGCGCAAACGGGGCACGCAAACGCCGCGCCAAAAAACAACGTTCCCGCCCCAAAAATGAGCGCGGCAGAAAATATCATTGTCCGTATGCCTTAAAATCCTGAACGACGTTTATTGCCGATTCGACTTTGTATTCTGGAATTTCGCACGACACAATGAGAAGCGCACGCTCAACGACCGCGCTCGATTCGGCGATTCCGTGGAGCGTAATCGTTTTTCCGTCAATCGTTGCGCGAAGAAAATTGATGTTCATGCGGTAATCGAATACAAGCATATTTACGATTCTCTGTCCAATCAAAAGTTCATTTATCGTAGCCATGCCTTCTTTTTCGCGTTCGTCCGTGATGATTTTTTTTAATCCAATGCTAATCATGTCGGAAACGGTGTCAATGTCAAAAAGCCCTGTATTTATCACAAAGTGATACAGCGACGGGTCGCGAATGTCAAAATTGAAAAAACTTTTGTGAAATCCTGCACGATTCGAGTCGCTTTCGTTTATGCGCTTCATTGCCGCTTTGTCGTCAAAACCGAATTCTTTTTTGAGTCGCTCCATACGCACGGTATTATCCGAAATAAATCTGCATGAAAGATGATTTTGTATGTCTTTCAATATAATAAACGACCCACGTCCAATTAAAATGCAATTATTATTTGACGCAAGTTCAAGAATCGCGGTTTGAAGATAATTCAAATATTCATCGCGCCCTTTTGAAAGAGAAGCAAAAAAAGACGGTTTTCTCTCGTCGAATTTTTTGAATTTTTCCATCGGAAAACCGAGTTGCGCAATTCTACGCTCGATGTCTTTTCTGCCAAAAAAAGTGTACCCAATTTTTTGCGCAACTGCTGCGCACACTTCGTCACCAAGAGATGCAATTTGTCGAGAAACCGTAAGAATCGCCATAAAAACTCCTTTTTGAAATAAAAAATCCGCGCGAAAAACTCCAAAACGATGCTCTAACTGTAATCGCAAAAAGTTCAAAAAGCAATGGACTAAACGAGAGAACTCTTGATAAAAAACAAAAAATCGTAAACGATTTTCAAAAAACTTTGGAGAAAATCGGTTTATGAAAAAAAACGAAAAACTCGAATGGAATGAAAAATCAAAAACGACACTTTTGGAAACGCCCGTTTTTACGGTAAATCGCACGGAAAGCGTGTCGCCCGAAGGGAAAATTGCGCATTTTATAGTAAACGACGCGCCAGACTGGGTAATCGTTATCGCAGAAGACGGGGACGATTTTTTGATGGTAAAACAATGGCGGCACGGCGAAAACGGCTTGAGTATTGAGTTTCCGGGCGGAGTCATAGACGACGGAGAGCAACCCGAAGACGGCGCAAGGCGAGAACTCAAAGAAGAAACAGGATTTTGTGCCGAAGAACTCGTTTCGCTCGGTTCAATGAATCCAAATCCCGCGCTTTTTAGAAATCGAGTTCACTTTTTTTCTGCTCGAAAACTCAAAAAAGAAAGCGGGCAAAACCTTGACGACGATGAATTTGTGTCGTTTTTTAGAGTTCCAAAGAAGGAAGTTATCAAAAAAATGGGAAGCCGCGAATATCCGCACGCGATTATGGGAGCCGCTCTCATGCGCTGGATGAGCGAAAATGAACCAAACTTGTAGTGCAAAAAAAACGGCGAAAACTCGCCGTTTTTGCAATTTGTTAGCGTTTCACAGAATACCCGTCGTATTGTTTTGCAGGATTATAAACCCCTTCTCGGTATTCTCCCGTTATGCTCGGAATTTCCATTTTCATTCCAGGGTGAATCAAGTTTGGGTCGTTCGGGCGAGGCATTTTTGATTTGTTTGCCTGATACAGATTTTCCCACAAAAGCGGGTTGTTATACACATAAGACCTACCAGAAATGTTCCAATAACAGTCCCGCGTATCTGCCCAGGGGCGCACAACATAAAATTGTGGCAACGGCGTAATTTCTTTTACATCGGCAAGCGCAGAAAGAACCGCACGCGCGTATTCAGCCGCTGCGGCATAATCTTCATTTGCGTAAGAATCTTGAGCCGAAGCGTATGATTTTTCCGCCGCACTAAACGCCATTGGAAAATTTTTATCCGCTTTGATTTTTTTTGCAATTTCGATTTTTTGAGCCGCCTGCTTCATCACGCCGTCGGCCTCGGCTTTTGCAAGCATTTTTTTCACATACGCTTCAGAAAGAGCAGCATTTTCCTCGGCTTTTTGCGAATACTCTACGGAAAGTTCGTACTCTCCAGCGTCAAGTGCAGCCTCGGCTTTTTTTGTATACTCGTCTGCGAGTTTTTGATACGTGTTGTTTTTATAACTTATCGAAAACGCAATCGAACCAAAAAGAAGCGCACTTGCCAAAATTATACCTTTTTTCATGTTTGTTTCTCCTGTTCGCAGATTTTTTCAGATTCGCCGCATTATTTTGCGTCAACGGTCGCTGCTTCTTCCGCTGCAATTGCGCCTTCTGCCATTCTTCCCGCAGTTTCAGCTGTTTCCCCGCTTTCCACGTCGATTACAGACTCTTCTGGCGGAGCAAAATTATCTTTCTCCAAAAGCACCGCATTTTCATCTTCGATTCCAGAAACCTTTTCCGTCAAAGGTGCCGAACCGTCCGCTTCTTCCGCCGTACTCGCGCTCGCCGCAACGCGAGCCTTTGCAGCCTCAAGCCGTGCCTGCGCTTCCTCTCGGTCTTTTTTTACGGTTTCATACAGTTCCGTAAATGTTTCCTTGGAAGATTTATATCCACTATACGCTTCTTCGATTTTTCGGAGCGAATACGCACTGTCGGCTTTTTTGAACGTTTCCGCTGCCGCTTTATAGCGGTCTTTTGTTTTCTTTGCAACCGAAGCCTTTACGCTGTCGGCATCTTTTTTTGCAGCAAGGGCAGCCTTTCGCTCTCTGCCCGCTTGTGCTACAAGACCTTTGTTCAAAAGCGCACTATACGAATCATAAGCAAGTTCCGCCTGTTTGAGCATATCAGAACCGTTGCCGTCGTTTGCTCCAAGGTCATCGTACTTTTGAAGAGCGTCCTCTGCCGCTTTTTTTGTAGAGGCATCAATGTCGCCCCCAGCCATTGCGCTCGTTTTTTCTTTTAGAGATTGCGCGAGCGAAGCCTTTTCAAGCGATTTGTATTTATTGAGAATATCGTTCAATTCATTTGAATAGTCGTCAGAAGGTTTTTCGCTTACAGATTTTTTGACAGAAGACCAACCAACATCGGTCGATTTCAAAATGTCTGGATAATATTTTTCAGCACCAGCGTCAACGGCAGCCTTTCGCGCCTGCTCAATTTGCTCCATAAGTGCTTGATTGTCAGCGGTATGGTCAACCGCGTTTTCGTCATTTCCAGAATCGTCCACGACTTGAGCAGGAGGCTCTTCCGCTTGAGTCGTATTGTCATCAGGGACTGTTTCAACATCGGTCGATTTACACCCGTAAAAAGAAATAAGAGCCACCGCTCCTATCGAAAGCACAAATCCCCGCATCATTTTTTTCATCGAAGTGGCTTTCATGATTCCCCCTTTTTATTTTTTCGCTTTTCTCTTCAATTTTCGGAATTGCGGTATTATTATAAAGTAGAAAATGACAACGGGCAATGAATACAACCGTTAAGGTAATTTTAATTTTTTTAGAAGGAGTTATATATGGCAGAAAATTTTTCTTACGAGATTTTGAGAACAATAAAAGTCCTTTCCGAAGAATCAAGTGGGTGGGTACTTGAATTAAACGAAATTTCGTGGAACGCTCGCGCTCCCAAATTTGACATAAGAGCATGGTCTTCTGACCACAAAAAAATGGGAAAAGGCGTAACGCTTTCAAAAGAAAATCTCATCGCCTTAAAAGACGCTCTCAACTCGCTGGAACTCGACTAAACAAAACTAATATCGCGCGTCGTACAAAGCAATCGGCGCGCCTTTTTTTATCACGATTTCGTACAAAAGAAGCGAAAGTCGAACCGAAAACAGCACACTTCCTTCAGTTCGCATAGCAACGTCCCGCTCAGAAAGTAGCGCGCAAATAGCTGCACACTGCGAACTTCCCCAAATCCTTGACGCGCGGGCGTATTGAGCGCAAATCGTTTTTCCAAGGAAACCGTGCTTTTTTAATTGAAAATCGTCAACAAACGCCCCGCCTGCATGAATCGAATGCCAAAGCGAGAGTTTTCTAAAACACGTTGCAAGCCCCGCAATAAGCAGCACGGGACTTGCATTTTTTGTGAGTTGGATTTTTTGAAGAATCAAAAGCGCGTTTTCAAGGCGAGTTTTTGGCTCTTCATCGGGACGAGAAATCGCGTCAAAAAGCGTAAACGCACTCTCTTCCCGATTATGCGCAAGGATATGTTCCACGTCCGACGCTTTTATTGTTGAGCCTTCAGAAAAGCACCACTTAAAGCGCGAACACTCGGAGCGGAGCGATTCCGTATCGTTTTCCACGAGTTCCAAAATGAGGGAAATCGCGTCTTGCTCGATTGACAAAGAATCGCGTCGAAAAAAATCGCGAATCCACGCTTCTTTTCGCTCGGCAAAGAGTTCTTTGAACGTTCGCCGATTTTCTTTTGGAACAATTTTGTCGAGTTTTGCGTCAACGCTCCACCCGTCGCTCGTCAAAACAAGCGTGTTATCGCCGCTGCCGCTCGATACAGTTTCCAAAAGCGCGATGTCGTCTTTCTTTTTTATCGATTCCGCGCCATGAAAAACCACAAAAGAAACGCCGCCAAAAAGCGAGTTGCTCTCAAGAATATCAACGGCTTCGCTCACTTTTGTCTCCGAAGCGTAAAGCGAATGAAATTCAATTTCACCCGCTTTTTTCTTCATCGAAGAACGCATCGAGTCGATTTCGTCATTTTTCAATCCAATTTCTGGACCGAGAAAAAGGTAGAGTCGAGCCATCGAAAATCCAACATTAGTACGCGCGCAAAATCGAAGAAAGAACTCCAACGATTTTTATGTCGGAACTCAAAATTGGCTTAAAATCGGGATTTTCTGGCTGAAGACGCACGCCGTTCGATTCTTTGTAAAAACGGCGAATTGTAATTGCGCCGTCAACAGAAGCAACCACAATTTGTCCGTCCGTCGCCGCCTCGTTGATTTCAACGATTGCGGTATCGCCTTCAAGGATTCCCGCATTTTTCATGCTCATGCCATTCACGCGAAGCGCAAAAAACGATTTTCCCGTTTTGAGCAACGGCTCTGGAAGCGTAATGTAGCGGTCGATATTTTCTTTGCTCAAAAGTGCTTTTCCTGGCACAATTGCGCCCAAAAGCGGCACTTTGATGCACGCAACTTCGTCTTTGCGTGGCGTTCCGTCGATGACGCTGATTGACCGCGCCCGCTTTTGACTTTGCGACAAAAAGCCTTTTTTTTGCAACGCCGCAATGTGGTCTTGAACCGCGCGGAGCGAAATACCAAAATGCAACCCAATTTCGCGAACCGTTGGCGGAAACCCGTTTTCCTTGATGAACGACGAAATGAAGTCAAGCACTTCTTTTTGTCTGTTTGTAATTTCTTTCATTTTTTTTCTCCTTAAAATGAATATTTTTTGTCAATTTTAGTCTTCATCGAATTTGCTTTCAAACAACTCAAAAATCGTTTGAGCCGCTTGCTTTTCGTCAGAGCCGTCGGCGATAAGCACCAGTTGCGTGTCGTACACCGCGCCCATTGTTATTACGCCCATAATCGATTTCGCGTTCACCGTCATGTCGTCTTTGCGAATCATAATCTCGGAAGCGAATTTGTTTGCGGTCTGGGTGATTAACGCGGCAGGACGCGCATGAACGCCCGCTCTGTTTTTGACCGTAAGAATTTTCTCTGTCATATATCTATCCTTTTTTACTTTTTGACGGGATTTCCCGCCTTAAATCCAAACTAACACCTTGCTCGATACTTTTTTATCGCTCAAGTTGGCGAGTTCAAAAAAATCGCTTTTTGAACTCGATTTCCCTCAACCAGATTTTGCTAATACGAATCGTCAACGCTGTAATACGCGCTTTTCGCCTCGCCCGTTTCAATCCATTTGAGGATATTTCGATTAAAATCACGCGAACTGTCAACGCCTTTGTGCTTGAGTCGCTCGTTCATTGCCGCCGCTTCGATTATAATCGGGAGCGTCCGCCCAGGTTTTACAGGAATTTCAATGCTCGGAATTTTCACTCCAAAAAAATCAATCGTTTCCATGTTTGTTCCCACGCGGTCGTAGACTTTCGCTTTGTCCCATTCTTCAAGTTGAATTACGAGTTGAATTTCCTTTTGGTCGCGCACAGAACCAACTCCGTACAGTTGCGACACGTTTATGATTCCAAGTCCGCGAATTTCCATGTGATGACTTATGAGCGTATTTGCGCCTCGTCCCAAAATCGAATTTCCGTTCACGCAACGCACTTCCACGATGTCGTCGGCAACAAGTCGATGTCCTCGCTCCACAAGTTCAAGCGCGCACTCGCTTTTTCCAACGCCAGAGTGTCCAGTCAAAAGCACGCCGATTCCGCACACTTCAAGAAGAACGCCGTGCATCGTTTTACTCGGCGCAAACACGTCCGAAAAAACGCGCATTATCCGAATGCAAAATTCCGTAATCTCAAGGTCGGTTTTTAGAATGGCGCAACCGAATTTGTCGGCAGCCGCCACAATTTCCTCGCTCGGATTCATTCCGTGCGCAAAAACAACGCATGGCGGAGAAAAAGAAAGTATTTTTTCGATTATGGCAATTCGGTTTTCGAGCGAAAGACTCGAAAGGTAAGCGACTTCTTGAATCCCAAAAACCTGCACGCTATTTGAAAGGTAGCCTTCAAAAAACCCCGTGAGCGCAATTCCTGTGCGAGTAACGTTTGGATACGAAATGACAGCAGAAAGCCCCCGCCGTCCGCCCAAACAAGTCAGATTGAGCGCGTTTCGCCCTTCGAGTTCAAGGTCTAACAGATTCAGCACCGAAAACGATTTTTCCGCCATTCGATTACTATACAAAAATCGCCCGCGAATGACAAGTAGATAAAAACAAAAAATCAAAAATATTTTTGCACTTTTTCTGAACAAAAAAAAATCGGAGGAAATCCCCCGATTTTTGGTTTCAAAATGACTCAACCGCCATTTTTAGCAGACGTTTTGTTCATTATTTTTTTTCTTGAACTTTGTCTTTCTCTTTTTTGATTTTTACATCAAGCGTGTCCATCATTTTGTTAAGCGCGGCAGAAAAATCAAAATCCTCGGCAGAAACGTGCGCTTGCGCTCCCCAGCGGAAATTGACAGTCGTGTCAAAAATATATGCCTTATCATGTTTTACTCGAACAATAAGGTCAACAATAAGGTCATCTGCGTATTTTACACGCTCAACTTTTTTTTCAATCAACTCGGTTTGCTTGTCTTCAAGCTCAAAACCAACGGCAGAAATGGATTTTGTCATGGAGTGCTCCTTTGTCAGTAAAAGTCGAACCGAAATCCGATTCGCTTTTATGAGTATACTATGATTTTTCCAAAATGTGAAAAAAATTTTGTTTGAATCTTGAATTACGAGCGAAAATACGACGAACTGACGTTCAATTCGCTACGGTATTTTGCAACCGTTCGACGGGCAATTTTTATGCCCCGTTTCAACAGTTCCTCAGAAATTTTTTGGTCGGAAAGCGGCTTTGAATCCGTTTTGTGTTCTTCCAAAATTGCCGAAATTTCGGCTTTTACGCCCTCTTTGCTCGTTGGAATATTTTTTTCTCCAGAAAGTTCGCCGATTTTTTTCATTTGCACGGTTTCTTCGTTCACAGCGTTCGTAAAAAAATACGAAAGTGGAAAAACGCCAAACGAACACAACAGAAATTTTCCGCTTGCCATGCGCGAAATCGTTGATTCGTGAACGCCGATTGCTCCCGCAACGTCTTTTTGCCGCAGCGGAATCAAAAATCGCTCCCCCGAACGAAAAAAAGACGCTTGGAGCATTACGATTTGAGCCGTTGCCTTTAGAAGCGTCGCCGAGCGAAATGCCACGCCGTCAATAAACGAGCGGGCGGACAAAACGGATTCGCGGGCAAATTTTGATTCCGCGTCCGCTTTATCGCCGTTTTCTTTTGAAGAAAAACCCAAAAATTCCTCGGAGATTTTGAGAATGGGCGTGGCGATTTTTGAAAGCCGTGCCAAAAAAAATCCTTCGCGCGTTCCAATCAAAAGAGAACCGTCGGCAAGGGCGCGAATTTTTTCCGAGCCGTCTTCGCTCAAAGAAGACGCAAACGAATCGTCATCAACGCTTTCCACAACAATATCAGGCTGAACGAACGAAACCTCAGGCGAACCAAACGCGCGAGCAGGATGCGGGTCAAGCGATCGAATAAAAGAAAGAGCCTCTTTCATCTCGTCTTCGCTAAAATGCGCGGGCAAATCCAAATCGTTTTTGCTGTTTTGAAACAACAATTTTTTTTGCTCAGAAAGAAATCGATTCGCTTTTTTTGCCATTTTTTCAGGAATCGGCGGATTCAAAAAATCAAAATGTCCGTTCAAAAGAAAAATCGCAGACTTTGGAGCATCGGAGCGGTCGAGTGCTTGAACGAGAAGGCTGTGCGCTGTATTCGTTACGCATACTCCCACGGGGTCTAATTTTTGAATGATTGAAATACAATGCTCCAAAAACGATTCGCTCGGTTTGGGATTCATTTTGTCAAGAAGCGACACGGGAGCAAGAATGTGATGACCTTCCGCGTTGAGATTTTGCACCAAAAGCGAGCAAAGTTCTTGCTCCGCACGAGAAAGGCGCATTGAGCGAATTTGATGAAGCAGATGGTCTTGAAGGCTCGTTCTTTCGTCGGCGTTTGATTCAAGGGCTGCCTGAAAATCGTCGCTCGCTTTTTGAAGTGCGGAAGAAACTCCGCCGTATCGCTCGTAATCTGACAAGCGATACGAAGAGTGAGCGGGCGTATTCAAAAAAGATGAACCGTCTTCAAAAAAATCAGAAGCGAGTTCGAGCGCAGGATTTTTTTCAACTGCCTCGTAGATTTCGCTCCGAAGTTCTTGCGAAGAAAGGGAAAGCAGTTTGAGAGCCAACTGTTGTTTTTGCGTAAGCCTCATCGATTGGCTCATTTTCATCGTTTGTTTTTGGCTTGCTCTCATTTTTATCGCTGCCGAAGAAAAATCGCTCATGCAAAAAGTATAGCACAAACAACACGACTTGAGAAAAATCAAAATTCGTTTTTCCCAAAAAGAAAAAAACGCGGTATAATCGACGGTATGAAAACGAACTTTGAACAATTTGGAGTAACCATTCCAGAAATTTTGTTGCCCAAAAACATAGATTTAGAAAGTTGGGCGGTGATTGCCTGCGACCAGTACACGCAGGACAAAGCCTATTGGCAAAAGGCGGCGCAGATTGCGGGCGAAAAACCTTCTACGCTCAACCTGATTTTTCCCGAAGTGTATCTGGCGGACGCGGACAAGGACGAGCGCATTCAGCACATCAAACAGACGATGGCAGATTACCTTGCAGACGGTGTGTTTTCCCAACCGCAAAAAGCGTTCATATATATAGAACGAAAGACCGCGTACGGACGCACGCGCAAGGGGCTGGTGCTGGCGGTGGATTTGGACACATACGAGTGGAAGCCGTTTAGCAAGGCTCTGATTCGCGCCACGGAAGCCACGGTGCCAGAGCGTATTCCCCCGCGCATGAAAATCCGCACGGGTGCGCCGCTGGAACTGCCGCACATCATGCTGCTTGCCGATGACCCGACGGACGCGCTGGTGGGAAAAACGGGCGAACTGATAAAGGGCGAAAAGCCCGTGTACGACGGCGATTTGCAACAGGAAAGCGGACATATCACCGGCTGGGCGGTGCGCGATGAAAAAGCGTTCAGCCATGTTGCCGACGCACTCGCCGCAGTCGCGCAAAAAGGCACGGATGCGGACGGCACGGTGTTTTTGTTCGCCGTGGGAGACGGAAACCACAGCCTTGCCACCGCAAAAGCCGTCTGGGAAGAGCACAAAAAGGAATTACAGGCAAACGGCGCGACGGATGCGGAAATTGCACAAAGCCCCGTGCGCTACGCGTTGGTAGAGGTGGTGAATATCTACGATGCGGGACTGACCTTTGAGCCGATTCACCGCGTGGTGTTCAATGCGGATTCTGACGACCTGCTTGCGTTTGTGGCGCAAAAACTGGACGGCACATGCAAAACGGTCGCAAGCGCAGCGGAACTTACACAACTTGTCGGCGACAAAACGACGGACGGCGCACGCTATGGTTTTATCACCACGAGCGCGGGAAAAACGACTTACACGCTTTTGCAAACGGCGATTACCGACCTTGCCATTGCTTCGCTTCAGCCCGCGCTAGACGAATACATTGCTAGCCACAAGAGCGCGGGCATTGAAATAGACTACATTCACGGCGCGGAAGAAACGGTCGCGCTCGGAAGCAAGGACGGACAGACAGGCATTTTGCTCCCGCCGATTGCCAAAGACAGTTTTTTTGCCACGATTAACGGTCGCGGCCCGCTTCCGCGCAAAAGTTTCAGCATGGGCGAGGCGAGCGAAAAGCGGTTTTATGTGGAGGCGCGGCGATTGTTTTAGAAAAAATCGCAATTCTGCATGAAGCGGAAGAAAATCAAAAACGGTGGCTCGGCTTTTTGAAACCACCGTTTTTTTTTGCTTTTTGAGATTTTGACCGCGCTCAACCTTCAATAAAAATCAGCATACATAAGACGGCAAGTCCTAAATTATTGAGTTTTTGGAGATTTTATGGTAAAATTTGTATGATTGTCTTGTTTTCGTCAGGAGGTTTTTAGAAAAACGAATGGCACAATTCTTTCAGACTGCAAAAGAAAAAATTGTGTGCTTTGTCAAAATGAAGCACTACACCGAGCCTGTCAAAGATTACCTCTTTTTGTGCAATGTGCGCTCCAGCGTGTATGTCGCGCTCGTCATCGCCGCGCTTGAAATTTGGATGCTCGTCGCGGTGATTTCGGGGGCGATTCACGGTGACGGAAGGCACGACTTTGTGTGGGTACTTCAGCACACGGTGGCGTACATCGTGCTTTTGCTCACGGCGATTGTCATGCTCATTTATTCGCTTTTGTATCAGCGGGGCAAAGTCAAAAACAAGGCGTTCGGCGAATTCATCAGAATTTTCTTTACGATTGTTGCGCTCAGTTTCGGCATTTACATTTCGTACGCAAGTTCCGACCGAAGCGGGCAGGTGTTCGCATTCCTCACGATGATTGGCTTTTGCCTGTGCCTGTTCGTGTGGCATCCTGTAAACACTTTTTTGATTCTCACGGCGAGTTTCGGAATATACCTTTACTTGCAGAATTCGCTTGCGCCACTTTCATACAGCATCAAGGTCAATTCGTTTACGGCGTACATCGTTTTTCTTATGGCGGGCATTAACATTCATCATCAGAGGCGGGTTGAGGCGCAGAAAGACGAGAGTCTTGAAAAAATGAACGCCTATCTCCGCAACAAATCTCTCGTTGACGAACTGACGACACTTCCGAATCTCTCTTATTTTCAGAAAACGACGATGGAAATCTTGCAGAACGAGCAGACCGACATTTCTTCGTTCCGTTTTGTCTTTTTGGATGTGGAGAATTTCAAGAATTACAACGAAAAGTACGGATTTCGCGCGGGGAACAATTTTTTGCGCACGATTGGGCAGATTGTGCGCGATTCGTTCACGGGCGATATTGTGGCGCGATTTTCGGACGACCATTTCATCGCGTTTGCGGCGGCGGACGGCCTTTCCGAAAAAATTGAGCGGACAAAAAATCGAATCCGCGAAGTAGAAAATTCAATCCAACTCGGACTCAAAGCGGGAGTCTACACGCCCACGGAACGGCTCACCGCTCCGAGCATCGCGCTCGACCATGCCCGCTATGCCTGCGACAGCATCAAAAAGCATTTTGAAACGGATATTGCCGAGTACAGCGCGGATATGGACGGCGAATTCAACAGGAAGCAGTACATCATCAACAACATCGACACGGCGGTGGAAAAAGGCTACATCCAAGTCTACTACCAGCCCGTCGTGTGGGCGGAAAATTCAAAATTGTGCGGCGCGGAGGCACTCGCCCGCTGGCTTGACCCCGAATTCGGCTTTTTGCCGCCCGCCTCGTTCGTGCCCATTCTCGAAGAGTATCATCTGATTCACAAGCTCGATATGTATGTTATGGAAGAGGTTTGCAAAAATCTGCATGACGCGCATGAAGCGGGCGAAGTGATAATTCCGACCTCAATCAATTTTTCGCGGCTTGACTTTGAGCTTTCTGACCCAGTGCGGGAGCTGAACCGTTGCATCGGGCAGTACGGAATCTCTAAGGACGACATTCATGTTGAGGTGACCGAAAGCGCGCTTTTGGATTCGGACGGAAAGCTAAAAAAGGCTCTCGCCGACTTCCGTGCGCAGGGATTTTCGCTCTGGCTGGATGATTTTGGTTCGGGATATTCGGGTCTGAATGTCCTCAAAGACTTCAACTTCGACATGATGAAAATCGACATGAAATTCTTGAGCAAATTTTCCGAAAACCAGAAAACCCAGCCGATTCTCTCTGGCGTGGTATCAATCGCGCAGAACATCGGAATGCAGACTCTCACCGAAGGCGTGGAAACGCCCGAAATGCGGGAATTCTTGCGCTCAATCGGGTGCGAGCGATTGCAAGGCTACCTTTTCGGAAAGCCGATGACAAAAGAGGAGCTTCGCGCAAAAATCCGTGCGGGCGAATACGACACGAGCGAGCTGGTGAACGGGAAGAAAGATTAAGCAAGCGAGATTTTGCGCGACTAGCGAAGTAGACCGAAGAGGCGTATCGAAATCACCACATATTTCTTACAAGTCAGCATACATTTTGTATTTTTCCGCCGTCCTTAGATTTTCGCAAAATACAAAATGTTTCCCCCGATTCCGTCGATTTTCCACAAAATACACCGTGTATCTTCTTGTTTTTGCGTGAATCGGGCAAAATACACGGTGTATTTCTTTTACTTTGCCATTTTGAGCAAAATACATCATGTATCGATTTTGATTCCGATAAATCTCCAAAAATACACGATGTACTTTTTGAAATCCGCGAAAATCAAAACCCCGCTTCGCACACAAACTCCATGCGCTCGCCCGTGCGCGGGTGCGTGAACGCGATTTTTCGTGCGTGGAGGCAGAGCCGCTCGCCCTCGTCGCAGTGCCCGTAGAGCGTGTCGCCGATGATGGGCGTGCAAAAGCCGTGCGCGTCTGCGCTGGCGGTGCGGAGTTGGTGCGTTCGCCCGGTGTGCGGCACAAAGCGAACGCGCGTTACGGCTCGCACTGAGCCGCTGGGGGCGCGGTAGCGTTCCACGCCGAGGATTTCCCACTCCGTTATGGCGTGCTTTCCGTGTTCGGCATCCCAGATTTGGTGCGGGCGATTTTCAACGTCAAGGCGAAAGAACAGTTCCATCGTGCCGTGCGACGCAATGCCTTTTTTGGCGAGCACGCCGTCGAGCAACGCCACATATTCCTTTTGGATTTCGCCGCGCTCAAACTGCTGATTTAATGCGCGGTGCGCGTCCTTTGTGAACGCGAGCACGAGAATCCCGCTCGTTTCCATGTCGAGCCGATGCACGGCGGGCTGGGAAATGCACGCGGGGAACAGCCGCCGAAGGCGCGTTTCAACGGAGTCGCGCTTCGCTTCGCCACGGCCTGGCACGGACAAAAGCCCGCTCTGCTTGTCAACTACGCAAATGTCGTCGTCGCGGTACAAGATTTTTAGACCGAGCATGACTGGCAGGAGGATTCCGCACCGCTCGTCGCACGGCTCGTGAAATTCGCCCGTGGGAAAAAACGATTCCGCCATCGACACGGGGGTAAGGGAGTTCGCAAAGGCGTAGTCGAGCAGTTTGGGCGCACAGCAGTCGCCCGTGCCCGTGGGCGGGAGCCGCCCGCCATTCGTGAGCGCGCAAATGTCCAAAAGAGAGCGCACCGCTCCGTCCGCGCAGTGGAACGAGTAGAGCGCGTGCACGCGAGAGAGCGACTCGGCGCAGAGCTTTTTTCGCTTTTGAGCGATTGCGTTTTTCTCCGCTGGACTTGGGCGATTTTCTTGGATTTTTTTTGTCAAATCGTGGATTTCTGTGTCGTTTTTTTTGAGCGCGAGCGAGATTTTTTTTGCAGAAACGATTGGCGGCGCAATTTCAACGTTCAATCCTTCGATTTTTAGATTCGGCGGAATGACGAGCGTTCGAGAAATCCCAGAATTCGTAACAAAAACGCGCTCATTTCCCGCGTCGTCTGCACACACCATCGCCCCAATCATAAACCCGCTCTCCGCTCGCTCTTCGCTCTCTTCCGTCACTTGCTCCACGCCTATTTCTCCAGATTTGATTTTTTCTAAAACGAGCAAGCAGATTTTTTGCGCTTTTTGAGTGGGAAACGGCGGAAACATTTTTTCTCCTTTGCGATTGATTTTCATTGTATCAAAAATCGCGCTGTTGTATCGACTTTTTTCTGGCGGTATAATAAACCTGTTTGACAAATACATTCACGGAGCAAAATTATGGCATATACATTCATTGACGGTGGCGTAACGGCGGCAGAGGGCTTTACGGCGAACGGTGTGCTGAACAAAATCAAAGCGAGCCGCACGACGAACGACACGGCTCTCATTTTTTCGGAAAAAATCTGCACGGTGGCGGGCGTGTTCACGCAGAACCGCGTAAAAGCGGAGTGCGTAAAACTCACGCGCGACCACATTGCAAACGGAAAGGCGCAAGCCGTCATTGCGAACTCGGGAAATGCGAACGCTTGCACGGGCGCACAGGGCTACGACAACGCGAACAAAGAAGCGGTCGCCGTGGCGGCAAAAATGAACATCAATTCGGACGATGTGCTGGTGCTTTCAACGGGCGTTATCGGCCAGCAGCTCCCCGTGGAAAAAATCCTGAACGGCTTGGACAAACTCGCGGACGGACTTTCAAAAGAAGGGCACAAAGAAGCGCGAATCGCAATCATGACCACCGACACGCACTACAAAGAAGTCGCACTCGAAACAATGATTGGCGGAAAAACCGTGCGCATGGGAACGATGGCAAAAGGAAGCGGCATGATTCACATCAATCTGGGAACGATGCTCGGCTTTATCACCACGGACGCGTCGATTTCTTCTGCAATGCTTGAAAAAGCCCTGCGGATTTCGGCGGCGGGCACTTACAACTGCGTTTCAATCGACGGCGACACTTCCACAAACGATTCCCTGATTATTCTTGCAAACGGCTTGGCGGGAAACGCGGAAATCACGGCTGAGGGCGCGGACTTTGACGCATTCGTCGCCGCCTTAAACGCGCTCAACACGCAGATGGCAAAAAAAATCGCCGCTGACGGAGAGGGTGCAAGCCGCTTGGTCACTTGCAATGTCGTTGGCGCGGACACGGTTGAAAACGCACGGGGATTGGCAAAGGCGGTCATCTGTTCCAATTTGGTCAAAGCGGCGTTTTTTGGCGCGGACGCAAACTGGGGGCGCATTTTGGACGCGATGGGCTATTCTGGCTACAATTTTACGCCCGAAAAAACGAGCGTGTCCTTTGTGAGCCGCGCGGGGGCAAAGCGCTATTTTTCCGTGGGCGAGCAAAACGGCGGCGAAGAGCGAATCATAAAAGTGTTTGACCACGGCGTTCCGCTCAATTTTGACGAAGATGTGGCAAAACAGATTCTTACTGAAGAAGCCGTGGAAATCCTCGTGGAACTGGAAGACGGAAACGCGCGCGGCACGGCATGGGGATGCGATTTGACCTACGACTATGTGAAAATCAACGGGGATTATAGGACGTAGCAATGGGAATAAACTGAACGCGCAAGGGATAGGAGCGCCGCGCGAAGCGCGTTCCGAAGCGGCGGTGGTTGAGGAGCGAAGCGCATCGAAACCACCAAAGCGCAGGAATGGAGCGGCAGCGGAAGCGCGGATAGCCCGACGGCGAAGCCGTTGCGCCCAAAAAAGGGAACTAAAATGTTCGAGGAAATCTTCACGCAGAAAAAGCTGATTCCAGAAAAACTCCTTGATTTTGGTTTTTCCAAAGAAGGCGGCGAGGGTTCTTTTTCGCACAAAACGGAAATTCTCGGCGGCGAGTTCACGCTTTTTCTTGGTTTCTCGCTTGGAAAGGTTGAAAGTCCGCGGCTTCACATTGAGACAAAGCTCATCGAAAAAGCGACGGGCGAGGAATATGTTTTGTACAAGACGCGGGCGGCGGGAACTTTTGTGGGCGAGGTGCGCGAGGCGATTGAGGCGGTTCTGCTCGATGTGGCGGAAAAATGCTCGGTTCAGTCGGTGTTCGCTTTTCCGCAAACGGAGCGCGTGATTTGCCATGTGCGCGAAACATACGGCGATGCGCTTGAGTTTTTGTGGGAGAAATTTCCCGACAACGCGGTGTTCCGCCGAAGTGACACGCAAAAATGGTATGCGGCTCTTCTTACGGTCTCACGGAAAAAACTCGGTCTTGAAAGTGACGAGAAAATTGAAATCATTGATTTGCGGATTCAAAGCGATAAAATGGACGAACTTTTGCAAAATCCGAATTATTTTCCGGGCTGGCACATGAACAAAAAGCACTGGTTTTCGGTGATTTTGGACGGCAGTGTGAGCGACGAGGAACTTTTCAAACGGATTGATGAGAGTTATAATCTTGCAAGGAAATAAAAAAATGGAGCAAACTATGAGCGAAGAAAATACAGAAAGCGAAATGCGAGAGAAAATTGACCCGCGCGTGGACAATGCGCACTGGTCGGATGTGTTGGTGCAGGTCTTGCCGTACTTCCGCCACTCGCCGTCAGCGCAGTTCACGCTCTTTGCAGGAACGTCCAGAAGATTCTG
>CALFJF010000008.1 GCA_937877535.1 uncultured Treponema sp.
ATTTCATTCCCTTTGTGAGCCAGCCTTTGCGTATATAAAATGTCTCGTGTCCGCGGAGTTTCATATAGTCAGTATACCTTTTCCTTGATTTTCTATCTACCTACAAATTTTGAAGAATCATCGGAACAAAGGAAGTGTCCAAAATTTCAAAAGCAAAACACTTTTTCCCTAAATCTTTTAATGATGCTCCGATATGATAAATGGTTTTTCTATCGATTAAAAGAAACCTATCGTGCATTTTTGATGTATAATTAACAGTAAGGTACGGATATTGTGCATTAAACTTTTGAATATCTTGTGCAGTTATTTTCGTCTTTTCGTTAGTATAAATTGTTACAGTCGCTGCATTTTTCTTTTTTGTCAGTCGTTCCAACACAGACAAATCCACATAATTATCAATCAAAATGATTTCTTTCTCCGCTTGCTGAATAAATGATTCAAATTTTACATAAGCATCGAAAATCTGTCCTTGAAAAAAGATACCTTGTTTTTCTTCAATATTGTACTTATCCATTTTATCAAACAATTCATCAATTCGCTTGTCAGCTTCACTTTGGCGGACTTTTGTATCAATAAGTTGTTTTTCCATAGAATCAAGCCGTTGAAAAACAGTCGCATTTGATAAAAGGAATCTTCGCATGGAGACAAAAGCGTTCATTATCTGTATACTGACATTCACTGCGGTTTCACTCCGCAGTACAGCAGAAAGCATTGCAACTCCCTGTTCCGTAAAAGCATACGGCTTTTTGCGCAACCCCATTCTATCTGAATTGGAAATCACAAATTGTGACTTCCAATTTTTAAACTCTTCGTCACTCAACTGGAACCTAAACAATTCTGGAAATCTCTCTGCATTTCTGTTCACTGCCTGATTCAGAACCCGTGTTTCAACACCGTACAGTTCTGCTAAGTCACGGTCAAGCATCACTTGTTGATTTCTCATAACGAGTATCTTGTTTTCAATGTTTTTTTGCATTGCTATTTCAGACATTATTTCTCCCTATCTCTTCGTCTTCAAATACTTTTCCATCATGCAGCCGCCCACAAGATATTTTTCCGTCACGCACTTTTTGCAGTGGACGCACTTTTCGGCATCGATAAAATACCCCGCGCTAGAGATGTGAATCGCGCCCGCCTTGCACACGCTCTCACATTTGAGGCACTTTCGGCAGGCGTTGAACTTGCGGATTTGGTAGCCGATTTGCCGCTGTAAGTCCTCATGGTTCGCCACATTCATCGTCTTGACCTTTACGGCGTGCTCAAAGCCGTCCACCGTGAACGGTTGGAGCGAGATTATCGGCACATTCGTCTTGATGTCGAGAATGATGATTTCGTTCAGCAGTTTGCGCCCCAATTCACGCGAGATTTTTCCGAACGGCACGAACATTCCGACAAGCTCATCATCAAACGGGCGGGTGAGCGCGTAGTTCTTCGCGTTGTCTTCCGCAGTGCAGTTGGTAAAGCGGATTTTCACATCGTTTGCCGCCACCAAGCCGTTCCCGCCCTGCCGCGCCTTCCACGCATCGCTGTCAACATAGACTTCTGGGTCGGGCTTTCCGATTTTCTTTGCAAAGCCGATGAGAAAATCACGCCATTTTTCGCTCCGGTCTTTCATATAGATTCGGCTCAGAAACTGCGCGCGCTGATTGTTGTTCGGGCAGCACCAGCACCCCACGCGGTCGTAGCCCAAGCGGTACGCGTCGTTAAAATCAACTTTTTCCGCAAGCAGATACAGCCAGATGTCGATGTCCTTCCAAAAGAAAATCGGCGAGGCGACCGTCTGCTTTTGGATTTTGACGGACTCGGTGTTTTCGCTCACACGGTCGTACTTGCTCCGCGCGACGGACTCAACCTTGCGGATGCCGTAGAAGGTGAGAATCTGCTGATTTCGGTACAAGCCGTTCAGAACGCGGGTAATCGGTCCTGTCTTGAACATGGAGCAGCACCAGCGCATCATACGCGCGGGCGGTCCGATGTCCTCGCAGACTGAATAAAAATCCTGCTCGTCATTCAAAGCCGTCTCAAAAATAGCGTGCGGATGGTCGGCGCGGAAGCGTTTCACATAGTTGTAGGTCGAAGGAAATTCCAGCGTGGTATTCCCGAAGATGTGGACGAGGCTCGGATTTGAAAGAGCCTTTGTAACCACATCAGCCGTGACGGTGGAATCCTTGCCGCCCGAAAAAGAGAGCACGATGTTCTCCGTCGGAAAGCGGCTCGCGGTTTTTTTGACAAAATCGTGGGATTCAGAAATCAGAAAGTCAAGGTGCGCCTTGTTCGCCCTGATGAACTTTTCGATTGTGCCGTCAAAATATTCGTATGAGTTGCCATGTTTTTCCGCTTCAAGCAGCCGTGAAATCCTTTTTGTATCTGCATTCTTAAAGTCATCAGAAGAAAGCGCGACCACCTCGCCGTCCACAAAATAGCGGCTGTTCTCGCACCACACAGATTTTTGCACGAATTCGTGCGGAGTTTTGCCAAGCAGTAGTTCCAAAAGTAGGCGTTCTTCAGGGAAAACAGGGCGCAAGTCCTGCGAAAGATAGGTGAGTTTCCCCTTGCAAAGCGGGCATTCATCCTTGTCCGCCTGATTTTTGTCTTTGATGACGGGGATTTTGCAAGTCGAACACCAAAAGATTTCCGTTGGAGTCTCTTGGGAAGTCTCGTTCTTGCAGCGAGGACAGATGGATTTGCTTGTTTCGTAATTGCAGAAGCGGCAGTACATTTTCTTACCAAAGGTACTATAGCACGAAAACCACACCATTTCCATTGCCTCGATTCCGTTTCGCCATCAAGACAAGATTACAAAAAATCCTGATTTTTCCGCAGGAAGCGGCGCAAATTCGGAAGAAGGATGTGTTACGAAGAGTACGTTTGCCCTGATTTGTCACATTGAGCGCAGATTTGTCGCATTGAGCGAGAACGCCGTCATATTGAGCGATGAGCAAAATGTCCACAGATTCTTCGCGTTGCTCAGAATGACGTGCCAGCACACATAAGGAGCGGCAACAGGCGGTCGCGCAGGGCGGTGAGTTTTACACGGCATTCAGGCGGCTTGCAAGTTTTCTGTCAAATGTAAAAACCTCTTCGCCAAGAATCTGCTTTCGCGCAAGCAGAATACAGTCCACAAAGTCGAACTTTGTTTGAGAATAATTATAGAGCGCAGTTTTTACAACATCCGTATTGTCAAATTCCACTTCATCTGTAATCGGTGAAACAATCTCATGTATCTTTTCACGCGGCACGGAATAGAGTTTCACAAGCACATAAACGACTTCAGCGATGATTTCAGGATAAGACTTTGCGCCGTTTCCTATAACTTGGGCGGCGGTTTCAGCCTGCTCGGGAATGTCATTGAGCAGATAGCGAAGAATCACATTGGTGTCGATTGCCGTCATTATTCCGCTCCCGAAAACGCCATTGAAGCAACGGCTGCCTCCTGCTCAATCAGCGCAGGATTTGCGTACCGGGAGGCGATTCCCCTGCAAGATTTTTTTTCTGCCGCAGGTTTTTCTTCGTCCACAACGATAATCGCCGGCTGCTGATTTTTGAACAGCCTCTTTTCAAGCGGAACGAACGCGTGTCCGTCATAATACGCCTTTACAGCAACCATTTTAAGCCTCCGTGCGATGTTTGCTTTATTATATCATATTCCGCGGAAAAATGCACTATTTCACCTCCACCTGCCCGTTCATGTCGTTCGCTTACGAGAACTCGCGCACATTATTTGTACTAACGGAAACCTGCCCGTTCATAAGCAGCGGCAACAGGCGGTCACGCAGGGCGGTGAGTTCTTGGATTTCTTTGGAAATTGAAAGTTGATAATTGAAAATCGGAAGTGTTTTCTCGTTGAAAGCGGAAATCACTTCTTTCGCTGGAATAAGGATGGGCAAATTGTATAATTCATCTTTTGTTATTGAACCAAAAGTAGTTCCTGCCTCATTTTTATTTGCAAATGTGTGTCTAAAATAATCTAGTGTATAATATAAATGTGTGATAGAACCAATTTTTGAATTCATCGCTGATAAACCGCGTCCAATGCAACACTCTGAATTTGCGATATTCATTGCACCGACAGGTGCACGAACGCTCATTAAAATATCTCCTGTTTTCGCAAAACGAGTCGGTGCAGTTGTATACATTCTAACTGTCGGGAATTTAATTCCGAAATCTGTACTCCCTTGATAAAAGATAGTTCCGATTCCGTCTTCATTATAAGATGAGCCTTCGGGAGATTGTCCCATTGTAATATTTGCTATGTCGGATAAAGTCCCCACTTCCCAGCCCGCAGGAATCTCGCGCTTCAAAACCTCGTTCCACGCCATCTTGCCGCCGGAGGACTTGTACGGCTTGCCGTCCGCAGTCGGAAAGTCAAACTGCACGAAGTAGTAATCGTACAGTTGCTTTGAAAGCTCCTCTAAATTCCTGTTTATCTCGCGATTAAGCGCAATTTTGCGGTCTATGTTTGAAAGCAACGCTCCAATCTTTTTCTGTGTGGGCAAATTTGGTGCTAAAATTGGAATATCATATAGTGTCTGCAAAGAAAGAGTGTAGCGCATTCCACTTCCAGTTGCGTTTAGTTCAAAATATTTCTGGATAAAAGAGGTGTGCATAAACGCATTTAAATATTCGCCAGTAACGATGTTTTCATCTGGTGTTGCAAGTGCTGTATGATAACCCAACACAACATCATCAAAAGTTTCAGCAATATAGGTTGGAAGTCCTATGTCATCTCTAGTTTCGCTGTCTTTTGTAAATGCTACTTGCCCTTTTTTTAATGAGAACTTTGAAATTTCTTCATCGGATGCGGTGGCGTCCATAAAATTTGCATAGTTATCTTTTGTTATTGCCCAATTGTGATAAACATCTACGAAATTACAAAGTTTTACCATTTTTTGGTTAGGCTTTGTTTTTTTATCTACATTACTTACGAGAATCTTTGCAATCTCGCCCAATTTATATTTTTTCATTTCCATTTTCTGGCCTCCGTTTTCAATTTCCAATTTGCTCCACGCCTACAGCAATTCCTTTAGTTTATTTATGTCGCAAATCTCGCCCAATTTATATTTTTTCATTTCCATTTTTCTGGCCTCCGTTTTCAATTCACTTCTTTTTTCATTTCTTCAAGAACTAGCGTCTGTAATTCTTTCTTAGGGACTATCAGCTCATAGTCAGAAACTGCGATAGGTTTGTTTACATCTTGTAATGCAATTTCCACATCAAGATGGTCTTTTTCTGCACAGAGGATTATGCCGATAGACTGATTTTCGCCATTTTCCTTTTCAAGCTTGTCAAGAAGTGACAGGTACATATTCATTTTTCCAACATATTCGCTTTTAAATGAACCGATTTTTAAATCAATCGCCACAAGGCATTTGAGTTTGCGATTGAAAAACAGCATATCAACAAAGTATTCTTTATCATTGTATTCAAGCCGATGTTGATTGCCGATAAAGGAAAATCCTGTACCAAGTTCAAGCATAAACACTTTGATTTTTTCTACAAGGCGTTTTTCCAGTTCGGCAAGCGGTTCTGTTGCGCCCAAAAAGCCCAGATTATACGAGTCTTTCAGTATTTCATTTGCTTGTTCCGCCTGTATTGCAGGCAATATGCTTGTAAAATTGTTGTCACGAAACTCATTTTTATGTATTTCGTACATATTCATTTTTACGGCATTTAAGAGCAGGTCTTTGTTCCAATTTTTATGTATCGTTTCTGTTGCGTAGTAAAAAACTTCGTCGTCAGAAAGATTCTTTTCCAAAAGAAGGACATTCTTTCTCCATGACAAAACTGCAACGCACCGTTGCACTTTTATATCACTTTTGCAATACCGCTCATAAAATTGCTTCATATACCATAAATTGCGAGGAGAAAGCCCCATATCGGGAAAATGTTCTTTTAAGTCCACAGAAAGCCGCTTTATCGTGCCGCTTCCATATCCGCCCTCAATTTTTCTATCGTGCAGAAGCATCCCCAAATTCCAGTAGGTTGTATTTGAGGCTGTGTTTATTTGAAGAGCCAACGCATTTCGTGCAGAATGTATCTGATTTATCGCGGTGTGCAGCAAATCCGAGTATTCATTTTCTGTGAGAGCAATTTCATTTTTTGACTCCATTTTTCTGGCCTCCGTTTTTAGTTTTCAACTTCCAAATGTCCGTGTGGCAATTTTTTAAGCCTTGACAGCACCACGATTTAGCATTTTAGTTATAGTTAAACCACTGAAAAAGCGAATGCTTTGTAGGTGGTGTTTTTGTTTTAAAATTATCGCAAAAATGGTATTCTTTCGGTTTCACCGTTCTTCTTTTCTCTCTTTTGCAAGTTGTTTTGCTTCCTCAATTTCCTTTACAAGCTGCTCGGAGGTCGGAAGGTACAACTGGTATTCGCTTGCGAGAATCGTCTTGTTGTCTTCGGGCAACGCCATTTTTACGGCGGTATCGTTTTTGCTGGAGCAAAGCAGGATGCCGATTGTTTTGTTTTCGTCGGGAAGTTTTTCTGTGCGGTCGTAATAGTTCACGTACATCTGAAACTGCCCCAAGTCCTGATGGGTGAGTTTTCCCGTTTTTAGCTCGATGAGCACAAAGCACCTCAAAAGGCGGTTGTAAAACACAAGGTCGATGAAAAATTCGTCGTCCTCCAAAAGAATGCGTTTCTGGCGGGCAACGAACGAGAAGCCTTTGCCCATTTCAAGCAAAAAGTCGGCTATGTGCGAGATGATTTCGCCTTCCAAATCCTTTTCGTAATAGGAGGGCTTTTTCTCCAACCCTAAAAATTCAAGCACCATCGGGTCTTTTATGATTTCCTGCGGCGTTTCTGGAATACGCTCCTTTCGTGCCACGGCAAGCACGGATTCTTTGTCGTTGCTCAGAAGCAGCCGCTCATACAACTGGCTGTTTATCTGCCGCTCCGTTTCGCGCGCTGTCCATGCGTTGTTCACAGATTCAAGCTCGTAATACTCGCGCTTGTCGGGGTCGGAAATCTGAATGAGTGAGCGGTACTGGCTCCAATTTAATTGGGAACGCAGTGTGTTCCCAATTGGGTAAAGCCTGTAGAATTGTCGGCAAAACTTCAACTGTCGCTCGGAAAATCCGCTTCCGTATTCGGCTTCCAGGTTCAAGGCAAGATTTTTTATGAGATACGCACCGTAATCGGCTCGGTCTTTTCCCTGCTGCTCTTCCTCAAAAATGCGTCTGCCCAAATTCCAGTACATCTGCACGCGGCAAAAATCCACGCTTCTGACGGCATTGCTTCGCGCATTTTCGATTATGTTCCGAGCGTCATTTAAAATGCTGTCCGTTTTTGTATATGCAATTTGGCCCGTTGTTGTTAGTGATTTTTCTGCTTCCATAATCATCCTCCGGCCTTAAAATTACTTCACTTCCTCATGGAATTCCAGCGCGTCAAGAGACTTGAGAATCTCGTTTCCCAAGTCCGCACTTTCCTTTTTTAAGCTGGGAAAGAAAAATGTCAGTGAGGATATTCGTTTTTGAATCGTAGCGTTCAATTTTATCAAGATATGTGTAGCCCAGAGTGCATAAATGCAGAGCCGCAGGAACCTGTACCCGTGTGTTTTCGTTGAAATCTGAAGACATTTTAAAACCGCCTTGGTCTGATTATAGCATAAGACGGCGGTTTTTTTACAGCGGACATCTGCAATCATCGGAATGAACTCATCTCACTTTGTTCCTTTAATCGTCATTCTGAGCGAATGTGAAGAATCTATTCTTTGGGAAAGGACGGCAAAGATTCTCCGCGTTGCTCAGAATGACGTGCCAACTTAAAAAACCACGCAGGCCGCTTTTCTCCCCTTCTCATTCCGCAAAAATTATGGTATATTTTCTAAAAGACTCGAGGAGATGGCATGAAACTGAAAAAACTAGCCGCAATTGCGTTCGCGTTCTCTGCGGCCGTCTGCGCGTTCCCCCAAGTGAACCTGAAGTCGATGTCCGCCGACGAACTCATCGAATTGAAGGCGAGCATTGAGAAGGAACTTTTTGCGCGAAGGCCTGAGGCGTTCGTTGCGGCACAAAATCCGCTTGAGGGGCTGTCGTTCTCGCGCAAAAGCACCAGCTGGGGGGAGCGCACGCAGACCGTGACATTCGGGAGCAACGGCACTCTTGTGGTTAGGGAGGAGTGGAGCAGCGGGCGAAGTGCTGTGGAGCGTTTTTCATACTCAGTTGACGCAGAACACCGCATCTATTCGATAAAAAAGGACGGCAAAGAATATTGGTTCAACTATGGCGGTCTGTACATCGAATTCGACGGCGATGTGTATGTTACAGTGGGGGCGAAGTTCTCGCCGCAGGACGCGAAGAGTGTCGCAGGAAACACCTACAGCATAACGGAACGTGGCGTGGAGATGAGCATAATCCTCAATAAGGACGGAACTTTCACCGAGAAGGCTGGCAATGAGGTTTACACATCCATTTATTTTGTCGATGCAGGTGAAAAACTCATCTTTTTTGCGGGCGACAGTGGCTGGGAGAAAGGCCGCTACACGGAAGACTCTTTGACTATGGGCGGAAAGGAAGGGAAAAAGAAGTAGCGGGCTTGCTTCAAGGCGTCGGCATTCTTCCTTGTCCGCCTGATTTTTGTCCTTGATGACGGGGATTTTGCAAGTCGAACACCAAAAGATTTCCGCAGGAGTCTCTTGGGAAGTCTCGTTCTTACAGCGAGGACAGATGGATTTGCTTGTTTCGTAATTGCAGAAGCGGCAGTACATTTTTTTACTATAAAATTAAGTAGTGTTACAGAAAGTATGCTAGAAGTGGTGGTTGAGTAGACCGAAGGTTGTATCGAAACTACAAAAAACGAATATTTGTGGTTTCGACAGGCTCAACCACCGCATTTCTTTTGTCAAAAGTTCACCTGACTTTGCTTCGTACCTCGACTTACTTTTATCCGCGCTTCCAAGTCGGTCCTTGCGGCGTGTCCGTAATCGTGATTCCGCGAGCAGCGAGCGCATTGCGAATCTCATCCGCCCGCGCAAAATCTTTCGCCTTTTTCGCCGCCGTTCGCTCTTCGACCAATGCCGTGATTTCCGCCGCTTCGGGGTCGTCTGCGTGGTCGTCGGTCGGTGCTGTCGCTTCTTCTGCCTGTTTTTTTGCAAGCTCAATCGCGCTTTCAATCACAGAAAGCGAAAGAACTTTGTCCATCGTAAAGATTTCCGCCAACGCCTCGCTTGATTTTTGTCCTTTTCCGTTAGAAGATTTTTGAAGAGCCGAAAGTGCGACGGGAGTTGCCAAATCGTTTTCAAGCCCTTCCTTAAATCTCTTTAAATTTTCCGTTTCGCCAAGATTTTTTGCAATCTTACTAAGAATTTTTTCGTAATTTTCTTTTGTGAGTTCGATTTTTTCATCTGATTTTGCTTTGTTCACGAGTTTTGCCACGCGCTCATTCAGTGCGGCTCGCCCGTTCTTTGCCGATTCAAGAGCCTCAATCGAAAAAATGAGCGGCTTTCGGTAGTGGCCGCCGAGCAAGAAAAATCGGTAGTCGAGTGGCGCGAAACCTTTGCTCGTAAGCGAAAATCCTTTTTCGCTCGGCAAGTCGGTCTGCAAGGTGATGAATCGCCCGCTTGACTTCGACATCTTTCCGCCTTCGAGAATCAAGAATTCATTGTGCATCCAATATTTGACCCATGGACCTTCTGCCCGCTCTGTTTCAGAAAAACTTCCCTCGCTTTGTGCGATTTCGTTCGTGTGGTGAACCGGCACATGGTCGATTCCGCCGGTGTGAATGTCGATGTGCTTTCCAAGATATTTCATGCTCATCGCACTACATTCGATGTGCCAGCCAGGGTAGCCTCGCCCCCACGGAGAATCCCAAGTCATCGCCTGATTTTCAAATTTGGATTTGGTGAACCAAAGCACAAAGTCGCCCGGATTTCGTTTGTTTTCGTCAATCACGACTTCTTTTCGCTTTCCTTTGCCCGCAACGAGTTTTTCCAAATCAAGATTCGCGAGTTTTCCGTAGTCGGGGAAAGTCGAAATGTCAAAATACAGATTTCCGCCCGCCATGTAAGTGTGACCGTTCGCCTCGATTTTTTTGATAAGCTCAATCATTTCTGAAATATGCTCGGTCGCCTTGCAAATCACATCGGGGTGGCGGATATTGAGCGCGTCGATGTCCTTCATAAAAGCGTCGGTGTAAAACTGCGCCACTTCCAAAACGCTCTGATGCCGCTCTTCCGCGCTCTTTACCATTTTGTCGTCGCCTTCGTCATCATCGCCCGTCAAATGTCCGACATCGGTGATATTCATAACATGCTTGATGTCGTAGCCCAAATATGAAAGCGTTTTGTCGAGAATGTCCAAAAAAACATAAGCGCGAAGATTTCCGATATGCGCGTAATTGTACACCGTAGGACCGCAGCCGTAAAAACCGACATGATTTTCATGCACCGGCTCAAATTCCTGCATCGTGCGTCCCATCGTATTAAAAAGTCGTAAAGCCATATTCGCCTCTGTGGATAAAATTTCTTGTCCGTTCTATAATAATGCAATGATAAATATAGAAGAAATCGCGCGATTTTTCAATGATAACGCGGACTTTCACGACACGGTAAAACAAAATGAGTCGCTCAAAAATCACACAACGATGCATGTGGGTGGAAAAGCGAAAATGTTTCTTGAGCCGAGCGACGCAGAAAGCCTTGTTCTCGCAACGCGAATTTTAATAGAAGAAAAAATTGATTTTTTCATTCTCGGTGGCGGCTCGAATGTCGTGATTTCGGATTCTGGACTGGACGCGGTGATTTCTACGCGGAAAATGAACAGGTTAAAACGAATAGACAAAAAAAATGGATTTCATTCCGAAAACTATGCTGAATCTGCGATGGTTGAGCGTGTCGAAACCACCTGTAAAAGCGGGCGGGCATTTCGACATGCTCAATGCCCGTACCTCGATAGCAGTAGCATACCTTTGAATCCGAGTGAATCCCCAGTCATGTTGCAAGTTGATTCAGGCGCGAGTTGGGGGAGCGTGATTTCGTTCTGCAAGAAAAACAATCTCGGTGGATTTGAGGGCTTTACGGGGCTGAGTGGCACTGTGGGCGGTGCGCTTTTTATGAATGCGACTTGCTTTGGATTGAGTGCATGCGACAATCTTGTTTCGGTGGAGTATTTTGACACGCGAGATTTTCAGATTCACACTTACGAGAAAAATGATTCTGATTGGGGATATAAAGTTTCGCCGTTTCAATCGGGTGAAAAAATCATTCTCTCGGCGGTTTTTCGGGTGACGGAGGGCTTTGATTCTCAAAAATCTGAAAACTGCTTGGCTTCTCGCAAAGAAAAAGGGCATTTCCGCTCTCCAAGCGCGGGTTCTGCGTTCAAAAACGACGCGGCAAACGGAGTCATCGCGGGAAAAGTGATTGACGAGTGCGGACTCAAAGGCTTTTCAGTGGGCGGCGCGCAGATTGCTCCGTGGCACGGGAATTTCATCATCAATCCAAATCGAAAGGCGACGGCGAGCGACATCAAAAATCTTTCTGACGAAGTGAAAAAAATCGTGCGCGAAAAAACAGGAATCCTGCTTGAAAGCGAGATTTTGTTCATCGGATTTTAGAAAAATGGGTAAAGGCAGTTTGAAAAATCGCGTTCTAAAATCAAAAAGCAAATATGTCGATATTTTTATAGAAATATGTTATTCTTTGGATGATTAAATCCATTTTTGGTAGGAATATATGCTTCAATTAAAGGCATCGCGTTTTAAGAAAGGAATGAGTCTCCTCGTTGAGGATAATCCACACGTCGATTATTTTTACATTATACAAAGCGGTCAAGTCGCAGTTCCAAATATGAAAGGGCTTCAGACTTCGGAAAAAATGCAAGTTATGGGTCCAGGAGATTTTATTGGAGTCATTTCGTGTATGGCGCACAAGCGGCAAGTTGAGAGTGCGTTTGCCGCAACGGACACGGTTGTCATTGGCGTGCAGCGAAATCAATACGCCGAATTGATTACCACAAACACGCCAATCGCTCTCAAAATAATTAGAACGTTTGCAAAGCGCATGAAACTTCTAAACGAGTCGCTCATGTCGCAAACGCTAAACCGAAAAGCCTCGGAAGACCCCGCTCAGATTTTTCAGATTGCGCGTTATTACGATAACGATGGTCAAGAAGCGGTGGCGGCTTTTGCTTACTATCAATTTTTGAAACTCCAGCGTTCGGGGCAGGCGACGGAAGCGGCAAAGAAAAAGTTTGCAGAATTAAAGCCGCATACACGCGCTGTCTATTTTGAGCCAACTGGAGAAATGACAAGAAAATATCCGCGCGGAACAATGGTTTTCTGCGAGTTCCAAAGCGGAGCGGAAATGTTCATCATTCAAAGCGGTTCAATAAAAATCACAAAAGTTATGAACGGAACCGAGGTCACGCTTGCGATTCTAAAGGCGGGCGATATGTTTGGCGAAATGGCACTTTTGTCAAACGACCTTCGCTCGGCGAGCGCGATTGCAAACGAGGATTGCGTTCTTCTTACAATAAACAAGCAAAACTTTAGCAAAATGGTCGAATCGCAACCCGCGATGATTGCAAAACTCACCACGACTTTTGCAGAGCGACTTTGGAAAATGCAACGGCAACTTATGAACAGTCAACTCGTTGGATTTCCGCTTGAAAAAATGATTGACCGCCTTTCGATTGAACTTGAAGCAATGAATTACAACGATTCTGAAAAAGCGGAACTGCAAACGAATTTTTCGTCGGCGGACATTGCAACAATGAGCGGGCTTACAAAACAAGAGCAAGCAAAAACGATTTTCAGATTCGAGAAATCAGGGCTTGTGAATGTCATCAAAAATAAATTGTTCATTCCAAATTGCGCCGAAGTGATAAAGCAAGCAGGATTCAATCGAAAACAAATCCTCAAAACGCAGCAGCGTATGTAAAAAACGGAGAACAGTATGAGAAAGACGGCTTTTTTTGCAATGTTCGCAGGGATTTTGTTGCCCTCGTTCTCGCTTCCTTCGGGAGTTGGAAAGGTTCATCTTGGAATGAACGTGGACGGAGTAAAGGACGCGCTTTTGGGCGACGGGCAATTTGGGTACAGAGGCGACCGCGACGTTTCGATTTCTCCGCTCGACCACGAGGCTGTAATCGAAACCGACCCCACAAGGTCGGCGGCGTTTTCTTTTTTTGAGCGGTGCTGGTTTCAATTTTCAGACGGCAATCTTTCAGTTATAACGCTCAATCTCGATTCCGAAAAAATCGACCACTATTCAGTTTTTTCGACGCTTTGCGAAAAATACGGAAATCCCGCAGAAATTTCTCCAAAAAAATCGGTTTGGCAAGATGGCTCGGTGATTTTGTCGCTCGAAAAGCCGCTGACGCTCAAATACGTGGACGCGCGCGTTTTTAACGAAAAAAAGGAAGCGTCGCACACGGAAAAAACAACGAGCGAAAAAGCGCGCGACGAATTTTTGAAAGGACTTTGATATGGACGTAAAGAGAAAATCAACGCGATTTTCTCTTTACGGTTGCACATTTTTTAGGAAACTATATGCAAAAAATCCTACTTGCGATTTTTTTTCTCTCGGTTTCGTTTTTTTGCTCGTGCGCAACAAAAAAACTTCCCGTAAAAACGCTTTCGATTGAAAAATCGGACGGAAAAATCGTGGAAATTGCGGCGGAAATTGCTGACACTTTTGAAACACGCCAGCACGGTTTTATGGAGCGAACAAAAATTCCTGACGGAACGGGAATGCTTTTTGTCTTTGAAAAAGACGAAATCCAAAATTTTTGGATGAAAAACACGCCACATCCGCTTTCAATCGCGTACATCGATTCTTCGTGGAAAATCCGCGACATTTTTGACATGAAGCCGTACAGCCTTGCAAATGTTACAAGCACAACGAGCGTTCGCTACGCGCTTGAAGTTCCGCAAGGCTATTTTGAGCGCGTGGGAGTTCAAAAAGGCGACAGAGTTTTTGTAAATCTTTCTGGCGAATCGGAAAAAACCGAAAAAAAAGCTGTTCCTGAACAAAGCGAAAAATCCAGCGAGGCAAAAATCCACATAAAAACAAAAAAAGCCGGCAAAACCGTTTTTTTGAATGGAAACGCGCATGGAAAAACGCCTCTCACCATAACGTCGCTCGTGCCTGGCGTTTATACGCTTTCATTTGATTCGTCCGCAACAAGCGAAAAATGGACAATTGAGGTTCAGCCAAAACAATTCGACTCGTATTATTTTGAGTAAATTTCCAAAAATCCGCCCTACTCCCCTAAAAATCAAATCCGTTCTATAATTGGATTCGTTTTGAAACTGAATTTCTAAAAAAAACGGCGGTTTTTTATGAAAATCTATTATTCCAAGCGAGAAATGTTCCGTAATGTTGTTATTGGCGCGATTATTGGTGCGATTTTTGGCGCGGTGATTTTATATGTGGCAAGAAAATCGGACGAAAGCGCAAACGAATCGGAAAGGTTGATTTCAAATGAAAATGGATTTGACAAAAGCGATTCTTTGCCAAACGAAGAAATCGCTCAAAGCGAAAAGAACGATACTGAAAACGAGTTAAAAAATCAAAACGAAAAAATTGCGGAACTGTCTCGGCAATACGAACTTTTGAGCGCAAGCGTGAATACCGTTGCAAAAGCAAATATTCCGTATACGATTGACGAGCAGCAAAATATCGCGGTCTACGAAAAATGCAACGAAGCCGTGGTAAACATAACGACTCAAGAAATGGCGTACAACTGGTTTTTTGAGCCAATGCTCCAAGACGGTGGCTCTGGAACTGGCTCGATAATCGACAAACGCGGCTACGTTGTAACGAACGTCCACGTAATTTCAAACGCAAGCAAAATCAACATTTCTCTTGCGGACGGCTCAAATTACGAAGGAAAAGTCGTGGGCAAAGACACCGAAAGCGACATCGCCGTTCTCAAATTCGACCCAGCGGGAAAAAATCTCAAAACGATTGATTTTGGAAGCAGCGACAATCTCAAAGTGGGACAAAAAGTCATTGCGATTGGAAATCCGTTTGCCGTGGAGCGCACGATGACAACGGGAATAATATCGGGACTTGGCCGCCCGATTCAAGAAAGTCAGCACGTCATAATCAGAAACATGATTCAAACGGACGCGGCAATAAATCCAGGAAACTCAGGCGGTCCATTGCTCGATTCAAGCGGGCGCATGATTGGAATCAACACGATGATTATTTCAAATTCTGGAAGTTCGGCAGGATTGGGCTTTGCGGTTCCTGTGAGTACGGCACAGCGCGTCGTAAACGATTTGATTCAATTTGGCAAAGTGAACCGCGGAAAAATCGCCATCACGCCCGTTCAAATGTCAGCGGACATCGCGCGTTTTATCAATTCGTCGCAAGGGCAATCGCTCGGACTTTCTCGCGTTACAACGTCGAGCGGGATTTTGGTGAGTACAGTTGAATCTGGTTCAAACACGGAAAAATCAGGACTTCGCGGCGGCGACAAGCAAGTTCGGCAACGGCGCGGAAGCGCGTTCAATTTGGGTGGCGACATAATCGTGCAAATCGATTCGATTCCCGTGGACACTTACGCGGATTTTATGAGTGCGCTTGAGTCAAAGCATCCGGGAGACACGATAAGCGTTCGCGTTCAAAGAAACGGCGGCACGGAAACGCTCCGCGTAAAACTCGATTAAAAAATGAAAAAACTGCAAATTCTCCTTTTTCTCTTTATTCTCTTTATTTTGCTCAATTTTCCGCTTTTTTCGGGAAAAAAATCGTTTCCCATTATGGGATTGACAACTCCGCTGCCCTACCCCGTTTTTGTGGAAGCGGAGTTCAGCGAGGATTTGTTTTTGAAAAATGCGTTTGAGTACAACCACGCGCTCGCTCGAATCGCTTGCATTCTTTCTGATGTGTCTTACGTTGACGCAAACGCGAATGAAAACGCGCTTTGTGCTTGCTATCGCACGCTCGGCATACACGAAAACGACATTTTTCTTGACTATTCGCCCGTTTACCAAAAAGACGACAACGACAACGCGGCTTACAGTTTTGCGCTTTTGAGGACAAAAAACGAACCAGTTGTTATCGTGGTGATTCGCGGAACGCCTTTAAGCGCGAACGAGTGGATTTCAAATTTGAACATCGCGGATTCTTCAAAGCAAGAGGAGATTTTTCACGAAGGATTCAAAAAATCAACGGAGCGAATTTTGCCGCATTTTAGGCACTTTTTGAAAGACAAACAAATCGAGCCAAAAAATGCGCGATTTTTGATTACGGGACATTCTCGCGGAGCGGCAATCGCGAATCTTTTTGCGGCGGAACTTTCCGTTCTTGAGTCTTCGAGCGGCGAAAATATGTTTGACACGCAAAAAATTTTTGCATTCACGTTCGCCACGCCAAACGTTACAACATCTCAAAACGCAAACGATGAAAAATTCGGCTACATTTGGAACATCGAAAGCGAAGAAGACATCGTTCAAAGCATTCCGCCCGAACGCGGCGAATGGAGATTCAAAAAATTCGGAAACATAAAAATGCTTCCAAGCCGCTGGAAAGACAGCGCGGAAGCGTTTTTTCAAAAAAAAGAGAAAATGGACGAGATTTTTGAGTCGATTATGCTCCGAAAATACGAACCATTTGGAATCGGCGCGTTCGTTCCAATTCAAGTTTCTCGTCTTCTCACAAAATTAAACGGCACGGTTTCTTCATATTACGGTTTTTTTGGAATTCGGAACGCGGATTGGATTTTTTGGAAAATTTTTCCAGAAAATCCAAAGGAAAAGAAAAAAGAAAACGCAGAAACTGCAAAAAGCAACATCACAAAAAATCGATTTTCCGATATGCACACGTGCGAAACGTACCTTTCTTGGATGCTTTCGTTGGACGAAAACGACCTTTTTGGAAACGCGGGAAGCATTGAAGTGAGAATCAAAGGCAGCGCGGATTTTGCCGTTCTTTCTGAAAGTGGCACTATTTTGGCAACGGCAAAAAACGGACACGCAGAATACAACTCGGTTTTTTCGCCCGTGGGAGTACTTTCGTATTTTGACCGCTCATTTTTGGGACTTCCAGAAATCGAGCCATTTTCGATAATCGTGCAAAAAGAAAGCATTTTTCCAACTCCCGTGCGCATAAGCGTTTCAAAATACGACGAAAAAGGCATTTTAATTGGAAAAACGGACGAAAAAAAATTGTGGCTTCACGCGGGGGGAGCGAGCGTTTTTCCATCTGGCGAAAAAATCGAAGCGGAAAAATCGCTCCGACGTGGCTGGAAATTGTACGCTTCTCCAGAAATTTCGTTTGCGCCCACAAAAGAATTGCTTTTTGGACTAAACGCAGGAACGCGCCACGTTCACGCGCTCGTTTTGTTTTCGCCGCCAATCGTCAAAGACAAAACGTCGATTCGCGCGGGACTTGCCACAGAAGCAAACGTTTGGGCGCGTTTTTTTGCCGATTTTGCATTTCTTTGCAATTTTTCATGGGAAAACGGCGAGCGCGATATGTTTCCTTCCGCGCGAGTTTCGATTTCGTTTCGTCCCGTCAGAAGATTTGAATTTTTTGGTGGCGCAACGTTCGATTTTGCGGATTTTCCAGACGATTTTTCGAGCAAAAAAGCATTTTCGTTCGGAGTGAGATTTTGAGTTACCTAAAAAAGACGGACATTTTGATTCTCTGCAAAGTCGTTGATAATTTTGGCGACATCGGTTTTGTTTACCGCCTTTCTCGCTCGCTTTCGCGCCTTCGTCCCGCGCTCAATCTTTTTTTGTGCGTGAGCGACCTTTCGTCTTTCAAACGCCTTGCACCCAAAATCGACGAAAACGCCGAAATGCAACAATTCAAAAACTGGACAATCGTAAAATGGAACGCAAACGAAAAAACGGCTCTTGCATTCAAAAAAAATATGCCAGAAATCATTTTGGAATGTTTCCAATGCTCCCGCCCCGACTGGCTTGAACAAATCCTCTTTTCAAAAACGTTCCAAAAAACCGTGCAAATAATCAACATCGATTATTTGACCGCCGAAGACTGGGCTGAGGAATTTCATCTTCTCAAAAGTGGCACGAGAAGCGTCAATGTAAAAAAAATCAATTTTTTTCCAGGGTTTACAAAAAAAACAGGCGGGCTTCTTTTGCCAGAGCCTGCGCGATTCAAAAAAGAATCCATGGAAAATTATTTTAAGGTGTTGATTTTTTCATACGAGCGCGATTTTTTTCCAATCGTTCAGGCGATTTCTGATTTTTCAAAAAATCAAAAAACGATGATTTTTTTGGCAAGCGGACAAAGCGAAAAACCGTTTTTGGAAGCGTGGGAAAAGGCTGGAAAACCGTTTTGCGTAAAAAAACTTCCGTTTTTACCGCAAGAAGAATGGGACTCGCTTCTTTTTGAAATGGATTTTTTGTTTGTGCGAGGCGAAGATTCGCTTGCCCGCGCGTGCTTTTTGGGAAAACCGTTTATTTGGCACGCATACAAACAAGACGACGACTGGCAACTTGTAAAAGTTGACGCGCTTTTGAAAAAACTCGAAGCGCATTTTCCAAAAGACGAAACATCGCAATTCGATTCGCTTTCAAAAATTTGGCGATGGTACAACGGCGCACAAAACCTTTTTGAAAAAACAAATCCAAAAGATTTGATAAAACAAATGCTCGACGAAAGCGCGAACGGCACACTGCGTAAGCCGTTTTTTGATTTTTCCGAAACGCTAAAAGCAAACGGCGATTTAGCAGAAAAAGTGCTTTTGTACATCGACTCGCTTTGATTTTTTGGAACTATTACAAAATGTATGTTGGAAGTGGTATCCCAGTAGACCTAAGGTCGTATCGAAACCTCAAAAAGTAATAAGACGGTGTTTTGACGGTGGTTTCGACAGACTCAACCACCGTAGTGCAAACATACTTTCTGTAACATATCCTGATTTTTTTTTTGCAAAAAAATCCCCCACGAAAATTGCTTCGCGGGGGAACGAGGTTTACTCTGTATAAGTCACCGTTATTGTCGGCTTCAACCGAGTGTATGCTCCGGATGCAACTTCCGAACCAGTAGTAATATAGTAATTTCCCGCTTCAAGTTCAACGCTGAAATTGCCTGTTGACTTACCTAAATCTTTTATTACCGTTCCATCGGATTTCACAATCATACAGCCTTTGTTTCCTACGGTTGAATCAGTCAATGTACATTTCTTATCAACATAGAATGCAAGATATGCGCCATAATAGACATCAATCTGTTTATCGGCAATAGAACTATTCGTTGAATTTCCAATCAAAGAAAACCCGATAGAAGCGAAACCTTTTTCATATTCTCCCGAAGTCAATGGTGTCGTCGGATATGAGATGGAGGCAGGAGTGATGGTTGTCGTACTACCAGAACTACCACCGTTTCCACTTCCACCATCCGTATCGCCCGAATCATCTCCGCTGTTTCCAGAACTACTGCCTGTCGTATCGCTACTTGAACCGCCAGTGTAGGCAGCATTTTCGCTTATTCCGTAGACGGATTTCAACTTTGATATGTAGTTCGTGACAAGTGCCTTCAATTCATCGATAACGATATAATTTGTGTCCTCAACGGAATTATTGAATGTGTAATGCAAATCTCCGCCGTTCATACGACCTGCATATTTTTCGACATTTGCTTTTGCATCTTCTGGAGAATCGGCTGTGTACGAGTAGAATGAGCTTGCGGTGTCGAAATTCGAGTAGTAATTGCTTCCCTGATAAGAAACAATTGTGTTTGGCACGGTTGCGGCGCGAGAATCAACAACATAAGCATCATAGTCTACCGTTGTTGTAATTCCTTGTGCAGATGCTGTAACTTCACTTCCTTTTGCCACATACGAAGTTGCTCCGTATGGAATGAATGTGTATGTTCCTGTCATGTAGTTGTTGTAAGCCTTGATAACGCCACCATCTTCCTTTGAGAATGTACCGAGATTCGCAGGGTCGCGTTTTGTTCCTCCAGCGTACACATCAGTTCCTTGCATTGATGTCATCATGGGGTTCTTGCAGTTTCGGAAATAGTTGCTTTCCACAAACAACGAACTTCCAAGCGTTGAGCCTGCGCCGTATTTTGCGTTGCCGTCATAGTAGTTATTGTAGATATGCGCATTGTAGTAACGAACTCGCGGATGCCGAGAATCTGAATGGTCGTACCAGTTGTGGTGATATGTTATATAGTAAGGATTAGAATCCGTACTCTTTACACCTTCGCTCAAACCAAGCAGATTACATTTTCCGTTGTCCCAGAAGTGGTTGTAAGAGAAAGTGACATAATTTGATTTTTTGCAGTCCAACGCACCGTCGCCCTTCACTTGGTCCGCATCGCTTCCTGCGTTTCCATAGAACATATCGCAGTTATGAATCCAAATATAATTATTGTCCTGTTGCAAGCCAATGTTGTCACCTTCGTCAGAATGGCAATTGATAAACGCAAGATTGCGCGCTTCGCCATAATCCGCATTTTTAAAGCGCAAGCCCCAGCCGTTCGCCACGGCATCTTCGCCCACGCCTTCCATAGTGATTCCGACAGTGCTATTTTTGTTTTCAATAACAAGGTCGCCTTTCGTATTTTTATCGGAGTTGAGTACAGCCCAATCTTTTACTTCACCAACAACACGAATTGCAAGCGGGCGCGTTTCATAGCCTTTTTTGTAGCCTAAAAGAATTTCAATAATGCCAACTTTCGTTTCTGTTTTATTTTTGTTACCAGTAACGACATCCATTGTGACCGTTTCTTTTGTTTTGTCCGTTAAGTAAATGACAACGGCATTATCCTTGAGCGTACCGTCTTTATTATACGCGCCCGGAGTTGTTGTTCCTGTGAATGCGTAGCCTGAGCGGTCGTGGCTCGCAACGGAGATTGACGCTTCTGAAAATTCACTGCTTTCCGTGCCGTCGTTTACTGCGTGGATTTTTACATCGTAGTCGCCTGCGGTAAGCCCCAGAATGTCAACGCGGGCATAGTCGCCGTAGTTTCTGATGAGAGGGGTGTCAACTTTCGTGTAATCCGTTGCCGAAGTTGATTTATAGTAGACATTGTAACTTTCCGCGCTGTCCGTCCATGTAACATAGCCACTTTCGAGCCAGCCCTGCGCCTTGAGGATTTGAACACCAGCGTTCGATTTTATTGAACCGCCAGTTGTGCCAACAATGCCCTCTCCAGAGGAAGTCGCCCCTCCGCTACCACTTCCATTTTCTGAACCTCCGCCACCGCCGTTTTGAGATTCTTGCTCAGAACTCTCGTCGCTGGAACTTCCGCCGTCGGCACTACAACTAGTCAGTTGTACCCCCCCCAGTATGGTTGTTATACCGAAGATTGCTGCGGCAAGCATTCCGCTCGCCTTAAAATACGTTTTTTTCATGATTTTCTCCTTTTGTCCTCGGATTGTCCTCAAAACAAATATCGCATATATCTAATGAAAAATTCAAACGAGATTTTGGATTTTTACGACTATTTTCAAAAATCTAAAAATATATTTTTTTTCTCTGGTATAATAAAAAAACTAATTTGGGGGATTTTATGATTTTGAAAAAACTGTTTTCTATACTATCGTTTTTTTGCGTTTCGATTTTTGCGTTTGCCGAAGACGATGAGATTTCCATTGGAAAAACGATAAAAGATATGCGCGCCCACCGATTTGTTGAAGTTCGCGGCGCGATTCCTTTGTTTCCCGTTCTTACAACACACGGCGCGGTGCAGTCGTTTGTGGTAGGCGTTGGAAACGCATTCGGCGAAGTGTTTTCTGGCGGAAAAAATTACGACGCATGCACTCCCAAAATCGCCACGGATTTGAACATTACCATTTTCCCGCCAATCGCAAACCATCGACTTGGATTTATGGCAGGAGCCGCAATCGACGAGTGGAATCGCCCCGTAAAACAAGCGGACGGTTCAAAAACTGACGAGGATTTTTCGATGAATTTTTACTACCTCGGTTTTCACGGCGATTACGGGCATTGGGTTTTGAGCGACATCGGCACGCGCCTTTCGATTTACGGAGAAATCGCGCTCGGTTGGCTTTCTTCGGACGACGGCGACGAGCAAGATTATTCGTTTTGTTTTGATATTTGCCCGTTTGGTCTTCAATTTTGCCCGCAAAAAAACATCGGAATCTATTTTGAATTTCCGCATCTGGGAGCACGACCGTTTTTCCAAATGGGCATTACGCTCGGATTGTAATTATTTTAACAAGGGGCTTAAGCCCCTTGCTTCCTCACTCATCGCCTTGCTTCCTCGCTTTTATTTTGCTTCAAACTTTGCGTGAGTTTTGACGTATTCTTTTAATGCGTCCTGCTCATCAATCGTATAGGTTACGGTTGGAATTACAATCTGGCTTTCGATTTCCTCGCCTTTCACCGCTTTTACCGCATTTGTCAAAGCATTGTAGCCAAGTTCGTAAGGCTGCTGTGTTGTTACGGCAATCAATTTTATGTCGCTTCCCATCATATCGCGGGCAATGGCAACGCTCATGTCAGTTCCCGCAAGCAAAATGTCCGAGCGATTCATTTCCTTTAGCACTTCCGACACGGCAAGAAGCGACGTTTGATGCCAGCACCAAATAAACTGAATGTCTGGCGTTTCTTCAAGCATTTTTTTGATTGACAGTTTTGTTTCTTCCGTATGCTCAAGGCGTGCCTCGCCCACAATTTCAACAATGCCCTTTTCAACGAGCGGCAAAATCGCGTCTTCAAAACCTTTGCATCGCTCAATTCCAATCGAATAAAAATCGTTCGTTATCAAAACGGTTTTGAGTTTTTTGATTTCATTTTGAGAAACGTACTGTACCAAATAATCGCCCGTCGCGCGTCCAAGCATCGTGGAATCCACAACAATCTGCGACGTGGGATGCGGTTTGACGACCGTGTTCCAGGTAACAACAGGAATTCCAATCGCCGTTGCGTCAGAAAGTGCCTTTCCCGACTCCTCTTCCGTGAGCGGACAAATCACAATGGCATCGCACTTGCTTTTTAGTTGCTCATGAATAAGTTCCGACTCCACCGTTCCGTCGTAGTGGCAATCCGCTTCAATTAAATTCACGCCCAAATCCTTTGAAGCGTCGCGGATTCCCGTTAGAGCCTCTTGAAACCACTCTCCCGCACCGTTAAAAATGATGCTTCCAACAGTGATTTTTTCATTTTTAGAGCATGAAAAAACAAAAATCGAAGCGATTATCGAAAGCGCAAAAATCGATTTTTTCATACAATCCTCCTTCCTTTTGACAAAAACAATTCCATATATATTACACGAAAAATTCAAACCCGTATTGATTTTTTTTGCGACAATGCAAAGATTTTTTATGTTAAAATAGACTCGTTCTAAAACGAGCAAAAAATCCAAAACAAGTCCAACAAAAATGTGGAGCGCGAAACATGGTGTCAAACATAACGAGCAGTTCGCAAGCAATTCTTTCGATTTCGATAATACTCCTCGCTGGTTTTTTGATGACACGAATCACAAAAAAATTTCGGCTTCCAAACGTCACGGCGTACATTGTGGCAGGAATTCTCATTGGACCATTTTGCTTAAATCTCATTCCCGCCCCGATTATAAAAAGCACCGATTTTCTTCCAGATATCGCGCTTGCTTTTATTGCGTTTGGAACTGGCGAATTTTTCAGATTCGATTCGCTCAAAAAAAATGGAGCAAAAGTCGCCGTAATCACCATTTTTGAAGCATTGCTCGCCTCGGTCTTGGTTTTTGTTTCGTGTTTCTTTTTTTTGAAACTCGACGTGGCTTTTTCAATCGTGCTTGCTTCCCTTGCCGCGGCAACCGCGCCCGCGTCCACAATGATGACGATTCGGCAAACGGGCGCAAAAGGCGATTTTGTGGAAACGCTTTTGCAAGTTGTGGCGTTAGATGACATCGTAGGACTTCTCGCGTATAGTGTGGCGATTTCCGTGGCGGTAGCGGCAAACACGGGCGAAGCGTTTTCGTTTTTGCGCGTTGTCATTCCCGTTTTGTCAAACATACTTGTCATCATTTTAGGACTTTTGTTTGGACTCGTTCTCAAATTTTCGCTCTCCCCTTCTCGCTCGTCGGACAACCGACTGATTATCACGGTCGCGCTTTTGTTTGCTTTTTGCGCACTTTGCACGGTTTTTGGCGTGTCGCCGCTTTTGGGGTGCATGAGCATGGGAACGGCTTACATAAATTTGACGAACGACGAAAAACTGTTTCGGCAAATCGGCTATTTTTCTCCCCCGATTCTTTTGATTTTCTTTGTTCGCTCTGGTCTTTCGTTCGATTTACGCGCGCTTTTTTCAGCGGACGGAGAAATCGGCTCGTTCCCGCTATTGCTCGTTGGAATTGTGTACTTTTTTGTCAGGATTATTGGAAAATACGCGGGCGCGTTTGCAGGCTGCGCGCTCACAAAAAAACAAGCGACAACGCGAAATTGGCTCGGACTTGCGCTCATTCCGCAAGCGGGCGTTGCAATCGGACTTTCCGCGCTGGGAGCAAGAACGCTCGGCGGAGAAACGGGAAACGCGCTCCAAACGATTATCCTTGCCTCAAGCGTTCTCTACGAACTTGTGGGACCTGGCTGCGCAAAATTGTCGCTTTTTCTTTCAAAATCGTACTCGAACAAACTCGAAGATTTGGTGAGCGTTGACGAAAACGGCTCGAACGGAGAAAAGAAAAGTGAACTGGAACTGTTAATCGAGCGAATTCAAAAAATCCAAAAGGAACTTCCGAGCCACACGGTCAACGAAGAAGAAGCGGCGTACACGGAAGCGGCAGAAAGCCACGCCCGCGCCGTTTTTGAAGAGCGAATCGGGCAACTTACAAACATGAATTTAAGTTCGCCGCTCAAAAAATCAAGAAAAAAAAGGAGGCGATGAATTATGGACAAAAATTCATTTTTGTCTTTATTTTTTGGAATCGAAGACCCGATTGCCCACATTTTGGGCGACTGGTCAAAAGAGCCGACTCCGGCTGCGGCGGTGCTCCGAATCGCGTTGGCGTTTTTTCTTTCCGCGCTTATCGGCTGGGAACGGTCGAGCAAACGCCATTCGGCAGGATTTCGCACGTTTATCGCCATGACTCTTTCTGGAACGCTCGCCCCGCTTCTTGACACGTACATCGGAAGGAAATTTGGTTCAACGTTCTTTTTGCTTTCTGCGGCGGCGGTCGTTTCTTCTGCGCGAATCGCCACGCGGACGCTTTTTTTCTCTTCAAGAAATCAAATTATGGGGCTTACGACCGCCGTTTCGCTTTGGGCGAGTTGCTTTCTTGGAATTGCGCTTGGAGCGGGATTTTACACGCTCGCGCTTGTATCTTTTTTTGCTATTTTATTTTGCCTTTCAAAACTTCCTGCGCTCGAATTTTATCTAAAAAACCGCTCGAATCATTTTGAAATTCATCTTGAACTCAAGAATAGTTTGAATTTGCAGAATTTTGTAACAACAATCAGGCGACTGGGACTAAAAATCGACGCGATTGAAATGAATAGCGCGTACGCAAACTCTGGATTGAGCGTTTATTCAATCGCGATTTCGATTTCAAGCGCGGAACTCAAAAAATACAAAACGCACCGCGAAATCATCGACGCGCTTTCGACGCTGGAATATGTGTATTATATAGAAGAAATTTGAAGAACGGTGGTTGAGCCTGTCGAAACCACAGAATCAAGCATTTGGTAGTTTCGATAAACTCAATCACCGTGGTAGCAGACTTTTCGTAACACCATTAAAAATTCTTCCACTATTTTTTTAAGCGAGCAAAGAGTTTACGAATCAGTCCAATTTTTCCAAAGCACAGGAAAAAAATGAGGGCAGAAAGCAAAACGAGCGGCACGCCAAAAACGATGACGTACAAAATGGCAAAGAAAAGTCCCACAAAAAACGCTAGTACGTTGCCCACAAACGCGCGGATTTTTGAGCGTGCGTCAGGAAGAACAAAACCGTCTTCGGTGCGATTTACGGGAAGGCTCATCGAAAGGTCAACCGTTGAATATTCGATTTGCCCAGAAAGCCTATTCATTTGTCCACGCATAACTTCAAGGTCTGACGTAACTTCGTTCAATTTTGATTCAATTTGAATCATGTCTTTTACGTCTTTTGCCACCTCAAGATATGATTGAAGCCTAGAAAGCATGACTTCTTTTGTTTTTAATCGGGACGAAAGGTCGTAAAATTGCTCGGTAACATCTCGACTATACACGTTTTTAGAAATCATGCGTCCGAATTTTCCTGTAGCCACCATCGCCTCGTCAAAATGGGAACGAGGAATTCGCGCAGAAATCGAAAGATAATTTCCAGACTCGCTTGAACTTGTGATGTAACCGCCAAATGATTTGACCCATTCTTCGGCTTTTTCCCGCGCTTCGCGGAGACTTTCAACTTCCAGATTGACACTTCCCGTGCGGATTAACTTTCGCTCAAAAGAAGTTCCCAAAGTTCCTTCTTCAATGTCCGCTTCCTCCTCCGCGCTTTCAAATTCGGCTGGCATTTCATCGTCTACCGCAAATTGCTTTGCCGAGCGCATCGAAAGGCTCGCGCCCGCCGCTTTTTGCTCATCAAAGGAAGCAGTTGCAAAACTAACGGATTCGCTTTTTTTGGAGCAGCCAAAAATCAAAAAGAGCAAAGATGTCAAAAAAAGAGCGATTTTTTTCATTTTTTTTCCTCGTTTTTTAATAAATCTGTTCGGAGTCAACAAACTAGCGAACAAATCCAATTTTACATTTTGAAGAGCGTTTTGAGTAGTCGAAAAAACACAGACGGAGTTTTTATGTGTTCAAAATGACACGATTTTGGTAAAATAACGGCATGGCTTACGAAGTTACGGCGACAAGAAGAAGACCACAGGCATTTGACGCGCTCGCGGGGCAAGAGTTCGTTGCGGAAACGCTCAAAAACACGATTAACTCAAAAAAAATTGCGCACGCATATCTTTTTTCAGGACCGAGAGGATGCGGAAAGACGAGTACCGCGCGAATTCTTGCAAAAGCATTGAATTGTGTGCACGGTCCCACAGCAAATCCGTGCGGAGAATGTACGCAATGCCTTGAAATCACAAAGGGCTCAAGCCCCGACGTAATCGAAATCGACGGTGCGTCAAACACGTCCGTTGAAGACGTGCGCCAAATCAAAGAAGAGGTGCTTTTTTCGCCGCAAAGCGCAAAGTACAAAATATACATCATCGACGAAGTTCACATGCTTTCAACGAGCGCGTTCAATGCGCTTTTGAAGACAATCGAAGAGCCGCCAGAATACGTGATTTTTATTTTTGCAACGACTGAAATGCAAAAAGTGCCAGCAACAATAAAATCGCGTTGCCAGCAATTCAATTTTAGACTCGTTCCGATTGAAACGGTGGAAAAATTGCTCGCCGCCGCTGCAAACGAAATCGGAATCAAAGCAGACGAAGAGGCTCTTTTTTGGGTTGCGCGAGAATCCACGGGGAGCGTCCGCGATGCCTATACGCTTTTTGACCAAGTTGCCGCGTTTTCAGGAGACCACATCACCTACGACAAAATCCGCGATAAACTCGGACTTGTGGGCGTTGACCGATTGAACACGATTTTTGAAGATTGCGCAGAAAACAGAACGAGCGACGCGCTTCAAAAACTCGACGAATTTCTTTCAGCGGGCATTTCAATCGAACAATTTATCGTCAATGCCGCAGATTATCTTCGCTCGATTTTGTTGATTAAAAACGGAATCACAAAAGAATCCCTTTTGGGGCAAAGCGCGGAACGGTTTTCGCAAACCGTGCTTTCTGCTTGGAATGGCGTTCAACTTGAGCGAGGAATTTCGCTTTTGTTGCAACTGCACCGCGACATTCGCTATTCGCTCTCTCCTCGATACGAATTGGAACTCGCGCTTTCGCGCCTTTCGTGGCTTTCTGAATACGTTTCTCCCGCCGAAGTAAAACGCGCAATTGAGCAAACAAAAAATCTGCTGCTTTCTTCGCAGACGCACCTTCCGACTACGCGAGCGCAAAACGACGGCAAAGTTTCTTTGGAAACGATTATGAATCCTACGTCGTGGCAAAAATCTGAAAAAAAGGAAGAACAGCCGAATTATTCTGCCCCGCAAACAACAAAAAATCCGCCGCTTCCCGTTTTTGACGCGCTCAAAAATCTGCCTGAATACCAAAACGCAAAAACGATTTCTGAAAGCATTGAAAGCAAAAACACGGCTGCCGCGCCGTCGGTTGAAGAGGCGCAAAAAATCGCGCTTTCAAAACTTTCCGTGTCAAATCCGATTTTGTGTGCGTCCCTTTCGCAAACAAAAAATTGGAAGCGGAACGAAAATTCGATTTTGATGGAAGTTGAATCAGAATTCCAAAAAATGGAACTTGAAAAAAATCGAAAAGCGATAAACGAAACGCTTTCGGACGTTTTTTTGCAGGCGGTTGACTTTTCGGTCGTTGTAAAAAAAAATGAAACTCCCGACGTGCTGAGCGACGCGCCTGCGGGCGTAAAATTGGTTTGCGATGCGTTCCGAGGAGAAATCGTTGGAATCGAAAAAAGCGAAGCAAAAACCGAGCAACCAAAAGAAATCAACGAAAACGTGCAAGACGCTCAAGACGAAGCCGACGACGTGGAAACGTTTGACGAGGAAACTGAAGACGACTAATTTTTAGAAAAAAAAGAAAATTGGAGAAAAAAAATGAATCCTTTTGACATTGTGAAAAACCTAAAAAACGTGGAATCGCAAGTAAAAGCGGTAAAAGACGAACTTTCAAAAGCAACGGCGACGGGCTCTTCGGGTGGTGGCATTGTGCAGGCGACCGTGAACGGTTCGTTTGAACTCGTTTCAATAAAAATCGATCCCGTGGCAGTTGACCCGCGAGACGTAAAAATGCTTGAAGATTTAATCGTTGCAGCCCATCACGCCGCGTTTGAAAAAATCCAAGACATCATAAAAGAAAAAGCAGGTCCAATGCTCGGCGGACTTTCGGACATGAAAATTCCAGGATTTGGCGCATGAACGCGATTGACGAACTGACCGAATCGTTTTCGCGCCTTCCTGGAATCGGCTCAAAATCGGCAGGAAGGCTCGTAAACTTCATTTTGAGAGCAGACAGCGAGTTTGTGAGCCGATTTTCAAAGCAAATTGGAACGCTCCGCGAAAAAATCCGCGCGTGTTCAATTTGCGGTTCTTGGACAGAAAACGACCCTTGCCCCATTTGCTCCGACGAATCGCGCGACCGCTCCGTGATTTGCGTTGTGGAGCAACCGCAAGATTGCAAAACAATAAATTCCTCTGGCGAATTCCACGGACTTTTTCACGTTTTGGGCGGCGTAATCGCGCCGCTCGACGGAATTGGTCCTGAAAAATTGCGCATAAAGTCGCTTTTAGAAAGGCTCAAAAGCGGCGACGTTTCTGAAGTCATCATCGCTACAAATCCAACGGTTGAAGGCGACACAACCGCGCTCTATCTTCAAAAAATAATCGGTGCGCTCGGAATTGAAGTTACGCGCCTTGCGAGCGGGCTTCCCGTTGGCGGCGACCTTGAATATGCCGACAGGCTCACGCTCGCGCGCAGTTTTAGAGGTCGAACAAAACTCTAAAAAATGAGGTGCATTATGATAAAAAATCTTCTTTTTGACCTTGATAACACGCTGTATCCCGCCTCTTCCAAAATGGACAAAGGTATCACCAATCGAATGATTCAATTTTGCGCACAGTTTTTTGGCATTTCTATGGCAGAAGCGACACAAAGGCGAAAGGAGGCTCTCAAAAAATATGTGTCAACGCTCGAATGGCTCAAAGCGGGCGGTCTTACAAGCGAAGGAATTGAAGCGTATTTTTCAGCCGTTCACCCAAAAGACGAAATAAATGAACTTGAGGAAAATCCGAAATTAAGACCACTTCTTGAATCAATACATCAAAAAAAGGCGATTCTCACAAACTCGCCAAAAGAACACGCGGAGCACGTTCTTGATTTTTTTGGAATCCGAGACCTTTTTTTGCCACAGATTTCGGACATTCGCGCAAATGGATTTCTTGGAAAACCGTTTGACATTGCGTACAAAAATGCCCTCAAAATCGTGGGAGGCACGGTTGAAGATACCATTTTTTTAGACGATTACCCGCCTTACGTGGAAGGTTTTGCAAAAATCGGCGGAAAAGCCGTTTTGGTGGGGCGCAACGAATGGGATTCAAGACGCGCGACGCTTTTTTCTGGAAAGATTTTTAGAATCGACTCGATTTTTGATTTTCCAGATTTCCTTAGAAAAAATGTGCAAACCTGTTGACCAAACAAAAGCAATTTGTTATTATCACAAACATACTTTCTGGGGGCGTAGCTCATCTGGTAGAGCATTTGGTTCGCAATCAAAGGGTGGTCGGTTCGAGTCCGATCGTCTCCACAAAACCGAGGCAAAAACCTCGGTTTTTTTTGTCTTTTTTGCTTTTTATGAAAGTTTTTCTTTCAAAGAGTCGATTTTTTTGAGAATTTCATCTTTGTTTTTACCGTCAAAATGCTCGCAGAGTTTTTTGAGCAAAAGAAGTTCGTCCGTGAGGGCGGAAAGCGCGGAAACGGGAAGTTTTTTTGGGTCGTACTCAATGAGAACGCTTCCCGTAAGGGCATTCCGCTCGATTTTTTTCACAGATTCGTGCCATTCCACCGCTTTTTGAAGCGCGAGTGAAATCTCGTCATCTTTTAGAACGGCGGAACGAAGTCGAATGCGTCCCGAAAAAAAACTCGAAATGGTCATTTTTCCCTCCGTTTGCTTTTTTCTTCAAGAAGCGGGCGCATTGCAGAAAGCGAAAGCGCGACCGTTGAACCGTTGTGAAACAGTGCCGCCGAAGTTGATGAAATTGTGCCAAAAAGCGAAAGCGCGATTAACGCCGTATTGATTGAAATTATTGCCGCATTATTTGCAGAAATGCGAGAAAGCAACTGTAATCCGATTTCTCGGAGGAACGGAAGCGACAAAAGTCCGTCGGAAGGAAGCAAAATATCGGCAGTTTGCGTAGCAATTTGACTTGCTTCTCCCATTGCAATGCCCACATTCGCCGAAGAAAGCGCGGGCGCGTCGTTGATTCCGTCGCCAATCATAACGACTTTGTGTCCTTCGCTTTGCATTTTTTTGATATACTCGACTTTTGAATCGGGAAGTGCTTGCGAAAAATACGTGTCAACGCCCGTTTTTTTTGCAACCATCTTTGCCGTATTTTCTCCGTCGCCCGTAATCATCACAACGTTTTTCACGCCAAGCGCGTGCAAACGCGAAACCGTTTCCCTTGCCTCCGCACGAATCGGGTCGTCAATAACGATAATGCCAGAAAGCGTTTCTCCGACCGAAAAGAAAAGCAACGACGAACCGCTTTCCGACCATTTTTCGATTTCTTGTTTGACCTCTGGCGTTTTTGGGATTTTCTCATCGTCAAAAATAAAATGCGCACTCCCAATTCTCAGTTTTTTGTCGCCGAGGCTCGACGCAATTCCGTGCGCAAGAATGTACTCCACGCGGGCGTGTTCTTCGGAGTGTTCGATTCCTCGGTCAGCGGCTTCTTTTACGACGGCACGCGCAAGCGAATGTGGAAAATGCTCTTCAAGGCACGCCGCCATTTTGAGCACCTCGCGCTCGCTCAAATCTCCAAATGGAATCACGTGCGTAACGCGCGGAGTTGATTCGGTAAGCGTTCCCGTTTTGTCAAAAACGAACGTATCCGCCTTTGCTAATTCTTCAAGGAATTTTCCGCCTTTTACCATAACGCCACGCCGTGCGCTGTCTCGCATTGCAGAAAGGACGCAAATTGGCGCAGACAATTTCATTGCGCAAGAATAATCGACGAGAAGCGTTGACGCGGCTTTTTGGAAATTGCGCGTAAAACCGAACGTGAGCGCAGAAAGCAAAAAATTGTACTTTACGAGCCTGTCGGCGATTCGCTCGGCGCGGATTTGACTTGCCGCCTTGTGTTCTTGCGAGCGGTCGATGAGCGTGGCAATGTTACTGACGCGCGTTTCTCCGCCCGCTTTTGAAACCGTTACAAAAATCTCGCCTTCGTCCACAACGGTGGAAGCAAAAACGCTCGAACCCGCCGTTTTGTGAACGGGCAAACTTTCTCCCGTCATTGACGCTTGATTTACAGACGCTTCTCCGCGCAAAACAATTCCGTCCGCAGAAATTATGCACGGAGCGCGACAAATCAGCGTGTCGCCTTTTTTTAAGACGGACGAGGAAACTGTCTTTTCTTCTCCGTTTTCGTCTAAAATCTGCACCATTTCGTCCGCCGTCATAAGCGAGTTTGTGAGGCTGTCGTAACTTTTTCGCTTTGTATAATCTTCAAGTGTTTCGCCCACATTCAAAAGAAGCGAAATTGAGCCTGCCGTGTTCATATCGCCCGTTGCAAAAGAAAGCGAAAGCGCGGCAGCGTCGAGCGTGTCGGCGCAAAACACCCGTCCATCAAAAACGGCTTTTATTCCACGCTGAACTCGTGGCGCAATATTCAAAAAAGAAACGATTTTTCTGATAAAAAGCGGCAAAAACAGTTTTTTTAGATAATGCTTTGCAAACATTTCAAGAAGAATCGCCAAAAGACTCTCTTGCGCCGCAGGATTTGGAGTTTGAGAAAGCAACTGCTCGTCTTTTAAGTATTTGTCGTCAATCGCTTTCAAAAATGAAAGAGCCGTTTCCTCGCTCATCCCCTCGTATTCTATCAAAACGCTCGATGAAATTGCGTTCACCACAGCCCTTTTGATTCCGTCTTGAAAAGAAAGCAAAAGTTCCACGAGAGCGGCTTGACGCGCGTCAAGAAAATGACGAGCAAAACGCACTCGGACGCGACCTGGAAGACTATGCACCACGCGGAAAACCACGCAAAACCTCCTTTTGTAGAACAAGGGGCTTTTCGCCCCCTGTCAAACTTTTGAAAATGTCCACAATTACGCTTGCTCGTTGTTGTGCCGCGCTTCTGCAACGATGTCCTCGGCATCTTCTTTTACGGTTTCAACAAACGCCGCCGCTTCATCTTTGAGTTTTAAGCCTGCGCCCACAATTTTTGAGCATCCCTTTTTGAATCCAGGCGTTCTCGAAATGGCAAACGCCGTAACTCCAACTCCAACGCCAATGGCAAACGCCCCCAATTT
>CALFJF010000009.1 GCA_937877535.1 uncultured Treponema sp.
ATTCCCCGCGCTGTACGCCGCGGGAATCCTGAGCTTTGAGGGCGTGGTCAAGGTGGTTCGGGAGCGCGGACTCATCATGCAGAAGGTGTGCGAGGAGATAGCGGCTGCGAACGAGGGACACGCACCGGGCATGAGCGCGATTCTGGGGCTTCCTCCTGAGAAGGTGCGCGAGATTGCGGACGGAATCGAGGACGCGTATGCCGCAAACATGAACTCCTCAAAGCAGACCGTCATCTCAGGCACGTTCGACGCGCTCACAAAGGCGGAGGAGGCCGCGAAGGCAGCGGGGGCAAGGCGCGCGGTGAGGCTCGCCGTGGCGGGGCCGTTCCACAGCCCGCTCATGCAGAAGGCGGCGGACGAGTTCGGCGCGTTCCTTGAGGGCGTCGAGTTCTCCGACCCGAAAATCCACCTTTTCTCGAACGTCACCGGAAAGGAGGTGTCGAAGGGGGCGGACGCGAAGTCGAGCGCGGTTCTGCATCTTACGCACCCCGTGCTTTGGACCGACGAGGAGTCGGTGCTTGCGAACGTCATCTCGGTGGAGGGCGGCGCGGACGCTTGGAAGGTGCTTGAGGTGGGACCCGGAAAGGTGCTTTCGGGGCTGTGGGAGCAGACCGAGTTCGGCGCGACGCTCAAGGCGGTGCAGGTGAACTCGTCAGAGGCTTTGCAGTCGTTGTAGGATTTGTGTGGAGGGGGTAGCGACCAACGAAGTGGGCGCGGAGGGGGAGACTTCCCCCTTCAAGATTCCCCCAAAAAGTGGAGAAAAATATGCTGTTGCAGAACAAGAAGGCTTTGGTTACGGGAAGTTCCCGAGGAATCGGGCGGGGGATTGTGGAGGCGTTCCTGAAGAACGGGGCGGAGGTCTGGGGGCTTTGCTCGAAGCCGAGCGCGGCCAAGGCGGACTTGGAGAGGCTTGCTCAGGAGAACGGCGTGGCGTTCCACGAAATCTACGCGGACGTGGGGAACGCGGAGCAGGTGAGCGAGGTGGTGAAGGCGGCTTTGGCGGAGGCTGGCGGGTTCGACGCGCTGGTGAACAACGCGGGAATCACGCGCGACGGGCTTTCGTTCCGCATGAAGAAGGGCGACTGGGACGACGTTCTGAGGATAAACCTCACGTCGGCGTTCCTCATCTGCCAGATTGTCTCGAACGACATGATACGGAAGCGGAGCGGGTCAATCATCAATATGTCGTCGATTGTGGGAATCCACGGGAACGGCGGCCAGGTGAACTACGCCGCGTCGAAGGGCGGGCTCATAGCCTACTCGAAGTCGCTCGCCGCCGAGGTGGGCGGTCGCGGAGTCCGCGTGAACGCGATTGCCCCGGGATTCATAGCGACCGACATGACGGCGGCGCTCAAGGAGGACATCCAGAAGGCGATGGTGGAGCGCATTCCGCTCAAGCGCGCGGGAACCCCCGAGGACATTGCGAACGCGGCCCTGTTCCTTGCGAGCGACCTGAGCGCGTACGTAACGGCGCAGGTCTTGGGCGTTGACGGCGGCATGGGCGCGTAATTAGTTTCAAAACGGCGGCACGCAAACGTATGGAAATCAGTTTTTGCTACATAGATGCAAAAAACTGATTTCTGTGACACAAACGGTGCTGCCGTTTTATTTTTTTCAAAAATACGATAGAATAGAAAACATGAAATATTCAATCAAACGGCTTTCTAAAATCTCCATTTCGATTTTTGTTTTGTTTTTGTTTTTTTCGTGCCACTCGGTTGTAGTCATTCCAGAAGATGCGTCGGCAAAGCAGTTGATTCAAAGCGGTCAAGACGAGTTTTCAAGCGGAAATTACAAAAATGCGCTCAGATTTTACAATGCCACGCTTGAACGATACGGCGACGACCCCTCGATTTTTGTTGAGGCAAAATACGAAATCGGGCATATTTATATGAAGCAAAAAAAATACGATTACGCCGAAAACGTTTTTACAGAAATTTTGTCGCTTTACGCAAACACGCTTCCAGGTCAACTTCCTGGCGCGTATCAAAAACTCTCTCAATTTGAAATCGAAAAAATCGCAGAAAAACGAAAATAAACGATTTTTTTTGTTGAGCCTTGCAAAATACAAAAGCGTGAAAAAAACGGTGGTTGAACATTCAAAACCATCGTTTTTTTTGTCAAAATCTCGATTTTTGTGCGTTTTATTCAGGTTTGGAAGGCACGCCTTCGTAGACGATTTTTCTTTTTACAAGCCCGCTAAAATAATACGTGTATTTTATAAATGTTTCGCGCCCTCGTTCGCCCAAAGATTCGCGAATATAGGTAACATTTCCGTGCGAGTCGTATTCGCTCCATTTTTCAAAACCGTCTGGAGAACCGCGTGGATTTTTTTCGTAAATCGCGCGTCCATTTTCATCGTAAAGCGCGACGATTTCGTATTCGTGTGAACCGTCGCCCGCTTTTGTTTCCTTGATTTTGCTTCTAAAACTGCCGTTTTCTCCGAATTTTGTGAGCGTCGTTCGCTCCCACTCGCGCCAACCTGCTGGCGTTGAAAAAGAACGTTTTTCGTATTTTTTTTGGAATGTTGTTTTTTCGTCTTCGTATTGATATTCGTTTATTTCTTCGCGGATTTCGTATCCGTTGGCGATTTTTTTGTAAATCGTGTTTTCTTTTTCGTCAAAAATCGTCCATTCTTCGCTTTCAATTTTTCCGCGTTCGTCTTTTTGAATTGCGTGCACTTTTTTTCCTTCTGCCGAATATTCCGTAAAAACGCTATGTTTTTCTTCTCCCGCTCGATTTTTTGAAACCTCGCGGATTTCTCTGCCTTCGTCGTCAAATTCAAATTCGGTTTTTTCGTCCCATTCTTCCGCCGCATCGGTTTTTGAGCGCAAAATCGAAATCAACTCGCCATGTTCGTTGTACTCGTAAAAAAAGAAAAATCCGTCTTCGATTTTTTTTGTGATTTTTCCGTTTGAATCCGTTTCCGTTTCACTTTTTTTGATTTCTTCGGTTTCTGCAATTTCCACAATTTCTTCTGGCGGATTTGGAATCGGAGTTCCGTCGGTAAAATACGTGTATTTTGTATCCTTTATTTTGAGGACGTTTTGAAGAGTTTTTTTGCCATTTACCACAAATGAAATCGTTTGCGTGTGCGATTTTTCGCTTTTTGGTTCAGATTTTTGTTCAGAAATTTCGATTTCAGAAATCTCGTTTTTGATTTTTGCGTTTTCCGAAGGATTTTGGCGATTTTCGTGCAAATACGAAAGAAATTCACAAACTGCAATTCCCGCCGCCGTTACAAGAATCGAAAGTCCAATTCGTTTTAACTCTAATTTCATTTACGTCTCCGCGATTTTCGTGTTCTTATGATACACGAAAATCGCGGTGTCTGCCATTGCAAAAATTTTTGCCACTTGTTTTACTCAACTTCCGAGGAAACTTTGAATGAGTTGAACAAAAAGATAGATTTTTTTGTAGACATCTACGCTCAATTCTTCGATTGGATGCTCGGCGAATCGCTCAAGTTCTTTCCAGTTTGTGAGCATTTCCGCGCGCGGGAGTTTTTTGTAATCGTCGATGAGCGATTTTGTGTCTTTTGCAAAAACGATGAGTTGTTTTGTGGTTTTTACAACGTATTCTTTTGCCGTGGCGTTGCTGTCGTTTATGAGTGTGCGAAGGATGTTTTTTGACTCGCGGTCGCGTTCACATCGAGGAAGCAACGTTTTGAATTTTATGCCGAATTCGCCACCTTCTTCGTTGTGTTTGTTGTCAAACGCGGTGATTTTTTCGCTCGCTTCCATTATGGAATTGTACGCTTCGCTCATTTGTTGCGAAAGTTCAGGATTTGTCCATTTTCCGCGCACCAGCACCAAATCAGCCAGTTCTCGAACGTCTTTTTTCACAAATTCAATCAAAAACGATTTGAGATAATTGAGCGGCTTTGCAAATTCGTAAGGAGGAAGCCCTCTTTTTACAAAAACCTCGCTGCCTTCTTCGGTGTAATGCTTTGTGGCAAAAATCGCCGTTGTATTGAAAATCTGGCTCAAAAGGCTGTCAATTTTTGAATTTTTTTGTTCGTTTTCAAGTTTTCGCACCGTGGAAATCGCTTCCGAGCGTACTTTTTCGATATACGGCGAAACGATAAATTCGCGCTTTTCGTCGATGCTCGCTTCGTAAAACGGGTCTTTTGTGGCGAGTTGAATTATCATTTCAAAAATTTTCGCCTGCTTCATTTGCGAAAGGCGCGTTACGATTTTGTTCCAATGCGCGACTTTTATTGGCTCCGTGCCGCGCGTTGTCTTAAAAAATTGAATCAAGTCAGACCAATCGCTCACGGTTGGAATCGTCCACGCCACAGTAAGAAAATCCTTGAGGTCATCGGCGATGTAAGAAGCGTCAATCGCCTTAAAATCGGGAGTTGTCTGAAAATAATGCTCTTGCATCGAAGAATCGAATTTTTTGAGCAAAAAGTAAAAATCAAAAAGACAAAATTGCTTAAAATACGCCAATTTTGAATTGAGCGCGTCGATTTGCTCCGATTTTTCCGTTGTAAACGCTGCGGCGAGTTTTTCGGATTCTTCTTTTATTTTATTTTTGAGTTGGTCGAACGGCATATTCGCGGAAAGCGACGTTATTGATTCTTCGGAAAGTTGCTCGATTGATTGTTTTTGCGCTTCCGTAAGCGAATAATCGATAACCATCATTTTGTAGGCATTTGGATTTTGTTGCGCGTTGAATGCAATTTGGCAAGGCGCAACTGCCTTGTAAATCTCAAAAAAGAATTTTGCAAGCGAAGGAAGCGCCTGTCCTGAACTATGTTTGTAAAATTTATAGCGAGTTTTTGAAAGATTCTTTGCGATTTGTTTGAGAACGCGCTTTTTCTCCGCAGCGGGGTCTTTTTTGCTGAAGAGAGAGCCAAATACTTTTTGAAATAAAGATTCGGTGTTTGCCATTCTTTCATTGTGAAGAAATATAGTGCTTCTGTCAATGAATAGACCTTTTCAGAAAATGCCGCGCAATTTATTTCTAAAGCGAGTTTGACGAGCCTCCGTCTTTCGTGCTACCCTTTGAAATCGCGCGTTTTTCAGGGGTAATTATGGACGTTCAATTCACAAAAACAGTCAATCCAATCAGAATCGGAATCGACGTTGGTTCAACTACGGTAAAAGTCGTTGCAATGGACGACAATAATGATTTTTTGTTTGCGGCTTATGAAAGGCATCGCGCCGACATAAAAAACACGATTATTACGGTGGTAAACCGCGCATTTGACGAAATCGAAAAAAAACTGCCCCAGGGCGACACTCGAAAAATCAGCGCAAAAGTGACTGGCTCAGGCGGACTTTCCGTGTCGCAGTGGCTGGGTATTCCGTTCATTCAGGAAGTGGTTGCCGCCACCACCGCCGTCAAAAAACTTATTCCTCAGACTGATGTGGTCATTGAACTGGGCGGTGAGGACGCAAAAATCACCTATTTTACGGGCGGCGTAGACCAGCGCATGAACGGCACGTGTGCGGGCGGTACGGGCGCGTTCATTGACCAGATGGCAGCCCTGCTGGAAACCGATGCCACGGGCTTGAACGACCTTGCCAAAGGCGCGACGACGATTTATCCGATTGCGGCGCGGTGCGGCGTGTTTGCCAAGACCGATGTGCAGCCGCTCATCAACGAAGGCGCGCGCCGTGAGGACATTGCCGCGTCCATTTTTCAAGCCGTGGTCAGTCAGACGATTGGCGGGCTTGCTTGCGGTAAGCCCATCCGCGGAAACGTCGCTTTTTTGGGCGGCCCGCTTCACTTTCTTGACCAGTTGCGCCACCGTTTTATTGAAACGCTCCATCTGGAAGGCGACGCGATTATCGTGCCAGAAAACTCACAGCTCTTTGTGGCGGCGGGAAGCGCGTTCAATGCGGAAACAAGCCATGCGCTCGTGACGGGGCAAGCCCCCATTTCTTACCCGACGATTGCGGAATTCCGGGAAAACCTGAAAAATCTGGTGGGCGCGGAAATGCAGGAAGTCCAGCGGCTTGACCCGCTCTTTAAAGACCAAGCGGAACTGGACGAATTTACTGCCCGCCATGCAAAAGAGACGACGGAAACCGCACCGCTTGCCGAAGTGACCGGTCCGGTCTTTTTGGGCTTGGACGCTGGCTCTACCACGACCAAAGCGGTACTCATCGACCAAAAGGGACGCATCCTGTGGCGGTTCTACGATGTGAATGCGGGTAATCCCGTTGATTTGGCGGTGCGCGTCCTGAAAGATTTGTACAAAATTCTTCCCAAACATGCCTACATTGCGCGCTCGGTGTCTACGGGCTACGGCGAAGCGTTGTTCCAAGCGGCGTTGGGCGTGGACGCGGGCGAAGTGGAGACGATTACGCACTACCGCGCGGCGGATTTCTTTGTGCCTGGCGTAGAGTTTTTGCTGGACATTGGCGGGCAGGACATGAAGTGTCTGCGCATGAAAGACGGCGCGATTGTGTCCATTCAGCTGAATGAAGCGTGTTCGTCGGGGTGCGGTTCGTTCTTGGATAATTTTGCGCGTTCCATGGGGCTTTCCGTGCAAGAGTTCAGCCAAAAAGCCTTGCTTGCGCAAAAGCCCGTTGATTTGGGAAGCCGCTGTACCGTCTTTATGAACAGCCGCGTAAAGCAGGCGCAAAAAGAAGGCGCGACCATCGCCGACATCTCTGCGGGCTTGTCGTATTCGGTCATCAAAAACGCGCTTTTTAAAGTCATCAAGTTGCGGAACGCAAGCGAAATCGGCACAAAAATCGTGGTGCAGGGCGGTACGTTCAACAACAATGCCGTGCTCCGCGCCTTTGAAAAAATTGCGGGCGTAAACGTCTACCGCCCCGATGTGGCAGGGCTGATGGGCGCGTACGGCGCGGCGTTGATTGCGCATGACCAGTGGCGCGACCTGACCGCACCCAAACCCGGCGAAGAAATCGGCTTTGTGCCGCCCGTCATTCATTCGGGCATTGCCGGTCCTGACCAGCTGGATAATTTTAAGGTGTCGCTTGAACTGCGCCGCTGCGGTGGCTGCCAGAACAACTGCCTTTTGACGATTAACACTTTCTCCACCGACGGCGAAACCGTAACCGACGGGCGCGTGCGCACCTTTGTGACGGGAAACCGCTGTGAGCGCGGGGCAGAGCGGGCGGCGGGCGGCAACACCGTTGTGGACGCGGGAAACGCCAAAGCAAGCGGCGCGACCGACGACAACAAGGGCTTACCCAATCTGTTCAAGTGGAAGTACGACCGCATTTTCAGTTACAAACCGCTCGCGCTTTCTGACGCGCCGCTGGGCGAAGTGGGCATTCCGCGCGTGCTGAACATGTACGAAAATTATCCGCTGTGGTTCACCTTTTTTACCACGCTGGGATTCCGCGTGCGGCTTTCGCCGCGTTCGTCGCGCGCCGTGTACGAGTCGGGCTTGGAGACCATTCCGTCTGAGTCGGTCTGTTATCCCGCAAAAATTTCTCACGGACACATCACGCATTTGCTCAAAGTGGGCTGCAAGTTCATCTTCTATCCGTGCGCGCCCTATGAGCAAGTGGAGGACGCTGGCTCGGACAACCACTACAACTGCCCGATTGTCACCAGTTATTCCGAAGTGCTCAAAAACAATGTGGACGCGCTCCGTCAGGACGAAAGCCTGCTCTTTATGAATCCGTTTTTGCCGATTGAAGACAAAACGCGCCTTGCCGAACGGCTTTTTGAAGAACTTTCCCCGCATTTTTCCGTGACCAAAGAACAGGTGGAACGCGCCGTGGACGCGGGCTGGAACGAGCAGGCAAAATTCCGCAAGGAAGTGCAGCAGGCGGGTGAAGAAGCACTGGAAGAGATGATTTTGCGCGGGGCAAACGGCATCGTGCTTTCTGGCCGTCCGTATCACCTTGACCCCGAAATCAACCACGGCATTCCTGAAATGATTAACGGTTTGGGGCTTGCGGTCTTTACCGAAGAATCCGTGGCGCACCTTGCCAAAGTGGAACGCCCCTTGCGCATTGTAGACCAGTGGACTTACCACAGCCGTCTGTACCGCGCGGGTGCGTTTGTGGCGGGCATGCCCAATCTGGAACTGGTGCAACTCACTTCGTTTGGCTGCGGTCTGGACGCGATTTCTTCCGATCAAGTGGACGAGATTTTAAAGGCAAAGGGGCGCATGTACACGCTCATCAAGATTGACGAGGGTTCCAATTTGGGCGCGGTGCGCATTCGCATTCGCAGTCTGATTGCCGCCGTCAAAGAACGCCAGCGAAACCGCCGCAAACTGCCGTCCAAGTCGTCGGCGTATCACCGAAAGCCGTTTGAAAAAGAATTTAAGTACACGCACACGATTCTTGCACCGCAAATGAGCCCGATTCACATGCGCTTGCACCAAAAAGTCTTTGAATACGAAGGCTACAAAATCGTCTTTTTGCCCGAAGTGGACAAAAAAGCCGTGGATGTGGGCTTAAAATATGTGAACAACGACGCGTGTTATCCTGCCATCCTGGTGACGGGGCAACTGATGAGTGCGCTTGAAAGCGGCGAATACGACCTTGACCATGTGAGCCTTGCGATTATCCAAACGGGGGGCGGCTGCCGTATGACCAACTACATCGGCTTTATCCGCCGCGCGCTTGCTGACGCGGGCTGGGGACACATTCCCGTCATCAGCCTTTCGGCGCAGGGGCTGGAGTCAAATCCTGGCTTCAAACTGACGTTCTCACTCGGAAAGGGCATTGTGCTTGCGTTCATTCTGGGCGACCTACTCATTCAGGTGCTGTACCGCACGCGCCCCTACGAAAAAGTGCCGGGCAGTGCCAACGCGCTTTACGAAAAATGGAATGAGATTGTGGGACGCGAGCTGAAAAATATGTCGCTCCACACCTACCACAAACTGGTGCGTGGCATTGTGCGCGATTTTGACAATCTGGAACTTTTGCCGATTAAAAAGCCGCGCGTGGCGGTGGTGGGCGAGATTTTGGTCAAACTGCACCCCACGGCGAACAACAATCTGGTGGAAACGATTGAAGCAGAAGGCGCGGAGTGCGTGCAGCCGGGATTTATCGACTTTTTGCTGTACAATTTTTCGGACAACATCTTTAAGCACAAGAACCTTGCCGTTCCCAAAAGCGGCGAGCGCATTGCGCGCCTGTTGATTTGGATGACCGAAAAATTCCGTGGCTATGTCAAAAAAACGCTCGCCAAGAGCCGCCGATTTACGCCACCCACGTCGATTTACGACAAAATGGACTACGCCAAGGACATTATTTCCCTCGGCAATGTGACGGGCGAAGGTTGGTTCTTGACCGGCGAAATCGTGGATTTGATTCACGAAGGCGTGCAGAGTTTTGCGTGCGTGCAGCCGTTTGCCTGTATGCCCAACCACATCTGCGGGCGCGGCGTGATTAAGGAACTCAAGCGTCGCTATCCTGCGGCAAATATTTCCGCGATTGACTACGACCCCGGCTCAAGCGAAGTAAACCAGCTGAACCGCCTAAAACTTTTGCTTGCAAACGCGCCCTACGGAAAGCACCCCGACGAAGACGAGTTTGGAATGATTTACGGGCGACCTGCGGCAAACGCCGACGACGTTTCAAGAAAAGACTCTGAAATCCTTGAAGGTTTACGAAAAAATGCGTAAAAAAACGCAAGTGGGAGCGCGTCCCGCTTGCGTTGCTGTCATCATTCTTGGTGTTTGAGCATGTCGAAACCATCAATTGCTTCGTGATTCCGTGGTTTCGATACGCTACGCTACTCAACCACCGTTGTGGGGACGAATCACTTGCCGTACATTCGCTCAATCTCTTGAATTTGGTCTCGCACGGCGGCGGCTTCTTCGTATTCCAATCGGTCGGCAAAGTCGCTCATTTCTTTTTTGAGCGCGTCGATGAGTTTTTTGCGTTGCTTTGGGTCGAAGAGATTCGCGCTCTTTTTGAGGACGGAAAGTTCCACTTCGGCGTTTTCGGTGGCGTCTTGTTGCTGGCGAACGAGAATGTCCTGCACGGCTTTTGAAACCGTGTGCGGCGTGATTCCGTGGTCTTCGTTGTATTTTTGCTGGATTTCTCGGCGGCGGCGCGTTTCGGTGACGGTCTCTTTGATTGCGGGCGTGATGTTGTCGGCGTACATGACGACCATGCCGTTTTCGTTTCGCGCGGCTCGCCCGACAATCTGAATCAAACTCGTCGTTGAGCGCAAAAATCCGATTTTGTCCGCGTCAAGAATCGCGATAAAACTCACCTCTGGAAGGTCGATTCCCTCTCGCAAAAGGTTGATTCCAATCAAAACATCGATTTCGCCCGTACGGAGCGACTTTAAAATCTCCACGCGCTCAAAAGTGTCGATTTCTGAATGAATGTATTTGACTTTGAGGCTCAAGCCGAGCAAATAATCCGTCAAATCCTCCGCCATTTTTTTAGTCAGAGTCAGAATCAGGCTTCGCTCTTTTCTTTCGATTCGCGTCTTGACTTCTTTGTAAATGTCTTCCATCTGCCCTTCGCTCGGTCGGATGTCGATGAGCGGGTCAAGAAGCCCCGTGGGGCGGATAATCTGCTCGACCACCTGCGTTGACTGCGCGATTTCTTCTTTTCGCGGAGTCGCCGTCACATAAATCACTTGGTTCATCTTTTTCCAGAATTCGTCGGCTTTGAGCGGTCGGTTGTCAAGCGCACTCGGCAAGCGGAAGCCAAAGTCCACGAGATTCTGCTTGCGGCTTCGGTCGCCCTCGTACATCGCGCCAATCTGCGGAACGGTCACATGAGCCTCGTCAATCAGGCACAAAAAATCGTCTGGAAAGTAATGCAAAAGTGTCGCGGGCGGCTCACCTGGCTTTCTCCCTGCAATCGGGGCGGAATAGTTTTCGATTCCAGAGCAATAGCCCATTTCTTTCATCATCTCGATGTCGTAGGTCGTGCGCGTTTTGAGCCGTTCGGCTTCAAGCATTTTTCCTGTTGCCTGCAAAGTCTCCACTCGCTCTTCAAGTTCCTTTTGGATTCGCTCGGTCGCAGAAAGAAGCGCGTCATGCGGAACTACGAAGTGCTTCGCGGGATAAAGCTGGAGTTCGTCAAGCTCTTCTTCGGTCGCGCGGTTCAGCACATTGAATCGCTTTATGCTCGCAATCTCGTCAAAGTCAAGCTCGATTCGGTAAGCCGTGTCGGTCTCCATGTAGGGCGGGTAGACTTCAATCACATCGCCACGAACGCGGAAATTTCCCCGCTCCAAAACCATGTCATTCCTCTGATACTGAATCGAAGCCAAATCTCGCTCAAATTTCCGCAAGTCCAAAATCTCGCCCTTTTCGATGTGAACTCGCATTTCCTTGTACAAATCGGGCATACCGAGTCCGTAAATGCAGCTCACCGTCGCCACCACAATCACATCGCGTCGCTCCATGAGCGAGTAAGTCGCCGCGAGGCGGAGTTTGTCAATCTCGTCGTTAGTCGCCGCGTCTTTTTCGATGTACAAATCCCGCGCGGGAACATAGGCTTCAGGCTGATAATAATCGTAATAAGAGACAAAATATTCCACCGCGTTGTGCGGAAAAAACGATTTGAATTCGCGGTAAAGCTGGGCGGAAAGAGTCTTGTTGTGGCTGATAATCAGCGTGGGTCGCTGCACCTTTTCGATGATTTTTGCCATCGTGAAGGTTTTGCCCGAACCCGTTACGCCCTTCAAGGTCTGAAAGCGGTCGCCGTTCAAGAATCCAGATGAGAGTTTTTCGATTGCCTCGCCCTGGTCTCCCGAAGGCGCGTAGGGGCTTACGACTTGGAATTTTCGCATACAAAAAATATAGTGTATTTTTGTGGAAAGGAAAACGGCGGGAAAGCGCGATTCAAAAAAGTGAAAAAATCACCGTCATTTCTTTAATATAGATTCTTAATCGACAGGCGGGCGTTTTTCGTGTACATTGATTGCATGAAAACGCTCCCTGCGCCCACAAAAAAAAGGCTTGCTGTACTTTTTCAATTTCTTTCGCAATTCGGAGAAGAAAAAGTTACGTCGGCGCACATTGCTTCAAAAACGGGCTGGACGGAGGCGACTGTTCGGCGCGACATTTCGCTCATTGGTGGCGCGGCGGGCGGGAAGGGCGGTTACGTTTCGTCCGTTCTTCGCCAAAAAATTTCTTGCGCAATCGGCATTTTTGAAAAAGCCGCGCCAAAAAAATGTTGCCTTGTGGGGCTTGGTCGGCTCGGCTCCGTTTTGCTAGAATCCCCAACGTTTGACAACTCGTCTTTTTATCTTGTCGCAGGATTCGATTCCTCTTCAAATCGAACGGAAATCTTGCGCTCCACGATTCCGCTTTATCCGACCGCGCAAATGGAAAAAATCATTCGAGCAGAGAAAATCGCGTTTGCGCTCCTCGCCGTTCCGTCGGATTGTGCGCAAAAAGCGGCGGAGCGACTTGTTGCCTGCGGAATTAAAGGAATTGTAAACTATACAAATACGATTTTGTCGCTTCCTTCGGACGTTGTTGTGGAAAACGTTTCGCCGTCTTTGGTGCTTGCGTCGATTTCGGCAAAACTCTATGGAATCTAGTTGAAAAATTTTGTTATTTTTTGAAATCGTTGACATTTTTTTCCATTTTTTGCAATCTATTGAGCATGAAAAAAATGGATAAAAATAAAAATATCGAACTTTTTGAAAACGCACCAGTTCCAAAAGCCGTATTAACTTTTGCAGTTCCTACAATATTAAGCATGATTGTTTCTGTACTTTACAATATGGTGGACTCGTTTTTTGTTGGGTTAATCGGCGACCCAAGTCAATTTGCGGCGGTCAACGTTGCAACTCCCGTATTTTTGTTTTTGATGGCTGCGGGAAACATTTTTGGAATGGGCGGTTCGTCGTTTTTGAGCCGCGCCTTGGGCGAGAAAAAATTTGAAAGAGTAAAATCAACGAGCGCGTTTTGCTTTTACGCTGGAATCGTTGTTGGAATTGTGGGTGGCGCGATTTTGCTTTTTTTTATGAGTCCGATTTTGCGGGCGGTTGGAACCACGGAAACCACGTTCGATTTTTCCCGTGAATACTTGTCAATTATTGCATTCGCGGGACCTGCAATCGTTGTGGCAACCGCGTTCACAAATCTTATCCGAGGCGAGGGGGCTTCTCGCTCTTCGATGATAGGAATTATGGCGGGAACGATTGCAAATATTATTTTAGACCCGATTTTTATACTCGATTCATTTTTAGGCATTCCGTTTTTGGGACTTGGCGTTTCTGGCGCGGCAATCGCTACGGTCATCGGAAATCTTGTAACGCTTTTAGTATACATTTTTCACGTTGTTTCAAACAATTCGCTTCTTTCGATTAAGCCGCAGTTTTTCAAAATCCACGGAATCGCTCGTGGCGTAATCGCGATTGGACTTCCTGCTTCGCTTACGAATATTTTGATGAGCCTTTCGTCAATCGTTACAAATAAATTGCTCGCCTCGTATTACGCCGTTCCCGTTCCAAAGGAAATCGCGGGGGCGGCTCTTTCGTTTGTTCCAACGGCTCAAAATCCTGTTTTTGGACTTGCGTTTGACTCAAATGGCGTTCCGATTTTTGGAGATGCTCCAACGGCGGCAATGGGCGTTGCGCTCAAAGCGAATATGCTCGTGATTTTTGTGCAACTGGGGCTTGGCATGGGAATTTCGCCGTTAGTCGGTTACAACTACGGGGCAAAAAATATTCCGCGCCTTCGTTCTGTGGTGAATTTTTCGGTTGCGCTGAACGTTGCGCTGGGGCTTTTTTTGACGGGCGTTTATTTTATTTTTGCCAGGCAAATTGTTGGCGTGTTTCAGCAGCCGCCCGCCGTGGAAATCCTGGGAATTCGCATTTTGCACGCGCTCATGGTTACGTCGCCCGTAATCGGAATTATGTTTGTGCTGAATTTTACCTTTCAGGCGATGGGAAAAGCGTTGCAATCGCTTGCGCTTGCGATTTCGCGGCAAGGTCTTATCTTTTTGCCGCTCATTTTGATTTTGAATTGGCTCTTTGGACTTTTTGGAATTGTTTACGCGCAGCCCGTCGCCGACGGAATTGCCGTTTTGATAGCCCTTGTGATGTTCTTTTTGACGTTGCGAAAAATCAAAAAAGTCGAGCAATCATCGTAAAATCAGCGAAAATCTCGCTTTGCGAAAAAAACTCGGTCAGAAATTTTGTTTTGACCGAGTTTTTTTTGTTTGACGCGGTGGTTGACAAAAGAAATGTGGCGGTTGACAAAAGAAATGTGGT
>CALFJF010000010.1 GCA_937877535.1 uncultured Treponema sp.
GACCGTACTGACCAGAACCACCAGTCTGCTTTTTGTGCGTGTAGTTGAACGGAGCTTGCGCCGTGATTGACTCTCGGTAAGCTACCTTTGGCGGAGTGACTTCGACTTCGCACTTGTATTCACGCTTCATTCGCTCGACATAAACTGCCAAGTGCAATTCGCCCATACCCTTGATAATCGTTTCGTTTGACTCTGGGTCAAGTTCAGTCTGGAAAGTCGGGTCTTCTTTTGTGAAGCGGTTGAGAGCCTTCGCAAAGTTCGCCGCCATAGACTTGTCTTTCGGTTTGATTGCCTGCGAAATAACGGGGCGAGGAACGAACATCGAAGTCATTGCCACGTTGATTCCCTCCGCGCAGAACGTGTCGCCCGACGCGCAGTCCACGCCAAAGAGCGCACAAATGTCGCCAGGTTCTGCCGCCTGAATGTCTTCCATTTGTGCGGAGTTCATGCGCACAAGGCGACCAACCTTGAATCGCTTTTTGGTGCGCGTGTTTGTGAGTTCGATTCCTTTTGGAAGGCGACCTTGATAAACGCGAATGTACGTGAGTTGACCAAACTGACCGTCGTCCAACTTGAACGCAAGCGCAACGACTGGCTTGTCGGGAACATTGAAAAGTTCGACCTGCTCCTCGTTTTTGTCGAGGTCAAGACCGTAGTTGTGAACTTCGGTTGGATTCGGCAAATATCGCTCAACGCCGTCCAAAAGCGGCTGAATTCCCTTGTTTACGTGAGCAGAGCCGCAGAACACGCCAACGAATTGCTCAGAAAGCGTGCCTTTTCGGATTGCCGCGATGAGCTGCTCCTCGGTGGGTTGCTTGTCGTCCAAAAGGACTTCCATCAATTCGTCGTCAAAATTTGAGGCGGCATCCAAAAGTTCCGCGCGGTACTTGTCCGCGTCCGCCTTGAGGTTCGCGGGGATTTCTGCCACGCGAACGTTTTCGCCGTTGTCGCCGTCAAAATAAAGCGCCTTCATGCCTACCAAATCAACAACGCCTTCAAGTTTGTCTTCAAGCCCGATGGGAAGTTCAACCATGTGCGCGTTCAGGCCCAATTTGTCGCGGAGTTGATGGCACACGCGGATGGGGTTTGCGCCCTGACGGTCGCACTTGTTCACGAACGCAATGCGCGGGACATGGTAGCGCTTGAGTTGGCGGTCAACCGTAATCGACTGCGACTGCACACCCGCAACGGCGCAGAGAATCATGATTGCGCCGTCCAAAACGCGAAGCGACCGTTCAACTTCAACCGTGAAATCCACGTGTCCGGGGGTGTCAATCAGGTTGATGGTGATGTCCTTCCACTGAACCTGCGTCGCCGCCGACTGAATCGTGATTCCGCGCTCGCGCTCCAATTCCATGTTGTCCATAACTGCGCCAACACCGTCTTTTCCGCGCACTTCGTGAATCGCGTGGATTTTGTTGCAGTAGAACAAAATGCGCTCCGAAGTCGTCGTCTTTCCAGAGTCAATGTGGGCACTAATACCGATATTACGCACTTTTGTAATATCAAAAGCCATATTGTTTACCTCTCTAAAAAAATTTGCTGAATGAGATAGATTTTTTCAAATATATAGAAAAAACAGTATTTTAGCAATGGACTTGATTTTTGACTTTAGAAAACCTCGGATTTTTTTGTTCGATTTTTCGCCGAGGACTTGTGTGAATAGTTTTTTTTTGTAGAGTACTTAAAAAAATTTTTGAACCCGCAATGACGGGAAGGAGTATTTTATGAAAAAATTTCACAAAGCATTTTTGATTGCTGCCGCAGCCACAAGCGTTTTTGCGTTTGCGTCTTGCTCCGACGATGACGATGATGATTCAAATTCGTCGTCATTTTCTACCGAGTTGCCAGCAAGCAGTGGCACAAACGAAGTGAGCGGAAAAACGTACACGCTCACAGCGTCTGATTTTACATATACTTGGGAATTTTCTGATTCAACGGCAACGTTTACATTAGAATATGACAGTCAAAAGGAGATTCATAATTATAAATATACCTACGACTCAAGCAACAAACTCCTCAGTTTTGGGTATATTTCTGTTTCAAAATACGGCGTTACGGTTTCAAGCGTCAACGATTATGTGAATATGGTGAAGCAATTTGCCGAATCCGAGGGCGAAACGTGGACAGACGATTTGGCAGCATGGTACACGGCAGAAGCAAAAGCGCATTATACAACGCCAGAAGTCCTCAAATATGAATTAAACGGAACTTCTCTCAAACTTACGCCGTATTATTTTGACGGAACGCTTCCGACTGCAGCGGAATTTGAAGTCAGCACAACTTCTGGATACATCGAACTAACAGACGCTAGCAGAATCAAAATCAATGACAATGGAACAAAATACTATTGCTATCCCACCTACAATAACGGCTCATTCTCTGGAACGATATACAAAGGGCACGACAAGAAAAACGTGGGAACAATCGCAGGCACGTACACCACAAGCGGCACGGGCGTAAGCGGAAGCTCGGTCAAACTCACATTCACCACGCTGCCAGACGCAATTTCGGGCTTTGAAAAGAACAATGCGTATACGCTCAAGCAATCTTCTGGTAGCACTGGCACATTCACGCAAAAATAAAAATCGCATTTCAACGTAACCAGTTCCGAAACGTCTGTTTCCGAACTGGTTTATTTTTTTATGAAAATTCGGGCATTGAGATAGAAATTGGGACATTGAGCCTGTCGAAATGCATGGTCATTTTTTTTTAGGTGATTTCGAGAACCTCGACCACCGCAGATTCAATGTAATTCGCTAATCCTTCCGATTTTTCTCAAAATCAAAAATGCAAAAAAAACGGCGATTCATTTTTGATTGCACCCGCTAAAGTGCGCTCTCCAACGAACCGCTGACAGTCCAAAAAATTATCCTATCCGCAACACAAAAAAAACGTCCTAAACAGATTTGTGCTTTCTGCGCAAACGCTTTGCAAGAGTGCCAAACGGGGAATGTGTCAACGCTAACCATTCTGTTAGTAATGTCCCCACACGCCCGTTCAACAGTTTCGGGTTTTTTGAAATGCAGATTCACTTTACTTTTTTTTGTATAGCGTCAAGAGGTTTTTGTTTTTTCTGCCACAAAAATGCTTTTTCTGCTACACTGTTTTTTATGGAACGCGAGAATTTTAATTCACGGATTGGTTTTATTTTAGTAAGTGCGGGCTGCGCGATTGGAATCGGAAACGTTTGGAAATTTCCGTATATTACGGGGCAAAACGGCGGTGGCGTTTTTGTTCTTTTTTATCTGATTTTTTTGATTTTTATGGGTGCGCCCGTTCTTTCAATGGAACTTGCGGTCGGGCGAGCGTCAAAAAAGAGCGCGGTTTTAGGCTACAAAACGCTCGAAAAATCTGGAAGTAAATGGCATATTCACGGTTTTTTTGCTACGGCAGGGTGTTATCTTCTTATGATGTATTACACCACTGTTTCTGGCTGGATGCTCAATTATTTCTTTAAGTTTGCGCTCGGAACGTTTTCGTCTTCCGCCGTTATTGAAAATGGAACTGCGAGCGTTTTTTCAAAGATGCTTTCAAGTCCGCTCCAAATGCTCGGATTTATGGCGGCAATGGTTTTGCTTGGATTTGCCGTTTGTTCAGGTGGCTTACAAAAAGGTCTTGAGCGAATCACAAAAGTCATTATGACGGGGCTTCTTGCACTGATTATCGTGCTTGCCATTCATTCGATGTTTCTTAGCGGGGCAAAAGAAGGAATTTCGTTTTATCTTTTTCCCGATTTTGAGAAAGCAAAGCAAATCGGTTTGACGCACGTGATTACGGCGGCGATGAATCAGGCGTTTTTTACGTTGAGCCTTGGAGTTGGCGCAATGGAAATCTTTGGAAGTTGCATGACAAAAGACAAAACGCTCATGGGCGAATCTTTGTGGATTTGCGCCCTTGATACGTTTGTTGCGCTTGCAAGCGGGCTTGTGATTTTTCCCGCGTGTTTTAGTTTTGGAATCAATGCGGACGCAGGTCCGTCGCTCATTTTTATCACGCTTCCGACCGTGTTTATGAACATGAGCATGGGGCGCATTTGGGGAGCATTCTTTTTTCTTTTTATGACATTTGCAAGTTTTTCAACGGTTATTGCGGTTTTTGAAAATATCATCACTTGCTCCATGGACAATTTTTCGTGGTCGCGCAAAAAAGCCGTTTTGGTAAATTGCGTTTTCATTTTGATTGCAAGCGTTCCGTGCGCTTTGGGCTACAATCTTTTGAGCGGCGTTCATCTTTTTGACACTCGCGACATTCTCGATAGCGAGGATTTTATCGTTTCAAACTGGCTTCTTCCGCTCGGTTCTCTCGTTTATCTTCTTTTTTGTTGCACAAAATGGGGCTGGGGATTTGACAAGTATCTAAAAGAAGCAAACACGGGAAACGGCTTCAAGATTCCACCGATTTTCAAGCATTATTTTAGATTTGTGATTCCCGTTTTGATTCTCGTGATTTTTGTGGCGGGATTATTGTAATCTGGAGAAAAAATGGAAACTGCGCTTTATTTGATTCCGTGTACGCTTGGCGACACGAGTGCTTCGCGCGTTTTGCCCGATTACAATTTTGAAATCGTGAAAAATCTCCGCCATTTTATCGTAGAAAGCCGAAAATCCGCCGTGCGATTCTTGATTTCGCTTGACAAAAACTTTCCGATTGATAGTTGCACTTTCACAGAATTAAGCGAACACACTGACGAAAAAGCCGATTTAAGCAAGATTCTTCTTCCGCTCGAAAAGGGCGAGGCGATGGGCGTGATTTCTGACGCGGGCTGTCCCTGCATTGGAGACCCAGGCTCGCGGGCGGTGGAAGCGGCGCAAAAAAAGAATTTGCGCATCATTCCGCTTGTGGGACCGAACTCAATGATTCTTTCTCTCATGGCGAGCGGCTTTAACGGGCAGAATTTTTGCTTCAACGGTTATTTACCCGCAAAAAACGGCGAGCGCGAAAGTAAAATCCGCCAGCTCGAAAATAAAATCTACAAAGAAAACCAAACGCAGCTTTTTATCGAAACGCCATACCGAAACCAAAAGTTGCTCGAAGCGATTTTGAAAACCTGCCGTGCCGAAACAAAACTCTGCGTAGCTTCGGGAATCACCACGAACGAGGAATACATCAAAACAAAAACGATTGCCCAGTGGAAAAAAGAAAAGGTCGAAATCGCAAAGATTCCGACCATTTTCTTGCTTTACAAATAATCAAAATGTCATTATCGCCTTTTTCCAAAAAGTCGCATAAGGTACAAAAAGATATTGATAAAATCGAGATACAAATTGAGTGCAGCGATTATTGAAACTTTTGCGTAATCGTCGGAATCGTTTGCACTGTTTGCGATTTTGATGAGTTTTTGCGTGTCAAATGCGGTCAGCCCCGTAAAAATCGCAACGCCCGCAATCGAAATCAAAAAGTCAAAAAATCGCATCGGAGTTCCAGAAATCATCGAAACAACAATTTGAATCGCGTTCGCAATGATTAGTCCGATGAGAGCCATTCCCAGATAGCGTCCTGTAGTCGAAAGGTCTTTTTGCGTTCGTGCGCCATAAAAACTCATCACGCCAAACATTGCAGCCGCTCCAATGAACGTGGACGCAATCGAACCCATCGTGTATGCCAACAAAATCGTTGAGAGCGTGATTCCGTTCAAAATAGCGTAGGCAAAAAACGCAATTTTTGCAGTTTGAACGCTGATTTTGCTGATTGACGCAGAAAGCCACCAAACGAGCGCGATTTCGCCGATAAGACAAACCCACATTCCGATTCGTGCGCCGCCGAACATAAACGCGCCAAACGCCGACAACGCAAGTCTTCCGTTGTTCTCGGTAAAGATTGCGTTTGCCGCAACAAACGCGCTCACCGCACTTGCCAAAAGCGCGAGTGCCATCCAACCATACGTTTTTCCAAGAAATCGAGACTTTTCCGTAGATTCAAGCGAACGAACCGCTTTAAAGTTTTCCATTTGTTCCATTAAAAACCCCCAATTTGTAAAAATTCCTCTCCAAATCTTTCTAAAATAATAGAAGAAACAAATAAAATCGGCAAGATTTGAAAAGCCTCGGAGAGAAACGTCTTTTTTTTTTGCACTGTACACAAACGTCATTTTTTTGTTATACTCTTTTTCCAGAATGAAAACTGCGGACGGACAAAATGAGATGATTTTGCATACCACGGTGCAGTTTTTGTTTTTAAATTGATTTGTCAATGTGGACAGCATTTTTGCAGTCCACATTTTTTTTGCCTTTTAGAGTAGGCAACGGAGCATAGACGATGAGCGAAACGAAATTGCAACAACCCAAGATTTATCACATTGACGCGGGCTATAAAATGGTGGACACCTGCGCGGGCGAGTTCAATGCGGAAACGCCGTATTTTTACAGCGCGTATGACAGCGAAAATGAGGCGGAAGCATTTTTGCAGGAACGAAGCGGGGGCGTTACGGGGGCGGTAGCCCCCGTAGAGGGGGTAGCGGAAGACCGCGTAGCGGGCTGGAGCGAGGGGGAGACTTCCCCCACTAGAGACGAATCACACAAAGGCACAATCATCGTGCTCGGCTCTGGGCCTATCCGCATTGGGCAGGGGATTGAGTTCGACTACGCGAGCGTGCAGTGCGTGTGGGCGTTAAAGCGGCTGGGCTATGATGTGGTGACGATTAACAACAACCCGGAGACCGTCAGCACGGACTTTGATACGAGCGACCGCCTGTATTTTGAGCCGCTCACGCAGGAAGATGTGATGGCGGTGATTCGCACGGAAAAGCCGATTGGCGTGGTGGTTGCGTTTGGCGGCGGCACGGCGATAAAGCTGGCGAAATTTTTGGACGAGCAGGGTGTGCGCATTTTGGGAACGAGCGCAGACGCGATTGACCTTGCCGAAGACCGCGAGCGGTTTGAAGAATTGTGCGAGCGGCTGCACATCAACCGCCCCAAAGGCCTGACCGTGTTCACCGAAGGCGAGGCTCTGGAGGCGACCAAGCGGCTGGGCTACCCGGTGCTTTTGCGACCGAGTTATGTGCTGGGCGGGCAGAATATGATTGTCGCCTTTAACGACGATGATGTGCGCGAGTACATGAAAATCATTCTGGCGCAGGGAATAAAAAATCCGGTGCTGATTGACCAGTACATGCAGGGCGTGGAACTGGAAGTGGACGGCATCTGCGATGGCGAGGACGTGCTGATTCCGGGGATTATGGAGCACATTGAGCGCACGGGCATTCATTCGGGCGACAGCATTGCCGTGTACCCCAGCTGGAACTTGAACGACATTATGCGCGAAAAAATCATCACGCAAAGTCGGGAGCTTGCGCTTGCGCTGGGAACGAAGGGCTTGGTGAACATTCAGTACCTGATTTACAAAAACGATTTGTATATAATAGAAGTAAATCCGCGTTCTAGCCGAACCGTGCCGTACATTTCCAAAGTGAGCGGCGTTCCGATGGTGGAACTTGCGGTGCGCGCCATGCTGGGCGAAAAAATCCGCGACATGGGCTACGGCACGGGCTTGTATCGGTTGCCGCCGTATTTTGCCGTCAAAGTGCCGGTGTTCAGCTTTGAAAAACTGATGGACGTGGACACGCACCTTGGCCCTGAGATGAAGAGCACGGGCGAAGTGCTGGGCATTGCCGCCACGCGCGAAGAGGCGATTTTTAAGGGGCTGATTGCGGCGGGCTATTCGATGAAGCGGAGCGGGGGTGTGTTGTTCAGCGTTCGCAAGACCGACCGCTACGAACTTCCCGACCTTGCGCGGAAATTCTACGATATGGGATTTAAACTGTACGCCACCGAGGGAAACGCGGAGACTTTGCGCGACTTTGGCATGGAAGTGACCGTGGTGAACAAAATCCGCGAGAATCCCGACGACAATATCCTGACGCTCCTTGACAGCGGAAAAATCGACTATGTTATCAGCACGAGCGCAAAAGGGCGCGACCCCCATGCCGACAGCGTGCGTATGCGCCGCCATGCCGTGGAGCGCGACATTCCGTGCCTGACCGCGATTGACACGGCAAACGCCATCGCAAACTGCCTGAAAAGCAAGTACAACGCGGAGAATGTGGAGTTGGTGGACATCAACCGCCTGCGCACGAGCAAGCAGACCTTGCGCTTTAGCAAGATGGATTCCACGGGGAACGACTTTATTGTGATTGACGCGATGAGCCAGACGGTGAACAATCCTGCGGGGCTTGCGGTGCGTCTGTGCAGTCGGCAGAACGGCGGAATCGGCGCGGACAGCCTGGTGGTGATTGAGCGAAGCGCGGTTGCCGACGCAAAGATGCGATTCTTCAACCTTGACGGAAGCGAAGGCAAAATGGCGGGAAACGCTATCCGCTGCGTGGGAAAATACCTGTACGACAACGACATTGACGGCATCACCGAGCGACACGGACGCAGAACCGACGCGACCGAAAAAATCACGATTGAAACCGAGGCGGGCGTAAAGACGCTCATTCTGTACAAGCAGAACGGCAAGGTGACAAGCGTTACCGTGGACATGGGCGCGCCGTACTTTGAGCCGAGCCGTCTTCCCTCCACGCTCACTGCCGTGCCGCTCCACCCGCTGAATCTGCTGGCAGGGAGCGGCGCAAAAGCCATGCAGACTGCCGTGAGCGCGGGGCTGCTTCCCGTCCAAGCCGTGTTGAACGCGCCGCTGTTGGTGGACGGTACGGAATACAAAGTGTCCTGCGTGGGCGTGGGAAACCCGCACTGCGTTGTGTTCAGTCGCTTTGTGGACAAAGAGCCGGTAGAACGAATCGGCACGCTGTTTGAGCACCACGCCGCTTTCCCCGAACGCACCAACACCGAGTTTGTGCGCGTGGTCAATTCCCACGAGCTGAAAATGCGCACCTGGGAGCGCGGAAACGGCGAGACGCTTGCCTGCGGCACGGGCGCATGCGCCGCCGTAATTGCCGCCGTTCTGAACGGCTACTGCCCGCTTGACGAGAACATTACCGTGCAGGCGCGCGGCGGCACGTTGCATGTGCGCTATACGGGCGAGACGGTGTATCTGACGGGAAACACTATGCTCTGCTTTGAGGGGACGGTGGAGATTTAGCGTGCGAGTTTTCCAGCGGCAAACTCGTAGGCAAAAGCCACAGGCTTTTGCCCCTGTGCTATGAGGGGAGCGTGGAGGTGTAAATCTTATGAATTTGTCATTAACAAATTTATGGGTAAAATTTCTTGCAGGTTTATTGCACACGAGGAGATAGTACTGCTAAAGATTGATACAACGCTATGCTATGCAGGAGCGATTTATCATAAAGGAATTAGAGTAAGAAAACGCTTTGATTTTTATGGAGAAAGAAAATGAAACTTGAAACAATTCTGAATCTTGCAACAATAATTGTTATTCCAATTTTTGCAGTTATTGTTGGTCATCCCTTGCAGAATCGGGCAAAAAAGCGTGATGATAAAATAGCGATTTTCAGAATATTGATGACAAACAGGATTTTTACATGGATAAACGAGATTGTCTATGCGCTCAATACCATTGATATAGTTTTTGCAAATGATAAGAATGTTCGTAGTCTGTGGAAAGCATATTATGATAAACTCTGTGTTGAGAATCCGACATCTGCCGAACTGAGTAAAATTGAAATCAAGAAAAACAAGCTCCTTGAAGCAATGGCAAAATCTCTTGGATACAAAAATAAAATAACATGGGAAACAATACAAAATCCGTATATTCCAAAGGGGATGATTGACTCTATGTTGCAGCAGCAGAATTTACAAAATATGTATTCAGGTCTTATGGGAAAAATGAATAATATTTTGCCAACACAAAATGATGAACCAAAAACATTGCTTAACTAGTATTACATACGAAGGAGAAATATCTCTCTATGACAAATACAGAAAAATTTATTGAAAAAAGATTAGATGGTGCAAGAAAAACATTTTGTCTTGAGTTGAATCTCGAGCAAGCCTATAACAGAGATGAGGAGTTGAAAGGCGAATACCATGGTCGGGAACTTTTTGAATTGTTGCAAAATGTTGATGATGCATATGAACATTTGTGTCAATTAGACGAATCGAAAAAAGATAAACCTGTAGAAGTTCTGATTGAGTACAAAGATAATGTACTACGGGTTTGCAATATGGGAGAGCCATTTTCGAGTGATGCCATTCAAAGGCTTTGCCAAGGTGGTGTCAGTTCAAAAGGCAAAGAATATATTGGTAATAAAGGAATTGGATTTCGTTCTATTCTAAATTGGGCAAAAGAAATTCATTTATATTCTGGCGACTTTTCGATTGGCTTTTCAGAAAAATTTGCACAAGAGCAATTTGAGTTTATAAAAGACAATGAAACTGTAAAAAAGCAGTTGGCAAAAAATCCGTCAATAAAATTTCCTATCCTTAGGGCTCCTAAATGTATTGAAAAGAAACAATTTAATTATAGAGAATCTTTTGCGACTATTATTGAGATAATTGTTGATGAGAAAACACAACAGGATAATTTTACTGTAAAAAAACAAATCGAAGAATTTAACCCAAATATACTCCTTTTCCTTCCAAATATAACAAAAGTATCATTTGTACTTTCATATGAATCATATTCTTTTTGCAAGACCTTGAACAAGCAATCTGATGTAATGATAACTTCTGTGCGTAGGGAACAAGAAAATACTGTTGTTTCTGAAAATAAGTTCTATTTGTTTTCAGAATGTTGTGAAATCAAAAACCCGTTCGCAAAGGAAAAAGCATCTCGTATAAAGTTGGCGATTGCAATCCCAATGGAATATAGTCCTGAAAATAAATATCAGTTATATACATTTTTTCCGATACGTAAGGAAAATTGTCCTTTTCATGTATTGATGCATGCAACATTTCTCCTTTCTTCAAATCGTGATACATTTAAAAACGACAAGGAAGATGAAAATGTTTTAGTTTTCAAAGAACTTCTTGAATTTTATGTAAAATCTGTCACAGCCTATTTTTGCAAACCAGAATTTGGCAATTTGATGTTGAAACTTTTATGTCCAATAAATTTTCAACAACAATCAATTGTATTTGATAGACCATTTTCAACCGTGGAGATTTCAAATTGGTATTTTAAGTTATGTCGTGAGCATATTTCTTTTCAAACTGTCAATGGTAACTTCATAAAAATTGATGACAATCCAAAAATAATCTCGGTTGATGTTCCCACATTTTTCAAGGGTAATGAGTTTTCCGATTTGCTTTGTAAACTTGACGATACCGTAAAATCATTTGCTGAAAAACTACTCGGAAACGCAGAATTCACAGATGAAGAATTATGTGAGCGAATAAACAAATTGGCAGGAAGATTAAGCATTGCGGAACGGGCAGAAACTTTTATTTGGTGGGCAGAAAATCGAAAACAGGAAAGTATCGTTCCGCTTTTGCTGAAAGATGATAAAGGCGATTTTATTCAATTAGGTAAAATCAACACCTATTTTTTCTCCGCCAAAGAAAAAATTGATGTACCTAATTGGGCGGATATACGATTTATTGATAAATCGTATGAAGATGCCCTTGTGAAAGTTTTGATTGAAAAGCACAAAATAAGTTCTACGGCAAAAGACATCGACATTCGTGATGTCAGGCAATATTTGAATGGAAAAACAAAAATCCATTTTGGAGAATTTTCTGCGGAGAACATTATTTCTCCTATAAACACTAGCGTTGATGGCGATTTTGAGAGGGCTAAAGAATACATACAGTTTTTATATAAAAATTCTGATACAATTTCAGATAGTGCAAAATCTATCAAGTTCCAATTTCCGAATGCAAAAGGTGGAGTTTCTGATTCGAAAAAACTGTACTTTGGTACGAGCTACGGAAATGATTTTGCAGAAAAGTTGTTTAAAGAAACTGATTATGAAAAGTTGTGTTCGCCAGCACTTATTGGCATTGATGATTCCGATGTTGCTGGTTTTAAAGAATTCTTAAAGTCGCTTGGGATTGTAGAATATCCACGAATTGAGGAAATAAAAATTGGCTTTGATAATGAGTATTGGAATTTGCTAAAAAATGTAATTGGTCAAAATACAAATATTGAGTCTGTGTCAGTCCATACAGTAAAAAATATTCAAAATATACTAAAAAATTTAGAATCGAGAGATATTATAAAATGGATATATTCGGATTATGAATTGAAGACAGGAATTATGCAGTCGGAAAGAAAGGAATCTATAAAAATTCGCGGATATAAAGCTAGATATGATTCAGCATATATTTACGGCGGGAATGTTCCCTGCTATTTAACCTATATTTTCAGCACTACAAAATGGCTTGAAATAAATGGCAAAAAATATGCACCATCAGAATGTATATTTTCAGAAGATTCTGTTCTTGCAAAATATGCGCCGTGTATAACGAAAGAAATTTTAGATGGAATCAGAGGAGCATTTGACACTCAGACAATAAAGTATATTTTTTCCACATTAGGGGTAAAATCAAAACCATCTGATTTACATTCGCAAGAATTTTACTCTTTGTTATTGAAATTGCAAAATGATGGGCAGACGGCAAAAATTTCCCAATCGATTTATCGTGAGTCTGTAAAAGATGGCGGGAAAAATTATGCGGATTCTGAGGCGAAACGGGAGTTCTTTAAAAATGGCAAAGTTTGGACAAAGAATAGAAATGGGTATCAGTCTATTTCTGAGGTATTTTTCTCTGGTTCGTCTGTGATAAATGTTGGCAATAAATATCTTATAGATTTGCCATTAAGAACTGGCTCAAAAGAAAGTGTAAAGAAAATTTACAATATAGAACCCTATGAGGAGCAATATACGATAGATTATAGTTCCATTGAAAATCATTATTCAAAATTTGACGAGGAATTTCAAAAGCACTTTTCTGAATTTTTGCCCTATGTGTTCTGTTATAGAAAAGAAACTGCGTCTGATACAGAGAAACGGAATTTTAAGAACTTGAAGATTTCTCTTGTAAATCGTATCGTTGTAATCAACAATGATATTTCAGATTCGGTCAAACGCTCCTACACACTTTTACAAGATTTGGAAAATCCATCACAGTGGTTTATTTTCATTGATGATAGCGATAAATATGACAAAAACAAATTATCAGAACTTTTACAGCAAATTTTTGCAGTCATTACAAACACACAAAATAAAGATGTATTGGCAAAATACGGCGAATTATTTGCCGTTGATGATGACCGCAGAAATTTCCTTATAGAGCAGGAATTCTTGAACCACGATGTTTTAATAGAATCACGAAATATTTTAAAAGGCATTGAATCAGGAAAAGATATTGTTCTTGCAGAATTACAAAGACAAAACAAACTGACAGCCCAAACAAATGCTCTTTTAAATCAGCTTAGTTTTTCAAACCTCTCGACATTGGAAAATCAAAAACTGCTGTTTGATTTCTTGAAAGCCGTTGATATTGATGTATCTGATTTTCAGAAAATTCTTGACCGCACAGATATTTCTGTTAAAAAATATAATGCTCTCGTGCTTCAAAATGAATTCTCCAAGAATGAGGAAAAATTCAAAACTGCACTATTTTTGCATTTAAGAGAGCAAAATGTGGATGAGCAAAAACAGTTTTTGATAAAAATAGATGAATACAAATATTATCCAGATAATGTTGATTTAGAAAATTCGGTAAATTTTGATGCAAAGAAAATACTAAGCGAGGCATTTTCTGAAATTATAGACGACACTTATTCTACAAATGAAGCTATCAATATTGAAGGGCTTTTTTCTGCAAATTTGCAAGAATTAAAAAATCAGTATGATTCAAGACTTGTGGAGGAATTCATAAGATATCAAGAATGGAGAAGTCTTCTTTATTTTGATTATCCTACGATCGAAGCAGAATTTTTATCATGGAAAGAAAACTTTGGTGCAGAAACACCTGAGAAGAAAATTGATGGTCATAACTATCCTCTGCAGTATTCTGTTGGTGACATAGTTCCGAGCAATGCTTTTTCTGAAAATGTATATAGCAAAACTTCTCATTCATATAAAGCACAATCAAATCATAGTCGTGAAAAATCAAACGAACAAAATCAAGCACAAGGAGATGCTGCCGAAGAATTGGTTTTCAATTCACTCGATACGCATGATTCTGAGTTAGAACAAAAATTGGGCTTGACTTTATGCGATTACAAAGTTGATTGGAAATCGGAAGCCGCTACAAGAAAGGCTAATTTTAATGGTCGAGACGATTTGGGGTATGATATAGAACTGATTCACAAATCGACTGGTGAGAAAATATTTATTGAAGTAAAAAGTTCTACAGGTATGGAATGTGCATTTGAGATGTCGCGAAATGAATACAAGTTTGCAAATGCACATAAGAATTGTTATAGAATTATTTTTGTCGGCAATATGAATGCTACTAAAGTAAGTGTGCAAGTTTTGCCAACGGACATATTTACTAATTCAAATTTTCAAATTGTTCCTGAAAAGATAAAAATTATTTATGTAAAATAATAATTAAAAGTTTTTTTGCTTTTATGATGTATTTTCATACGAGAGTGTACATTGAAAAACAGCGATTGCGATGTATATTTTGTCTATGTACAATTGGAGGTCGGTACGGGCGCCTGCGCCGCCGTAATTGCCGCCGTCCTGAACGGCTACTGCCCGCTTGACGAGGACATTACCGTGCAGGTGCGCGGCGGGATGTTGCATGTGCGCTACACGGGCGAGACGGTGTATCTGACGGGAAACACTATGTTGAGCTACGAAGGAACAGTAGAAATTTAGCGGGCATAGCAAAACCATTGCCAGCGTACTGCTATCGCCGTCACCGGACGGCCGATTTTTTCCAAGCTGATTGCGTTTATGTTGCCCCTTATACTTGCGTGACCGATAAATGTTTTTCAAAAATCATCCGACGTTTTCCATTTCAACGAACGGAACGACATAAAGATAGTCATCAATCTTAGCAATAAATCTGTTGTAGATACAATGTCAAATCTGTTTTCCCCTGTCTTTTCAGAGCGTCATTTTTCTTTTACACTTGACTTTACAAACTGAAATGACAAAAAGAGGCGATTTTCATGGAATCGATTTTGAAACATATTCCGCAGCACAATGCTGAAAGTGGGAAAAAGCGGATTCTTGTTGTGGACGACGACGGCGTTATGCTTCGCGCGATGAATAATTGGCTTTCAAAAAAATACGAAGTATTCCTTGCAAACTCTGGCATGAACGCAATCACGCTTCTTTCGCAGCGCAAGGTCGATTTGATTTTGCTCGATTACGAAATGCCCGTTGCGTCTGGACTTCAAGTTTTTGAAATGCTCAAAAACGAATCTTCCACGGCGGAAATCCCCGTGATTTTTTTGACTGGCAAAGACGACAAAGACACCGTTATGAAAGTGTTGTCGTCAAAGCCAAAAAAATATCTTTTGAAAACGCTTCCGCCCGAAGAACTTGTGGAAGCCGTCGATTCTTTTTTTAGAGGCGACGATTAACGATAATGGGCGAATGTGTGCTGAATTTTCGGTGGTTGAGCCTGTCGAAACCACCTGTAAAAATTGACATGGCATTTCGACAAACGCTTTTGCCCGTACTTTTGTAACACAATCAACAAAAAACTCTGTTCGAGAAGTTGTCGAACAGAGTTGTGAGTTAAAATCACGCGCAAAATCCCATTTTTCGTCCAGAATCTTTGCACAATTTTTCCACTCGGCACATATCTTCGATTTCTGGGATTTCTGGACGTTTTCCCGTGATGACTTCTTGCATGGTGATTTTTCGCACGATGTTGTCGATTTGCCCGCCCGAAAATTCGTACTTTTGGGCGAACGATTCGGCATCTTTTTCAGAAAGCCACGCAAGTTTTGAAAGCCAAATCGATTTTTTTGCTTCAAAACTCGGATTTTCAAACTGAATCTTGAACAAAAATCGCCTTTCAAACGCGGGGTCAAGATTGTCGGCAAAATTCGTTGTGGCAACCATAATTCCTTCAAGATTTTCCATTTCTTCCAGAATGATGTTTTGCATTGCGTTTTCGGTTTGGTCAACGCTGCTCGTTGCATTTGATTTTCTTCGCGCAAAAACTGCGTCTGCTTCGTTAAAAAGCAAAATGGGCGTTTTTCCGTCGCTCGATTTTGACGCGGATTCGCACATTCGCGCGTAATTTCTAAACAGTTCTTTGATTTTTTTCTCGCTTTCGCCAAACCAGCACGATTTTGTGTCGCTGATGTCAACGTGAACAACAGGTCGCCCCGTTTCCCGCGCAATCTGAAAAACGCTTTCGGTTTTTCCAGTTCCCGGAGAGCCGTAAAGCAAAACTGCCACGCCGACGGGCATCGCCTCTTCTTTGAGTCGCTTTTGAATCTCGCCGAGTTTTTCTTCTGAAAGAGCGTTTTTCAAAATGTCGATTTGCTCTTGATTTTCTTTGGAATAAAAAAGCGTCTTTTTTTTGATTTTTTCGGGTTTAATCAAAAGTTTTTCGTCGATTTTTTTTACGAACAAATCTTTTTGCTCGCCTGCCAAAATCTCGATTCCTTTTTCGGTGAGCGTTAACTCGCTATCGCGCATATTTCCTTTTACCGTAAACTCAAGAAGTCCCAGCGCAAGCAGCGGATTCGTTTCTCGGATAAACGTTTCTGCAACCGCGTATCGCTCGTGGTTTGAGTAAATGTCGCGTATCGTCGCTTGAAGGCTCGTGTCTTCGCGCTTTAAGTAATCGGAGCAAGCGTCGTAGAAAAAAATTCTATCCTGCGTTTCGGTCAAAATGAGTCGCGCGCTTTTTACAATGGGAAGACCCGAATTTTCAGATTCATACGTTGTAACGTTTCGAGCAAGTCGGTGCGGAGAAATATTGTCGCTTTCGCGGTTTTCAACCATGTCCGCCACGTTTGACACGAATTTTGAAAAATCGATAAGAAATTCCGATTCGTCGATAACGATTTCTTCGTTTGCGCTGATTGCCGACATCAGTTGCTCCGACGGGTAAAAACACGTTCCGCGCGAGGAATTCAAAAAATGCCGTTTCCGCAATTCCGCGATTTCCGCTGGCCAACTCACCGTTTTGAGTGCGCTGCACCCAATTTCTCTCCGAAGGTCGCTCAAATCCCAAGTCGCTTCGGGCGTTTCAAAATGAAGCGCGAAAATGATGCACAAAATCAACGTTTGCGTTTCGTTCGTTCCAAAATACGCGCACAGTCGCTCCATTGCTTCGTTGTATTTTTCGCTTTTTCTAAATCGCATTTTTGAATTTTGGACTTTTTCAAAAATCACGCTAATCGCGCCGCTCACGCTCCAGCGGATTTTTTTTACTTCGTGCATATCTTTTTTATTTTTTGTCATTTTTTTTAATTTTTCTTCCATCATTATTTTGTCCTCATTTTGATTTTCAATTTTGCCATATTTTTTTGATTTTTTCATTCGTTCGCTAAAATCGGTTATCCGCTGAATTTTTTTATTTTTCTGAATAGAATATAGTTTACTTTTTTTATTTGTCAAAATGGAGGACGATTTGTGAAAGTTCCAGTTCTTTTTTTTGCATCTTTTTTTCTTTTGCCCGCGCTTTTCTTTGGAGTCGATTTTTCGACGGAAGTGCAAAAGGCTTCCGAGCAGGCTTCAAAAAACGGGCTTCGAGTGTACGAAATTTCCCGAAAAACGCAGGACCTGGGCGCAAGTCGGTTTATTACGGCGGAATTTTTGTTTGAAAACACAACGGAGCGTACGCTAGAAAGCGAATTTGAGTTTCCGCTTTCTGACGGAGAAGCGGTTGTGGGCTACGCGCTTGACGTAAATGGAAAAATGCGCCGTGGCGTTGTTGTGGAAAAAGACAAAGGTCGAAAGGTTTTTGAAGAAATCGTGCGACGCGGCGTGGACCCAGGACTTGTTGAGCAAACGGTAGGAAACAATTTTAAGACGCGCGTTTATCCAATTACGCCGCACGGAGTTCGGCATCTTGAAATCACCGTTCAAAAAGAAATCGTTGGAAACGAAGCAAAAAAATCGGCGGGAAAAATCCAAACGGAAACGATTGGAAAAGAAACGTTTTTTCATTATTATAACGAAATTCCAGAATTTGAACATACGCGCGAAAAGTCGCTTCCAAAATCGCTTGTGGTTTGGTGGGATATTTCTTCGAGCGCAAAAGACCGCGACATCAAGGCGGAAATCTCGCTTCTTGTGCGCTACGTCAAAAAGGCGGCGGCAACGCGCGTAACGGTTGTGCCGTTTTGCAACGAACTGCACGAAGCCCACGTTTTTGGCGCGGGTGGGAACGATATTGCCGCGCTGGAGTCGTTTCTTTTGTCGCAACAATACGACGGCGCGACGTTCATTTCTTACGATTTTTCTTCTTTTGGCGGAGACGAAGTGCTCGTTTTTTCTGACGGAATCGAAAATTGGTTTTCTCCAACAACAAAAAATGCGCAAAAACAAAATGCGGTGTCGGTGAACGTCATTTCTTCGTCGCGTTCGGCGGATTTTTCTCGATTAAAGGAAATCGCGCAGGCGGGCAACGGTTCTTTTATAAACGTAACGGAATTGGGCGAAGACAGCGCGTTGTCAATGCTTGAAAAAGAATCGTTTGGCATTGGCACGATTGATTTTGACGCAAAGGCAATTCGCGACGTGTGCGTTTCTGTAAATCCTTACGGACTTTCGATTTCGGGAGTTCTTTTGAGAAAAACGGGTTCTCTCAAAATTCCCGTCTACGTTGGCGCAAAAACCGTTCGTACAATTGAAATTGACGTTTCTTCGGTCAATTCGGAGGATTTGCCGTTCGTTTCGCTTCTTTGGGCGCAAAAAAAAATCGACTCGCTTTCTTCGCGATTTGACGAAAATCGCACGGAAATTATCGCGCTTGCAAAAAAATTCGGCGTTGTTACAAAAGGCACGAGTTTGATTGTGCTTGAAAACGTTTCCGATTACGTGAAATACGAAATCGAGCCGCCCGAAGAACTCCGTTCTGAATACGACCGCTTGATTTCTCGGCAAAGCGGGGCAAAAAACACGCGCGTGAGTGGCATTCCGTTGGCGGTGTATCGCAAATTTGAAGAGTTCCGCGAATGGTGGAAAAAAACGCCGTTTGATTGGGAAAAAACAAAAAAAGAAAAAGAAGCCGCTTCAAGACGCGAAGAACTCCGCGGAAGAGTTGTGCAAGAATCAAACGAAATGGCGATGGAAGCGCAGTCTCCAATGCTCATGGAATCTGTATCGGTGGACGCGGCAATGGAAGCGGTTCCGCTTGCAAGAACGGCGGCGGCCGCTCCGCGCATGGCAGGAGGAAGCGCAAAATCGGCAGGTTCTACAAATGCAAATAGCGCAGAAAGCGAAAATCGCGCAAAAATTTCTCTCCGCGCATGGGATTCCGCCTCTCCGTATCTCGCCGCTCTCAAAAAATCTCCAAGCGAAAAAATGTACGCAGAATACATTGCGCTAAAAGCCGAATGGGGCGCGTCGCCTGCGTTCTACATGGAAGTTTCGGATTATTTTTTGGAAGAAGGATTTGAGTGGGAATCGCGAAGGATTCTTTCAAATCTTTCAGAGTTGAATCTTGAAAATACGGACGTACTTCGTGCGCTCGGCTACAAATTGTTTGAGCGTGGCGAATATTATTTTGCGATGTGCGTTTTTGAAAAATTGACTTCGCTCCGAACGGAAATTCCGCAATTTCACAGAGATTTGGCTTTTGCGGCGTTTTATTCGGGCAATGCGCAAAAGTCGGTTGACCATCTTTGGCACATCGCTTCGCAAAGTTGGGACGCGCGATACGAGGAAATTCAGCAAACTGCGCTAAACGACATGAACTCAATGATTGCTCGTTCTTCGGGCGTGGACACGTCAAAAATCGACAAAAAACTCATGGAAAACTTTGATTGCGATATTCGTGTGGTGCTGACTTGGAACACGGACGATTGCGACATTGACCTTTGGGTAACCGACCCGCTTGGCGAAAAATGCTTTTACGGACACAAACTCACGGCTCAAGGCGGAAGAATGAGCCGCGATTTTACGCAAGGCTACGGTCCAGAAGAATTCGCTCTCAGAAATGCCGAAAAAGGAGTCTATAAAATCGAAGCGAATTATTTTGGCACGCGAAAGCAAAGCGTGCTTCAACCCGTAACCGTGCAAGCCGAAGTGTACACAAACTTTGGACGACCAAACGAAAAGCGCGAAGTGTTGACGCTGCAATTAAAAGACGTTCGTGGCACGTTCCTTGTTGGCGAAGTGGAATTTTAACGATTTGAAAAAAACAGGGCGCATTCGCGCCCTTGTAAAACCGACGGTATAGTGCGTTATTTCACGTCTGCGTCGTCAACGATGACTTTTTGCACTTTCCAAATGTCGCGCACGTAATCTTCGATTGTGCGGTCAGACGAGAACTTGCCTGAGTTTGCGATGTTGATGAGTGCTTTTTTTGCCCAGCCTTTTTTGTCCTTGTACGCCTCTGCGAGTTTTTCTTGCGCCTTCACATACAATTCAAAATCGGCGAGAACGTAGTACACGTCTGGTCGCTGCCCTTCCACTCCGTAGACGAGAGAATCGTGGAGTTCTTTGAAAATCTGGCGACTTGGGTCATACGTGCCGTCAACGAGTTGCTCAACGACTTTTGCGAGTGCGGGATTGCGCTCCAAATACTGCTGCGGATTGTACGAATGTTCCGCTTCCATTTTTTGAATGTCCTCGGTCAAAAGCCCGAACGGGAAGCCGTTCTCCTTGCCCGCCTCTTCAAAAATCTCGATGTTCGCGCCGTCCATCGTTCCCATCGTGAGCGCGCCGTTCACCATGAACTTCATGTTGCTCGTGCCAGACGCTTCCTTGCCCGCCGTGGAAATCTGCTCGGAAACGTCCGCCGCCGGGAAGATTTTTTCTGCGACCGACACTCGGTAGTTTTCGATGAACACGACGCGGAGCTTTCCGCCCACGCGCCGGTCGTTGTTAATCCGCTCCGCAACCGTGTTGATGAGCTTGATGATTGCCTTTGCGCGGCGGTAGCCTGATGCCGACTTTGCGCCAAAAATGAACGTGCGACGCGGAGGATTGTAACTTGGGTCTTCGATAATGCGATTGTAGAGATACATAATATGCAACACGTTCAAAAGTTGTCTTTTGTACTCGTGCAATCGTTTTACCTGTACATCAAAAATCGAATCGGGATCCAAAAATTCGTTTTGCTTGTGCTTGAGATACTCAACGAGGGCTTCTTTGTTGTGCTTTTTGATTTGGATGAGTTCTTCAAGCGAAGCGTCGTCATCGGCGTATTTTTCAAGTCCTTTCAAAAGCGTCAGGTCTTTTTCCCAACCGTGTCCAATTCGTTTGGTGATGAATTCGGAAAGTTCAGGATTTGACGACAAAAGCCATCGCCGCTGCGTAATTCCGTTCGTTTTGTTGTTGAATTTTCTGGGATACAACTCGTACCAATCTTTGAGTTCCACGTTTTTCAAAAGTTCCGTGTGGAGCGCGGCAACGCCGTTCACGCTAAATCCTGCATAAATCGCGAGCCACGCCATGTAAATTTTTCCGTCGTGGATAATGCTCATGTGATTTTGCTTTTTGTAGTCGTTCGGGAATTTTGCGCGGAGTTCAATCAAGAATCGGCGGTTGATTTCTTCCACGATTTGATAGATTCGCGGGAGCAATCCTTGGAAAATCTGAATGTCCCATTTTTCCAACGCCTCGGCGAGAATCGTGTGGTTTGTGTACGCGAACGTTTTTTGCACGATTGACCAAGAATCATTCCAACCCATGCCGTATTCGTCCATCAAAATGCGCATGAGTTCTGGAATTGCCACAACGGGATGCGTGTCGTTGAGTTGAATTGCGTGGAGTTCGGGGAAGCGCGAAAAGTCCGTTCCAAAATTGTTCACAAAATGGTGAATCAAATCTTGCAACGAAGCCGAGCAGAAGAAATACTGCTGCTTCAAGCGCAACGCTTTTCCTTGCGGACCGTTGTCGTTTGGATAAAGAACGCGCGTTACGTTTTCGGCTTCATTTTGACGATGAACCGCCTCGTGATAGCGCATATCGTTGAAAAGTTGCAAATCAAATCCGTTTGGACTTGAAGCCTGCCATAATCGGAGCGTGTTCACCGTGTTTGTGCCAAATCCCACGATTGGCATATCATACGGAGTCGCAATGACTTCTTCCGCGTTTTCAATGTAGAAGCGGTCTTGTCCGTCGGGCGTTTTTCCGTATTTGATTTCGCCACCGAATTTTACGGTTACAGAAAGGTCGCTGCGCTTTACTTCCCACGGGTCGCGGTGTTTGAGCCAGTTGTCAGGGTATTCGACTTGATAGCCGTTTTCGATTTTTTGCTCAAACATTCCGTATTGATAGCGGATTCCGTAGCCGTGTCCTGGGTAATCAAGCGTTGCAAGCGAGTCGAGGAAACACGCGGCAAGTCGTCCAAGTCCGCCGTTTCCCAATCCTGCGTCAGGCTCTTCGTCTTCAATCAAATCAAAATTGATATTCATGTCTTTGAGGACTTTTTTCACCTCGTCTTTGATTCCGAGGTTGATGAGGTTGTTCGAGAGGGCGCGTCCCATCAAAAATTCCGCCGAAAGGTAGTACACCTGCTTCGTTGGCTTTTTTTCGTACTGACTTCTCGTTGCCATCCACGCTGGCATGATGATTTCCTGAACCGACGCGCTCACCGCATCAAAAAGGTCGTGGCTGTTCGCCTGCGAAATGTCCTTTCCGTACTGGCGACGAAGACGCGCTGCAAGGTTCTCGCGGAACTGTTCTGCATCAAATTTCATGTAAATCTCCTTAAATTAAAGTTTCTTGTTTGTAAAATCCAAATCAAAATTATTCGGAAACTGCCCGCGTTCCCGAATAATTCTATTATAAACTGAAATCGTCGATTTTGTTTCAAAAGAAACGAGTTTGTCACTTTTCAATCTTTTGCAATCAAAACCACAATCGAGTTTGCTAGAACAACGTATCGCTCTTGCGTTGCAAGCAATTCTTCCTGCCCGTCGAGGAGTGCGCTCGTGCGGTTTTCGATTGACGTGTCAACCATGCGAAACCATTTTCTGCCCGCCGACGGTTGCGGAATCGACACCGTAACGTCGTGAATGTCCATATTGAACGCAATGTAAAAATCGTTGTCTTCTGTTCCCGAAGCGGTCGCGTCCCCAATTCCGCGCGCTTTTCCTCCAAGTCGCATTGCAAGAAATCGATTCATTTTTTTCCAATCTGGCACCGTTCCGTCAAAATTGAACCAAGAAATATCTGGCGGATTATTGAATTGACTCGTTGACGCTCCTCCAAAAAATCGATTGCGCTGAAAAACAGGATGCCGAAGTCGCATTGCAATCAATTTTTTTACAAAATCGAGCATCATGCCGTTTGTAGCAACAAAATCCCAGTTGAACCACGAAATTTCATTATCTTGACAATACGCATTGTTGTTGCCGTTTTGAGTGCGCCGAACTTCATCGCCCGCCACAAACATCGGCGTTCCTTGCGAAACCATGAGCGTTGTAAAAAAATTGCGTATTTGCCGAAGCCGCGCAAGCGCGATTTTTGGATTTCGCACGTCGCCTTCAAAACCGTAATTGTAACTCAAATTGTTGTCAGAGCCGTCGCGATTTTCTTCGCCGTTTTGCTCGTTGTGCTTTGTGTTGTACGTTACCAAATCGTTGAGCGTAAAACCATCGTGGGAATCTACGAAATTGATGGAATTCGTTGGATTCCGCCCGCTAATCGCAAAAAGGTCGGAAGAACCGCTGATTCTTGTGGCAGCTTCCGTGCTGATTCCTTCGTCGCCACGAATAAAGCGGCGAATTCCGTCGCGATAATGGTCGTTCCATTCGCACCAACGATTGTTTACGCCGCCAGGAAATCCGCCGATTTGATACGCGCCACCACAATCCCACGGTTCTGCGATGATTTTTGTTCGTCTTAAAACGGGGTCTTCTGAAATTCTTGTTGTGAGCGGACAGTTTTGCATTAAAAAGCCTTTTTCGTCGCGCGTCAAAACGCTTGCCAAATCAAAGCGGAATCCGTCAACGTGCATTTCCAAAACCCAATAACGAAGACAGTCAACAATAAAATCCGCCACAACGGGATGATTGCAATTTACCGCATTCCCGCAGCCAGAAAAATTCATGTAATATTCTTTGTGGTCGTTCACAAGATGATAATAAATTGAATTGTCAAAACCCCTAAAATTAAGTGAAATGCCATGTTCGTTGCCTTCCGCCGTGTGATTAAACACAACGTCCAAAATCACCTCGATTCCCGCGTTGTGAAGTGCTTTTACCATGTCTTTGAACTCGCGGACGCTTCCGCCAGGCGTGCGGTCTGAAGAATAACTCGTTTTTGGCGCAAAAAATCCAATCGTGGAATAACCCCAAAAATTTTTGAGTCTGCTTCCCGTCATCGGATTTACGTTTGTGTTTTCGTACTCGTCGAATTCAAAAATCGGCAAGAGTTCCACCGCTGTAATTCCCAACTCTTGCAAATACGGAATTTTTTCAGAAAGTCCGCGGTACGTTCCAGGATGCTCCACGCCGCTCGACGGAGAAACGGTAAACCCTTTTAGATGCGTTTCGTAAATAATCGAGCGATTGAGCGGAATTGAAAGCGGGCGGTCATCGCCCCAATCGTATTCCGAATCGTCGATGACAACGTTTTTTGGAAAAAAATCGAGCGGATTTCCTTTTTTGAGTTTGTAATGCTTAAAAACCGAGCCGTCCGTAAAAGCCTTTGCTCGCGGGTCAAAAAGCCAATCATGTTCGTCAAAACGATGTCCGTGCGCCGTGTCAAAAGGTCCTTGCACACGATACAAATAAAGCGCACCCGCTTTTAGCCCTTCAATAAAAACGTGCCATATATCGCCCGTGCGATTCGTTTCTGGAGAAAGTTCCACGGTTTGTGCGCTTTTTGTGTCTTCCGCGTGTTCAAAAAGTTCAAGAAAAACGCGCGTTGCGTGCCGTGAAAAAACAGAAAAATAAACGCCCCGCGCCGTAACAAGCGTTCCATTTTCAAGCGGTTTTCCTGGCAAAATCCGAATTGAGTCCATAAAAAATATTATAGCGAAGAACGCTCAACAGGATAAGAGGGCGATTTGATGAGAAAATGTCAGTTTGAGGTTTGATGACTGGATTTTGAGTTTCTGGTTATATTGATTTTGTTTTTATATGGAAATATCTTTAATATCAGATTTTCAATAAAATCAAAATCAACGATGTTCGTCCAATCTTTTTTGACAAAAAATGGAGGTATTTGTATGAAAAAATCGTTTTTTGCCGCGCTTTTCGCTTTTTCTGCGATTTTCTTTGGGTGCAAAGAAAAAAGCGAACCGCTCCGCATTTATTCGATTATCCACGAGGAAGAAACAGAGGCTTTGGTGAATCTTTTTACAGAGCGAACGGGAATTCCTGCCACGTTTTTGAGAGCGTCCACGGGGGAACTCGTAAATCGCGTGATTTCTGAGAAAAACGAGCCGCAAGCGGATATTTTGCTTGGTGGCGCAACGAATTATCATCTTTTGGCAAAAGAAGCGGGGGCTTTTGAGCCGTACATTTCGCCGCTTTCCAAAAACGTTCCGAGCGTTGCAAAAAGCGACGACGGTTCTTATACGGGATTTTGCGTTCTTGCGCTTGGAATTGGCGTAAATCAAAAGCGGTTTGCGCAAAAATTTCCAGGAGTCGCGCTTCCAAAAACGTGGGAAGATTTGCTCAATCCTGCATTCAAAGGAGAAATCGTCCTTACAAATCCTGCTGCGTCTTCAACGGCGTATCTTTTTTTACAAAATCAACTCCAGCGCCTCGGACAAGAAAAAGGGTGGGACTATTTGAAAACGCTTTCAAAACTCGTCGGTCAATTTCCAGATTCAGGAAGTGCGCCTGCAAAACTTGTTGGAACTGGAGAGTACGCGCTTTGCGTTTCGTATTTGCACGCGCTTCAAAAATACCGCGCCGACGGTTTTGACGTTGTAGCAATCGCGCCTCCAAAAACCGTTGGCGACGTTGATTGCATTGCGATTACAAAAAATACTCCGCATTTGGAGGCAGCAAAAAAATTCGTGGACTTTATGCTTTCAAAAGAAGCGCAAGAACTTATGAGTTCAATCGATTTTACCGCGCCCGTAAATCCAGAGGCGGTTGGAAAAGAAGGAAGCATTCGCGCCGATTCGCTCGATTTAATCGAATACGATTCCGCGCTTGCCGCTTCTCAAAAAAATGACGTTCTTGAAAAATGGTCAAAAGACGCTCGATAAATTTTAGGATTTTTTCCGATTTTTCGCTTCCGTGCGCCGCAATGTGGTGCGCGGTTGTGATTTTTGTGTGCATTTGCATTTTGTTTCCTCTTGGCTGCGTTTTACTCACGCCGCGTTTGAGCGATTTTTTGTCTTTTTTCAAAAGCCGCGCGAGTTTTGAAATCATGCGGAACACCGCGCTAACGTGCGTTTGTTCAACAACGCTTTCGGTTTTTACAGGATTCGTTTACGCATTTGCGGTCGTCCGCGGAGAAATTCCGTTTGCAAAATTTTTTGCCGCAATCCCAATTCTTCATCTGGTAACGCCGCCGTTTGTTGGCGGACTTTCGTTCATTCTTTTGTTTGGGCGGCAAGGCTTTATCACGCATACGATTTTGAATCTTGACGTGTCTTTTTACGGATTTTTTGGACTGTTGCTTTCGCAAACGCTTTGTTTTTTCCCCGTCGCGTATTTGATTTGCGCAGAAACGCTCCGCGGGATTTCTTCAAACGCGGAGCAAGCGGCGTTTGGACTTGGAGCGTCGGGCGTGCGCATTTTTTGGACGATTACGCTTCCGCTTTCGGCATCGGGACTCATTTCCGCCGCTTTGTTTATTGCTGTTTCCGTTTTGAGCGATTTTGGAAATCCGATTATTGTGGCAGGAAGATTTCGCGTGCTTGCCGTGGAAATCTACACGCAACTTACGGGGTGGTTAAACGCAGGAACGAGTGCCGTTCTGGGACTTGTGCTTGTTTTTCCGAGCATCGTTCTTTTTCTCTTGCAAAATCGGCTCTCCAAAAAAAACGTTCTCAAAATCGCCACGGTTGGTGCAAAATCGTCGAATATTCCTCCAAAACGCCGCTCGATTTTTTCTCGAATTTTTTTGACCGTTTTTTGCGCAGTTGTTTCGATTGCGGTTTTGGCTCAATTTGTGTCGATTTGCCTTGGAGCGTTTCAAAAATTGTGGGGAATTAACACGGCGTTTACAACGGAGCATATTCGTGCGGTTTTTCGCTATGGAATTGAACTTCGGAATACGGCGATTTTTTCGTTTGTTTCTGCGCTTTTTTCAACGCTCATCGCCTTTTTTGCGGCTTTTCTCGTAAATCGAACAAAAATGCCGCTCAAAAGCGCAATCGATTCTTTTGTGCAACTTCCCGCCGCAGTTCCTGGCTCTCTTTTTGGACTTGCGTTTTCGCTTGCGAGCAACAAAACGGGCTTTCGTTCTTCCGCCGTTTTGATAATAATCGCGATTACCGTTGGATTTTTGCCGTTTTCGTACCGAATCCTTTGCACTGCGCTTTCAAAAATCAAAACGACTCTTGACGACGGAGCCGAAAGTTTAGGCGCGGGAAAAATGCGCCTTCTTTACGAAATCTTGGCTCCTCTTTGCGCGGGCGAACTTTTTAGCGCGTTTTTGTACGATTTTGTGCGCGGAGTTGGAACGATGAGCGCGGTGATTTTTCTTGTTTCGTTTGGAACGCCGCTTGCGTCCGTGAAAATCTTGAACCTCGCCGACGAAGGTTTTTGGGGAAAAGCCGCCGCGCTCGCGCTCGTTTTAACGATTCTCACGTTTGGAGTTCTTGCGCTTGGCTCGATTGCTCTCAAAATCAAAAAAAAAGGAATAAAAAATGAAAAATCCGCTTCTGTGTATTGAAAACGTGTCTTTTTCATACAAAAACGAAAACGTCATAAACGATTTTTCGATTTGCGTGGAAGAAGGAAGTTTTACGACTCTTTTGGGAGCATCGGGTTGCGGAAAAACAACGTTGCTCCGTTTGATTTGTGGATTTTTGAAGCCGTCAAAAGGAAAAATCTCGATTTTGGGCGAAGATGTGAATAAAATCCCGCCAAACAAACGCGCCGTTGGAATGGTTTTTCAAGATTACGCGCTTTTTCCGCACCTTTCCGTTTGGAAAAATATCGCGTACGGTCTCAAAATTAAACGAACAAAAAAAGAAGAAATCGACTGCGCCGTGCGCGAAGCGGCGCAAAAACTCAAAATAACGGAATTGCTTTCGCGTTTTCCGTTGGAACTTTCGGGCGGACAGCAACAGCGAGTCGCGCTTGCGCGTGCGATTGTGTTAAAACCAAAAATCCTTTTGATGGACGAGCCGCTTTCGTCTTTGGATTCTGCGCTCCGCGAAAAAGTCCGCGCGGAATTAAAAGAAATCCAGCGGGAATTAAAAATCACAACGGTGTACGTTACGCACGACCAAGCGGAGGCGTTTTCGCTTTCCGACAAAATCGCGCTCCTTTCTTCTGGCAAAATCGTTCAAGAAGGCGAACCGTCGGAAATGTATTTTTTTCCAAAAAACAAATTTGTGGCAACATACACGGGGCAAGCGAATTTCTTTTTGGATGCGAACGACGAAAATTCGGCGATTTTGATTCGACCAGAATGGTTTTCTTTGAGCGACGACGAAAATGCAGAATTTTGCGGAATCGTACATTCTGTGGAATTTTTGGGCGGAACCACGCGATTTTTTGTAAAATCCGAGTCAAACTCGTTTTTTGCAGAAATTCCCACAATCCACGCCGAGCCGTTTTGCGAAGGCTCAAAAATAAAACTTTCTGCGCACCGCCGCGTTGTTGTCCAAAAATAAAATCCGCGATAAAAAAAGCGTGTGAAGTGATTTTGAAAAATGCCACTTCACACGCTTTTTTTTGCGTTGCGTTCAAGCGCGTATTTTTTCAAACACCTTTCCGAGCGAATCGTGAATCACAAGGTCGCAGTTTGCGTCGGCGGCAGTTTCGCTTTTGTTAATCATTACAAGATTGGCTCCGCGAAAACTTCGGATAAAACCCGCCGCAGGATAAACGACAAGCGACGTGCCGCCGATTATGAGCGTGTCCGCATTGGAAATCGCGTGTATCGCTCCCTCGATTACTTTTTCGTCAAGCCCTTCTTCGTAGAGAACAACGTCGGGCTTTACAATGCCGCCGCATTTTTTGCAATGCGGAATTTTGTCGGCTTCGTTTTCGCTTTCGGCGATAAAATCGATTCCGTATGGTTCGTGGCATTTTACGCAAAAGTTTCGGAGCGTACTTCCGTGCAATTCGTACACGCATTTGCTTCCCGCCGCTTGATGAAGTCCGTCGATATTTTGCGTTACAATCGCACTCAACTTTCCAGCGTTTTCAAGTTCCGCGAGTTTTATGTGCGTTATATTTGGTTTTACGTTTTTTATGATGAGTTTTTCGCGATAAAACTCAAAAAATTCTTTTGTTTGTTTTTCAAAACACGTTCGCGAAACCATGTATTCTGGAGGCATTTTCCATTTTTGCGCATAAAGTCCGTCTTGACTTCTAAAATCAGGGATTCCGCTTTCGGTTGAAACGCCCGCTCCGCCAAAAAACACGATTTTTTTTGACAAATCAACGATTTTTTGAAGGCGCGCGACTTTTTCGTCAAAATCAAGTTCCGTTTTTTCCATAATTTCTCCATTTTTTTTATTTTCAGATTTTTGAACGAATCCAATTATAAGATTTTTCTAAAAAAAGTCGCCATTTTTATTTTTTTTGCGGGCGGTTTGAGCGGATTTTTTTGATTTGGTACAATGATTCAATGAAAAAAATCCACAGTGCTTTTTTTGTTTTTCTTTTTTTTGATTTTTTTGCGCAAGGACTTGATTTTTCTGCAAGCGGGAGCATTTTAGTTGGAGGAACCGCGCTTGAAAAAACGTGGGACGCTTCTTTTGAAAACGCAACAACGGAATTTGGTGGCGCGTACGCGCTCGGCGATTTTGTGATTTCGAGCGAAAAAATCACGGTGGGCGGAAAAATCTACTATCGAGTAAAAAATGCCGACGACTCAAAAGACGTTGATAAAGACACCGCGCTTTCGCAAAAACTCGACATAAAACGCGCGTACATTCGATTTCGTCCGTTTGGAAACAAAAAACTCGAATTTTCTGGCGGAAAATTATACTCGTATTATCTTTCAGGAAATTATTTTCCGCTCGCTGAAATCTACACAGGCTCAAGTCGCTGGGGAAAAACAGGATTTGGACTAAAATCAAACTATTCGGGATTTACGTTTGGAGCGGCGATTCCGCTTTCTGAAAGTTACGTGGAATTTCAAAACGAGTGCGCGATTTTTTTTGCAGGCGAATACGATTTTGGAACGATTTTTGAAAAAGTGCCGCTTTCCGCGGGATTTTCGTTTGGCGCGGAACGAACAAAAAGCGAAGTGCAAGACGCAAAGACAAAAATCGTAACAAAAACGCGCGAAAACGAAATTTTTTGGACTTTGAGCGCGCATTTTTCCCAAAAAACGCAAGAATCCGACGCTCTTTTTTCAAAAACGAACGCAACGCTTTCGTTTTCGTTTAATTCTGAGCCGTTCGTTGCAAACTCGGTTTACAAAAACGTCGCAAATTACAAAGACAAAAATATGGCTCGTGCGCATTTTTTTTCGCTCAATTTCCGCTCGAATCTTGGAAAAACGCAATTTTCGCTCGAAGGAGAAGCGGGGCGAACGGTTCACGGAAATTTGTTTCCGCTTTACGCGGGAACTCAAATTGTGCTTCCCATAAAAGGGGCGTTTTTTTTGAAACCGCGCTTTTTTTATTACGCCGCGCTCGACGGCTCGGATTCAAAAAACAGCAGGCACACGTTTGAGTTTTATCCGCGTCTTTGGTTTGATTTTGGAACATGGAAACTGTCTGCGGGCGCGGACGTTTCTCACAAAAAAACGGGCGAAGAAAAATGGAATTGGCAATGGTCGATTCCGTTTTACGTTGAATACAAAATCGGAAAATAAAGGAAAAATCATGGAAAAAGAAAACAAAATTGAAAAATCGGAAAAAGAAAAAAAAGTTGCGGTTGTAACAATAATCGGTCGTCCGAGTAGCGGAAAATCGACGTTTTTGAATGTAGCGACGGGCGAAAACGTTTCGATTGTTTCTGCCGTACCGCAAACGACTCGCAACGCGATTCGCGGAATTGTGAACACGTCGCTTGGTCAACTCGTTTTTGTGGACACGCCAGGCTATCACGATTCGGAAAAAAAGATGAATCTTAGAATGCGCTCGGTTGTTTCGGAGCGACTTTCGGAAAGCGACCTTGTGCTTTACGTTGTAGACACAACGCGGGAAATCGGCGAAGAAGAACGGCTCATTTTGGAATTTTTGTGGTCGTATCAAAAAAAGACCGTTGTGGCTCTAAACAAAATCGACTGCGACAATTCCAAAAAAGATGCCGTGAAAGCAAAAATCCGCGAGGTGCTTTTGGAAATTCCAGAGGAGCGATTTGTTTTTGTTTCTGCAAAAAATGATTTAGGAATCGACGAAACGCTCCGCGCGTTGTATTCGCTTGCTCCCACGGGCGAAATGCTCTACGGGGAGGAATTTTACACTGACCAAGAAGTCGATTTTAGAATCGCCGAGGTGATTCGCGGAGAGGCGATAAATCGGCTCGAAAAAGAAATTCCGCATTGCATTTACGTGAGAATCGACGACCTTGAAATGCGTTCCGAGCGAAAAGTGTGGTGTCGCGCGTCTTTGTGCGTGGAAAGCGAAAGTCAAAAAGGGATTGTCATCGGAAAAGGCGCGAGCATGATAAAAGCGATTCGCGTGGAAAGCATAAAACGCCTCAGAAAAATCTTTGATTGGAAAATTGACCTTGACTTGCAAGTGCGCGTTGACAAAAACTGGCGACAAAAAGACCGCGTTTTAGACAAGATTTTGCGGTAAGTTTTTTTACGGTCATTGAGCCGTGCCTGCCTGTCGGAAAACAGGTCGAAATGACCATTTTTGTGGTTTCGACGCGCTCAACCACCGAATTTTGTCATTTCGACAAGGGGTGGCCCGGCTAGTCGAAACCACCTCAAATGGTGGCACAATGTCATTCCGACTGGAGCGAATAAAATGAGCGAAACGGAGAAATCTTGCCATAAAAGCGGACGAAAGACTCGAAAGCGTGGTGGTTTCGATACGCTTCGCTACTCAACCACCGCTGCAATCCCTACCGCGTCAGTTTGCGATAAACTGTCTTATGCGGAACATCGTCCGTAATTCCGAGGACATTCCGAACCGAAAATCCATCCGTGGATTTTCGGATTCGTACGAGAATTTTCTACGAAAATTCTCTCCTAGCTTTCTCCCCACATCCTGTGGGGCATTATCTAGTCAATTTCCTGTAAATTGTTTTATGTGGAATATCATCATCAATCCCAAGTACCGTCTTCTTCCACTCGACATAATCGCTCCAGCTTCCTTCCACAAAATGCACTTCGCTGTTGTTTTCAAAGGCGAGAATATGTGTGCAGATTCGGTCGAGGAAGTAGCGGTCGTGGCTGATGACCATGACGACTCCCGCAAAATTGTTTATCGCTTCTTCCAAACTTCGCGTGGTCGTGATGTCGAGGTCGTTCGTCGGCTCATCGAGCAAAAGAACATTTCCCGCTTCCTTGAACATCATCCCCATATTGAGGCGGTTTTTCTCGCCGCCCGAAAGCACGCTGATTTTTTTGTTCTGCTCCGCGCTGTTAAAATTGAACCACGAGCAGTAGGCATGCGCGTTGATTTCGCGGATTGCTCCGTTCACGGGTCTGCCCTTTTCGTCAACCGCACCGAGTTTGATTAAGTCGCTTCCGCCCGAAAGCATTTCGTAAATCGTCTTGTTCGGATCGAGTTTAGAACGCATTTGGTCAACATAAACGAGTTTCACCGTGTCGCCCACTTTGATTGTGCCTGAATCGGGCAGTTCTTTTCCCAGTTTGCCGTCGGGGAGTTCAATTTCCTGCCCCGCCGCGCTTGCAATCATTTTGAAAAGGGTTGTTTTTCCCGCACCGTTCGGTCCGACGATTCCGACCACGCTTCCCGCCGGAATGTGGAAGTCAAGGTTCTCAAACAAAAGTTTGTCGTCAAATGACTTGGTGAGTTTTTCGGCATCGATGACAACGCTTCCCAAGCGCGGACCCGCCGGAATTGAAATCTGCGTGTCTTTGAGCTGAACGCGCTTGCTCTCTTCCGCCAAAAGCGCCTCGTATTTGGTGATATGCTCCTTGTGCTTCGCCTGCCGTCCTTTCGCGCCCGCGTGAATCCACTCCAATTCTTCCTGCATTTCGCGGCGGCGGGTTGAAGCCTGTTTTTCTTCGAGGGCAAGGCGTTTTTCTTTCGCTTCAAGCCACTCGCTGTAATTTCCCTTGAACGGATAGCCCTCGCCCCTGTCCATTTCGAGAATCCAGCCCGCAACATTGTCCAAAAAATAGCGGTCGTGCGTGATTGCGATAATCGTTCCGGGATAATCCTTCAAATGCCGCTCAAGCCACGCGACCGTTTCCGCGTCAAGATGGTTGGTCGGCTCGTCAAGGAGAAGAATGTCGGGCTTTTGCAAGAGAAGTCGGCAGAGCGCGACTCGGCGGCGTTCACCGCCCGAAAGCACATCAACGATTTGGTCGGCCGGCGGGCAGCGGAGCGCGTCCATCGCAAGCTCCAAATTCGCGTCAAGATTCCATGCATCACTTGCATCAAGTTTTTCCTGAATTTCCGCCTGACGGGCGCAAAGTTTGTCAAAATCAGCGTCTGGGTCGCCGAAAGCCTCATTCACTTTGTCAAATTCTTCAAGCAAATCAGTAATCGGCTTCACGCCCTCTTTTACGACTTCAAGGACGGTCTTTCCAGGCTCCAAATACGGCTCCTGCTCCAAATATCCCATCGAGTAGCCGGGGAGCAGCTTCGTCTCGCCCGTGTAGTCCTTGTCGATTCCCGCGAAAATCTTGAAAAGCGAGGATTTTCCCGCGCCATTCTCGCCGATAACGCCGATTTTTGCCCCGTAATAGTAAGAAATGGAAATGTCTTTTAGGACAACTTTTGTTCCATACGCGCGCGAGACACGATCCATCGTGTAAATGATTTTTTTGTCGTCGAATGTCTTTGCCATGAGGAGATTATAGCAGAAATCAGCGGCGTTTGTCTTTCTGCGATTGAGCGTTATTTTTCGGAGGTTGAGAGTTATCTTTCGGAGGTTGAGAGTCGCTTTTTGGTGGTTGAGCGTGTCGAAACCACATTTTTTCTCGAATTGAAAAAGTCCGCGCATATCCTTAAAATAGAACGGTATGAATCATATTGCCACTTTTAAGAAGGTTTTGCGGAGCATTGCTGGTTTTTTTGTTCTTTCTGTGTTTTCGTCGCAGTGCTTTGCGCAGTCTACTTCCGCAACTGCTGACAGCAGAATGGCGCAAAATCGCCGATATATTGAAAATATTTACTATATTTTTGAATATCTCCAGCAAAATTATGTTGATGAACTTGAGAGCGAGAAAATCTATCATGGCGCAATAAAAGGAATCATGGAAAGTACGGGCGACCCGTATACGGTTTATCTTGATTCTGCGGCGTGGCGTGGGATTTCTGACACAACGGAAGGAAAATTTGGCGGAGTCGGGCTTTCGATTTCAAAAGCGTATGAGTCTACGCCCGATAAGCCTGCGTATGTTGAGGTTGTTTCCCCGATTGATGACACGCCGGGCGCAAAAGCAGGAATCCAAGCGGGTGATTTGATTATCAGCGTTGACGGCACGGACACGTCAACGATAACGATGGAGGAAGTTCTCGACAAATTGCGAGGAACGGTCGGCGAAGATGTTTCACTCGTCATTAGACATGGTTCAGTTGACCGCGATGTCGTTCTCACGCGCGCCGAAATCGAAGTTCCAACGGTCAAATTTTGCACGATTGACACTCCGTCAAAAAACGAAATCGGCTACATAAAAATCCTTCAATTTTCTCAGCCCACAGCCGAGCGAGTTCAAGACGCTCTCAATTCTTTTGACTATTCAAAAATCAAGGGGGTCATAATCGATTTGCGGAATAATCCAGGCGGGTTGATTTCGAGCGTCCGCGACGTGGCAGACAAATTTATAGATTCTGGACCGATTGTTTCTACAAAAAGCCGCATTTCTTACGAAAACTCGTCATACGAGGCTTCTGAAGCAAAAACAACGTTCAAAAAAGGAACTCCAATCGTTGTTTTGATAAACAAAGGTAGCGCGAGCGCGTCGGAAATCCTTTCGGGTGCGCTCAAAGACAATCATCTTGCGTATCTTGTCGGGCAGCGCAGTTATGGAAAGGGAAGCGTTCAGCAGGTGTTTCCGCTTTCGCAGTCGGACGGATTCAAATACACGGTGGCGCGATACTATACTCCGAGCGATGTTTGTATAGATAAAATCGGAATTCCGCCAGACAGAGAAATCCTTTTTCCAAAATTGAGCGAAGATGGCGAAAAGCAATACGCGGAACTGTTCAAAAGCGAAGAAATCTCAAAATATGTGGAAAAGCACCCAAATATGAGCGAAAAAGACATTGCGTCGTTTGCAAAAACGCTCAAGAAAAAATACAAAGAAATCGACATCGCTTCTCTTCGGAAACTAGTGCGGAATGAGGTTTTTCGATTTGCGACTCCCGCGCCGCTTTACGATTTGGATTACGACATTCAACTCAACGAGGCGATTCACGTTCTCGAAAAGGAGTCGTTTGAAAAACTCATTGAAAGCACAAAAACGCTCAAAGAATTGCAAGATTCGGCGATGCTCGAAGAGAAAAAAGAAGATGCCGAGGAGCAATAATGCGGCAATTTCTTTCCCATGATTTTCCCGATGAACGCGGAACGATTTTGATAAACGGCACGGATTTTAAGCATTTTCGTGCCGTGCGTTCAAAAGTCGGGGACATGGTTCGCGTTTTGCTTCCAAATCAAAATCTCGTATTGATGACCGTGGCAAAAATCGATTTGGCGGAAAAATCGCTTACGCTTTTGCTTTGCGAAAACGAAGCCGCTCATTCTGAGCAAAAAACGAAGCGGATTTGGCTTTTTCAATTTGTTCCAAAGGCTTCCAAATTTGAGCAAATTGTGCGGCAGGCTACAGAATGTGGCGTTGAGCGAATTTTTCCCGTCATTTCCGAGTTTTCGAGCGACGGAGCGACAAACATGAATTTTCGCTCGGAGCGAATTGCGCGGATTATTCGCGAGGCGCGGCAACAAAGCGGAAGTCGCGTTGAAACGAGCGTTGAAAACGCGATAAGCGTGCAAGATTTGTGTGTACTTTGGAAAAAAGAGCGCGAATCGTGCGGGGATTTTCCTGAAAAAAAACGCGCGCTCGTTTTTTGGGAACGGAACGAGAACACAAAAAACGTTTTTGACGCGCTTGGTGAAAATGCCGAAAATATAGAACTCTGCGCTCTGATTTGCGGAGCGGAGGGCGGCATTAGCGCACAAGAAATCGCGTTAATCGAAAAAGCGGGCGGAGTTCCCGTGCATTTTCAAACTAATATTTTGCGCTGCGAAACGGCGGCTCTGTATGGAATCGCGGTCGTTCAGCAAAAAATCGAACGGGGAGTAAAAAATGTCGGTACAGCGGATTGAGGTTCTTGGAGTTCCAGTTGACGTGTGTCCGCCAGAGGAACTCGGTCAAGAATTGCTAAAAATTCTTGAAAAACCGGGCGCAAAGCAAATCGTTTTTCTTTCCGTGTGGGATTTGTTGAAGGCTCGAAACAAAAAAAAGGATTTTGGCGATTGCCTAAAGAATGCCGACCTTGTGCTTCCAATTTCAAAAAGCATCATTTCGGGAGCGCGTTTTACAAAGGCGGAGCATATTCCCGTGCGATACAATCCGTTTGACGCTACGATTCAAATGCTTTCCGTTCTTGACCAATATTACAAGACGCTTTTTTTGCTCGGCGGGCGAAAAAAAACGCTTCAGCAAGCGGAGCGAAATGTCCACGGAACGTTTCCAAATCTAAGAATTGTGGGGCGATACGTGGGATATTTTCCGCGCGACACGGAAGAAAACGTTGTTACGGCAATTCACAAAGCCTCGCCGTCGCTTGCCATTTTGAGCGAGGGAATCAAAGAAAAAAATCTGTGGGCGTATCGAAGGCGCGAAAAATTTTCCGACAGCATTTTTCTTTTTTACCGCGATTGCCTTGGCATTTTTTCAAAGCGCGTAAAGCGCGTGAGCGAGCGGACTTTTGAAAAAGGACTTGAAATCTGGAGCGAAATTGCACACAATCCGTTCAAAATTTTCTACATATTTCCATTTATTTCGTATATACTACTCCTTGTGTGGTGCAGACTTTTTAAGAAAAAGTCGAATGCGCAACAGAATTCAGAAAAAATCGAAACAGTCGAAGAAATCAAAGACGATTTGAATTCTTGAAAAAAGCGTGAAGCCGTTTTTGGAGAGAGATGGCAACAGCAAGCAAAACAGGGAGGGAAGCAAAGCGGATTTTTTCAATCGTTCACGATTCTTTTGGGGAAATCCGATTGCAAGAAAACGAAACGCACGGCGCGTTTTTTGGAACATCGGGGCGATTTTTGCGTTTTTTGCAGGACATCGAAAAAGCGTCTTTGTGCGATATTCCCGTTCTTCTTTTGGGCGAAAGCGGTTCTGGAAAAACGTCCGCCGCCCGAACGATTCATTCGCTTTCAAAAAGAAAATCGGGCGAGTTTTTTGACGTAAACGTTTCCGCCGTTTCTGACGGAATTATCGAAAGCGAACTGTTTGGCTCGTGCGCAGGCGCGTTTACGGATTCCATGAATCGCGACGGGTATTTTTCAAAAGCAAATGGCGGGAGCGTGTTTTTGGACGAAATCGGCGACGCTTCGCTTGCAATGCAAAAAAAACTTTTGAAAGTTGTTGAATGTGGCGAGTTTAGAAAAGTCGGCTCTTCGGACACGGAAAAAACGGACGTGAGATTTTTGTTTGCCACAAACGCAGACCTTCGAGCAAAAATGAAAAGCGGGGAGTTTCGCGAAGATTTGTTTTACAGAATCGCAGGTGCGGTGATTGAGTGTCCGTCGTTAAAAGAAATCCGCGATGACATTCCGTCGTTTTGCGATTTTCATCTCAAAAAATCTGGTTGCAAAAAACGACTTTCTTCTTCCGCGCTGTGTGCATTAAAAGAGCATGATTGGCCAGGAAATTTTCGTCAATTACAAAACACGTTAGACCGCGCCGTGGCTTTTTCTGAAGGCGACGAAATCGGCGAAAGCGACATTGTGATTTGGTAAAAATCAAAAACGCGGGGGAGGGGAGTGGCGGGGGCGCACAGTCAAAGCGACGAATCGCGTTTTTTTGAAAGCCCTGCGATTTTGTCAAAAATCCGCTCAACGTAGGAACATTCGCCTTCGGTCAACGCGCTCCGCGACAAAATGGCTCGAAAAAAACGTTCAAGTTCAGTTCCGTCCGAAAGCGAAAAAAATCCGACGGTTTTTAAGTTTTGGGAGATTTTTTGAATTGCCGCGTCTAGGCGTTGGAGCGTAACGATTTCGCTTTTTGACGTATGTGCGCTCGCTCTAAAAAGCGTGTACGAAATTATTTGAACTGCGTGCGACAAATTCAAAGACGGAAAATCGTCGCTTGACGGAATTGTGATTCCTGTCGTACATTCAAAAAGTTCGTCTTCGGTCAGTCCCGTGCGCTCGTTTCCAAACGCAATCGCGATTTTTCCGCCGTCGGAAATCGGAGAAGCAAAATCGGCGAATTCTTCTGGAAGCAAAAGCCGTCCGCGCTTTTTTCCTCGGCGACGAGTCGTTCCCGCGCAAAGCGTACAATCGTTTGTGGCTTCCGTAATCGACGAAAAAAACTGCGCGTTTTCCCAGATTTTTGTGGCGTGAACGCTCAACGCGCGGACTTTTCCGTCGTCGTAGTCGCCTCGTTTCCCAACGATTCTAAGCGATTTGATTGCGCAATTTGCCATTGCCCTGCAAACAGAGCCAACGTTTCGGCTTTCTTCGGGGTGCGACAGAACGATAATGACGTTTTCAAGGTTCATAAAAAAATCTAAGCGAATTTTTTGTTTTTCTGCAAGAAAAAATTTTGAAATTATGTGACGGAGCGATTTTATATGGAAAAAAATTGTCTTTTTGGAAAACACGCGCTCGTTGTGGGCGGTTCTGGCGGAATTGGGCGAGAGATTTCGCTTTTGCTTTCAAAGTATTGCGCGTCGATTTCAGTTCACGGCTCTCGCGAATCAAAAAAATTCGACTCGCTTTTGCAAAAAATCGAATCGTCATGTGCGGCAAAAAAAATCATCTGCGATTTTTCGTCGCTTGATTTTGAGTCTGCTGAAAGTGCCGCGCTTTTTGAAGAAGCAAAAAATTGCGACATTTTGTGCGTTTGTTTTGGTCCGTTCGTCCAAAAAACGCTTTTGGAAACAAGCGAACTTGATTGGAAAACGGTCGCGCTTTTGGATTACGCGCTTCCGGGGGCGTTAGTTTCGCGTGCGCTTCCAAGAATGGTCGCACATTCGTTTGGAAGGATTTTGCTCTTTGGAGGAACGGGCACTTCTCACCGTGCGGAATTTTTTACGACCGCCGCGTATTCTGGCGCAAAGGCGGGAGTCGGCGTAATCGTTTCTTCGTGCGCGGCGTTTTACGCAAAAAACGGAATTACGTGCAACGCGATTCTTCCGGGCTTTACGCTCACGGAGTATACGGAACATCTCGATTTTGAACTTGCTTCAAAAATGCCACTTAAAAGGCAAATCTCTGCAAAAACGATTGCAAAAACGGCACTTTTTCTCCTTCAAAACGAAGACATAAACGGCGCGATTTTGAGAGTTGACCAAGGCTGGACAAATTTGACGGCGGAAAAGTAGCGATTTTCTGTATTTGACGAATTGACGCGATTTGTGGTATCATCGTGTTAAGTCTATTCGGAAACTTCAGTTTCAAAACAGGTTACTGTGAACTCGACAACCTGAGCGATGACGGAGTTATCGAACAGGTCTATTTTTCAGAAATTCAAGCGACGTTTTCAGGAGACAGAAAATTTTATGGGAAACAATAACAATTTAGTTCCAGGTTTCAACGATGAACGGGACGATAGCCTTAAAATCAACCTTGAGAAACTGGAGGAAGTTGAAAACGGGCTTGTTATTTATTTGAATGGGTACATCGACACTTACAATTCGAGTTTTTTTCAAAAGCGAATTCAAAAAGTTGTTGAGGCAGGGTTTATAAATCTAGTGTTCAACTGCGCATCTCTTAATTACGTTTCTTCCACGGGAATTGGCTCGTTTACCGCGTTCCTCAAAATGATTAAGCCGAAAGGCGGAGACATCGTTCTTCTTGAAATCCAACCGAAAGTGTACGAGGTGTTCCAACTCCTCGGATTTTCGCAGTTTTTCAATATCAAAGATTCAATGCAAGAAGCTTCGGCGTTCTTCAAATCCGTTGGCACAAACGTTCCGTCATCGGATAGCATTTTCCCAAAGATTTTCAGTTGCCCCGTTTGCTCAAAGCGGCTCAAAGCAACAAAGAGCGGACGATTCCGTTGCTCCGAATGTAAATCGATTCTTGCGATTGACCCACAAGGTCAAGTTTTCTTAGGGTAAACAAACATAAAAATCCGACTAAAGTGCAAACTCGGTCGGATTTTTTTTCAGACGTTTCATTCATTTTGAGTGCTTCATTTTAACAAAAGAACCGCCGAAAATCGTAAAGTAGAGGGCTGAATGAAAGCGTCATTATCCTTGTTAATTTCTTATATATTCCTTTGCGTTCTGGGAACTATCGCGTGTGCCGCGCTGTTCATGGTTTCGCATTCGCTCTATTCTTTTGTGGCAGGAAAACCGCTTCCGATTATTTCCGAAACGCTTTTTTTGCGTGGCGTTTTGTTTTCCGCGCCCGCCGTTTTTGCAACGTCTCTCGTTTTGCTCGTTCTTAGAATAATCCGTTGGAGAAATGTTGGCGTATTCGGTCATATTTTGTCGTTTGTATTTTATTCGATTCTTTGCGTTGTTTTTTGGGTTTTCGCGCTTCCTCGTCTTATCGCGTATGAATCAGATACGCTCATGCAATTTGAAACTCGAACTGATTTGACCCCTGTTACGTCTGGATATTTTAGAAATCAAGGCGAAGGAATTTTGTATTTTTCGAGGGTTTTGCCGAGCGGAAAAGCGGACGGGATTTCTATAAATACGTCGCCGTCGCCTTCGTTTATTTCAGAACTTTCTGATTATCCGTCAAATACCGCAAGCGATTATCCGTATTCTGACGTGATTGTTCGCGACGCAGTGCGTCCGCCGCTTTTGGCACAAAAACCGATTTTGGTGTATCAGACGTTTCTTTCGGCAGCGCGGGACGCAAAACTTGGAGGAACGTGGGCGTGGCTTTTATTTGCGTCAATGGGGCTTTCGCTTTTTGCACTCTATTTTCTAAAATCCGTGAGCGATTGGAAATTGTTTAGCACGGCTTTTGTTGTTTTGGGCGCGATTTTGGTCGTTTTTGTAAATTACGCTTCTTTTTCTGGAAAAATCCCTGCGATTGTGTTTGATTTTTACGCGCGACTTCCAGAGTTTGTGAGCAACAAACCGATTTCGCTTTGTTTTAATGTTGTTTTTTTTGGAATCCTTACGATTTTTGGAGTCATTTCCACGATTTTTGCAATAAAGAAAAGAAAAATCAGCAAAGAGGGCGGTGAAGAATGAAAAAATTGTTTTTGCTCGTTCTGGCGCACGTTATTGTAACGGCGGTTGTGTGCGCACTTCTTGCCGTGGTTGCTTTTTCAAAACCCGAACTTATTGCGGGAACTCAAGCGAAATATTCATTTTTCCTTTCGCTTTCGTTCTTTTTGAAAGCGTTGCCCGCCGCCGTTGCTTCTGGATTTTTGGTTGGCGCGTCCGTTTCTTTGGAAGAAATTGCTGGCGGAGCGGTTGCAAGATTCAAAACGGTCGTTTTGTCTTCTCTCTTTTGCATTTTTGTTGTTTTTTTCTCAACCGAAGTTTTTTCTCCGCTCGTTTCTTCGACTCTTTCCGAATTAAAAGACGCTCCCCGCGTTTTTCGGACGTTTTTTGAACTCGGTCAGCGAAGTTTTCAAGACGGACACATGGACATGGCTCTCAAATATGCGACCGAGGCTCTTTCTGTAAATCCAAATGATGAAGATGCCAGAAAACTCAGAGAGAACGCCATTTCGCTTGGAAACGCGACGGTCGATTTGCCGAGGCTAAAAACGCAATTTGAAAAAGAAAACTCGATTTTTGATAACGAAAAAAGCGAAGAATTGTTCGATTTGAATTTTAGTTACAACGAAATTGCGGGGCGAAGCGCGGAAGAACTTTTGCAAAAAAGCGAAGTCGCCGAAGACGAAGCGCGCGCTGGAAATAACGGAAAATGGCTTGACGCGCATTATTACGCGCTCCTTGCGTTTGCAACTTCTCCGCGCAATTCTGAAATTTCGCTTCGTGCCAAAAGGCAAGCCTTTCATTTTTGGAGCGTACTCAAAGAACCGTCGGAATTGTCGGACACTCCAGAAATGCAACTTTACAGGCAAAAAAAAGAAGCGTACACGCTCATGGCTTCGGGGAACAACATTGGCGCGTATTTTACGTTTCAAGAGATTTTGGAAACAAACGAATTAGCACGCGATGACCCAGACATAAAAAAATTTCTCAAAATCGTTACCGAGCGAGTTGAGAGCGCGTACTTTTTCACGGACGAACTTTCAAATCTTCGGCGGTTTGAAAGTTTTAAAAACGTTCGCTTTTCGATTCCGCGAAGCGACGGCGCATTTGATGTTGTTGCAATTCGCGGAATTACGCCAATCCGCGAGAACGGAAAATTGGTTCAATATTTGAGAGAATTTTCTGTTTTTTCGTACAAAAAAAACGGCGAGTTTATTCGCTCTGTTTTTGCGCCTTACGCGCATCTTTCTTTTGAGGACGTTTCAGATTTTACTTCTTTTGAGCGCGATTTTTTTGAAATTCCGCACGAAGCGGCGTTTGTGCCGTACATTTTGCTCCACGGACTAGATTCTAGTGTGCAAGGAAAAGAAACCGTGCCAGAATATTCGTTTGGTGAAATCGATGATGAAAAAATCAAACGCGAAAAATCGGATTTTCTTGTGCTTCCTTTGGACGAAAGCGATTACAACATTCTTTGTGCCGCAAGCGCAGGCGAAGAGCATTTGAGTCCTGCAAAATTGTGGTCTCTTTTTAATCGAGCGCATTTGTTTGGGTATGCCGAAGAAACGTTTGGCGCAAGGCTTTTGCATTGCTTTTTTTATCCGCTTTTGCTTTTGGTTTTCTTTATATTTCTTGCAAAAATCGCTTGGAATAATCGCATTCAGCGCGGTGAACTTTTTAGATTTTCTTGGATTTTCATCTTGCCGTTTCTTATGGCGATGTGCCAAATTGCGTATTTGTTGATTTCGTACTTTGTGCGAATGTTGGCGTTTGCATTTGTTTCTTCAATGCGCATGACATCGTTTGTGGCAATTTTTGTAATCGGAGTCGTAACGCTGCTTTACGTTTCCACGTCGTTTATAATTCACGCCCGCACTCAAGAAGATTGAGAAAATTTGTTGCAACTACGGTGGTTGAGCGTGTCAAAACCACCGTCTTCTTGCTTTTTGAGTTTTCAATAAACTCAACTACCACTTTCAGCATACATTTTGTAACAGCATCCAAAAATCCACGCAAAAAATCATATAAAAATTGCGAAAACTGCTATAAATCATCTCGCTTTTTCGCTATAATGAACGCACTATGAAATATGTATATTTTTTTGGAAATGGCGACGCTGACGGCGATGAGTCGATGCGCGCTGAATTGGGTGGAAAGGGCGCAAACCTTGCGCAGATGGCAAAGGCTCCGTTGAGCCTTCCGGTTCCGGCTGGCTTTACAATCACGACTGATGTTTGTCAAAAATATTATGAGCTTGGTCGAAAATATCCCGAAGAATTGGCTTCTCAGGTTGACGAATATTTGGCAAAACTTGAGTCGGTCATGGGGAAAAAGCTCGGCGACGAGGCTGACCCGCTTTTGGTTTCGGTTCGTTCGGGCGCGGCAATCTCAATGCCTGGCATGATGGACACAATCTTGAACCTCGGCTTGAACGACAAGGCTGTCCTCGGCTTGGCAAAAAAGACCGGCAACGAGCGATTCGCATGGGACGCATACCGACGGTTCATTCAGATGTACGGCGATGTTGCTATGGGCGTTGACCACGACAAATTCGAGGCGATTATCGACGAAGTGAAGGCGACGGCTGGAGTCAAAGAAGACACCGAACTCACTACCGAAAATCTCAAAGAAATCGTCACCAAATACAAGGCGATGTATAAAGAAGAAAAAGGCTCTGACTTCCCGCAGGACGCAAAAGAGCAGATGTGGGGCGCAATCGGGGCGGTCTTCGGCTCATGGATGAACCCACGCGCTATCAAATACCGAAAATTGAACAACATCAAGGAAGGCGCACTCAAGGGAACTGCCGTCACCGTCATGGCGATGGTCTTCGGAAACAAGGGCGAGACGAGCGGAACGGGCGTGTGCTTCAGCCGCGACCCGTCAACGGGCGAAAATGTGTTCATGGGCGAATATTTGATGAACGCTCAGGGCGAAGATGTCGTCGCAGGAATCCGCACTCCGCAGAAACTCGCGCAGCTTGAGCAGACGAACAAGGCGATTTACGACGAGCTTTGCCAGATTCGCGAGCGGCTCGAAAAGCACTATCACGATATGCAGGACATGGAATTCACCGTCGAAGAGGGCAAACTTTTCATGCTCCAGTGCCGCAACGGAAAGCGAACAGGCGCGGCGGCTGTCAAAATGGCTGTGGATATGGTTGGCGAAGGACTCATCACAAAAGAGCAGGCAATCATGCGCGTTGAGCCAGAGCAGTTGAATCAGCTTCTTCTTCCTCAGCTCGACAAAGAAGCCGTCAAAAAGGCAACCGAAATCGCGGCGGGCTTGAACGCTTCGCCTGGAGCGGGCTGCGGTCAAATCGTGTTCACGGCGGAAGAAGCCGAAGAATGGGCGAAGAACGGCAAGAAAGTCCTTCTCGTTCGCAAAGAAACATCTCCCGACGACATTGCAGGCATGGCTGTGGCGCAGGGAATCCTCACCTCAACGGGCGGACGCACTTCTCACGCGGCGGTCGTCGCACGCGGCATGGGAACTCCGTGCGTGTGCGGCTGTTCTGATGTCGCTTTCAAAGATGAAAGCACGGTCGTCATCAAAGGAAAATCTTACAAAAAAGGCGACTATCTCACCATTGACGGAGCGACTGGTCTCGTGTATGAAGGTCAGGTTGCGGTTAAGCCAGCAACAATTTCAGGCGATTTGGAAACATTCTTGGGCTGGGCGGACGAAATCTGCGAAAAGTCAGAGCGCGTCACCGAGTCTGGAAACCGCGTGAAGGGATTCGACAT
>CALFJF010000011.1 GCA_937877535.1 uncultured Treponema sp.
AAAACGATTTTCGAGATTGAAGGCGCGAAAACTTGCGCAATCGAAGTGAATTCTTTCTCAAAGCCAGCGGGATTTACGGGCGTTCGCTTGGGCTGGTCAATCGTGCCGAATGACTTGAAATTTGCGGACGGCACAAGCGTAAACAAAGACTGGAACCGCGTGATGACGACGCTCTTTAACGGTGCGTCAAACATCGCGCAGGCGGGCGGATTGGCGGCTCTTGACGAGCAGGGCTTGGCTGACATGAAAGCGCAGGTCGATTATTACCTTGAAAACGGCAAAAAAATCAAGGAAACGCTTGACGGCGAGAATTTCAAAAAACTCGGTGTCGAAGCGTATTTTACGGGAAACGGCCCGTATGTGTGGGCGAAATTCCCGAATAAAAAGAGCTGGGAAGTCTTTGACGCGATTTTGGACAAATGCCACATCGTCACAACTCCTGGAAGCGGCTTTGGCCCTAGCGGCGAGAGTTTTATCCGCTTCAGTTCGTTCGGTCACAAGGCTGACATCGAAGAAGCGTGCAAAAGATTGACCGAGTTTTCGCTCTAATCGCTCTCAAAACAATAAAAAACCTGTTCGGAACATTGCGTTTTCAGAACAGGTTTCTTTTTTAGAGCGTTTTTTTGTAGCCGATTATTGCTTTTACGTCGATGGCACTGTTGCAATAAGACGCTTGAAGCGACGCTCCAAAAAAACCGCCAAGAAGTTCTGTTTCTAAAAATGGCGCACCTTTGATTTCGCTTTTTTCCATGTCAATAGAAATATCTTTGAAATACGTTTCTTCTAAAGAAAACATGAGGTTCAAACCTGCTCGGACGCGCGAATTTCTTATGACAAACTTATCCGTGTAAATCATAAGATTCGCTCCGAGCGTATTTTTTTCTCCGATGAACGTGAGATGCTGATACGAAAAATCGTCGTATCTGCCTTCTAGGAGTTTTTGAGGAATATTAAAAACGGAAAGATTCACACCGCCATTTCTCAGTTTCATTCGTGGCTCTAAAAATAGAAACAATTTTTCGTCTATTTTTTTTACATCGAGTTTTTTTTTCCACTCAAGATTTTCGAATCCCACCTGCATAAAAATTGAGCGCGATTCTGGAGAGCCGATGAGCGCGGTTGCTCCCGCGTGAAGAAATATTCGCTTTATAACAAGGAATGCGTCTTCGTTATTGCTGTTTTCGTCTTCAAGCGGAATTCCAATTCCCGCTGCAATGTCAATCGTCGCGATTTTTGTAACGGTGGCAAATCGAAGGTCTATGTTTGGCATAAAATCGGACTGGATTTTATCTTTGCTTGTATTTGTTTTGGCTTCTTCATTCCAGTCTTTGACGACTTTTGTGTTGTTGTAAACGTAGAGCGCACCCGCGAGCGGTTTATTTGCAAGTCGGATTGTAACGCTGCCTCCATATCCGCCGAGCGGGTAGAGAGCAAGCCCGTTTGGACTTGTGTAACTTTGCAAAAGCGGAGAAGCAATCGAAGAAATGGCGAATTGATGCCTTAAAAACGAATCTTTGCCAATGGAATCCGCTTCTCCGATGAACAATGACAAAAAGTGCGAAACGCTCGTTGACGGGTGGGCATACGTGAGCGACAGTTCGCCCATTTTTACTGCGGATTGATTGTCCTCAAAAAGACCGTTTTCCATGAGGTCGCCCGTTTTGAGCGAAACCTCGGTGCGGATAAAAATATTTTCAGTAAAATTGAGTTGTCCCGTAAGGTATCCTCGCAGTTTTGCTTCTTTTGATTTGTTCAATTCCGCACACATTGCCGCTTCCCCAGTGAAGAAAATTTCAGCATTTGCAGAAAGAGTTGAGATGAAAAGTGCAAAAAAAATGGCGTTCAATCTGAATTTCATTGAAAAAACTCCCGAAAATCTCTATAAATTATATCGTATAATGTCGGCGGAAAATATATATTTTCTGCTTGACTTTGAAAAAACAGCGGGTAAAATAAAAGTATGAGCGATTATCTTGACGCAGGCAACGAAGAGTTGTTGAAGGACTATTTCTCTGAATCGGAGCAAATGGTCGATAATTTGGAAAGCAATATCCTTGCGATTGAGCAGGATCCTAACAATCACGACGCAATCGATGAAATATTCCGTGCGGCGCATACTTTGAAGGGAAATTCTGCCACAGTTGAATTTACGGAAATATCCCATTTTGCACACACAATGGAAGACCTTTTGGACGAGGTTCGTTCTGACCGTGTAAAAGTTACAGAGGATGTGGTTGACACGCTTCTTACCGCACTCGATGTAATCAAGGCAATGCTTGGAGCACGGCAAAATGGCGGCGTTTACGGCGAAAGCGTTGATGACATTTCAAACAAAATCCGTTCAATGATTCCTGATGGCTCAGGAAAATCAAAGGCTGCCCCCGCAAAAAGTGCGCCAAAACCGCAAGCCTCGGCTGCAAGTGCGCCCAAACCTGCGACTCCTGCGGCTTCAAAATCAAACGAGGCAAATGGACAGGTTGTTGTTTCAATGCCAGAGTACGAACTTGCTGAACTCAAACAAGGGTGTTCTGGTGGACAAAAATTGTGGGGAGTTACGGTCGTATTTGACGAGAATAATCCGATGAACTCCGTGGGCGGAATTCAGATTTTTGCCGCTCTTAAAAATGTTGGAACTGTTTTGAAAACTGTTCCAGATTTTGACGCTCTTTATGAAGACGAGTTTCATCGCGAAGTTGTTTACTATATTGCGGCAGAGTGTGATGCTTCAACTCTTGAAGACCGTGCGTTTATGGACGATGTTACGTTGAGCGCTGACGCAAAGTGTCTTGATAACGCAATCGCAAAAGAGTCGGTTCAAGATGAAGTTGCTTCGGTTGCTGAACCGCAAGCCGCACAACCCGAATCTCCTGCTCCAGCACCCGCTCCCGTTGCGGAAACTCCAAAACCTGCTGAAAGCGCGCCTGCAAAGCCTGCCGAAAGTGCAAAGCCCGCAGCGAAACCTGCTGCAAAGGCTGCCTCAAAAGGTGCTCCTGCGAGTGGACACGCTCAGCAAAGTTCGATTCTCCGCGTAGATTCAAAACGAATTGATTATCTTTTGAATCTCATTTCTGAGACGGTTATTACAAAAGCGGCGTTCAATCAAAGTTCTTCGCATTTTGCGGATTTGCTTGTGCAGTTCCAGACGCTCGATGCTGCCTTTAAGGAAAAAATCCGAAAGATGTTTGAGCAACTTCCGCAGTATCTTGAAGAAATCCAAAACGGAGTTGCCATTAAGGACATAAAAGCGAATGTGTTGCAAGAGTTCGGCGACATTGCAAATTATTTTGATTCGTTTGAAACAAAATTCAAAGATTTGAACACAAAACTTCATTCTTCAACTCAAAATCTTGGGCGAATCGCTGGTGAGTTGCAAGAAGGCGTTATGAAAATCCGAATGGTTCCGATTAGTCAGATTTTCGACCGATTCCCGCGCGTTGTTCGCGATTTGCAGCGAGACCTTGGAAAGAAAGTTACGCTCCAGATTGAAGGTGAGGAAACCGAACTTGACAAAACGGTCATCGACGACTTGATGGACCCGATTATGCACTGTGTGCGCAATTCCGTTGACCATGGAATCGAATCTCCAGAGAAGCGGCGCGAAGCGGGAAAAGAAGAAACGGGAACGGTTCTTTTGAAGGCTGAGAACGAAGGCAACATGATTATCATCGACGTTGTTGACGACGGTGGCGGAATCAATGTTGAAAAAGTCAAAAACAAGGCAATTTCAAAGGGGTTGATTCATCCGAATAAAGTTCTTTCCGACCAAGAAGCGGCGCAACTTATCTTTATGCCAGGATTTTCTACGGCGGACAAAATTACGAACGTTTCTGGACGTGGCGTTGGTCTTGACGTTGTAAAAACAATGATTGAAAAACTCAACGGCACAGTTAATGTTACGACTGAAATGGGACGCGGGTCAAAGTTTAGCATTCGGTTGCCGCTTACGCTTGCGATTATTCAAGGACTTTTGGTTCGCGTTGGACGAGAAATCTACTCGATTCCGATTGCGTCGGTTATCGAAAGTGTGCGCGTTCGCAAAGCAGAAATCAATACGATTGATAATTATGAAGTTCTGAACGTTAGAAACGAAGTCGTGAGTGTGCTTCGTTTGAGTCGGCTTTTCAATATTCGCTCAACAGAAGAAAGTGAATATTGTTTTGTGGTTATCGTCGGTTCTCAAGAGAAAAAAATCGGTATCATGGTTGATACGCTCATCGGCGAGGAAGACGTTGTAATAAAACCGCTCCGCGACCAGTTTACGCAGTCGCCGGGTGTTGCGGGCGCATCCATTTTGGGCGACGGTTCGGTTTCGCTCATCGTTGACGTAAATCAGTTGCTTGAACTTGGCGTTCGGCAGGAAATCGAGGCGCGAGCGGAAGCGCGACCGTCGGACTAAGGGGGAATCATGGCAGAACAAGTTCAATCAATAAATGCGGCTCTCAAAGAAAGTCTTGGGAATTTGCAAAGTTTCGCAGGTCCTTCAGAAGATGCAAAACCTGACGCGCTTGCCGCTGTAATCGATTACAAAATGGTTACTTTCTCGCTTGCGGGAAAGGATTATGCGATTGACATTATGAAAGTGAAGGAAATCGCAAAGGCGGGAAGATTTACATACGTTCCAAACTCGCTTCCGTTTGTTTTGGGCGTTTATAATCTTCGTGGCGAGATAATTCCAATCGTTGATTTGCGACTTTTTTTCAACATCGATGTTCCTGAACGAGCGTTTGACGCGCTTGAAAATATGCTCATCGTGACGATTGGCGAGCAGATGTTTGGAGTCGTTGTTGATGGAATCGATAAAGTTGTCGGAATCCAAAAGTCTTCGATAAATCCTCCACATCCGCTTTTTGGCGACATCAATATCAAGTATATTCAGGGAGTTGTTGAGGTGAATAATCGCCTTTACATTCTTCTTGATATTGAGCGGATTTTTGGCGCAAAGCAGGAAAAAGCCGAAGAAACGGTTTCTGACGTGTCGAACGTTGCAATGCAGACGGGGCAGAAAAAATCGGCTGCACAAAAAATCGCCGAGGCTGCTGCAACGCAAGTGGCAGCGACTCAAAAGCCTCCTGCTCCAGGAGTTCCTCCAAAAGAAGAGCCAAAAAAGATTGATTATTCGTTTCTTGTAAATGCGCTTTCGAGTATGCGAAAGTTCATCGTAACTCCGCTTAATGAAAATTGGCTTCATAGTCGCTATGAAAGTTGGGAGCAAGAGCGCGGGGCTGACAAAGTGCAACTTCAAACTGCTGCAGACGCGGAAGCGTTTTTGTCGCCGTTCTTTTCTTCTGGCACAGGTTCTTGGTGGAGCAAAGATTACGCGGACGCGATTTTCAAAGCGTTGCCAGACAATTCTGCGAAGCAGATTATCGTTTGGAATCCAGGTTGTGGAAAGGGCTACGAAACATACTCGTTTGCGTGTGTTTTGAAAAAGCGGTATCCTGAGGCTAAGTTTAAGATTTATGCCCACGAAATTGACCTTTTGAGCATATCGAATGCTCCGCTTGTTTCTGTTCCCGCGGACGTTGCGAACGGTTGGATGTCGCCGTTTATAACAAGAAAGGCAAATGGCGAGGCAACGTTCTCGCAGGCAATTCGGGACGGAATATTGTTTGAGTATCACGATTGCGCGAACACAAATACGCTTCCGTCGGTGGATATTATACTTGCACGAGATGTGCTTTCGTTCTTGCCCGCCGCTTCTCAACAAAAACTCTCCGTGGATTTCTCGGAGAAAATCAAAGGGAATGGCGTTGTGATTCTCGGTCAAAACGAAACGTTTGAGGGCGACCCAAGATGGACTGGTCGTACGGTCGGCTCGATTACGGTTTTCGGTAAAAAATAAAAACAAAAAAATAAAAACACAGGAGAAAACTATGAGAGTTGAGTACATTAACCCTTTCGTCGAGACTTCATATCAGATTTTGAAGGAAGTTCTCGGTGGTGCGACCGTTACTCGCGGTGATTTGTACCTAAAATCAACGGCAATGCCAGTTATGGGTGTCGCTGCATTTGTCGGACTCGCGGGCGATGTTGAAGGACGCGTTCTTTTTGATATGACGATGGAAACCGCGCTCAATATCGCTTCTGCGATGAATTTTGAAAAAATGACCGTGTTCGATGACATGGTTAAGGCGACAATTAGCGAACTTGCAAATCTTATTACGGCTCAAGCGGTAACAAAATTGCATGACCTTGGATTTAAGTTCGACCTTACTCCGCCTGCGCTCTTTGCTGGTGAAAAAATGGAAATTGCGGCTATGGGCGGATTTAAGGGGGACGCTGGCAACGTTGAGGCTTTGATTGTTCCGCTCATTACGGATTGTGGAAAAATCGAGGTGAATGTTGCAATCCGAGAGCGCGTTCAGTAATATAGAGATATAAAAATAGATAAAGAAAAGCAAATAAACGGAAAGGAGTGCCGAAATGAAAACAAAAGGAGATTTTCCTTCAATCAATGAGCGACCGCCTGAAGGCATGAATGCCGATGGAACTAAAATCCGCGTGCTGGTTGTGGACGATTCTATGTTCGTTGCAAAGCAACTTGGTCAGATTTTGACGAGCGAAGGCTACGAGGTTGTTGCTACGGCTGTTGACGGAAAGGATGGCGTTGATAAATATAAGGATTTGTGTCCGAACGTTGATTTGGTTACGATGGACATTACGATGCCGAGAATGGATGGAATTACTGCTCTTGAGCAGATTATGGCGTTCGATAAAAATGCTCGCGTCGTTATGGTCAGTGCTCTTGGAAAAGAGGAACTCGTCAAAAAATCTCTTATGCTCGGTGCAAAAAATTACATCGTAAAACCGCTCGACCGTAAAAAGGTTCTTGAGCGAATCAGCGCATCGATGAAATAAATCAAAAAATCGCCCTAACAGGGCGATTTTTTTTACATTTTTTCAATAATTAGTAGTGGTTTTATTTCTTTTCCAAACACTTGTAGCAAACAGCGGCAAGCGCACCTCCCAAGAGTGGCGCGATGATAAAAACCCAAACTTCTCCAAGTGCGTTGCCACCTGCTATTAAAGCAGGACCAAATGAACGCGCGGGATTTACGCTTGTTCCCGTGAGCGGAATTCCAAACAGATGAATGAGAACGAGCGTAAGACCGATTACGATTCCTCCGAATGAACCGTGATTTTCCTTTGAAGACGTAACTCCGAGAATCGCAAAAACGAAAACGAACGTCAAAATGATTTCTACAAGAATCGAAAGACCTGCGCTCCCCGCGTAAAATCCGTTTGTGCCAAGTCCAGAGAAATTACCAGCCGAAAGAATCGCTTTTAAGACAACGGCTCCCACGATTCCTCCGAGAAATTGAGAAACGACGTAAAGCGCAAAATCTTTTGCACTCATTCTGCCTGCAACAAAGCAGCCGAGTGAAACTGCGGGATTTACGTGGCAGCCAGACACATTTCCCACCGAATATGCCATTGCCACGATGACAAGTCCAAAGGCGAGCGCGGTGATGAGATGACCTGCATTTCCTGCGGCGCACCCAGAAACGACCGCCGTTCCACAGCCAAAGACCACAAGAACAAACGTTCCCAAAAATTCGGCAACGTACTTTTTGATTGAATCCATTAGATTCTCCTTGAAATTTAAGATTTGTCTAATAATATCGCTTGCGAATTTTTCAATCAACAATACGTGTAGAAATCGGTAAAACTATTGACTGTTTTTTTTCGTTCTGATATATTCTCATTTATCACCGATACCGTTTGCGGGGTTAGCTCAGTTGGTTAGAGCATCACGTTGACATCGTGGGGGTCAGTAGTTCGAATCTACTATTCCGCAAAGGGTAGCGGTGATTTTTTTTGTCTTCGTCAATTATTCTTCTTTGATTTTTCGTTTTTCAAGGCTCTTTCTTTTTTATAAAGAAATCAGTATATTTTTTTTATGTTTGAGGTGCGTGTTGAATCTTCGTTTGCGGCGGCTCATTTTTTGCGCGATTATCACGGAAAGTGCGAAAATCTCCACGGGCATAATTACAAAGTATTTATACACGTTCGTGGAGAAGAATTGGACAGCGGCGGAATGCTTTTTGATTTTGGGGAATTAAAAAGTGCGCTTCGCGAAGTTTGCGCAGTGCTTGACCACAAAAATCTGAACGATTTTCCAATTTTTGAGCAAAATCCGAGTGCAGAAAGAATTGCAAAGTTCATTTTTGACAAAATCAGCCAAATTATCGAAAAAAATCCGTCATTCCAATCTGGAAAAGCAGAACTTTTTGCGGTTGACGTTTTTGAAACAGAAACGAGCCGAGCGAGATATTCGCCTTTTTGATTTTGGCATTTGTCTTTTTAAGTAAAAATAATGTAATGCCGAAAAATTTAGTGGAATTTTTTTGAAAATTTTGTACAATAAAACAAACAAAAAAATGCGTTCTTTCCTTTTTGAGGCTGGAGCGTATCGATGAGGGTGTTATGGCAAAAGAAAAGAAGGAACTGGACAGGTTTGACACAAATGCGAAGCAAGATATGCTTATTTTGCATAAACTTCTCGCGATGATGATAGGTCCTGTGGTGTTTGCTGCTGTTATTGTTGCGGTGGTGTCTATTCAAGTTTTTGACCACGGTATGGGAAACTATACTGAAAAACAACTAGAATACACTAGTGCAGGTGCTTTTCGCGTTCTTGAAGACTGGAAGGTAACTCTAAAAGGAACGGCTCTTGTAACTGCAGCCCGCGATGAAGTAAAAAATGCCGTTGACGAAGGCGATTCTGCGACTCTTCAAAGAATTATGACAGATGTGCAAAATTCTCTTGATTTTGAGGCAATGGCAATCACAAGCGCGAGCGGAGTTGTGGTTCCTGGCGGCGGTTGGAATATTAGTTCTGGCACAAATCTTTCTTCGCTTGCTTCTGTTTCGAGTGCGCTTCGTGGAAATGGCATTATGGTTTACGAGCCGATTGTCTCTTTGCCGTTGAGCATGGTTTACGCCACTCCAATTCGTAAAGATGGACGCATAATCGGTGCGGTTGTAACGGTTTACAATATGGCGACTGGAGATTTTTCAGGTCTCATGCAGTCTGGATACGATGTTGAATGTACGGTGTTTCAAGGGGATTCCCGAATTGATTCCACGCTCGACATTGAAAAGGGAAGTAAACTCGGAAATCCTGAAATCGAAGAAAAAGTCCTTAGACAAGGCGTTCCGTTTATTGGACAAAACAAAATCCGAGGAAAAAAATACTATTCAGTTTACGCTCCGCTTAAAGGCGACAATGGTGTCATTGCCGGCATGATTTTTACAGCAAAAAGCGTTGAGGTTGTTGAAAAAATCCGCTTAAACACATTAAAAATCGTTATTCCTGTGGCTCTTATCAGTGTTCTTGTGTTGACGTTTTTCTCGTACAAATTCATCAGTTGGCTTATGTGGCGAATCAACAATGTTACAGAGTTCCTCAAAGAACTCTCTTCTGGCGAGGCAGATTTGACGAAGCGTTGTAAACTTTTCATTCGCGACGAAATTGGTTACCTTATCATTTACTTTGACGCTTTCATGGACAAACTGCAAGAAATCATGCGCTCTGTCAAGGAAAGCAAAGACGAACTTATAACGAACGGACGTTCAATGGCGGAAAGTACGCAAGAAACTTCGAGTGCGATTACGGAAATCATCGCAAATATCGAAAGCGTTCACTCGCAGATTCGTGTGCAAAACACGAGCGTGGAAAGTTCTTCTGGAAGCGTAGACAATATTTCGAGCGGAATTACGGCTCTCGACAATATGATTGAAAATCAAAGTTCGAGCGTAACGCAAGCGAGTGCGGCGGTTGAGCAGATGATGGGCAACATCGCGTCCGTTAACAAGAGTGTTGATAAAATGAGCGAATCGTTTGAGGCGTTGCAGGAGAACGCTGAAACGGGATTCCGAAAGCAGCAAGACGTGAACGACAGGATTCAGCAAATCGAAAGTCAAAGCCAGATGCTTCAGGACGCGAACACGGCGATTTCTGCGATTGCAGAGCAGACGAACCTTCTTGCTATGAACGCGGCAATCGAAGCGGCGCACGCGGGTGAGGCTGGAAAAGGATTCGCGGTCGTTGCGGACGAAATCCGAAAACTCTCCGAAACGTCGTCGTTGCAGTCGGCTACAATCGGTGACCAACTCAACAGAATCCGCGAGTCTATCACCGAAGTCGTGCAGTCTTCCAACGAATCATCGAATGCGCTGGCGGCAGTTTCCACAAAAATCAAGGAAACAGACCAACTCGTTTTGCAGATTAAGGCGGCAATGGAAGAGCAAAATGCGGGAAGTCGCCAGATTACGGACGCGCTCCGCGACATGAACGATAGCACCGTGGAAGTTCATAAATCTTCTAAGGAAATGTCAACGCAAAGTGAAGCTATCGTGCGCGATATGCAAATGCTTTCTGATTCCACAAGTGCAATGAATACGAGCATGGACGAAATGGAACTCGGTGCGCGAAAAATCAACGAAACGGGTGCAACGTTGAGCGACATCGTGAACCACGTTAAGGGGGCGATTGACAAAATCGGCTCGCAGGTTGACCTCTTTACGGTCTAAATCCTAAAAACGCGCGAAATCAAGGAAAGCCCCGTCGAAACATGGCGGGGCTTTCCTTGTATTTTTGAGAATGAAAAATACAAGGAAAGAAAAATGAAAAAAATCAGCATATTGGACTCCACGTTGCGTGACGGCTCGCAGGGCGAGGGCATCAGTTATTCAGTTCAGGACAAAATCAACATCGTGAGGGCGTTGGACGAGCTCGGCGTTTCGCTCATCGAGGCGGGGAATCCGGGGTCGAACCCCAAGGACATGGAGTTTTTCCATGAGGCGAAGCGGCTCACGCTCAAGAACGCGAGGATTGTTGCGTTCGGCTCCACAAGGCGGAAGGACTTGACGTGCGCCGAGGACGCGAACCTCCAGAGCCTCCTTTCGGCGGAGACGGAGTTCGTCTGCATCTTCGGGAAGGCGTGGGACTTTCAGGTGACGGAGATTCTTCACGCGAGCCTTGAGGAGAACCTTGAGATGATTCGCGACACCGTGGGCTACCTCGTTTCCAAGGGCAGGAAGGTGATTTTTGACGCGGAGCACTTCTTTACAGGATTCGCCGCAAACGCGGACTACGCGCTCAGGTCGCTCAGGGCGGCGGCGGAGGGCGGGGCGGAGTGCCTGTGCCTGTGCGAGACCAAGGGCGGCGCCATGCCGATGGAGTGCTTCAACGCGACGAAGAGGGTGGCCGATGAATTTTGCGGGAGCGGCGTTTCCGTCGGAATCCACACGCACAACGACTCGGGGCTTGCCGTGGCGAACTCGCTTCTGGCGGTGGAGGCGGGGGCGACGCACGTTCAGGGCGTTCTCTTGGGGTTCGGCGAGCGGACGGGGAACGCGAACCTCTCCTCCATAATCGCCGACCTTGAGCTAAAGCTCGGCTGCCGCTGCATTCCCGAGGGCAATCTGCAGAGCCTCACGCCGATTTGCAGGCGGGTCGCCGAAATCACCAACATCGCATTGAACCCGGGGATGCCGTACGTGGGGCAGAATGCGTTCGCTCACAAGGCGGGAATGCACATCGATGCGGTCATCAAGAATCCCTTCGCCTACGAACACACCACTCCTGAGAGCGTTGGGAACGAGCGCGTGTTCCTGATGAGCGAGGTGGCGGGCAAGAGCATGATTGTGGAGAAGGTGCAGAAATTCGACAGGACGCTCACCAAGTCAAGCCCCGTGGTCGCGGAGATTGTCGCGAAGGTTAAGGAGCTTGAGCACGCGGGCTACCAGTTCGAGGGCGCGGACGCGAGCTTCGAGATTCTCGTCAGGAAGTCGATTGGAAAGTACCAGCCGTTCTTCAAGCTGCACTACTACAAGACGAGCGGCGAATTTCCGCGCTTTGCCGACGACCAGAGCGCGTTCGCGCAGGTGAAGCTCGACGTTGACGGAAAGTCCGTGGTGACGGCGGGGGAGGGCGACGGCCCGGTGAATGCGATGGACGTGGCGCTCAGGAAGGCTCTTGAGGAATTCTACCCCGCCGTGGCGCAGATTCACCTGACGGACTACAAGGTGCGCGTCCTCGACGGAAAGTCGGCGACCGCATCAAAGGTGCGCGTCCTCATCGAGTCGAGCGACGGCGCCGACACCTGGGCGACGATGGGCGTTTCCTCCGACGTGATGGAGGCGAGCTACATCGCGCTCGTCGATTCGTTCGAGTACAAGCTCATCAAGGACCTTGAGAAGAAGTTCGGAAAGCTAATATGACAAGCCAAGAAATGCAAAAGAGGGCCGCCGACTTTGCCGCGTTTTGGGCGGACAAGGGCGACGAGAAGCAGCACTCGCAGAAGTTTTGGATTGGATTGTTGAGGAGCGTTTGCG
>CALFJF010000012.1 GCA_937877535.1 uncultured Treponema sp.
ACCCCGTTTTGGGCTGGTTCGAGCTTGGCGGCTCAGGAATCTTCCGCCCCGAAGTCACAAAAGCGATGGGCGTCGATGTTCCCGTGGCGGCATGGGGAATCGGAATCGACCGCATGGCACTCATGGCACTCGGCTTGAACGATTTGCGCGAATTGTTCAGCGAGAATATTGAAGAAGTCCGACTGAGGAAAGCGAAATTCTAAAAAATGAGCGTCGTTCGAGAGAGCGACGCTTTTTTTTGCGAAAAATTCTAAAAATCGTTTATTTTTTTACAATTTCTTAGATTTTACATACACTTTATTTGTTCAAGAAAATCAATTTTCAAAGGAGTGTTTATGGAAAAATGGAGCAAGGCAACTGAGAAACTAACACGGGAGCAAGCGTATCCTGGCGCGATGATGAAAAGTTTTGACGGAAAATATGGCATGATGTCGGCGCGGAGCGAATCGGGGATAACAATCGTCGGCGTAAAAATTGAAAAGTACATGCCAGTTCCCACAGATGAAGTCGTTGCGAAATTTTCTAGCATTGATGAAATGATACAAGCGGGCTGGGCAATCGACTAAAGATTCTGAGATTTTGAATCAAAACGAACTTTAGGAAAACGCCGTGGCAAGGCGTGTCAGCGCGTCTTCAAGAATCTTTTTTGGAGTTGCGATGTTGATTCGCTGGTAAAACGCGCCTTCTTTTCCAAACATTGTTCCTCGGTCAAGCCAGAGTTTTGCTTTTTTCAAAATGATTTCTTCGATTTCTTCGTCGCTTTTTCCGCATTTTGAAAAATCGAGCCAGATGAGATACGTTCCTTCGGGTTCAATGAGCCGAACGAATGGCAGTTTTTCTTTGAGAAAAGAACGCAAAAATGTGAGATTTTCGTTAAGGTGCGAGCGGAGTGCGTTTAGCCACGGTTTTCCAAACTCGTAAGCGGCTTTTGTTGCAACAAGTCCCATAATCGACGGTTCGTCGTAGCCCGTTTTGTCGAGTTCTGTGCGAAATTGAGCGCGAATGGTAGGATTTTTTATAAAATTCACGCTGAATTGCAATCCTGCAAGATTGAACGTTTTACTCGCCGCCGTTGAAACAACAGAATGTTCTGCTGCCCACGGAGAAATGGTAGAAAAAACAGTATGCTGATTTGGCGGAATCACAAAATCGTTGTGGATTTCGTCGGAAAAAACAATGACGTTGTGTTTTTCGCAAATCTGCGCCACGCGCAACAGTTCCTCTTTTGTCCAAACTCGTCCCACGGGATTGTGCGGTGAGCAAAAAATCAAAAGACGCGCCTTGCTTTCCTCGATTTTTTGCTCCAAATCGTCAAAATTGATGTGCCATTTTCCGTCTTTTTCAAAAAGCGGATTTTCAACAACAACGCGCCCGTTTTTTTCGACCATATTTTTGAACGGATAATACACAGGCGGCTGAATGATTACGCCCTCCCCCTCTTTTGAAAACGCTCGCACTGCGCACGAAATTGCAAAAACCACGCCAGGCGTTGTTACGACCTCTCGTCTTTCAAAATCAAAATTATGTTCTTCTTTTTGCCATTTTTTGACCGCTTCAAAAAACGATTCATCGCACGCGGAATAGCCAAAAATTCCGTGGTTCACTTTTTTGTGCAGTTCTTCAAGGATTTCTGGCGCGGTCGGAAAATCCATATCAGCAACCCAAAGCGGAAGCGCGTCTTCGGGTTTTCCGCGTCTTTTTGCAAGGTCAAATTTGATTGCGTTCGTTCCACGGCGTTCGGTTATTGTATCAAAATCGTAGTGCATAATGTTCTCAAAAAAGAGTGATTTAGTAGGTTTTTATGATAGGCGATTTTTATTGTAAATGCAACCAAGTTTTTTCAAAATCCAAAACGGAAATTGGCGGCGAAAAATAATTTCCTTGAAGAGCGGAAACTGGAAGCGGCAAAAATCGCTCGTGTTGCTCTTTTTTTTCAACGCCTTGAACGATTACGCGCATTCCAAGTTCTTCCGCCATTTCCACAACGATTCGCAAAATCTCAAAATTGCGCCCGTTTTTTCTAAAAATATCACGATTGCTAAAAATTTTTGCAGGATGCGCCGTCGTTTCGCTCAAAAATTCGCGGTCGATTTTGATTTCTGAAACGCAAATATCTTTTAGCATATTGAGCGAAGAATATCCCACGCCAAATGCGTCAATCACCACGGAAAATCCGCGCAAACACAATTCATCGATGACTTGTTGCGATTTTGAAAAATCTGCCATCAAAACGTTTTCGCTCATTTCGATTCCGAATGAAGCGGGCGAGATTTCGTTTCGCGCGGCAATTTCTGAAAGCGTTTCTGAAAGGTCGATGTAATAGCCGTCTTTTGGAGAAACATTTACGCTAAGGCGACAATGAATTCCGTGCATTTTCCATTTTTTTAGGATTTTTGCAGTTTCTTCCCAAACAAACGTGTCGAGTTTATAGATGAGTCCCGTTTTTTCAAGAATTCCAATGAACTTGTTTGGCAAAAGGTGTCCGCGAACGGGATGATTCCACCGAACCAAAACTTCTGCGCCGTAAAGCGAGCCGTCCGATTTGACTTGCGGTTGTAAAAAAAGACAAAATTGTCCGCTCAAAAGCGCGTTTTCAAATTCGTCAACAATCGAACGTTCAAAAATCAATTCTTCCATCAAAACTGCGTCGTATTTTGAAAAAACGCTCTGATAATCGTCTGAAATTCTAGAAATCGCGAGGCTCGCTTTGTCGAACATCAAATTCGGCGGTTCATTTTTTTGAGTGATTTCGTAAATACCTACAAAAATATGAAAGCAATACGGACCTTCTTGCGTAATTTGCTCAACTTTTTTGAAACAATACATGAAAAGTTCTTTGTCGAAATTTGATTTTTTGAGATACAGTGCAAATTTGTCGTCCGCGATTCTTCCAGCAATCGTGTCAGCGTGGGCGTAAAATTTTATAAAATTCGCAAGTCGCTTTAGAATGATGTCGCCCATTTCCGAGCCAAAAAGTTCGTTTACAAGTTTGAAATCTTTTATATTCGAGGCAAGCATTAAATGTGGCTCGGTTTCTGTTTTTTGCGTCTCGCTTACGGCATCAAAAAATCCCGTTCGATTAAAAAGTCCCGTCAATTCGTCGTGCGTTGCGCTGTGGCGGTCGGAAAGAAGGCGCACGGTTTCCTTTGTTCTGTCCACAAACATAAAATACGAACCGAGTCGGATTCCGCCCGCATCGAGATTTTTGTATTCCACGCGAAAATGATGTTCGATTCCGTCAACCAAAAACGAATCGCGCACGTTAAATTGTCCTTCGCTGTACATTGCGCGCCACACGTTGAAATATTTTTCGGCAACGAGTGGCGGAAGATGGTCGCCACTTCCCATGAGTTTTCGAGCAACAAAATTCGAATAGCAGAGTTTTCCGTCGGCGGTAAAAGAAATTAGTCCATCGTCAATCAATTCGTTTGCCTGCGAAAGCATAAATTCCACAAGTCGATGTGATTGAGAAAAAATGGCAGAACGGCATCCCGCCCAGGCAAAAAACGCGAGAAACGGAATCGAAAAATCCACAGGAAACGTAATCGATTGGCTCAAAATGTGAAAAGAGGCAAGAACGAGAATTGAAAAAAGCGGTCGGACGAACTTTTTTTTGTAAAACATTGGAGCGCGGAGCGCGGAAAAAACGAGGACAAAAAAAGAGGCAAAAAGCAAAAGTGTGCAAAGTGCTTCATGCACAAAATAGAACGGCTTTGCCTCCAGCGTCCAAAACGGAATATTTTGCCCAAAATAGCCGAGCGTTAAATCAAAATTATGGAGCGTTTTTAGGTTTATCAAAAGCGAACTGATGTCCGCCGAAACCAAAATCAAAATCAAATCGCGGAAAAGAAATCGAATTCGCTCAGAATACGTTTCTGTAAAAACAAGCGAAAACAAAAGCGTTTGCATTGAAAACAAAAGAATCGCGCATTGATGAATCGTAAAAAATGCAAATGCAACAAAATACGTGTTGCTCAAAATGAAAAGCGCGTAAAAAATCACGTCAAAAAAAGAAACAAAAAGAATCCATAAAAGCCGTTTTTTGATTTTTGAACCGGGGGCAACGTTCGAGTTTTTTGTGCGAAAAGTCAAAAAAATCAACGTTCCAAGGATTGCGCAAATCACAAATGCGCAAAGAGAGGAAATTACTTCAAAAGCGGTCATTTTTCTCCTCCCAAAGAATATCGTTCTTCAAATTCCAAAGCGGAAAGCGGGCGCGAGAAAAAATATCCTTGAAAAATATCCGCGCCCATTTCTGAAAGATAGAGAACTTGCTCTTCCGTTTCGACTCCTTCGATGACAACGGTCATTTTGAGAACTTTCGCCAATTTTATAATCGAAAGAATGATTTTTTTTGCCCGAATCGTGTTTTCCGTTTGCGAAAGAAACGCCATGTCAATTTTGAGAACGTTTGTGTGCAAATTGCAAAGCAAATTGAGCGACGAATAGCCAGAACCAAAATCGTCCATTTCGATTTGAAAGCCCGCATTTTGCAATCGCGACAAAACGGCCGCGTGAGAAGATACGTTGTTCATAATCACCGTTTCCGTAATTTCGAGTTTGAACTTTGACGGACTGATTTCGTATTTTTCCACCAGATTTGTAAAAACGCTGTACAAATCAAGATAATAAAAATCTTTTGCAGAAATATTTACTGCAATGTAAAGGTCAATTCCGCGTTTTTTCCAATCGGCAAGTTTTTTTGCCGCTTCTTCCCAAATAAACGAATCGAGTTTGTAAATATGCCCGCTTTTTTCGAGAATCGGCACAAACTCGCTTGGCGGAATTTTTCCGCGTTCTTGATGATTCCAGCGAACCAAAGCCTCCGCACCAACGACTTTTCCCTGTTTTGAGCCGACTTGCGGTTGCAAATACATTTCAAATTGAGAAGACGAAAGCGCGGCTTCAAACGAAGAAACAATCCATTTTTCGTGAACGAGTTTTTCCATGAACGCCGAATCGTAAAAAACGAGCGTTTGCGAATAATCGTCTTTTATGTCGCGGAGCGCGAGCGACGTTTTGTCGTACATTGCGTATACGTTTTCGGTGGGGTCGGTGATTTCGTAAACCGCAAGCGAAATGTGGAGTTTGTAGCGAATGTCGCCCATAAAATCTTGAATGCGCTCCGTGTTTTTTATGGCAAGTTCTGGATTAAAATCCTTTTTTTTGATGAGCATTGCGAATCGGTCGCCAGAAATCCGCCCGCGAATTGTTCCTGGATAATTCGCTTTTTTTAACATTCTTGCTTGCGTCATAAGAATCAAGTCGCCAAATTCGCTTCCAAAAAGGGCGTTCACCAATTTGAAATTCCTGATGTTTGTGCAAACAAAATATCGCGGTTCGTTAGGCTCGTTCCGCAATTCTCGTTGCGCTTCTCTGAAAAAATGTGCGCGATTAAAAAGTCCCGTAAGCGGGTCGGTTTCGGAGCGGAATCGTTCGGAAACGAGTTCTTCGCTTTCGCTCGTAATGTCCGTTAGAGCCAAAAACGTTCCGATTAATCGAAAACGCTTGTCAAAAAGACGGCGGTAAACGGCGTTAAAAATCCGTCCTTCGCCAAAAACCACAATTCCTTCGGGGCGCGTCAAAGATGCTCGATTTGTTTCGTTAAAATCGGCGAGTTTTTGAGCGCACAGCGCGTCGTCGCTTAAGATTTCGCGGGCTTTGGCGTTTTTGAAAACGATTTTTCCGTCTTTGTCAAAGCAAACCACGGCATTTGAAATGTCCTCGGTAACAAGAATTTTCATTCGTGCGTTGAGTTCGGCGGGAACTACGTGCAACGAAATCATCGAGGCAATAATGGAAACGACTCCGCAAAGAATCGGAAAGAGATACTGTTCTCCAAAAATCAAAAATGCAACGCTAGAAATAAAAAGCGCGAAAAAGCAACACAACATTGAAATGTATTTCCAGCGAAAAATTCCTGCTCGGAAAATCGAACAATGCAAAAATCGCAAAAATGTCAAAATCAAAATTGCGTAAAAAAATGAAAAATGAACGAAAATCGTGGGAGAAAATCGCAATTCGTAACTAAAAATCGCGTCGAGCGAATCGTTCAAAAAAATCGGAGAAAGATAAAATGTGCGCAAAGTTTGAGAAAATGGCGAAATCAAAAGCAACACAAAATCCGAAAGGCAAAAAAACAAAATGATTACGCGAGCATATTTTTTGAGCCTTTTTGACGGCGAAAATTCCGTGAACGAACTTGAAAACAAAAGCAGCGAAATCGTAAAAAAATCAAAAATCGCCAATGTTGCTATGCAAAGCGCGAACGAAAGCCAAAATATGCGCGAAAAAACGGAAAGCGTGCAGAAAAAAATCTCAAGAAGCGCGAAAAAATCGAGCAACGCTACGCGGCGGTCGAGAATCGAACGTTTTTTTAATGCGTCAAAAACACAAAAAGCAAGCGCGACGCAAATTGCAAATGACGCAAATACAAATAAATTGCTCATCAAAAACTCAAAAAGGCATTTAATTTCCGAACAATTTTATTTTATCACTAGGACAGCGAAAAAAAAAGTAGAATTTTATTCGGTTTCTTGCGTCGTCGTTGTTGCGCGCGTTGAGCATTAACGTCTGAAAATAGTGCGCGAACGAAAAATTGGTGCAAAAGTATGCAAAAAATCGCTGAAGCCGCGTTTTCCAAAATTCCTCTGGCTGAAATGTTTCCACATCGTCTATGAACGAAAGCGCGAGTGCTTCCATGTCGATTTTTGTGTTTTGGAGCGTTCCTGAAAGTTCTGCAAAAATCCACGGTTTTTGAGCGGCAGCGCGAGCAATCATAACGCCCGCGCACGAAGGCGCAGTCAAAAGCGCGTTTTGAAACGAGCGAACGTCGGTTACGTCGCCGTTTAGAATTACGGGGATTTTTGGAAATTGGTGCGCTAAATCTTCCACCGCAGTCCAATCGGCTTTTTCCCGAAATTTTTGCTTTTGTGTGCGCGGGTGCAGTGTGAGCATTTGAACGCCATTTTCCAAAAGCATTTTGCAAAAATCAAAAAGTCGTTCCCGCGAAAAATCCGCACTCCCAAGCCGAAGTTTTACGGAAAGTCGCTTTTTTGAGCCGCAATCTTCAATAGATTTTTTTACGAGCCGAACCATTCGCTCGGTTTCTCGAATGTCTTTGAGCATCCAGGCGATTCCCGCGCCCGTTTTTGCAATTTGCGGAGCGGAGCAGCCCATGTTTATGTCGATTCCGATTCCGTCAAGAGAGGCAAGGATTTTTGCCGCTTCGCCCATTTTGTGCGCGTCGTTTCCTGTCAGTTGCCAGACGATTTTTTGAGGTTCTGGACCTGCCATAAGATAGAATTTTTCCCAAGGACCTGCGTTCAAAAGCGAAGGCGCGTTTATCATTTCGGTAAAATACTCGTCGCAGCCACCAAATCGAGCAATGAGTCGCCTAAACGCTTCGTGAGAAAGCGTTGCCATTGGTGCAAGGATTCGTTTTTTTTCCATTTTTATTGCACTTTTCTATTTTTCGTGAACGCGCTTTCCCGTTATATGCTCTATTGAAAGAGCTAAGCAGAGAACGCGGTCTTTTGTTTGTTCAAGCACTTTTTCAACATCTTCCGCGTTTGGATAATATTTCAGCCCGATTTGTCGCACTTTTTCAAGCGTTTTTTCTTTGTCGGTAACGCTCGCAATCCGACCAAACGCAATCACGCTTGTAACATACGATGCCCAATCGCCGTCTTTTTGATTATCCTTGCCTAGCACGCAAAAAGAAACTTTGTCACACTTTGCGAGTGCGTCGATTTTGTGCCCTTCCTTTGCGCCATGAAAGTAGATTTTGCCGTCGCTCTCATCGTAGAAAAAATCGAGCGGAATGGTGTACGGATAGCCGCCATCGCCAAGAACGGCAAGCACTCCTCGCTTCTCTGATTTTAAAATTGAAATGCACTCTTCTTGAGAAACCTGCTGCTTGATTCTTCTCATCGCTCTGAACATATTGACATTATAGAAATGGAGAGTCGGTGTGTCAAAGCGGGGACTTGTAAGCCACGGTGGTCTGGTCAGTCGAAATCACCGTTATAACACTCTTTTGGTTTCGACAAGCTCAACCACCGCTTTACGAAGAAAACGGATTGCAACTGGCGTGGTAAAACAACGTCGTCGCTGGATTTTGCCACTAGTTTGGAATGAAAGTGGAATCCACTTTGTAGAGGGATGCCGCACTGTATAAGTCAGTTTCGTTGTCGGTAAAATAACTTTTGTTGCTGTCGAACTTATCTGTAATATCTTTTTTGACAGTTTTGAAATTAGCCGCCGTATAATAATCGGAGCCTTTTTCCAAGGCTGTTCGAATATCATCAGAAACCAAATATAGTTTGCCATCGTACTGTACGGCTACATAAGGAATATTGCTAAAACTTTGCAACCCAAAATAGAACCCTTCGCCTTCCTCTGCGCCCGTTCCTTCTATAAATGTATAACTACTTGGTATGAAAGTATAATAATCGTGCTTGATGGACTTTGAAAGTGACGCTTCCAAGGTGGTGTCAGTCGGAACGGAAACTGCGCAAATATACACAGTTCCCTTGCTATCGGCCGTACCTTTGTTGTCAAATATATATGCTGAACGAAGACCCGATACAGATGAATAGAAATACGTGTAACTCGACAGTTCGCTGTCCGTCTGCGTATCGGAACTGCCCGCGTCCGCTCCATTCTCTGTGCTGTTACTTTCACCACCATCGCTCCCGCCGCTCGAACAAGATGCCAGCGTGAACGCCATTACCGCCACCAGCGCAATCAACGCCTCGCCAAACTTATATCGTTTCATCTCTATAACTCCTTTTTTGCAAACTGAATTTAATATACCCCCCCTCCAGTAAAATTTTGTCAAGTAGATTTGTCATAAAAATCCGTTTTTTGTGATTTTTTTGGAAATACAAAAGTTAAGGAGATAAAAAAAGCGGATAGTGTTACAGAATGTATGCTTTTAAAAATAATTGTCATGCTGAACTCGTTTCAGCATCTCTTCTAAAGCACATTCTTGCTTCAAAGAATGAGATTCCGAAACAGAACGACCGCAACAACGAAAGCGGTCGAGTTCGGAATGACAGAGTTGTAATATCAGCATACATTTTGTAACAGAACCAAAAGGCGGTTTTCCATACGAGCAAGCGCACATTTGTGCAAAAAAAAATCCGCCAGTTTTGGGCGGATTTTTCGTTTCGATAGTGTTACAGAATCTGTATGCTAGAAGTGGCGACCTAAGTCAAATGTCGTATCGAAACCACAAAAAGTAATAAGATGGTATTTTCGACACGCCGTGTTACCGCTTCCAGTTTATTTCTCCCACGGGTCATTTCTGATGAACGTTTCGTCACGCTCGTAGCCCACGGAGATGATTCCGACAGGCGTTTTGCAGTAGTCTTCGATGAATTCCACATAGTCGCGGGCGGGTTTGGGCAAATCTTCGTAAGAGCGGCACTCTTTGAGGCTTTTTTTCCAGCCCTTGAATTTCTGCAAGACGGGCTTTGCCTTTTCCATTGCGGGAACGCTTGCGGGGAAATCAACGACTGTTTTGCCGTCGATTTCGTAGGCAACGCAGGCTTCGATTTCGTCGAAGGTGTCGTAGATGTCGAGATGGGTGAGGACGAGCGAGTCGATTGAGTTTGTGATGCACGCATATCGGAGCGCGACCAAGTCAAGATAGCCGCAACGGCGGGCGCGACCTGTGGTGACTCCGTACTCTCTGCCAGTTTTGCGCACATATTCGCAGAGTTCGCCTTCGCTCTCGTTGTTGAATTCAGTTGGCATTGGGCCGTTTCCGACACGAGTTTGGTATGCTTTGAAAACTCCCAAGATTTTGTCGAGGTCTTTCGGGCCGATTCCGCAGCCTGTCGCCGCGCCAGCCGAGCAAGACGCTCCCGAAGAAACATAGGGGTAAGTTCCCGAATCGATGTCGAGCATTGCGCCCTGCGCTCCTTCAAAAAGCACATTCTCGTTGCGGTATTCAAACATTTTTGCTGTCAAATCGACGCGCATTTCAATCAATTTGTCTTTGTATTTGTTGAGATATTCAAGATTCTCGCCGTCGAATTCTGCCATTTTTTCTGACCAGTCCAAATCGGCGAGGCGCAATCCGTCGCGGTGGGCTTTTTCTGAATAGGCGATTCCGATTCCGCGCCCCGTCGTTCCAATCGGGCGTTTTCGCGAAGCGTCGCGGTCTTTGTCCATCTGGCGGTAGCCCGGAAGAATGATGTGCGCCCGGTCAGAGATAAAAACGCGCCCTTCCCAGTCGATTCCGTTGTCTTTGAGCATCTGAAGCTCGTTGAAAAGCGCCTCCGGGTCGATTACCATGCCCGCGCCGAGGAAAACTTTTTTGTTCGGGTACAGAATGCCCGACGGAACCTGATGAAGCGCGAACTGCTTGCCGTCAACGACGATTGTATGACCCGCGTTTGGTCCGCCCGCATAGCGGACGACATATTTCGCGTCTTCCGCCAAGTAATCGACAATCTTTCCTTTTCCTTCGTCACCCCACTGAGCACCGATAACAACGACCTTCATAAAAGCCCCCAAAATGGATTTGCAACGGCAAAATCAAACTGCCGAACAAAACGTTCAAATTATGTTTTTGTCGATTTTATCACGATTTTTTATGAAATGGAACGAGTTGCCTTTTTGAAAAACTCAAAAAAGGCGTTCGATTTTGAAAAAGCCCCGAAATTTCGGGGCTTTTGAGCAATTTTTTCGGTGGTTGAGCGTGTCGAAATCGCCGAAAAAATTGACTGGCATTTCGACACGCTCAATGCGCGTATTTTTTTGCGTTTAGAATCTAAAAGTCGCGCCGAATCTTGGCATAAAAGCCAGTTCGTCAAATCCGACCGTTCCAAAAAGGAAATCGAGGAAAAAACCTGCGTTTGCAGAAAGAAAAACGTTCGCGCTCACATCTGCGCCCAAAAAAACGCCCTCGTTAAAATCTGTGCCACGCCAACTGGAGCCATAGCCTTCTTCGTGATTTCCTCGCCGATTCCAGCAAAGCCAGTTGCCGCGCTGATTCTAAGCGAAAACACGGACGAGTTTACGGGCGCAAAGCCGAGTCTCGCGATTCCGTGGTATTCGCCGAGGTCGCTTTCAAAACCGATTCCGCCGTCCAAAAAATAGTAAAATCCGCTCGGAGAAATTCTGCCAATGCGAGCAAACGCGCCCGTCCAGGTGTCGTCCGAAATCGTAAGCGCAAATCCTGCCGAGATTTCGGTTTTACTTTTCTTTTTGGAATCGTCGTCGCTTGAGCCAAATTGCGCTGACGGCGGGGAAAGCCTTTGAAATCCCCACGCCGAAGCGAGCATTGGAAGAAATGCCAAAAAGAGAACTGTCAAGTGCTTTTTCATGTTGCGCACCTGCTTTTTTCTAGTTCTTGTATTTTACGACGACCGCAGACATGACGTATCGGTTTTTTCCGAATTGTTTTTTTCCGTCCACCAAAATGTTCACGATGTCGTCGGCATCGGGATATTTTTTGAGTGCTTCTTCAAGAAGAACCGTGTAACCAGACTTGTTCGTTTCTCGCTCCACGGTTACGCGACCAAGAACTTCAACGTTATTTGAGATTGAAACATTGTTTCCTTGGAGCGGAACGTAAGACGCGCATCCAGAAAATGCCACCGCGATTGAAACGGTTGCTGCTACAAAAAGTGATTTTGCAAAAACTTTCATTTTGAAAGTCCTCCTAAAAATTATATTAGTAAGACTATACAAAAAAAAACTTGTTATGCAAGTGGAGTCAAATTTTTGAGATTTTGAACAGAGCGATTCTAAAATTCGTACCGACGCAATTCGCAATTTTTGAGAAAAAAATGGATAAACTCGTCCGTTTTGAGATGTGGATTGAAGTACGCTTCAACGCTCCGCGCGATTCCGTTGTGTCCGATTAAAAGAAGCGAACGTTCGTCAGTTTTGATTTTTGTAAGTTTATCGAGTAAATCAAAAATGCGCTGTGATACGCGAAGCATCGATTCGCCGCCGCCATAATCGTTACAAATTTGCTGTTTTGCTTTCAAAAATTCGTCCGACGTGTTCAATTTTCCTTCAAAAATCCCGCAATCGCGTTCAATTAAAAGTGGCTCAACTTCGGCTTTGATTCCAAGATTCTCGGAAACGATTTTTGCGGTTTCTGCGGCGCGTTTTAAGGGCGAATGTAAAATCAATTTGAGCGCGATTTTCTCCGACTTGATTTTTTCAGAAAGCAGTTTTGCTTCCTCGCGCCCTTTTTCCGTGAGTGGAACGTCCGTTCGTCCGCAAATTTTATGAAGCGTGTTCCATTCCGTTTCGCCGTGCCGCGCAAAATAAATCATTGCCATTTTTGATTCCTTTTGAATTTTGAAAAAGTATAAATGGTCGTTTTTGTAAATGCAAACGGTGAAATTTCCCTCGATTGTCCGTCATTCTTTTTTTCTATATAATAAATTCTCAAAATTGTCATGCTGAATTTAGTTCAGCATCTGAGACCCCGAAATAAATTCGGGGTGACAAAATCAGAGGAAACTATGCCAAAAATTGAAGTAAACGAAAAACTGTTTTTTAATCTTCTTGGGAAAAAATACGACTACGACACGCTGGAGCGAAAACTCGTGTGCGGAAAGGCGGAGCTTGACGAAAAGCCCGACATGTCTCAGAGCGAGGACGAGCGTGTCATTAAAATCGAGCTGAACGACACGAACCGCCCCGATTTGTGGTCAACGGGCGGAGTCACACGGCAGCTGCGGCTTCACGAGGGGGCGAGCCGTTCTGACTACTCAAAATTCCTCTCACGCGTGGGAGCAATCAAGGACGCGGGCGAGCGAGTCGCGATTGTCGAAGAGGGTGTAAAATCCGTTCGCCCGTACATGGTGAGCTTCGTGATTTCGGGAAAGGCAATCGACGACCCGATGTTGAAGGACATTATCCAAACGCAGGAAAAACTCTGCTGGAATTTCGGGCGCAAGCGAAAGTCAATTTCGATGGGCGTGTACCGCGTGGCACAAATCAAGTGGCCGGTTCATTACAAGGCGGTTGACCCCGACAAAACGAGTTTCGTGCCGCTCCAGTGCGAAGAGCCGATGACCTGCCGACAGATTCTCAGCGAGCATCCAAAAGGAAAAGAATACGGCTGGATTCTTGAGGACGCAAAGCTCTTCCCGCTCCTCACTGACGACAAGGGCGAGGTCATGTCGATGGCACCGATTATCAACTCGGCAACGCTCGGCGCGGTCAAAGTGGGCGACAAGGATTTGATGGTCGAACTCACCGGCGACAACATGGAAAATCTCATTCTCTCGGCGAACATCGTCGCTTGCGATTTTGCCGATGCGGGATACGAAATCCTGCCCGTCAAAGTCGTGCATCCGTATGAGACTGGGTTCGGAAAGGAAATCACCGTGCCGTTCTATTTCCAGAAGCCGACAAAAGCCACGCTCGCCGAAATCAACAAAAAACTCGGCGAAAATCTGACGAAAGAGCAGGTTCTTGACGCGCTCGCCCGAATGGACAACGATGTTGAGGCGAAGGACATTCCAACAACCGAAAAGACGGCAAAATATTGCGCGGCGAACAAGAGTGATGTTGAATTCACGCTCCAACCGCCGCCGTACCGAAACGACTTTTTGCACGAAGTTGACATCATCGAGGATGTGATGATTGGGCTTGGCTTGGACTTCTTCAAGCCACAGCGACCGAACGACTTCACCGTTGGAAAACTTTCCGATGTCACGCTGTTAAGCCGGAAGACAAAAGAAATCATGGTCGGCTTGGGCTACCAGGAGATGATTTTCAATTATCTTGGAAGCAAGCGCGATTACATCGACCGAATGAACATCAGCGCGGACGGCGTTATCGAAATCTCAAACCCGATGAGCGAGAATTACCAGTTCGTGCGACCTTCAATCATCGCCTCGCTTCTCCGCGCAGAATCTGCCGCCGCAAACGCGATTTTCCCGCACAAGATTTTTGAAATCGGAAAAGTGGCGTTCTTGGACGAGAGCGAGAACACGGGCACAAAGACAATCCAGTCGCTAGGATTTATGACCGCCGCAAACAACGCGAACTTCAACGACTTGGCAAGCGAAGTTTCGACGGTGCTCTACTACCTCGACCACAAATACGAAGTCAAAGAAGCGAACGACCCGCGCTTTATCACAGGTCGCCAGGCGGCTGTCCTCGTGAACGGAAAGCAGGTCGGTATCTTCGGCGAAGTCCACCCGCAAGTGCTCGAAAACTGGCAGATTTCAGTTCCGTGCGTGGCGGGCGAGATTGATTTGGAAGAGTTGATGTAGTAATCTAAAAACTGGTTCAAAAATTTTTGGATTTGCATAGAATTTTCAATATGAAAATTCTCTCTTTTTATTTTAACCCCACATCTTGTGGGGCATTTTTATGATATGATGATAGCACAGAAAATCAATTATCAAAAACAACTCGAAAAAATCCTCTTGCAGATTGAAACCGAAAAGGTGGCGAATCCTAATGCCAAAAAGCCGACTTTACTTCTCCATGCTTGCTGTGGTCCGTGCTCCTCGTATGTGATTGAATACCTCGCGCGGATTTTTGACATCACGATTTTCTATTACAACCCGAACATCCACCCCCGCGAAGAATATTTCCGCCGCCTCGAAGAATTGCAGAAATTCCTCATGCGTTTCCCCGAAGCCATCAAAAACGCCGTAAAGCTCGTGGTTGACGAATACAATCCCGAAGATTATTTTGAAGCGACTAATGTTCGGGCGGAGATTGCATTGCAAACCGAGCTAGAAAAAGGCGAGCGTTGCCGACGCTGCTACGAATTCCGCATGAAACGGGCCTATAAATACGCCTGTGAACAAAGATTCGACTACTTCACCACGACTTTGAGCATAAGCCCGCACAAAGATAGCGAAAAAATCAACGCGATTGGGCAAAATTTGGAAAAAATCGACGAATGCCCGTTCGTTTTTCACACAAAATTCCTCCCCGCGGATTTTAAGAAAAAAGGCGGATTTTTACGAAGCACCAAACTCAGCGAAGAATACGGCTTGTGGCGACAAGATTATTGCGGCTGCGTGTATTCGATGAGGAATGTTTCAAATGTGGCTAGGTAGACTGAAAAAGGAAATTTTCCAAAAACGTTCAATTTTTATTTTTTTTTCACCAATTGTAACATATAATAAATATACGCGACACGCGAGGAGAATGAACATGGCTGAAACAAAAAGCACGGATGGTTTTGAAGGGAAAAAAATCGGGGAGATTGCGCGGACAATCGCGGTTCCAGTTTTGGAGGCGGGGCTTTCAAAAACGGAGCTTTCAAACTTGCATGACAGGGACTTTTGCGCTCAACACCTGGGGCTTACAAAGCCAATGCTCATTCCGTATCAGGGGCATCCCGTTCACCACTATTATGCGAATCCCGTCACCATAAACGGAGCGAAATTTCTATTTACGAACGACTGGTTTGAAACGGAGGCGAACAATGACCGTCCTTTTCTGCTTCAATGGCTTTCAGTTCACGGAGTAAAAAACGAGATGGACCTTGCAAATCTGGATTTTTCAAGAAGAATGGCAAAAATCGGTTTGCAAAGAATCAAAATGCAAAACGATTCCGCCGCCGCTCAGATAAAAGACCTGAAAAAAGGAAACTATGCAATCCTGCTTGAAGGCACTCCCGCCAAAGAAGAGATGCTTGCAATCGCCGAGTCCATAAGGAGCAAGCCGCAGGCAAAAACAGCCCTCTCCCTTTCTCATACGGAACTTAGGGAACTGCCCGATGGGATTTTCGCCGGCTGCAAGAACCTGCGTGTTCTTTGCCTTCCAAATTCTTTTGACTCCGATTTGACGATTCCTGATTTTGAGGGCTGCGAATCCCTTTTAAGGATTCTTGTGGGAAAGGACAACAAAAAATTCTTCTCGTATGATGGAGTTTTGTACACAAAAGACAACGGGACGCTCTATATGTGTCCGCCAAACAAGATACGGGTCACCATTCCAGAAAGCGCAAAAGCCATTTACGAATGCGCCTTCGCCCTCTGCAACAACCTTTCTGAAATCACCTATGAGGGAACTTTTGCCCAATGGGAAAGAATCGAAAAGGAAGATGGCTGGAGCGAGAACGTTCCCCTTCGCGCGATATGTTGCTCCGACGCGGACATTCGTTTTAAGAGCGTGACCCTTCAATCGGACGACGATGACGATGATGACGACGACGCTGAAGCACTTGTGGAGAGCGGAATCCTAAAGGCGTACTTCGGCGACATGAAAAATGTGGTCATTCCCGACGGCGTGAGGGTCGTAGCGGGTGTTGTTGACGAATTAGACCCCTCAAAAAAACTTTCTGGCATTAAGAGTGACAATGTTTTCTACTATCCTTTTACTGGCTGTGAAAAAATCGAAAGCGTCACCATGAGCGACAGCGTGGAAATAATCGGACCAAAGGCATTCGAGCACTGCGCGAACCTAAAAAGCGTGACCTTCTCAAAGAATCTCCGCAAAATCGGCCTGTCCGCATTCTTGGGCTGCGAAAAGCTAACCACGCTCTCGCTTCCTGCTTCCCTAGAAACCATAGAAGCCTGGGCTTTTGGCTATATTGACATTGATGAAATCACGTTTTGCGGCACGCTCTGGCAGCTTGAAAAAATGGAGACTGACGGGGCGTTCTCCAACATCCATCTGATTCATTGCTCGGACTGCGACATCAACTTTGACAAAAAGCCTTTCTACATCGACGAGGTGAAATTCCCTGGAACGATGGAAGAATTCAGGAAGTCGTATGAAAACAACTGGATTTCAGAGCGGACACGGAAAGTCATCTGCACCGACGGCAGCATAACCGTCGAAGTGTAGGAAATGGGCGGAAGTGCTTTAGGAGGTTTTCATCAAAAAGCTTGTTTTTGACGAACCGCTGGCAGAAATAAATAGTGGCACGCTCTATACCATTGTCAAGAATGAGTACCCGCTTTTGTACGAGGGGATGAGGCAGAACGGCTTTGGGATTATGCAGTCATATCTTTCCATAAAAGGGCTGTATTTTCCAAAGACGCTGCCAAAATTTTCTCTGACAATCCGCTGCATCTGGGAAACGCTGGATTTCATCTGCCTTCCGCCGTCCATCACCGAAATTGCCGACTGGGGCTTTAGCTACGATATGCTCCACGCAACACTATACGTGGAGGCGGGCAGCCAAACCGAAAAACTGCTAAAGACGCGCAACTATCCCTACACAGTTAAAAATGGGCTTCCAAAAGTGGACGGAAAGACGATTGAACCTTGCGAGCATTTTGTAATTTGGGTTGAGGAAAGCGAAGACGAGGAAAAGCGAAAATTCCTTGTAAAATATTTTGTGCCTGTAAGAAAATCAAAAGCCCCGCCCGTTACCTGCGAGAAAAAGGAAGAGCCTTGTGCTGTTTTAGAGAAACGCAAAGAGGCAAACAGATTTCTTTTGCTTAAAAATAAGTTTTTTAACAAAAAGTTAAGTTTCAACAGAGAGTCAGACATCACGAAAATGTCATTCGGATTTCTCTTTATGTCAATTTTTGTGTTTTTATTGGCTTGTTTTTTGTAAAGATATTATTGAATATATGCTGGAAGTGGTGATTTTGACAGGCTCAATCATCGTAGTTGCAACATACTTTTCGTAACACTATTTGAATTCTTATTTTATTTCCAAACAAAATTCAGTATACTGAAATAAATTTCTGACCAAAACGAAACTGGAGCAATAACCATGGCATACAAAATTTTCATCGACGGAAAAGACGGAACGACAGGACTCAAAATCTACGAGCGGTTCGAGAAGCGGGACGACATCGAAATCTTGCTGATTGACGAAGAAAAGCGCAAGGACGCAAACGAGCGCGCCAAGATGATTAACGCCTCTGACTTCACTTTCCTCTGTCTGCCCGACGCGGCAAGCATTGAGGCGGTCTCGCTCTGCACGAATCCGAATGTGCGCATTATCGACGCTTCCACGGCGCACCGCACGAATCCCGACTGGGCATACGGCTTCCCTGAACTTTCGGCAGAACATCGCGCCAGAATCGAAAAGTCAAAGCGCGTCGCTGTTCCCGGCTGTTATGCGTCGGGCTTCAATTCAATCTGCTATCCGCTCGTCACGCACGGAATAGTCCCGCCCGACTATCCCGTGGTGTGCCACGCGGTCTCAGGCTACTCCGGCGCGGGCAAAAAGGCAATCGCGCAGTACGAGGACGCTAACCGCAACCCCGAACTCGACTCGCCTCGGCTCTACGCTCTCACGCAGGAGCACAAGCATCTTCCCGAAATGATGAAAATCTCAGGTCTCACTTCAAAGCCGATTTTCACCCCTTACATCTGCGACTATTTTGCGGGAATGACCGTCACGATTGCTCTTCACGCGCGGCTTCTCTCAAAGAAACTCTCCGCAAAGGAAATCGCCGAAGTCTTCAAAGAGCATTATGACGGCTCGCGCTTCGTGAGAGCCGCTGATTTTATGGGCGAAGGAATTCTGAGCGAGAATTTCATTCCCGCGAACACGCTTGCTGGCACAAACAACATGCAGATTTTCGTTTACGGAAACGACGAGCGAATCGTAATCACAAGCCGACTCGACAATCTCGGCAAGGGCGCGAGCGGTGCGGCGGTTCAGTGCATGAACATAATGATGGGAATCGACGAAGGCACGGGGCTGTAAGTTCAGTTGTTCAAAATCCATATTTTCAACGCGGGAAAAATAGTGGAACGTTCGTTGAAGTTTTGTTGAAAAATTGTTGAAAAATGGGCGATTTTTTACGGGATTTTGGTGAATTTTGTCTATTCGATTTTGTGTTTTGAGTTACGAGATTTCAGAAGTTGTGGTTGCAAGAATTCGGTGGTTGCGGTTGCAAGAATTCGGTGATTGCGGTTACAAGAATTCGGTGGTTGAGGCTCTCGAAACCACAAAAATTTTTAAGAAAAAACGCTAAATCTAAAACCTATACTATTACTGTTACGGTAGGAGGTACACAAACATGAATAAGCTAAAAGAAATATTTTCAATTGAAAATATAATTGAATTTTTTTCTGAACACTGGGCAGCTCTTTTTGTAGCAAGTATATTTCTTGCATTCGGATGAGGGCTCATCGGTATGTCATTTTCTGACGGAGGTCAATGGTTACCAGATGCTCCAGCTTTGGGCAAAGGCTTTTTACGCATTTACGACACCTTTTCGGTACGCATGGATGATTATTATCGGAATTGCCTGGGTGCTAGGACTCTTGTAGGTTAGTTTTGAGGAAGCGATTTTGAAGCGGCGTTTTCAAAATCGCGCTAAAATAAAATGGAACAGAGCGAAAACAACATTACGAATCTTGACGCAAATCAAATAATCGACATTCAGGCGCGAATCAAGGAAAAGTCAGAGCGAATCCGCGATGTTATTCGCTATATTGGGCGATTCAAAAATGCCGCCGTTGTCATTCACATCGACGACCGAATTCTTGATTCTCCGCTTTTTGCAAATCATATTCGCGACATCGCGCTTCTTCACGAGGCGGGGCTTCGCGTCATAATTGTTCCTGGCGCTCACGGACGAATTGACTCGGTGCTTTCTCAAAATTCGATTTTTTGGAGCATGAAAAACGGAGTCCGAATTACGAGCGAGGAAGCGATGCCGCTCATAAAAACTGCCGCGTTTGACACGGCAAACGTTGTTATGACAAGTCTTGCAGGCGAGCATTTGACCGCCGTGATTGGAAATTGGGTTCGGGCGCGCGGAAAAGGCGTGCTTTCGGGAATTGATTATGGAACTGCGGGCGAAATCGACAGAATCGACGAAAAAACGCTTGAAACGGTAATCGAAAACGGCTTCATTCCGATTTTTCCATGCATCGGCTGGAGTTTGAACGGAAAACCGTACAACATTTCGTCTTCGCGTCTTGCTGCGCAAATTGCAATCAAACTCAAGGCGGACAAACTCTTTTATTTGCTTCCTGATGCGGAAATCTCTGGAAAAAATTTTGTAATTCCTTCCGAAATCGGTCTTTCTCCCGAAGGCTGCGTTCCTGCGATGAATCTTGAAGAACTCGACTCTTTTTTGGACGCAAACAAAAAAGCCGACAAAAAAAAGGATTTTCATGCCGTTCTGTCGCTTTTGAATCTTTCGCGCGAGGCGGTGGAAAAAGGCGTTACGCGCGTTCACGTTTTGAATGGTTCGCTTGAAGGCTCTATTCCGTGCGAGATTTTTTCAGACCTCGGTTCTGGAACGATGATTTACGCCGCAGATTACGGAAAATTCCGAGCAATGCGGCGCGAGGACATTCCTGCCGTTCTTTCTTTGATTCGACCGTTTGTTCAGAAAAAAATCCTGCTTCCCAGAACAAAGCAATCGCTTGAAGCGCAATGCGATGATTACATTGTCTACGAACTCGATGGGGCGGTGCGCGCGTGCGCGGCTCTTCACATTTACGGGCGAAGTCAAGCGGAAATTGCGTCGGTTGCCGTTGACGAAACGTGTGCACACATCGGGCTTGGACCTAAAATGATTTCGTATCTTTTGGACAAAGCGCGAACGATTAGCATTGAAAGCGTTTTTATTTTGACAACGCAAACTGCCGATTGGTTTGAAAAACTCGGCTTTAAGGCTGATTCAATCGACTCGCTTCCCGAAGAGCGGCGCAAAATCTGGAATCCAAAACGCGGCTCAAAAGTGTTTCGTCTTGCAAAACTGTGATTTTCTCGCTCTTTTTTAGATTGTGCTTCACAAATGCCACCGCTTATTGTAGAATAAAGAGCGATTGGATTTTTTCCATCGAATATCATTTTTATATGGAGAATCAAAAATGAACAAAACAGAATTGGTCGAAAAAATCGCCGCGGACACAAAACTTTCAAAGAAAGACACCGAGTCTTTCATCAAAGCGTTCACCGACAACGTGTCAAAGGCTCTTGAGAGCGGAGATGTCGTTCAGCTCATCGGATTTGGAACGTTCTCTGTGGCAGAACGCAGCGAGCGCACGGGACGCAATCCAAAAACGAACGAAACGATTAAGATTCCAGCGTCAAAATCGCCAAAGTTCAAGCCTGGCAAGGCACTCAAAGACCTTGTGAACAAATAAGATGTATACCAAAACGACCGCACTTTTTGCGGTCGTTTTTATATTTTTGAAAGCGAAATCGTTACGCCATTTTTTGCGTTTTTTTTCAAAACGATTTTTTCGCTTCCGCCATTTGCGGCTTTTGCCGCCGCGCGTTCGCACACGCACCCCACTCCAACCGTTTTGTTCACAAACTCTGATTCAGAAAAATTGCCTTTTACTTTTTCCAATTCCTTTGCAGAATATGTTAAAAACGGCACACCATATTTTTTTGCAACAGAAATAAACGCTTTTTCGTCTTTTTTTTTGTCGATGGAACAAAAGCAAAAAATCGATTCTTTTCTCAAATTTTTCATCAAAAGCGCGTCGTTAATCGCAGTTTCTACCGCCAATTCTGAAATTCCGCGTTTTGCGCCAAGTCCAACGCAAACGCTTTTTTTTACAAAAACGAGTGGGGCGTTTTTTGCATTTTGAGAAAAAATTTGATTTTGAATTTTTGAATCGAGCAAAACAAGATTTGCTTTGTTCGGATTTTCTTCATAAAAAAAATGAGAATCCAAAAGAAGATTTTTCACTTCATCGCGCTCCAAAAGCGGATTTTGAACAAAAATGCCGATTTTTTCGCCCAAAATCAGTTTTTTTGCGAGCGTTTTTATTTCTTTTGGATTTTGAATCGCAAAGTCGTTTTGAGAAGCCCATTCGTCGAGGGCGGGAACGCCGTTCACGTCGGTTGCGCTTGTGATTACGGCAGTTGAACCGAACGAATCGGAAATCAAACGGCAGATTTCGTTTGCGCCTCCAACGTGTGCGGACAAAATCGGCACGCAAAACCGCGCTTTTTCGTCAACGCACAGAACGGCGGGGTCGCTCATTTTTGACTGAACGAAAGGCGCAATCGTTCTTACGGCAATGCCAATCGCGCCCACAAAAATCAAAATTCTGCGCCCGCTTTCAAAAAAAGCATCGCGCGTTTGCGTTTTTGCCTCCAACCGATTTTCTCCAAAGCACGATTTGATTTGGACGTTTTTGCAATTTGTGAGTTTTTCTGCGATTTTTTCTGCCAAAATGTGTCCGCGTTCGCTAAACGTCAAGATTTTTGCACAATCAAATGAAAAAGCGTGATTTTCTTTTTCTTGTGCATTTCTAAAACTCGTTGAAAAATCGCTTGCGTACAGTCGGCTTTTTTCCGCATTTTCTCCAAGAAAATCGCCCGCAAAAATAATTGCGTGGTTTTTGATTCCCGCTTCTTGCGTTTTTTTTGAAATCGTTTCGAGCGTTCCCCAAATAATTTTTTCGTCTTCCCAGGTTGCGCGAAAAACCACGGCGCACGGCGTTTTTTTTGAAAATGCGCCACCTTGCAGCAGTTTTTCGCAAACGGCTTCGATTTTGTCCGCGCTCAAAAAAATCGCCATACTTGAACCGTGTTTTGAAAGTTTTTCAAGGCTCTCGTTTTCTGGAACGCTCGTTCGTCCCGAAAGGCGCGTAATTATAAGAGATTGCGTTTTGTTCGGAACGGTGAATTCTTTTTTTAACGCGGCAGCTGCCCCAAAAAGACTCGAAACGCCGGGGCAGATTTCAAAATTCACATTGTGTTTTTTGAGTTCTTCGATTTGCTCACCAATCGCGCCGTAAAGCGAGCCATCGCCCGTGTGAAGTCGAACGGCGTTTAGCCCGCGTTTTTGAGAATCGAGCAAAACGTCGGTTGTTTCTGAAAGCGTCATTTTTGAACTGTCAAAAATGGCTACATTTTCGCGGCAATTCAAAAGAAGTCGCGGATTTACAAGGCTTCCCGCCCAAATTACAACGTCGGCGCAAGAAAGCAGTTTTTTTCCGCGAACCGTTATCAAATCTTGTGCGCCAGGACCTGCTCCCACAAAATAAATCATTTTTTTGTTCCTTTTGCATTTTTTGCAATTTCTAAAAGCCATAATGCAACGTCATTTTTTGAAAACGCGAGATTTGTGCTTTTTTCGATTGGACGGCGAAGCGCAAAAATGCTCATTGAAAGAGCACGAGCCGCTTTGATTTTTTCGTCTTCGCCGCCGTTCGCTCCGCTCAATTTTGTAACGAGGATTTTTGATTTTGTTTCCAAAAACATCGCTTCGTTTAAGTTTGCAGAAAAAGGTCCTTGCATTGCAATTATCCGCGAGCCTTTGAGTCCGAGGCTTTTGCAAATGCGAATTGACTCTTCGCTTGGAAGCGTGCGCACAAAAAGTCGCTCCAAGTCGATTTTTGAAACGAGCGAGCCGAGGTCGTTTGTTCCCGTGGACACAAAAATCGTTCCGTTCGTTTTTGTTAGCGCACTTGCTAAATCTGTCATCGAGTCAAAAAGAAAAATCCCGTCAAGATTTTCTTTGGAAACGGGACGAAAAAAACGCAACAGCGGAATGTGTAACGACTCGCACGCATCAAAAATTGCTGCGTGGGATTTTGTTGCATAAGGATGCGTTGCGTCAATCACCGCGCCGTATTTTCCATCAAAAAGAACGGTTTTCATTTCGCACTCGCTCAATTTTCCAGAGATGATTTTTTCGCTTTGCAAAGCACATTCTCTGCCGTATTCGCTTGCCACGCTCAACGTTACGTCGTGCTTTTGTGAGAGAAACGAAAATAATTCCCGCCCTTCCGTGGTTCCGCCAAAAAGCAGGATTTTCACGCGCTCACTCCGTAACCGCGCTCCGTTACCATTCGCTTTTTATTGCCCACTTGTATGATTTTTGTGTCGCTGTTTCCAACAAAAATCGTTGAAAACATATCGGCTTCAAAATCGCACAGTTCCAAAAGCGTCAAAATTCCCCACTCTTCTGCATTCCTTCCAACGTTTTTGACAAATCCGCAAACGGTATGTTCGGCTCGATTTTCCAAAAGAATCTTTGCCGCCCGAAAGAGCGTGTCGGTTCTTGTTTTTGAACGCGGATTGTACAAAACAACGCAAAAATCTCCCAGCGAAGTTGCCCGAAGCCGCTTTTCGATTTTTTCCCACGGCGTGAGCCTATCCGAAAGAGAAACAACCGCAAAATCGTTTGTAAGCGGAGAGCCTAACAACGCCGCTCCAGACAAAGCCACCGTAACGCCAGGCACAATTTCAACGCCCACTCCAAAACGTGGCGCAAGCGAAAGCGCGAGCGACGAAAGCGCGTAAACTCCCGCGTCTCCTGAGCAAACGAGCGCGGTTTTTTTTCCAGCGGCGGCACTTTTTAGCGCGAGGATAACGCGCTCTTCTTCTTGTGTCATTCCCGTGGAAATAATTTCCTTTGTGGACAAAAGCGCGCTTTCTGCATTTTTTAGAATGTCGATGTACGTTTTGTATCCCGCAATCACGTCTGCTTCCAAAATTGCCGCACGAGCGTCAATCGTCATTCCGCCAGCGTTTCCAGGTCCAATTCCAACAACGAGTAAATCTTCCATAAATTTATTCTATCTTTTTTGCGTTTGTTTTTGTAGCAACGAATTTTTTGAGATGAGCAGATTGTGTGGTTTCGCTCAACCAGCGCGGTTTTCGTTACTTTTGAAATTGCGCGTTTTTTGCTAAAATCGCTTGCATGAAAGCATTGTTTTCGCTTGTTTTGGTTTTAATTTTGTCTGCGCTCGGTTTTTACGCTTGCTCGTCTTTTAAGGCGTTTGAAGATTCCGCGCCCGCCCAAGCCGAAAAAACTGAAATTTCCGACGAAGGCTGGAACGGCTCAAATTCGACTTCCGTTGTGGACGTTTCTCAAGATGTGGGCGCAGAAGAAGCCGTAAATGCCGCCTCGTCATCGTCTTCGGAAAAAATCAATTTTTAGGTTTTGGCAAAATGAAACGATTTTTTGCATTTTTTTTGATTTTCTTTTTGTTTTTTCCCGTTTTTTCTCAAAAATCGTGGCGACTTTCGCTCGACGGAAAAACTCGAATTTTTACGTCAGAAAAAGACGATTTTTTGTGGAATGGCGAAAACGCGGGACTTTTTGCAAACGGAAGCGGCACTGTTTCGATTTACAAAAACGGAAAAAAGACCGCGTTTATTCGCGCGGTTTTTGTTTTTGGCGCGGAAGAATCTGATTTTGTGCCACTTTCTGACGGAAGTTTGTACGCAGGCGAATCAAAGGGAAGCGAAAAAAAACTCGTTCCGCACGGATTTGGAGTTCTCAAAAAAGCGAACGGAAACGTTTACGCGGGCGTTTTTCGGCGTGGCGCGTTTTCTGGAAGCGGAGAGCGATTCGATTCAAACGGCACTCTTTTGTATTCTGGCGAGTTCAAAAACGGGCGATACAACGGAAACGGAAAATTGTTCGAGGACAAAAAACTCGTTTACTCAGGCATTTTCAAAGACGGCGTGCGGCACGGCTCTGGAATTGAAACCGTCGCGTCTTCAACGTTTTGTGGAAAATGGAAAAACGATAAAAAAGACGGCTCATTTGAAATCAAAACTGGCTCTGTTACAAGAATCGTTTTCTACAAAGACGGAATCGCGGACTTGCAAAACGCGGTTGTTCGCTATCCAAACGGAATCGAGTGGAGCGGCAGCGTGGACAGCGAAATGAATCCAGCGGGTGAAGGCGTTTTGAAATATCCGTCGGGCGACGTTTATTCGGGCGAAGTTTTTGAAAATGCGCGGAATGGTTTTGGACATTTTGTGAGCGCGGACGGATTTTCGTATTCTGGAGAATGGAGTGATGACGTTTTTGAAGGAAGCGGCGAAGCCTCGTTTTCTTTTTCGGACGGAACTGGCTGGCATTACGCGGGAAATTGGAGCGGTGGCGAATTCGACGGGTTTGGAGAACTTTCTTCGGGGCATTTTTCGTATTCTGGTGAGTGGAAAAACGGCGAGCGACTTGGAAACGGCACGATTTTTGCCGCAGGCGCACAATACGACGGCGAGTTAAAAAGCGATAGGCTTAACGGACAAGGGCTTTTTGTTTTTCCAAACGGCGATTATTACGACGGACATTGGGTAGAAAGTCGGCAAGAAGGTTTTGGCGAATATCACTGGAAAGACGGCTCGTCTTATGTTGGATTTTGGGAAGACGGACTTCAAAACGGCGAGGGCGAACTTTTTTTTGCCGATGGCTCCTCGTATTCTGGAGATTTTGTTGACGGAAAATTGTGGGGAAGTGGCATTTTTTGCTACGATTCTGGCGAGCGATACGAAGGCGAGTTTGAAGAAAACAAAAAAAACGGCGTTGGCTCGTATTTTTTTCAAGACGGAAGCGTCTACGAAGGCGAATTTCGAGAAGACAAAATTGACGGGCGCGGCAGATTTTTGAAAAAAGACGGCTCGTTCTACGAAGGCGAGTTCAAATCGGGAAAAATCGGCGGAGTCGGCTCGCTTTTTGTTCCCGATGGCGAGTCTTTTGTTGTGCTTTATTCAAAAAAGTGGACGGCGGACTCGCTTCCGTTGGAAGGCACGGTTTCTTTTTCAAACGGCGACGAGTTTGTCGGAAAACTCCAAAACGGTAAACCGACCGAATACGGCGTGTGGCGAAAACGCGGTGAAAAAGGCTTTTCAGAAAGCGCGTACGATTTTTACAAATTGCACGAACGCGAGATTGAAAGCGTGGCGGATTCGGCGCAAATTGTTCTTTCCGTGGTGTCGCTTGCGGGGGACGTTGTGGCAATGGTTCCTTATCCGCCCGTTTCGGGCGTTTCGTTGGCTGTTTCTCGCGTGGCGGATTTTGCAAATGCGGCAATTTCGGGGCTGCGGATTTTGGTGGGGACGGGCGTTCTTGCTTACGAAACGGGAGAAGCAAACGGGGATTCTCAAAAAATCAAAGAACTTCGTAAAGAATACGCCAAAAAACAAGCCTGGAACGTCGCGGACATTGTTTTTACGGCTGGCTCTGCTGCCTGGAAATCGTTTCGGATGGGAAAAAAGGCGGCAAAGGCTGCCGAAAAATTCCCCGCGCTCAAAAGCGCGGTTTCAAAAACGGGAAAATTGTCGTCTGCGGCGCGGTCAAACAAAATCGGAGATAAGTTCGTTCGTGGCACGGTTGAACTTGCGTACGGAAAAGTTGGTAAAAAACTCGTTTCAGAATACGGCGATGACGCGGCGCACATTTTGTTTCGATACGGAGATGGCGCGGTGGAAGCGTTGACAAGAAACGGCGGAACTGCGCTTTCGTTGGCAAAGAAAAATCCCGTTGCGTTCAAAGCGTTTCTTTCGAGTGGCAAGGAATCGTTTGATTTATTGGAACAATTCCCAAAATATTCTGAAGAAATCGCGCTCGTTTTGGAAAAAAGCGGCACGCGGGGCGTAAAAGAAATACAAAAAATGGGAAAAAATGCTCCCGCTTTTCTTTCGCTTGCAAAAAAACATGCGGATTTTTTGGAAATTGCGCACAAAACGTCTTTTGAAAATGCGTCAACGCTCGTAAAAATCGTGGAAAAAGACGGAGGCGACGCGCTCAAAACGCTCAAACCGTTTTCAAAAAATGGCGGTGAATTAAATCGCGTTTTGAAACACGCTTCGCTCAACGATTTTTCGCTTTTGGAAATCAAATCGCTCGGCGGAAAACTGCCAAAAGAAAAACTTTTGGGGAGCATAAGAAAATCTCGGATTGATTTGACGCGACTTCAAACGCGACTGCAAAAAATCCGTTCAAAAGGAAAAATCTCGCTTTCAAAAAAGGAAATCGAATGGGTCAAAAAAGAGCCAAAAGTGAATCTGCGCGCGTTAATTCGCGCAAAAACGGGCGAAAAAACGCTCGGCGGCGGCTTTCAAGAATTTTTCATTCGGCTTTCGGACGGAAACAAGGCGCAAGTTTCGGAACTTTTGGAAAATCCCGAAATCCGAAAAACCGTGAATCACGCAATCCGCGGTTCGGGCGGCGTTCACGAATGGCTGATGACAAAAAATTATCTCGATTTTTTGACGAACGAAAAATGGGGAAAAGACGGACAACTCATTTCGCTTGCGCTTACGGAATTGGTGCAAGACACGCGAACGGTGGCGTTCAAAAATGGCGGAACGCATTTTGACAAAGTAGGAAGCGGAAAATTCCACGACGGACTTGGAAAAGCAATCGACGCAAGCGCAAACGCCGACGAATTGCTCAAAAACGTTCGCGCTTACGCACAAAAATCGCTTACGGCAGAATCGTTTTTGGAATTTGAAGACATCTTTGTTCGCTGTTTTGGAAAAATAAAATGAAGCGTTTGCTTTGAATCTGTCATTTTGAGCGACGCGAAAAATCTTGGAATGACACGATTTTTTGTTACTTTGAATTTTGTACCTCCCCATTTCATGCTTGTTCCGATATAATTGAATTTATGATTGCCATAAAACGATTTGGAATTCTGACTTCTGGAGGAGATGCGCCAGGACTTAATGCGGCGATTCGCGCGGTTTGTCGCACGGCGGAAAGTCGATTTGGAATGCAAGCGGTTGGAATAAAAAACGGCTATCGCGGGCTAATCGAAGGAAATTGTACGATTCTTTCTGGCTCGGATATTTCTGGGATTTTGACTCGCGGCGGAACGATTTTGGGAACGTCGCGTGAAAAACCGTTCAAAAATCCACTTCCAGACGAAAAAACGGGGCTTCTTCCCGTGGAAAAAATCAAAAAAACGTATGAAGAGCAAAAACTCGACGCGCTTGTGTGCATTGGCGGAAACGGAACTGCCACAACTGCCTCGCTTCTTTTTGAAGAAGGCTTGAACGTTGTGGGGCTGCCAAAGACAATCGATAACGACATTGTGGGAACTGACATTACGTTTGGTTTTCACACGGCTCTTGACGTTGCAACCGAGGCAATCGACCGAATCCACACAACGGCTCATTCTCATTCTCGTATTATGGTAATTGAAGTGATGGGGCATAAAGCGGGCTGGCTTGCGCTGTATTCGGGGCTGGCTGGAGGCGCGGACGCTGTTTTGATTCCTGAAATTCCCTATGACATTGATTCCGTTGCGTCGTGCGTCAAAAAGCGGCGCGACGCGGGAAAGCAATTTTCGATTGTTGTGGTGGCGGAAGGCGCGCTTTCGGTGGACGAGGCTCTGCTTCCAAAAAAGGAACTCAAAAAACGCCGAAAACTCATGCCGTCTTCGATTGCCTACCGCGTGGCACATGAATTGGAGGAAGAAACTGGGCTTGAAAGCCGCGTTACCGTTTTGGGCTACTTGCAGCGCGGCGGAACTCCGAGCGCGTTTGACCGCGTTCTTGCAACACGGTTTGGCGCGGCGGGTGCTCATTTTCTTTCGGAAGGAAGATTCGGTTCGCTCGTTGCAATGAAAAACGGCGAAATCGAATCCGTCAAACTTTCAGAAATCGCGGGCAAAGTAAAACATATTCCGACTGCAAAAAACGGTTCGGAAAAAGAACATTCGATGATAAAGGCGGGGCGCGGTCTTGGAATCTGCTTTGGAGATTAACGGCGCGTTCAAGTGCCATTTTTGCCCGTTTTGCAACGGAGGCGCGTGCACTGGCGAACTTCCTGGAATGGGCGGCGTGCGCGATAACGAGAATTTTAGACGAAACATCATTGGCTGGGTGCGCGTGCGCGAGCGAAATCTTGAAAAAATCCGAGATTTTTTGCAAAAACGCGCGGAAGAGCGAATCCCGCGGATTATGCTTGCGCCAATGACGGGCGCGGTGGAAAACGTTGGTTGGAAAGACGAGGAATCGTTTTATTTTCACATTGTGCGAGCGGCAAAGTCGGCGGGAATCGCGCTTTCAATCGGGGACGGAACGCCAGACGAAAAACTCCGTTTTGGAATTCGCGCGGTGGAACGGCTTTCTGGCGACAAGGCGGCGGTTTTTATCAAACCGTATCCGAATGAAAAAATCATTGAGCGGATTGGTTGGGCAGAAAAAATTGCGGGGGCAGTTGGAATAGACATCGACTCATATAATATTGTAACGATGCGAAATCTTGTAAATCTTGAGAAAAAAACGGCAGAAAAACTCCTTGAAATCAAAAAAATCGCATCGCATCTTGGAATTCCGTTTGTCATAAAAGGGATTTTTACAAAAGAGGATTTGTCGCTCGTTGAAAAAGTGAAACCCGACGTTGCGTACATCTCAAACCACGGCGGGCGCGTTGAAACGCGAACTGGAAGCACCGCGGAATTTTTGGAAGAAAATGCTGCGTTTCTCAAAAAAAACGCAGGCGAAGTTTGGGTTGACGGTGGAATTAGAACGCCGTTCGACATCGCCACGGCAATGACGATTGGCGCGGAGCGCGTTTTAATCGGTCGCCCGCTTGCCACCGCGTTGTGTGCGGGTGGCGAAAAAGCAATGTGCCAAAAAGCACTGGAATTGACATTTGTTCAGCGGGGATTTTCCATATAATCAAGCACGTTTTTGTTCATTAAGATTGTCAAAATGAACAATCTTAGCGATTTTGCCCATTTCCGCCCTTGCCCGCGCGGTTGCCTCGCTCGTCAAATCCTTGACAATTTCGCCCGCGATAATCAGCCCTGCCACCGACGGCACGAACGCGGTGCTTCCCGGAATGTCGCGGCGGTCGGTGCATTTGTGCTTTGTTCCCGGCGGGCAAATGCAGTGGGCGCGGCAACTGATTGCCATGTCTTCAATCGGGCGGAGCGGCTTTTCCTTTGAGTAGACGACTTTCACATTCGTGATTCCGCGCTTTTTGCATTCGTGGCGCATCACTCGCGCGAGCGGGCAGACCGAAGTCTCGGAAATGTCGGCGACCTCAAATTGCGTGGGGTCGAGCTTGTTCCCGGCCCCCATGCTCGAAATAATCCGCGTGTTCGCTTCCTTTGCCTGCAAGATGAGCTGAATTTTCGCCGTCACCGTGTCAACCGCGTCAACGACATAGTCATATTTCGTAAAATCAAACTGGCTTCTCGTTTCAGGAAGGTAAAAGCACTTGAAGGTGTTCACTTCCGCGTCGGGATTGATGTCCAAAATCCGCTCCCGCAAGACATCGACCTTGTACTTTCCGACGGTCTTTCTCGTGGCGATAATCTGGCGGTTCAAATTCGTGAGGCAAACCTTGTCGTCGTCAATCAAATCGATGTGCTGTATTCCGCTCCTCACCAACGCTTCGACGGCAAATCCCCCCACGCCGCCCACGCCAAAAACGGCGACATGAGCTTGGTTTAAAATCTCCATCGCTTCCTTTCCGACCAACAATTCCGTGCGCGAAAACTGATTTAACATAAACGCAATTATATAGAAGAAATCGTGAAAAATCAATTGAGCGGGCAGGGGCGATTTTTGGGCGAAAAAAAATTGTACGAAAAATCTCAAAAAAAGTGTCAACTGCTCAAAAAAATACCGCTTACAAAAAAAAAGAAAAGCATTCAGAATTTTTGCTGATGCTTGACAGTATTACTGGGGGGGGGGTATAATATAGGTTATCTCTCCTTTTTAAATTTTAAAAGGAAGAAACTATGGGGCATGTAATAAAAAGTGTCAACTTTAAACCAAAGCAAACCTATGATATAATGTTATTTTGCGAGGAAGGTAACGACTACAAATTATGGCAACCAATGTATGTATCAGAATCAACACGGGCGAGCATGACGAAGGAAAGCGCAGGGAAAACGCTAACGAACTGAAAAAGAAATGCCCTGCGCTCAGAGACTGGCAAAAAGAAACTCAGTTTGAAAATCTGTTGGACGCGATTACAAAGGAGATGTTTCCTGCGGGCTTTCCTAAATCCGCGTATCTCCGAAATCTTTCGGGTAACGGCGACCGTATCTCATTCGGCATTCGTCCTGTAAAAAGCGAGGGCGATTTTATCGACCGCTATTTTGAGGAAAACCAGACGCTTTTGTTCAAGGGGCATATTCATATAGGTATATGCTACATCGACTCGATTCAGATTGTGCAAAACACCGAGATGCAGGATTTTGAGTCGGAACAAGAGCTGTTCATCGCCCCGCATCCGCTCCCAGATGACAACGGTTTTGCAGACTGCATTTTATCGCTTGAATCCCAGCGGACTGAAACCACAAAAAAACTTGAAGAGTGGCGCGGCTATCTCAAGTGGCGCAGGGAAATTGCGAACAAGCAGATTCATGGGGCAAAATATTTTGAGCGGCATTATGACAGCGAAAAGAAATGCGTCGTGTTCGGATTGCTTTTTGAGTCAAAGGAAGCGTTCGACAAAGAAAAGCGTTATCTTAAAAGAGATGCCTGTGCTTTTACGAATCTTATTTCTTTGGATTCTTGGAATTTCAAATATGACAGGAATTTGGTTCGCATTGACCGCACAGATTTAGGCTCTTTTCAGGGGTTTTCGGGCGAACACGAATTGAGCGGAAACGCGGAGGAAAATCCTGTTGCCACGCATGAACACCCGAATTCGCGCGAAAAAGACAAGGAAATCAAAAACTCCAGCGAGCAAAAATTCACCGAAGACGATTTGCGGGAGCAGTTTAAAAGCATGTATATCGTCTACTCAGCCTACAAATTGCCCGAAGAGTTGATTGATGATGATTCTGACGATGGCTCGGATTCAAATTCGGGCGAAGACTCTGACAAAGATACGGACAAGGCAATTCAAGATTACCTTGACGACATTCCGAATAACGGCTTTGTCGCACTTTCTGCGGCGGGCGAATTCGCGCTTATCAGGCGATTTGAGACGGCGATAAACGATTTGATTGAGGGAAACTGCTATTCACAGACGCTCATAAACTGGCTGTTTGATGTTACAAAGGCAGCTCTTCCTGTTTCCGAGGCAGAAGAAATCACGCAGTGGGCAAATCCCGACATTGCGCAGAACGAAAACCAGCGGCTTGCCGTGCAGAAGGCGGTGAATGCGATGGAATTGTTCCTACTGCAAGGACCTCCAGGCACTGGAAAAACGACCGTCATTGCGGAAATCATTTACCAGTTGGCGATACGCGGGCTACGGGTGCTGGTCTCGTCACAGTCGAACGATGCTGTTGACAATGCGCTTGACCGCCTTTCAAACAATCCCGCAATCCGTGCGATTCGGCTTGGTGGTCGCGGCGGCAAAAAGAAAAAGAAGGGCGATGACGATGAGTGCAAGTATGTGGAAAAGGACGCACTCAAATATTACTACAAGTCGCTTTCAGATTCTATTTCGGGCGAATATGTGAACGCATGGAGCGAAACGGAGCGCGAGATGGCTCAGTGCCAGAAAGATGAGCGTGATTGCCACCTGATTCAGAAAGATTTGGATTCTCTGCGTGCGGAAACCTCATCAAAACAAGAGAAACTGGATTCTGCCACAAGAGAATACAGCGATATTTCTGCAAAAATCAAAGAGGCGGAGAAAACGGAGCAAAATGCCGAACAAATGCGCCGCCAGTTTGAGCGCTTCGCTGAGTTCCTCAGAACAGGTAATCCGTATGATGCCCTTCCGAAAGAGCTGCTTTCTGTGCTTGAAGCCGAACTTTCTGCGGTAAAAGAAACAGCGGAGGCAAACGAAATTGTTGTGCCGAACAATTTTATTGCAGCGCACTCGCTTTTTTCAAAAGATGTCCGCGCATTGCTCGAAAAACTGCAAGATTCCAAAAGTACAGGCTCATCAAATTCTGAGATTGACAACCTGAACGCACAGATTGAGTTGTGTAAGCAAGCATATTTGAAAGCAGTGGAAGATAATGATGAGGACGGAATTCGCACTAAAAAAAGGGAATGGGACAATTTAAAACTTTCGCGCGATAAACTGCAGCTTTCAGGTGGACTGGAATTCACCTCCGCAATTCGTGAGGCATTTTCTTCAGACTTGCAGAATTTGTGCAAATCAGACAGCGCACAGGCTTGTAAGAAAATCGCTGATGTTCTGACGGCTTGGAACAACTCGGTCAAATCTGCAGAACAGAAAATGCGGGAGAGGGTGAGCAATCTTCCTAAATCTGACATTTCCGCACTTTCTGAACGCAAGAACGCACTTGAAGGCAAAATAAAAATCCTGCGCGAAGAAGTCGCGGACAAAGAGAAGCAGCGTAATGCAAAGCAAGCCGAGCTTCTCCAAATGAAAACGCGCTACGGCTTAACAGAATCTGCCACCGACTTGGAGCTTTCAGACGCAATTGCCGTGCGGCTGGGTGAACTAAAGGCAAAAAGCGAAGAATCCGCCCCACTCAAAAATGCCTTTGCAGACACCATGCAGAAGTTCACGCAGAAACTCAATGATGAGAAAACGTACAAATACGACAACGAATTTTTCCTGACCGACTACATCAATTCGTGCAATGTCGTGGGCATTTCCTGCACCAACAATATGCGGAATCTTTCCGACAAGGGCTTTGAGAACTTTGATGTCGTCATCATCGACGAGGTGAGCAAGGCAACTCCGCCTGAACTTTTGATTCCGCTGATGAAAGCGGGCAAGGTCATTCTTGTGGGCGACCATCGCCAGCTTCCGCCGATGTTTGAGGAGCATGAGAAATCCTACAAGGAGATGATTGACGCTCTTGACGATGACGAAAATGGCGAGGACGCGGGCTTGAAAGAAATCCTCACCGAAGAGAATTTCAAGAAGTACAAGAACATGGTGACGGCTTCGCTGTTCAAGGCATATTTTGAGCAGGCGGACAAAAGCATCAAACATTCGCTCCTCACGCAGTACCGTATGCATTCGGACATTATGAATGTCATCAACCGCTTTTACGATGGCAGGCTTAAAAACGGCTTGTCGCGGGAAACGGAAAACAAAACCAAAGCGCACAATCTTAAAATCGACGGAATCGATGGCTCTTCGTTCATTCAGCCAAAGAATCATGTGTACTGGCTTGACTCATCGTTTTTGCCGAGCGGAACGCCGATTAACGAAACATTCCGCGAGAACAGCACTTCCGCATGCAATGTGCTTGAAAAGCATATCATACTCGAACTGCTCAAAAAGATTGCGGCTGAGTACAAGGCACAGGGACACAAACTGACGAAAAACGATGACGGAACAGAAACCGACACGCGCATAAGCGTCGGAATCATCAGTTTTTATCAGCGGCAGGTGAATGAAATCCGCTCCGAGGTCAAGAAAATCCGCGCTTCCAAAGAATTCAAATCGGATTTTGAATCGCTTGACATCGATGTGAACACGGTAGACCGCTTTCAGGGCAAGGAAAAGAACATCATCATCACAAGCCTTGTTCGCAACAACAAATTCGCAAGGGCAAGCAAGCATGTCGTCACTTACGAGCGAATCAATGTGGCGTTTTCCCGCGTACAGAACCTGCTGTTCATCGTGGGCGCAAAGCAAATGTACAGCAAGCTTCAAATCACGATTCCTAAGATGGACGGCGAGGGCGAGCTGACACTTCCTGTGTATGAAAACATCATTTCGGACTTAGAGCGGCATGGATGCTTTGCAAAGACATCGAAACTCATTCCTACAGATTTGGAAAAATCGATTTTGGCGGAGTACAAGGCAATGGGAGGAAAATAATGGAAATCTGCGAGGAGATAATTTCATATCCGTTCATAAAATACGCCACCCGTGTAACGCATGCCACCGCTAGACAATCGACGGCGTTTGAATGGCTTTTTCTGGAATCGTTGATACAGGCTGAGGACACGGAATTCAGCGAAATGAACATGGACGAATTTTTCCGCACCTATTTTAAAATTGACAATCCCGATGTGCTGATGAAGCCTGTTCTCAAGCGCTTGTATGATTTGAAGGCGGTGGCGTGTCCATCGCTCACCGATGACACTTCGCTTTCTGAACTTTCGCTTGACGATGTAGAAGTGCTTCCGCTCGGTCGCGAAATGCAGCAGAAAGGACTTTTGCCCGCCGAATCTTCCGATGATTCGTTGGATGTGCTGTTTGATGTTACGCAGAAAAAACTTGATTGGGAAAACAAAAAACTGTCTGCGGAAGCGGACGGAAACTATGTGCAGTTTGATGAATTTGCCTTTCCAGAGCGGGAAGTGCGCGATTACATTGAATCACAAAAACCGTCTGCCAGTTCTGAAAATCCAGAAGATGAAAAACAATCAGAAGAAAATTCGGGTAGCAAAAAAGGCAAAAAGAAAAAGAAGAAAAACAGCAAGAAAATTGACTGGCTAAAGGACAACACGGAGATTGAGTCCGTTGTGCCAACAAAAACGGAAACGCTTTTCGATAACATTTCTCGCAAGGTTCATCTCAAAGACGGGCTGGTGTGGAAAATCGAAAGCAACAAAGTAACGGAGCTTGAGGAAGCAAGTCTGGAGAACTTTGAAAATCCCGTTCCAGAATCCCTTGCAAATGTTCCCGATACAAAAGTGACGAAGCCCGATGAGGAAATTGCACAGGTGATTCGTTTTGAAGAATTGCAAGGTCGAATCGGCAAGTATGCAACTGACAATAACTATCAAACGGTTGTCATTGACAGCAGATTTTTTGATAAAAACGCTCTTGCCCAAAACAATCAGGCGGGCAGGAAGAACAAAAACAAAGACGACAAAAAGTCTTTCAAAATACGCATTGTATCTGGCGCAGAAAAACTTGCCGCAAATTCGGCTGACGGTATGCTGATTCTTTCGTTCCCAGAAGAATTACTGGCAAGCAACTGCCTGCTTATGACAGAGAATTTCTCGCTTATTGCGGAACGCTTTCTTGTCCGCGCGGGCGATGTTTCCCGCTCTCTTACCTTTGCGTATCTTCCGAAGAACAAAAAGCCCGGCCTGCAAGAATTTATCCGCTCGCTCGTGCAAAAGTATGGCAAAGAATTGCCCGCCGTGCTGTTCCTTCTGAACGAGGTAAACGGCATGAAGGATGAGTTCAAAAAGTATTTTGGCGAACTTGTTTCTGCTGGCACAATGCAGGAAAAAGCAAAGAAAATTGAGGAACTTAATTCACTCAGTGCGGAGTTGACAGGTAAAAAATACATCTCCGACGAGGAAATTATCGCGCTCATCATCGACAAAGAGCAGATTCAAAGCAAGGTAACGGACATTGCATCCGCACAGGCGGTAATTGAGGAGTATGCGGCAATTTCCGTGGTAAAAAATCAAGTTTTGCGCGATTTGCTGAAATTCGTGCTTGAACAAATGATGCCGACAGATTCGGTGGAAGAAATCTGGAGTTTTCTTGATTTTATAAGGCAATGCTCGCCTGATTCTGTGGGCTACTTGGACAAGCAGGGGCTTTTAGGAAAACTGTATTCAGCCCAAGCAAAGAATAGCGTTTTTAAAAAGGTATTTGGGAGCGAATTTAAAAATCCACATTCTGATATAGAAGTGCGTGCCGTAAAACTCGCTGAATGTTACCGCTCAATTTTATCCCAACTTCCGAATGTGGATGCGGAGAGTCCCGATGTGACGATTGAAAATGCACTGCAATCAATAAATGCAAAAAAACTAAGCGAGTCACTGAACACATGGAAAACGAATTTTGAAAATTTCCGAAAATGGCATGGAACGGTTCAGAGTGCGGAGTCGAACAATGCGTTTGTTGAGCGGATAAAGCGAATTTATTCCGCTGCAAAAAATACAGGCAAAACGAATGGAAATGGAGGACATAAAAAATGAGCCGCGAACATGAATTGCAATATCAACTCGAACAAAAACGCCGCGAGGAACTTGAGCGGAAGCGGGCGGGCGAAGATGCAGAGCGCGCGTACAAAGAAATTGCCGCCGCGTATCAGCGCATGAAAAATGACGAGTACGATGCGTATATTCCCGATGAAATGGCGGAACTTGCACGAAATATCTCCCGCATTGAGCAGAATCTGCAAGATGATGTGTTTGCCGCACGGAATGTTTGCCGCCAAGTGCAAAGAAATATTGGTTCTCTGGATTTTCTTTTCCGCTCGGCAAAAGAAGAGGCTGCAAGAAAAGAACGGCAGCGTTTTTTGGAATTACAACGGAAGCGCGAAGAGGCAAAATCAAAACTGGTCGAATTTTTTTATGCCGAACTTGCGGAAATAAAAAATCCCCATGTCGCGAATTTTGGCGTGGCAGACTTGGAGGCTCTCAAAGCAAGCATTGAAAGTGAGGCGATAACGACGGAAGAGGCTGTCAAGGAGCAGTTGAATGTCGTTTCTGCACAGGCAAGCGAAAAGGCGGCTCAATGGAAAGCGGAAAAACTCGCAAAAGAAAAGGTCGCGCTTCTTTCTGCACAGATTGATGCAGTCGCAGAATCCGTAAAAAGCGAGAAATTTGAGAACGAGCAAAAAAAGAAGGTTGCATTGGACAAACTTGCCGCTCTCAAAGCCACGCTTTCTGCGGAATCTTCCGAGACGAACATTGCCGAACAACTCCGCGAAATCCAAAAGTCAGTTGACGACTCGCTCATCGATGAGGAAGTGCGCCGCGAAACGGTCAAGGCAATCATCAAGGAACTGCGCTCGCAGGAATTCACGGTGGAAAAGCCGCAGATTTTTGGCGAGGGAAAAGATTCCTATGTGCTTATCACGGCAAAAAAGCCGTCTGGCAAGCAGGCGACTTGCAAAATCAATCTTGAAGGCAAACTGAATTACCGCTTTGACCACTACGAAGGAATGACTTGCCTTAAAGACATAGAAAAATTCAATGTGGACTTGGAAAAAATCTATTCGGTGAAATTCTCTGATGAGCGCGTTATTTGGGAAAATCCCGACCGACTTTCGCGCACGCAAAGCGTTTCAGTCGATTCAAACAGGAGGAACATGTAATGGCAGAAAATGCGACACGGCAAAGCCCGTGGCTTGAAAAATTCAACCGCGATGCAGGAATCAAATCGTCAATCATTCTTTTTGGAAATACGGGCGACATTTATTTTGATACGCTGAATAACGGAAAATATAGCCCGCTCATCAATCTTCTCATCAGAAACTTAAAGCAGAGAGGCTATGAAAAAGTTTTAAAATGGGACAGAGTGAGCGGAATTGACGCGAAACTTTCTGACAAAATCGAAGTAATCAGCAATCCGAGTGGCTCGGAACAAACTTCTGGCGGAAACGACTACGACTTGGGCGATGGCTCGGATTCATCGGCAGCCGACAATGCCCAGTCCAACAATGCCCCGTCCCACAAAGATCCTGCCGAGTTCTTTCCATATATGATGCAACTCATTATGGGCGGCGCAAAAAAGACGGCGTTTGTTCTTGATTATTCCGATTACATTTTCGGCAACGCGAACGCGCTTTCCGATGCGGAACGGCAGTATCTTACCGTTTTGGGAAAAACGCTACAGGATTCGCAGTCATACAATATGCTTTCACCAGATTTTGACGCGGTGAACAACATTGTCGTGCTTGTCACCAAAAACAACGCGCTCATTCCGCCCGCCTATTATCTGAACAATCCGCTGGTCAGCACGGTGAATGTGCCTCTTCCTGCGCGAACGGAACGAAGTCAGTTTTTGAATGACAACAAATCCTGCCTCAAAATAAGCCAGAACATCGGCGACAAAAAGATTTTTGATGATTTGACCGATGCGCTTGATGGATTTTCCCTCAAAGAAATAGCCCAGCTGATGAAGCTTTCCCGACAGAATGGCGAAACTGTGACTTTTGAAAAGTTGGTAAACCTCTACAAGTATGGCGAAAAAGTCAGTCCGTGGGAGGAACTTTCCAAAGAAAAACTTTCCGAAGTGGAAGAACGGCTTTCGCGCCGCGTAAAAGGGCAGGAGCAGGCGGTCGAAAAAGTGAAGGATGTCATTATCCGCGCATACACGGGATTTTCGGGCTTGCAACATTCAGCAAAGCAGAAAAAGCCGAAGGGAACGCTCTTTTTTGTGGGACCGACGGGCGTAGGAAAGACGGAACTTGCAAAAGCATTGGCAGAATTTGTGTTTGGCGACGAGAATGCCTGCATCCGTTTTGATATGTCTGAGTACAACCACGAGCAGAGCGACCAGCGTCTTGTGGGCGCACCGCCTGGATATGTGGGCTACGAAGCAGGAGGACAGCTCACGAACGCCGTCAAGGAAAAACCGTTCTGCGTTATTTTGTTTGATGAGATTGAAAAGGCGCACGGCAGAATCCTTGACAAATTCCTGCAAATCTTGGAGGATGGTCGCTTGACTGACGGAAAAGGCGAGACCGTCTCTTTTGCGGAAACGATTATCATCTTCACTTCAAACATCGGTGCGGCAGATGTGAATCCTTCGGGCATGGAAGAAAAACAGATTCGGGAGACATTTGTTAATAAAGTGAAGGAGCATTTTGTGAGCGAGCTCAAACGCCCTGAGCTTCTGAACCGAATCGGAGACAACATCGTTGCGTTCAATTTTATCAGCGAGCCGAAAGTTTTCGTTCAGATTGCAAAGGCAAAATTTGTCGCGGTGGAGGATTTTGTCAGAGAAAAATACAAGGCGGAGCTTGTGTTTGCTGATGAAGATGCGGCATTTGGTTTCATTGCGAAAAAGGCTGGCGTTGCGAACGGCGGGCGAGGGCTTTTGAACACGATAGAAACTTGCATCGTCAATCCGCTTGCAGAATGGATTTTTATGCGAACGGACGGCATTGAGGGACGGCAGATAAAAATCACGCTCACTGAACCGATTTTTGAATTTGATTTTGCATAATGGCGCGTTATGTGAATCTTGCGGCGGTCAGGTTTTGCACTCAGGCGGAAGGTCCTGGCAAACGCTTCGCGCTCTGGGTGCAGGGCTGCTTACAACGGTGTGAAGGCTGCTGCAACCAGCAGATGCAAAAAATCAGAGCCGCCCATATTGTTGAAGTGCAAGATGTTATTCAGCTCATAAAAAAAGCAAAGACTGATTTTGGCATTGAGGGCATTTCATTCATCGGCGGCGAGCCGCTGTTACAGGCGGAGGGGTTAAGCCAAATTGCCGTTTGGTGCAGGCAAAACGAACTTTCGGTGCTTGTGTTCACTGGATTTTTGTATGAAACGCTCCAAAATTCGCCCGATGAGAGTGTGCAGTTGCTTTTACAGAACACGGATATTCTCGTAGACGGTCTGTATGACCAGAGCCAGCCCGACACCAAACGCGACTGGATTGGCTCAAAGAACCAGCGATGCCTGTTTTTGTCGGACAGATATAAGCTAGGAATCGAATATGAAAAATCCGAGCGGGCAATGGAAATCCTTGTTTCGGAAAAAGACATTTTGGCAAACGGCTGGCCGTTTTAAGAGAGCCTTGTACTTTTCTTTTATATTAACTATTCTATTTCTATGTATTCACTTCAAGACTTGACCGAGCATCTTTCTTCAGAACACGGAATCAATGTTGACCAGAATCAACTTGCGGATTTGCGCAATATAGGCTACTACCACGGTTACAAGGGCTATCGCTTTATCCGTAGTACACATAATCGCATTGCCTTTACTGATATTCGGCAGATTATCGCCCTCAATCGATTTGACATGGACTTGAAGAGCCTCGTCTACCCCAAAATCATGTTTATCGAAAACGCGCTTAAAAGTTATTTCCTTGAATCGCTGCTTGCCGACAGCCAGTCGCCTGAACTATCGGTGATTTTCGCAAAATCGCTCACGAATCACAAAAATTACAAGAACGGAAGCCGCGAATACAAAAAAGAGTACGCCAAGCTGATGAACTTGCAGATTCGGGTACATTCTGCGCTTGTCCGCGATTATAAGAATGGGCGCGAAATTGAGAATCACTTTTTTAACGGCGGAAAATCCATTCCCGTGTGGGCGGCATTCGAGTCGCTTACGCTCGGAGAGTTCGGCACTTTCTTTTCGTGCGCGAACAGAAATATCCGCGTGACGACATCAAAACTGCTCGCTCTTCCCACAAATCTTGATGGCAACGGGCATATCATTTCGTTCATCATTTACGCTCTTCGAGATTTGCGGAATGCGGTTGCCCACAACGGTGTTGTGTTCGACACTCGATTTAAAAATGCAAAAGTCAATAAGCAGCTCAAAACGCTTTTGGAACGCGAAACGGGACTTAAAAATCTTGACTTCAAATATTTTGACACATATATAGTGCTGATTGCGTATGTGTTTAGGAAAATGACGACTGGAACGAAAGAATGCATAAGTTTCTTGCATGAGTATAATAAATTTTGTGAAGGAGTTTTTACCAAAATACCAAAAGAAGCATATTTTGAAATTGTCGGAACGAACCATAAGACTATGTTGGATAGTTTTGAACAGTGGGTTCTGAAAGCTCCAAAAGTCTCTTGACAATTTCGCAGTTTCGTAGTAGTTTAAATATGAATTGCGGGTGCGTGTCTTCGGACTACACTCTGGGGCAAACTGATGCGTCGGTTTGCTTTTTTATTTTAAACTGATTTCTAATTTTTCAAAATCTTCCAAAATTCTGTCAACTTCCATTAATTTCACCACTAATAACAAGTGTCAGAAAAAACTGGAAAGGACTTGTTCCGCCAGAAATGTGTGTACTTTTTTGTGAGCATGAGGCACTTGATATGAATGTCCTTTATATAATTGAGATTAAGTTTCAGTGCATTTGGTAAAGAAAATCCGTTTGTGGAATAATCGATTTTCATCGCACGCATAAAAAAACGCTCTGCAGGGGAAATAACGCTGGATATGTCCGACTTCAAGGCTGGCGACGCGCTCATACGGCTTGTGCAGTTTTTGCGGATGAGCTTCAACGGTGGAACGGACGCAAGCCCGGCTCTTCGCCATGCGGTGGAAATGCTCAGGAAAGAGGGCTACAAGAACGCCGATGTGCTGATGATTTCTGACTTCGTGATGGGAACGCTGCCTGCTGATTTGGTGAAAGCCATCGAAGCGGAAAAGGACACGGGCTTCCATAGCCTCGTCATCGGTACGAGCGGAAACGAAAATACGATTGCCTGCTTCAACCACAACTGGCTGTACGATACAAGCGACCCTCACGCCGCGCGCAAGCTGGCGGAGCAGCTACACGAGCTAAAAGTCAAAAAGACCGTTTAAAAAACAAAGAAGCCGAACGCATCCGCTCCTTTCTTAAGTGTCGCCCGAAAGCCCCACCGTAATCTGCATTTTAATATAGTGGTCTCATTGCTGAATGTCAACACTTAAATTCGGCAGGGTAACCGCATTATAATTTTTTTAGTAAGATTTTGCGACTGGGAGCCAGTTTTAGATAAGATTTAATTATAATGCGTTTGGCCTGTCTTCTATAGCGATGATTATTGCTGAAAGGTGTGGTATAATACTTTGCAAAGGAGATTTCTCCATGCAAAAAAATATATCCCTGCCGTTGCTTTTGTTTCTGGCTCTGATACTGGCAGGCTGCGCTTCCACACAAATTGAAAGCATCGCAAAACCTGATAGTGACCTTCTGAATTATGACAAAATTCTGATTTTCTGCAATTTTGATAATTTGAAATATCGCATCCGGCTGGAAAGCGAGATAAAAAAGCAATTTGAAAGGAATGGGAAAACCGCTTTTAAAAGCTCGGAAGTTATGCCTCCTTTGCGGGAGTATTCTGAGGCGGAGTACGATGAAATCATTTTGTCAAAGGAAATTGAGCTGCTTGTTGAGATAAAGCTTTTGAATATGTACTCAAGCAGCGGAAGCACCAGCTCCTTTATGATGCCCGTCGGCGGATTCTTTTTGGGCAGGGGAAGCTCTGAGGTGAAGCTGTCTGTGGATTTTGACATTATGATGTATGACACTAGGGCGGGAGAAATAGTTTTAAAAGGCACGGCAAGCTCGGAGGATGAGGATGATGAATTTGAGGATTGCATCGAAAGCATCTTTGAGTCGCTGGCAGAAGAACTTGTAGGGAAGTATTTTTCAGCCAGTAAGAATTGATGTTTTTTGTGCCTGATTTTGCCAGACCTCCCCTGCGGTGTATTTGCAATAAAGAGAAAAAGCGTTTATTATGGTGGTAGAAGCAAATTATGTCATTCTTACATCGGGTTTTTGGGAACAGTGAAGCAAAAAATAGGGGCAAGTCAGAGCCTCTTTCCGCATATTTTGAAAATCCAAACTTGAGCGCGCTTCGCTCTTTGGGAACGATTCTGGACAATCTGCTTGCTTCCGATTCCTACATTGCGAAAAGCGACTATCTCAAAAGGCTTGAAGATTGCAAGGAAAGCATCTTGTATTTTAAGCAGCTGCAGAATGACGATTTGCTTTCCGATTTTTGCAGGAAGAACAAAATCCCTGCCGATGAAATCCCTTCCGTTTTGGAAAAATATTCGGATGTAAAAAATCTTGTCACACGGCATAACGAGCATTTTATCAGCGAAAAATTGCTTTCTGAAAAATCTTACCTAGACACGATTTTGCGCGACATAGACCCGAATATCATGCTTGACGAGGACCAGCGAAAAGTGGTTCTGACCGACGAGGACTACTGCCTTGTGATTGCGGGCGCGGGGGCAGGAAAGACGACGACGGTTGCGGCAAAGGTGAAATATCTTGTTGAAAGGCGCGGCATAAAGCCCGAAGAAATCCTTGTCGTTTCGTTCACGAACAAGGCGGTGGGCGAGCTGAAAGAGAAAATCCAGAAGCTGCTAAAAATCGACTGCCCGATTACGACTTTCCACTCAACGGGAAACGCGATTCTGCACAAAGAAAGCGATGAAAAGCTGAACATCGTGCAGAGTGAAAAGCTCTACTTTGTGCTGGAGGATTATTTTTGTGATTCAGTCTTGCAAAATCAGAAGCTTGTTGATGACTTGATTCAGTTTTTTGCCAGCTATTTTGACGCACCTATTGACGCGAAAAGCAAGGCTGATTTTCTGGCGAAGCTTTCTGCCTCCAATTTTTCCACGCTCAAAAGCGAGGTTGGCGAAGTAAAATACGATGCGGAAATCAGACAAAGCCGAGGAAAAACGCATGTCACAATTCAAAACGAAGTCTTGCGCTCGCAGGAAGAAGTGCAGATTGCGAATTTTTTGTATCTGAACAACATCGAGTATGAATACGAGCCGCGCTACAAGTTCAACATTGACGGCGCAAAAAAAACCTATACGCCCGACTTTTTGATTCGTCAGGACGGGAAAGAAGCCTACATCGAGCATTTTGGCGTAACAGAAAACGGATATAGTGACAGATATACCGCAGAAGAATTGAAAAAATATAATAAAGCGATGCGTGATAAGGTTGCGCTTCACAAAAGGCACGGAACGAAACTTATTTGCACTTGCTCACAATATAACGACGGAAGAGAATTACTCGCTCATCTTAAAGAAAAACTGGAATCTTTCGGCTTCGTCCTAAATCCGCGCGACAACAAGGAAGTCATGCAGAAAATCTCAAATCAGGACGGAAGCCGCTATATCCGTAAGCTCATAAATCTTGTAGACCGCTTTATCTCAAACTTCAAGACAAACGGCTATTTCTCAGAGCAGTTTGATGATTGGTCGGCGAAAACTGAGAATGTGCGTACGAAGTTATTTCTGAGAATATGCAAGGAATGTTACTTGGAATACGAGCGGTATTTGCAGAAAAACAACGCGGTCGATTTTTCCGACATGATAAACAAATCTGCCAAATTGCTCAAAGAATCAAAGGCCGTGAGCGAGCAGATTGACTTTAAGTACATCATCGTGGATGAATATCAGGACATTTCGCGACAGCGGTTTGATTTGGTGGGTGCGTTGCATGATGTTACTCGGGCAAAAATCATTGCCGTGGGCGACGACTGGCAGTCCATTTATGCGTTCAGCGGTTCGGACATCACTCTTTTTACGCAGTTTGAAAAAATCATGGGCTATGCCGAGCAACTGAAAATCACGAACACGTACCGCAACTCGCAGGAAGTCATCGACATCGCGGGGAATTTCATTCAGAAAAACACGGCGCAGATTCAAAAATCGCTCAAATCTCCGAAGACGATAAAAGACCCTGTGATTATTTATACGTATGATTCAAAGCCGAAAAAATTCGGCGGGAACGCAAACTACAATCTTGCGCGCGCGGTCGAAACTGCGCTCGAACAAATTATTGCATTCAGCAAAGCGGAAGGAAAAGATTACAAGAAGCAGGAAATTCTTTTGCTCGGTCGTTTTGGCTTTGACGGCAAAAATTTGGAGCGTTCAAGTCTATTTGAATACAAAGACTATGGAAACAAAATCAAAAGCTTAAAACACCCCGAACTCAAAATCAGCTTTATGACCGCGCACGCTTCAAAAGGTTTGGGCTACGACAATGTGATTGTCATCAACGGCAAAAATGAGACTTATGGCTTTCCCTCAAAAATCGAGGATGACCCCGTGCTGAATTATGTCGTAAAGCGGGACAATTCCATTGAAGCCGCAGAGGAACGCCGCCTGTTCTATGTTGCCATGACGCGCACCAAGAACCGCGTGTACTTCATCGCGCCAGAATCAAATCCATCGGAATTTCTGCTTGAAATCAAGCATGACTACAAGAATGTCGTTCTCAAAGGCGACTGGAACGAGGAGATAAAAGATGGCTCTCCGTTCAAAAAATCCTGCCCGATGTGCGGCTACCCCTTGCAGCGGAAAATCAAGCATGCCTACGGCCTTAACCTGTGGATTTGCATGAATGACCCCGAAGTATGCGATTTTATGACAAATCAAATTGAAGCGGGGAAACTTTCCATACAAAAGTGCGACAAATGCGACGGTTTTTTGATTGCAAAAAAGCAGAAAGACGAGCGGTATTTCTTGGGCTGCACGAATTATTCTTACGATGGCAAAGGATGCGGAAATATCATCTGGAGTGGAGATTACTACCGAATGAACGGATTGACTTTAGAGCCTACATCGAAAATCAAAATCCAAAAAGGAAGAAATATAAAGCCAACTGAAATCAGGAGATAACGCTATGGGCTGTTTTCGCGTGTTATTGTGTCTTATTTTTCCGCCGCTTGCCGTTCTTGACAAGGGCTGCGGCTCCATCGTCATCGTCACGCTTCTTACCTGCTGCGGCTGGGTTCCGGGCGTAATCGAGGCTTTGGTGATTAACAACAAGTAGGAAAATGCAGTCGGGCTAGGGAACTGCTACCGCGATTAGCCCTACCGTGATGTTCCATGGGCTTTTCTGGCTGATTTTCCTTCCCTCAATGCGGATTTCCTGCCCCACAAGGCCTTTGAGCGCACTGTATGCCTCCTCGTATCCTTCTGCCTCTTTTATATGCACTGTTTTGCGACTCCTCGACGAGCCGCCTGCAATAAGCGTGTACTCGCCGTCCGCCGATTCTCTAAGAACACCCGTTTCGCTCACCGTGCACCCTTTGCCGAACAAGCCCTGAGATGAAAGCAGGGAGGCAGTAAAGAGAAAAAGAATTGTTACTGATAAAGCTCGTCTGAATGCCATATTTTTATCAACGCTCCCCAATAAGGATTATAGCCCGTAAGTTCATTGTAATACGAATATATCGGAAACACAGGAGATTCCCTTCCGTCAGATTGCGAGCAAGAAGGATTTAGCTGTGTCGTAATCGTAAGACCCAAAGTGCCGCTGAGATTTCCCGTATACTCACTTACATTTTTTGCATAATAAGTTACACCGCGCTTTCCCATCCATGCACTTTGCACAATAGAATCAAGCGTCGTTATCACATTATTTGCCGCCGTTCTGCTCGCTTCCGAAAGAGATGTGTCATTTGCAATGTTCTGGCAGAAATAGCCGATGTCGTTTAAGTACACGTAAGTTCCGCAATACGCCATTCCCTTGCAAGAAGAAAGATACTTGCCGTTCTGCGACAGATAATCGCTGTAAACCCTTTTACAAGTGCTCGTTCCCTCATTTTTAAGTGCCGCTGAAAGAGAAGAAATCCTAGAATAAAGCGTTTCCTGCCTTTCTTTATCAAGGCTGTAGACCGCCTGTGTAAGCATTTCATCAAAACTTGCTCTTGAGCCTGCGGTATAGCTCATATAATACTTTTTAGAGTATCCGCATACGCCTTTACCACGGCTTTTGCAAAGTCAAGCGGCGTTGTGCTGCTGCTAGAAAGAGAGCGTATTGCAGAATAATGGTCATTCCCATAGCTCAAGTTCATGCTCGTTACAAGATAATCCGCATTGCCTCGAAGAATATATGCCGTCTCGGCATTGCCTTGAAGACAGCAGTCCTGCCAAATCACGTTCACCGCAATGCCCGAATCCGCAATCGCGTTTTTTACGTCCGCCGCCGAAAGCGTTTTTTCGCTCCCGTTCGTCTCATCAACGCATAGCGAGCGCGATGAGTAATCGTTATAATAGCCGCCTATTCCGCCCGAATACACCTCGTATTCCGTTCCTGCTCCGTGGTCAGAAAGCATCAGGACGACCTTATTCGCGCTGTAGTATTTATTCGCCCATGAAAGAAAAGCCTTTAGCGTGCTTACGTCAGACATATCAGGCTCTTCTTTTAGCCAAGAGGCAGAAGAGGTTAGGTCTTTTGTGTTAGATGATAGGACAAAGCCTGTTTCCGCCCCGCTATTAAGCCGATAAAGCTGGTCTTTGTCCATCGCCCCAAGTTCGTACAAGGCACCGTTAGGATGCACCCGCGTATTGCCGTCGCTTGCGCACTCCTCCTCGCTCTCTCCGTCCCAGAGCGCAAGAATCTTCACGCTGGGCGCGCCAGCCGTTCCCTCGATTGCCGAAAGCGCATACTGCTCATTTGCTAAATCTCTAAACAGATCGTCATTTAAGTTGTTGTCCGCGTCAAAATAAGAGAGAATGAGATAGTCGCTCTCACTTTTTGTGATTCCGCCGTCATCGCTTCCAAAAAAGCTGCACGAACAAAAAAACGCGCCAAGAAGCACCGCGGAAATCAAAAGCAAGAGCCTTCCGATTTTTTTAGCCATACAAATTCCTAAAATTGGGGGAGGGCAGCCCAACGCCGCCGCAATCCGCATTCCCATTATGCCCCATATCAGGCTTTTCTTCAATCCTTTGGAGGCAGGGCAGGGGAGTGATTATTCTGGCGCAACCGCCGACAAGCGGCGGTCGGGCTATTCGCGGTTCCGCGCTAAGCGCGCTCCATTCCGCCGCTTCGCTAAACGCGCTGGTGGCTTCGACTTCGCTCAACCACCGCCGCTCCGGAACGGCTTCGCCGCCGCTCCAATCCCTTGCGCGCAATTTTAAATGCTTCTGTAAGCGCTTATAAAATAACGATTTATTCGTTTTTTAAGTCTGTGGTAAAATCATTTTTGGGCGAGTTGGGAATAAAAAGGGAATAGCATAATTTCTTTTTTTGTAATATGCTGGAGGTTGTTATGGCAAAAATCAGACACTTGTTCAAAAGGACGGAGATAAAGAACGGCAAGAAGGAAGTCCGCTGGTATTATTGGTTCTATGACGAGAACGGA
>CALFJF010000013.1 GCA_937877535.1 uncultured Treponema sp.
CGCAAAAGTCCTTTTGCTTTCTCTTGCCAATTTAGACGGCGCGACTTTTTCAAATCCAACAACCTGGCAAAACGCCACGTTATCTTTTCCAAATGCGTGTTTTTACCTTGCTTCGCTTTTTGTTCTTTCAAAAACAAAAATTCACCCCATTTTGATTGTGGTGGCGGGGGCGGTTTACGGCGTGTTTTTGTGCTAAGTGTGCAAAAATTGTTTTTAGTCGAGAAGAAAGTTGTATTCAATCGGGTCTTCGCCGAACATATCGATTTCGTTTTCGTTTTGATTGAACAAATCGCGCTCTTCTTCTTCGTCTTCAAGATTTATTTTGAGCATTTCGTCGTCTTGAATAAAAATTTCGCTCGCAAATCCTGCGCCAAACAGTTCCGCTTCGAGCCTTGAAACCGCAAGCGTTCTTCCGATTGCATTTTTTGAATGGATTTCGCACGGCTCGGTCGGTTGCGTGCCTTCAAGAAAATACAAAACGATTTTGTTTTTTCCGCAATCTTCCGTGGGGAGTTGTCCGCTTTCAGAGCAAACGCTCACGGCAACAGTGCCAGAACCAGGACGCTGAAAATCCTTGTACGGCAAGCCTTCGTGCGCTTTTTCCATAAAATCCGCCCAAGCCGGGCCTGCGAGCGTGGAACCGGTGAGTTCAAGTCCGAGTGATTGCCCAGGCTTATCAAAGCCAAACCAAAACGCCGCCGTGTAATACGGCGTGTACGCTAGCGTCCAAGCGTCCGCCCAGTTTTGCGTTGTTCCCGTTTTTCCAGCAGCGGGAATCGTGTAGCGCGTTCCGTCTTTTCGTTTGTAGCGAAGTTTTGTGCCAGATTGAGTTGCGCTTGCAAGCGTGCCAGAGCGAACGGTATTTTCCAACAGTTGCGTCATAACGTATGCCGTTTGCGGAGAAATGATTTGCGCGGCAGAACCGAGATTTTTTTGATAAACGCGAACGTCGTGTTCGTGATTTATCAAAACCGTTCCGTCGCGGTCGCAGACGGTTCTAATCGAAAGCGGCGTTACGTCTTTTCCGCCGTTCGCAAAAACCGCGTAAGCCCGCGCCATTTCAATCGGTCGCACGGAGCAAACGCCAAGACCGAGCGGATACACGGGGAAAAATCCGCGACTTTCAAGTTCGCTTTCAGGAATTCCCAAAAGATTTGACGTTCGCTCGATTGCCGCGTCAAAGCCGATTCCGTCCAAGATTTTTATAGACGGCACGTTCATCGAATGAGCGAGCGCGTACCACAGTTCAACGTCGCCTTTCCATTCGCCGCGGAAATTCTGCGGAATGTAAGGTTTTCCGTCTGCCGTGTGAAAAACCATCGGCGTGTCGGAAATGATTGACGCGGGCGTGTACGCTCGCGTGTCGATTGCCGCGCTGTAATACAGCGGTTTGAACGACGAACCTGGTTGGATTTTTGATTGAACGGCTCGGATAAATTGATTTTCGCTGTCAAATTTGGAACCGCCCACAAGAGCCGTAATGTACCCTGTTTCGTTTTCAAGCGAAATCATCGTGCCTTCAATCGTCGTTTTTCCCACATTTGATTTTGCGACTGCGTTCGCTCGATTCACGACTCCAATTTTCAGCGAATCCAAGTCAAAAAGAAGACTCATCACGTCGATTACTGGATTTATTGCGTTTGTGTACGTGGATTTTGCGATTGATTCTTGACGTTGCTCAGAAACTTTGATTCCGTTGAGTCCGTAGAGAAGCGAGAGCATTTCAGAAATTGGCGTGTAAATCCGAAACGCTTGATTTTTTCTTGAACTCGACGACCTTTGATAACTTCTGTTTGCCTTTGCGATGTACTCGTCCATTACGTCTTGCGCGGCTTTTTGGTGTTTTAGATTGAGCGTTGTGTTCACCGTAAAGCCCGACGTGTAAATGTCGTCCGTTCCATAAATCATTCCGCTCAATTCGCGTCTAACGTATTCGCTAAACCAAGGCGCGTTGTCGTCGTGCGTAAAAGCCGCCGCCGCTCCCGTCCGCGTGTAGTCAAAATGCGACCAATAGTCGTTGAACGAAGAGTCCGCCTCTTCCTCGGTGATAAATTCGTGTTCGACCATTTTGCTCAAAACATCGCGCTGGCGAGCCATTGCATAATTTGGGTTTTCAAACGGATTCATTAAAGCGGGGCTTGAAAGTTGAATCACAAGCATTGCGCTTTCTGCCGCCGTCAAAGAAGTCGCGTCGTGGTCAAAGTAATATTTGCTCGCCGCCGAAACGCCGTAGCGACCTGCGCCCAGATACGTTTTGTTTAAATACAATTCAAGGATTTCGTCTTTTGTGTACCGCCGCTCCATTTGGATTGCCCACCACAGTTCCAACAATTTTCGGCGATAACTCATGTCGGTGCGGTCGCAATAAAGCGTTCCCGCGATTTGTTGCGTAATCGTGGAACCGCCGCCAAAGTTTTTTCCAACGACTCGCCCAAAAATCGCGCGGAGCGTGGCGAAGACGGAAAATCCTTTGTGGGAGTAAAATCGTTTGTCTTCGCGAGAAAGAAGCGCGTCAATCATTTGCTGCGGAAGTTTTTTTACGGAAATGATTTCGCGTTTTTCTTCGCTTGCAAATTCGGTGATTAACTCGCCGTTTATGTCGAGGAGTTTTGTGGGGAGTGCCGTGGAAAACTCGGTGAAATTTTCGTTATCGCGGACGTATTTTGTCATTGAAAGGGCAAACCCAAGCGCACTTCCAAGAAGAACGGCGCAAAGAATCACGAGCGAGAGCATAAAAACGCCAAACGAACCGATTTTGTTTTTGCCCACAAAAAACCTCCACCAAAAAACACGTTCAATTTTACGAAATTCACCGTCGATTTTCAACGAGTGAATTCTTTTTAAGTCGTTACGGATTCAATTTCCATTCGCCGTATTCGTCTACGATTTCTGTTTTCATTCCAGAAAGCGGTCGCCAGGCAACGCTTATCGAAAGGTACGGACTAAAATCGTAGCGTTTTTCGTCTGAAAGATAGCGCGGAGAAAGTTTGAAAGAGCAATTAAAATCCCAGTCGTCAAGGTCGTGCGTTACGGTTACGGCGATATTTTTCATTTTGAAGCCACTCGCTCTGCGCTTTTCGTCGCTGTCAAATCGGAACGAATCCAAAAGGTCTTGCCAAAAACTCCGCTCTCCGTTTCCCGCGTAGTAAAATTGATAATCGTCTTCGGGGCAAAAATAGCGATAGATGACGCTGTTTCGACTTTCTGCGCTGAACGTGATGTCCAAAAATTCGTTGATTTTGAACGTGAACGACGGTTTGAACGACAAATAACTGTTTGTGGGGCGAAGAAAATCGTAAACGAGCGACGTTGAAATCGCGGGCGCAAATGAAATCCGCTCGCTGACGTATTTGAATGTTTTTGATGGATTCGTGTATGCAAGCGAAAATTGATACGGCTGAAATTCCTTTTCGTCGCTTGGTTTTGCTTTCCACCCGTTTCGTTTGATGATTTTTCCGTCTTCTTCCAAAACGCTAAACTCGTACCCTGCAACGTTGCTCATCGTGTAAGAAATCGTGGCTCCGTAGCCCGAAAGTCCCAATCGAAAAGACTCGTGTTCTTCTTCTTCAAGGTCGTAAGTGTACGATTGCGTGAATTTGAGTTTTGAAGAAAGAAGCGAAACGGAAAGTGACTGAACGAAATCTTCTTTTACCCATTCGTCGTCTTCGCTGCTTTTTCGCTTGATTCCCGTTCCCGCAGAGAGCGTTACGAGCGGAAAGCCGAACGTGAGCGTGCCGCGATATGCGTCAACTTGCGGCGGAAGCGTTGAAGAAAGCACGAGCGTTTGCGAAAAATCGCCTTCTTTTGCTTGAAGCGTCGCGCTCACATTATGCGTTGTAAAGCAATCATCGTTCCAAAATTCCGCCGTTCTAAAAGAATACGCCGCCTCGGTTCCTGTTGCAGTATTTTCCGCTTCAAATTCTGTTTTTACGAGTTTCATCGTTGTATTCCAAGTTAGAGACGTTCCTGAAAAATGCTCCGTGTAAACGAACGGTTTTATAGAAATCGCGTTCACGCTCGTTACATCGAGTTTTCGCGCACTTTTGTCGGCATTTTCAATCGACGTAATCGACGTTTCCGAATATCCGCCGTTGTCTTTTTCTTCGTTTTCTTCTTTGAGATACGGATGCGACTGATAAATCGGCTCAAACGTCAGCGTGTCTGAAAGAGAAACAAATCCATCTTTGAGATTGAGAGAAGACGTGAGCGTGGTGGGCGATTTGACGTTTATGTACGTTGATTGCATATCGCTCCAAGAAAAATCCTCGCTCGTCAAAAGATTCGCGCTTGCGTAAGAAATCTGCGACGTAAAATCAGGAGAAATTGAGTACGAAAGCGAATACGAAAGCCCCGAAATCGTGCGTGGCGAAAAAGACGGAATCGTCAAAAGCACAAGGGCATCTTCTGTGAGCGCACGCGCTTCTTCTTGCTCGCTTTCTTCGTCTTTTTCAGTTTTTTCGCTTTCCGCATCGCCGTCAGCGTTTTTCTTTTTTTCGGCTTCTTCTTTTTCTTTTTGCTTTTGCTCTTCGCTTTTGAGTTCGTCAGGACGAGCAATTTGCGGTTTTTCGATTGAACTTGTGCTTTTGGCATCTTCTGGAATTTTTATGAGCGTTCCTGAAATTTTCCCAGAGGTCTTGAACGGCGTGATTTGCGAAGGATAATAAAATTTTCGCTCTGGCGTGTACGTTATCCAAGTCGAGTCTTCTTCGTACTCGCTTCGCTCTTTGAGTTTTGCCGAATCTGTTGCGCGCGTTGCAAACGACACGTTCGACGAAAACGAAGAAATCGCAAGGCTTGAAATAAACGGTGAAACGTCTTTTGGAAGCGTAAACGTGTAACTTCCCGATAAATCCCACGAAAATGAACTCGTTTCCGTGGCATCGTCGTCGTCATCGTCGTCGTCAATTCCGTTCATCGCAAAGTCAATCCAATCCATCGATTCCGCTCGCGTTCCAAAATCGTCGGAAAAAAACGGGTCTGAATAAATAGGAAGCGAAACGGAAAGCGGAAGCGGGGAAGAAATCGAGAATTTGAGATTTGCGTGGTATCGAAACGGCGTTGAAAAACCAAGAAAAACCGCCCCGTCCGAAACTTCGTTTCCAGCAGCATTGTACGGAAGGTACGTTCCGTTGTTTTTGAAAACCGTGCTAGAAAAGCCGAGTTGAACCGTGGCTTCAAAAGACGAAAGCGCACCGACTTTTGACAATTTTGAGTCAAAACCCGTCATAATACCAAGGTTTGCGTAATAATCTGCCATGATTTTGACGTAATTCGATGTGTCGCCTTTGAAATCTTCGTCTAAATTGTGAAGCACAAGCCCTTCTCGAACTTGCTCTTTCATGGAAGACGTGTTCATCAAACTGAAAAAATTTATTTTGTCATCGTCGTCGTCTGAAGAACTGGTGCTTTGCGCGGATTTTCGTCCGTACAGATACGTTGTTGTGTTGAAATAATAACCGCGTCGTGCGTCGTAGCCAAACGCGGGATTAAAAATGAGTTCGTCTTTTGGATAATAAAACGCGGGAAGCCACAAAAGCGGCACTCGCCCCACAAAAAGCACCGCGTTCAAAAATGCAAACTCTCCGCCCGGTAAAAGCCAAATTCTTGTGGCGCGAATTCGCCAATGCGGGTTTTCGTCGTCGCAAAACGTCAAATTTCCTGACTTAAACGCAATCGTGCCACCTGAATCGCGTCCAAAAATGTCCGAAGCCACAATAAGAGTCGAACCGCTTGGAAGATTGAGCGCGTCGCTTGACGTTTGCACGGCTCGTCCATTGTCAAATATTCCTTCTAGCGTTTTTGTGTTAAAAAGAAGGCTTGCCGCTGTAACCGTTTCGCCTCCAGCAGAACCGCCCGACGATTGTTCGAGAGATACGTTTCCTTCGGCGTAAAGCATATCGGTTGCGCGATTGTAGTTCACTTTTTCTGCGCGAATCGTGGTTGTTTTGCTTCCGCGCGTTACGCTCACGCGGACATTTCCCGTAAGAATAATCGTGTCTTCGTTCGATTCTTTGTCTTTTTTGTATTCGGTTTTTTGAGCGGACTCGATTTTTATGACAGATTTGTCGCCAGAAGATTGCGAAAAAGTCGGAAAAATCAAAAAAATCAAAAGCGCGAAAATGAGCGCACACTGCCCCCATTGATTTTTTGAAACCGCCCTTTGTTTCACCGCGCTTTCTCCCGAAAAAGCAGTTCCTCCACGAATTTTCCCGTATACGAGCCTGTTTTTTTCCACCGCTCGGCGATTTCCTCTGGAGTCCCCACGTCAACAATGTTGCCTCCGCGCTCTCCGCCGTCAGGACCTAAATCGATTATGTTGTCCGCTTGGCAAATGACATCAAGGTTGTGTTCAATCATTACAACGGTATTTCCTTTGTCAACGAGCCGCTGAATCACGTTCATCAAAATTTTCACGTCGGCAAAATGAAGCCCCGTTGTCGGCTCGTCCAAAATATAGAGCGTTTTTCCCGTTGATGGGCGGGCGAGTTCCGTGGCAAGTTTTACGCGCTGCGCCTCGCCGCCAGAGAGCGTGAGTGCGCTTTGTCCAAGTTGAATGTAGCCCAAACCAACGCTTTTGAGCGTTTCGAGTTTTCGACAAATGTGCGGAATCGAACTAAAAAAATCCGCCGCTTCTTCAATCGTCATGTTCAAAACGTCGGAAATGTTTTTTCCTTTGTAATGCACGTCAAGCGTTTCCGAGTTGAATCGCTTTCCGTGGCAAACGTCGCATTGAATAAAAACGTCGGGCAAAAAATTCATTTCAATCGTGAGTGTTCCCGCGCCCTGACATTTTTCGCATCGTCCGCCTTTGACGTTAAAACTAAATCTGCCGCCTTTATATCCACGCGCTTTTGAGTCTGGAAGAGATGCAAACAAATCGCGAATCGAGTCAAAAACTCCAACGTAAGTTACAGGATTTGAGCGAGGAGTTCGTCCAATAGGACTTTGGTCGATGTTTATCACTTTGTCGATGGCGTTAAGTCCCACAATCTCTTTGATTTTTCCAACGGGATACTCAGTGTGCATGAGCGCGTTTGACGCGGCTGGATAAAAAACGTCGGAAAGCAGCGAGGATTTTCCGCTTCCGCTTACGCCCGTAATGCACGTAAACGCGCCCACGGGAATTGAAACGGTGATATTTTTGAGATTATGCTCAAAAACGCCGATTAACTCGATTTTTTTTCCAGTTCCTTCGCGCCGCTTTTTGGGGATTTCCATGCGGATTTTTCCAGAAAGATATTGTCCCGTAATGCTTTCTTCTTCGTTCATGATTTGCTCTGGAGTGCCGCTTGCCACAACGTTACCGCCGTGGATTCCCGCTCCAGGGCCTATGTCCACAACCCAATCAGCCGTTCTAAGCGTTTGCTCGTCATGCTCCACAACGATTACGCTGTTTTTGAGGTCGCGAAGTCGAATGAGCGTTTTGATTAACTGCTCGTTGTCTTTTTGATGAAGCCCAATCGAAGGCTCGTCCAAAATGTACATAACGCCCGTAAGCCCAGACCCGATTTGCGTTGCAAGCCGAATCCGCTGCGCTTCTCCGCCAGAAAGTGTGCCCGCGCTTCGGCCGAGCGTCAAATAATCAAGTCCCACGTTTTTGAGAAACGAAAGCCGCGCTTTGATTTCCTTGATGAGTTGAGAAGCGATGAGTTGCTCCGTTTCAGAAAGCGAAAGATTTTCAATAAAATCAAGCGACTCTGAAACTGAAAGCGCACACAATTCCACGATGTTTTTTCGCGCTTTTCCCGCGCCGATTGTAACGCCCAACGCTTCCGCGCGAAGTCTTTTTCCGTGACAACTTGAACACTCGGAAACGGACATATACCGCTCTTCGATTTTGAGCCGTTGCGCTTCGCCCCAGGCTTCCGCGTGCCGCCTTTTCATTTCGTTCAATACGCCGCTCCACGGACGATTATACTCGCTCATGCCTTCGCCGCTTTGTTTTTTGTAAATCCAGCGAATGTTTCGAGTTTGATTTCCGTTCCAAAGCGTGTCGAATTGCTCCGAAGAAAGCGAAGAAATGGGCGAGTCGAGCGAAAATCCAAATTCTTTTGAAACGGCACCAAACATCGCTTGATTCCAATCGCTTTCGGGATTAAAAAACGGAAACGCTCCTTCATTGAACGAAAGCGCGGGATTGGGAAGGATTTTTTTTGCGTCAAATTCCATTTTTTCGCCAAGCCCCGAACATTCTGCACACGCGCCAAACGGATTGTTAAAACTAAAAAGCCTTGGTTGCAATTCAGGAATTGAGATTCCACAGTCGGGGCAGGCATTTTTTTGACTAAAGAAAACTTCTTCTTCGATGTACGGCGCATTCGCGTCGATTTTTCTGCCGTGCGAAAGAATTTCGCGCACAACGCTTTCAAATGCCGCGTCTTCTTTATTCACGCGCCGCAAAACCACCAAAACGCCGTTCGCGCTCAAAAGCGCGGTTTCTACGCTTTCTGCAAGCCGTTTTCTCACATCGCTTTTGAGAATTATTCGGTCAACGCAGATTTCTATTGTGTGTTTTTTTTGCTTTTCGAGTTTTATTGCGTCGTCCAAATCGACCATAAGTCCGTCGATTCTTGCCCGCACAAATCCAGACTTTTTTGCGTCCTCGATGATTTTTGCGTGTTCGCCTTTTTTTCCTTTGATGACGGGGGCAAGAATCGTGATTCGCGTCCCTTCGCTCCAAGAAAGAATCGTGTCGATGATTTGGTCGTCGGTTTGCTCATTTATTTCGCGTCCGCATTTTGGACAATGCGCTCGTCCGATTCTCGAAAAAAGAAGCCTGTAATAATCGTAGATTTCCGTAACCGTTCCCACCGTGGAGCGCGGATTTCTGTGCGTCGTTTTTTGTTCGATTGAAATTGCAGGAGAAAGCCCTTCGATTAAATCCACGTCGGGTTTGTCCATGCTGCCCAAAAATTGCCGCGCGTAAGAAGATAACGATTCCATGTATCGGCGTTGCCCTTCGGCAAAAAGCGTGTCAAACGCCAAACTTGATTTTCCGCTTCCCGAAAGTCCCGAAATAACAACGAGTTTATTTCGCGGAATGTCCACGTCAATATTTTTGAGATTGTGTTCTCTCGCTCCGCGAATTGAGATTTTGTCGCCTTGAATAAAATGTGTGTTCACAAAAGAAAGTATAGCGAAAAACAAACGGGAAGGGGAGGGGACGATTGAAAGAAAAGTATATTGACACTAAAACGCTCCTCAAGTACGATTTTGTAAGACAGAAAAGGAAGGTCTGTATGCCAAGCAATGACGACGTTTTGACGTTCTCGTTCGGAGACGAGTATGACGAGGAGTTTTTGGATTTAGACAAGTCCATCGCAGAAAGCGAAGCGGATATGGGGCAAAGCGAACTTGACGCGCTCGACAAAGGCGATGATGGAATTGAATACGAGCCTTACAGCGAAATGTTCGATGATTTTGGAGAGATTTCCGAAGAAATCGAATCGAGTGCGTCTTTTTTTAAGCGCGATGCCGAAGAAAAAGCCGCAAAAAACGCCGCTCAATGCGCGCTTGCGGCAACGGAGCAACTTCAAGAAGACGGAATTTTGTAACAAAAACCTCGCCATTTTTGGCGAGGCTTTTTATTTTTTTTATCGAATGGTGCGAATAAGGTCAAAAATGACTGGCATTTTTACAAGTCCAAGTTCTTCGGCTGACAATTTTTTCGCGCTCGGCTCTTCTGGCAAAATCCTGTTTCCGTTTTCGTCTGCCGCTGGCGTTGTGTCGCTCACTTCGCCGCTTTCTTTTGATTTTTCGTCTGGAATAAAGCGCACTAAAACCTCGTCGCCAACGTTTACGCGGTCATAAAAGCCCGCTTGCTCAAGCGTTCCTTCGGAGATTTCTTCGCCGACTCTTGTGATTGTGATTTTTCCAAGAACGTCTTTTTCGTTGAATTTTACGCCTTTTCCCGCGTCCGCCGTTTGAATCGCGCCGAGTTTTACCACGTCCAAAACGACTCCCGCTTTCATTCCTTCAACTTTTCCGAGGTCAACGAGCAAATCGTTTACACTTCTTGCAACGATTTTTCCTCGAACGGGTAACATATCAAGAACGTCGCGTCTAAAAGCCCTCAGAATCGAAGCAAATCGGTCGTTTCCTGTTCTAAAATAATTGAATCGCGTTGTTTCCGTTCCCGTTCGTCCCGAATAAAGTACAACGTCCATTGAAATTTCGCGTTCCGTGTCGTCTATTGAAAGAAGCGCAAAATAATCGAGTTTTTGCTTTCGCGCAATTCTAAACGCTTCTCCGTACCCCGAAACGGCTTGCCGTTGCACTTTTACCGCCGTGGACGAAATCCCGCTAAAAATGTCGGCAGCCATTCCCGCAGCAATTTCTTCTTCGTCTGGATGAATCATGTGCGCCGTGGATTTTTGATAAAAAATCCCCACATTCCATCTCGTTTTGTCAAGAAAAAACGGGTCAATGTTCCAATCCGCAGCAATCGAATATTTCATAAGCGAATCATACGCTTCAATCGTGTTTGAAACTCGTTTTTGCGCTCTTGTAGTCGTTTTTCCGTCGGAAGATTGATTATTTTGAATGAATTTGAGTTGATTCAAATACGTTTCGTGCAAACCTGATTTTACGAGCAAATCCGCAAATTCCGCGCGAACCGTGGCATCCGACGGATTTAACTTTAACGCTCGCTGATATTCGTAGCGACTTTCAACGCCCATAAACGCTTTTGCGTAATCGCGCGCCTTTTTTACGTGATACTCCGCCCATTTTGCTCGCCGCACATCTTCCACGCTCGTTGTTTCCAAAACCGCAAGTTCAAGCGCGCCTCGCATTATTTCGTCGTTTGGATTTTCTTGAAGCGCGGTTGACCAAGTTGAAATTGCGTTTTCGATTTGACCTTTTTTTTGAAGCGAAAGTCCTTTGAGATACCAACCTTCCGCAGTTTTTCTGCTGTTTTTTATCAAATCCTCGCAAACGTCAATCGTGTCGTCGTATCTTTTTTGAGAATAAAGAATATCCGCAAGAAGAACGTAAGCCTTTAGATATTCTTGATTTATTTGAACCGCCGCCCGCGCTCGTCGTTCCGCCTCAAGAAGATTTCCTTTTCGCGCTTCAAGATATGAAGCAAGATAATGAACTTCCGCATCTCCTGAATAATATTTGAGTGCTTGATTTATGTACGTTTGCGTCGCTTCGTCGTTGCCAGTTTCTGCAGAAAGAAGCGCGAGCGAAAGAAGGGCTTTTCTGTTGTTCGTTTGCCGCTTTAAGGCATCAAGATACAGTTGCCGTGCGCCCGAAAAACTTCCGCTAAAAAGGTCGATTTCTGCAAGTCCAAATCGCGCATCGATGTCGTTTGGATGATTTTTGAGAATTCCTTGAAATGTAGCGCGCGCGTCCGAAAGTCTTCCAAGAGAAATGTAAATCATTCCTCTTAAATTTTGAACGTCAACTCGTCCGCGTGCAAATTTTTCCGCAGAATCAAGGTAAGAAAGGGCTAAACTGTAGTCGCCTACCGCATACGTTACTTCGGAAAGACGAAACCACGCTTCTCCATAACTCGGATTTATTTGAAGTGCTTGCTGAAAATCCTCCGACGCACCAAAGTAATCCTCTCGACTTTGCTTTTGGATTCCCTGCTCAAAAAAATCCAATGCCCCCGCTCCGTGGGCGTAAGCAGAAATTAAAACGATTGCGCTTATCGCAAGAAAAAAAATCCTTGAATTGCGTTTCATATCGGCTTGGTTCTCCAGATTTTTTGAAAAAAGACGTTTTATCCTTTATTATCGTCAAAATCTGCGACGGTCTTCTTCAAAACTTTGATTAAATTGATTCTATGTCCTTCCATTGATTGAACGATAAACTCAAATCCGCCCGATTCTGTGCCTTCGCCACTTTCTGGAATACGTCCAAACAAATCGAGCACAAAACCGCCGAGCGTGTCAAAATCGTCGGTCGGAAACGTTGAATTGATTGTTTCGTTTAGGTCTTCGAGATTTACGCGGGCATCGCAAAGCCACGCATCTTTTCCCGTTGACACAATATCTTCGCGCTCGTTGTCAAACTCGTCTTGAATATCGCCAACGATTTCTTCGATTATGTCTTCCATACAAACGATTCCGCTGATTCCGCCATACTCGTCGATTGCGATTGCAATGTGAACGTGTCGCCGTTTGAATTCGCGCAAAAGCCCATCGATTTTTTTTGATTCTGGAACAAAATACGCTTTTCGCACGATTTTTTGCAAATCAACGTGTTCTTTTCGCGCAAACGCCTTTACGATGTCTTTGACGTACAAAACTCCAAGCACGTTGTCTATTGAGCCACTGTAAACGGGAAATCGCGAATGTCCGCTTTCGGCGATTTTTTGCAAAAGCGTTTCTTCGGGCGTGTCAATCGAAATAAAATCCACGTCAATTCGCGGAATCATCACTTCTTTTACCGACGTTTCGGACAAATCCTCTACGCCTTTTATCATGTCTTTTTTTTCTTCGGTTAATATGTCGTCAAAGTCGCTGTCCGCTTTTGACCGCGAACTGTCGTCGTCGTCGTCTTTTTTTCGCAAACTAAAAAGCCCCATGTAATTCTCCTTAATTTTAGAGCAATTTTGTATCAGAAAGAGCCAAAAGGATTTTTTCTTGCAAAACGAGCATTTCGCATTTTGGCTCGATTCCCACTTCCAAATGTTCTTCTCCGTGATTCATTCCGCAAAGATGAAGAACGCCGTGCGTTAAAAGCCGCTTTAATTCCTCGTCTTCGCTCACTCCAAAGGAATCGGCATTTTTGGGAAGCATTTCAAGATTGATTAACATGTCGCCCGAAAGTCGCCATTTTCCTTGTTCGTCTTCGTATTCGCTGCCGTTTTCGTACTCAAGAATATCCGTTGGCGCGTCAATTTCGCGGTCTTTTGCGTTGTACGCGCGAATAAAATCGTCGTCGCAAAAAAACACGGAAATTTCCTCTTTGTCGCGCCCGATTTTTTCAAGAACGAGCAAAACGAATTCTTCGATGGGCGAATTTTCCAAAAGCATTTGCGCTTTTTTTTCAACGGTTTTAGAAATGTCGTCTTGCATTGAAACAAAAACGCGATTCATTTTTCAGCCCCTTCGTTTTCTTCGCTTTTTGCGCCGTTCGCTTCGGTTTCTTTTGATTCGGGAGTTTCGTCGGGGTCTTTTTGATTTGGATATTTAACTCGCGAGTGATAGCGAGCCGCAAGCGTATGCACAAACGATTCTTTTATCACGGCTAATTCTCCGAACGTAAGCCCGCAGCGGTCGAGTTGATGAGAAGAAACTTTTCCGTCGATTAACTGCTGAATGAATTTTTCAAGGCGCGGAACGCTTGGATTTTCAAGGCTTCTGCTTGCCGCTTCCGCCGTGTCCGCAAGCATTACAACGGCACTTTCTTTTGTAATTGGCGGCGTTCCAGGATACGAAAAATCCGATTCGCTTACGTTTGGGTCGAGTTCTTTTGCCTTGTTGAAAAACCACGCCATAACGCTGTTTCCGTGGTGCTGAGAAATTATGTCGATGACCTGCGAAGGCAAATGCAATTTTTGAGCCATTTCCACGCCTTTTTTGACGTGATTTCTCAAAATCGACGCGGAAAGCGAAGGATTCAAATCGTCGTGTTTGTTTACGCCGTCTTGATTTTCCGTAAAATATTCAGGATTTTCGATTTTTCCGATGTCGTGATAATACGAGGCAACGCGAGCCAAAAGCGCGTTCGCTCCGATTTTTTTGCACGCGCTTTCTGCAAGATTTGCCACAAACATCGAATGGTCATACGTTCCGCTCGCTTCAATTTGAAGGCGGTCCAAAATGGGAGTTCGCGTGTCGCTCAAATCCATAAGTCTAAAAACGCTCGCCGTGTTCATCATGCCTTCAAGTGGCGGGAGAAATCCCAAAACAAGAATGCCTGAAAGAAAAGCGTTTGCAACAACGCCCGAAAGCACAAATGGTGCGTCTTGAAACCGCTCGTTGAAAACGACTTTGAGCACAACCACAAAAACAACGGCGAGCAACGCTTGCAAAATCGAAGCAAAAACGATGTCGATTCGCTTTTCGATTTTTCGCACGATTCGCGCAGCGGAAAGTCCCGTGGCAAGCGTAAAAAGCATCGGCACTAATTCAAAATCCGTTGCCGCAAGAATTCCTTGCGAGAGAACGAGCGCGAAAAGATACGCCGAACGCTGTCCAAACAAAATCGCCACCAGAAAAATGCTCAAAGACGAGCCGATTGTTGGCAAAACTCGAAACGAAGATTGAAATGCCAGATTTTTGTACGAAAACGACGCAAAGAAAAACGTCAGCAAAAAAAGCACACATTCAAGGACGAGTTCGCGCATTTCAACGCGCTTTCCGAGAATCACGCGGTTAAAAAGGACAATCCAAAATCCCGTTACCATAATCAAGAAAAAAATGCCGTCCGCAATAGAGCGATAATCCACAACGACGGGCGCGTCTGCTATTTTTTTGAGTTTCATAATCGCTTTTTCCGTAATCGGAAAACCTTGCTTTGTGATTTTTTCGCCTTCTTCAATTTCTATTGGATACGCTTCCGTGGGACTCATGCTCATGGGCGCGGTTATCGTTTTGTCGGCAATTTGATTCACTTCGTATTCGTCGTACACAAACGGAGAACGAGTCGTGTTCGCGCTAAAATAGATGATTGCGCTTGAAATCGCAAACGTTACGATTCCCACCAAAATCCGCGCCCAATCTCGTTTCAAAAAATCGAGCACGGGGTGAAGCAATTTTTTTATTCCCGTTTCTTCAGCGCGTATGTCAACTTCGCCTATCATTTTTTACCTCTTGATTCCTCTTTGATTTTATTTCGATTAGACGAGCCTTCTTTCACTCGTCGGAGAAAATGGAAAGTGCGGTGTGTGCGTTTCGCCATTTTCTTGCATTTTTTGTTGGAGCGCGTCTTCTTTTTCTTCCGCCTTTTTGTACGCCAAAACGATTCTCTTTACGAGGTCCGAGCGAACAACGTCTTCTTCCGTAAGATGCACAAAACCGATTCCTTCAACGCCTTTCAAAACGTCGAGCGCGTGGAGCAATCCTGATTTTTTCTTTTTTGGAAGGTCGATTTGACTCGTGTCGCCCGTTACAAAAACGTGCGCATTCTCCCCGATTCGAGTGAGGAGCATTTTCATTTGCTCGCTTGTGGCGTTTTGCGCTTCGTCCAAAATGACCGCGCAATTTGAAAACGTCCGTCCGCGCATATATGCAAGCGGCGATATTTCAAGCACTCCGTTTTCTAGCAGTTTGTGGCAATCCGCTCTTCCGAGGCACGCGGAAACTGCGTCAAGAAGCGGGCGTAAAAACGGATTGATTTTTTCTTCCATTGTGCCTGGTAAAAATCCCAAACTTTCGCCCGCTTCAACGACGGGGCGCGAAATCAAAATCGAATTGACTTTTTTTGACAAAACGAGCGAAAGAGCCTCGGCAACGCACATGAACGTTTTTCCGCTTCCCGCCGGACCTGTGGCAAAAACGAGCGCGTTTTTTCTCATGGAATCGACTAAATCTGCTTGCCCCGCTGTTTGCGGATACACTTTTCTGTTTGCTCCCTGAATCTGAATCGAAAAATCGTGCGAGCGGAATTCTTTTTTTGACGGAGAGAGCAACAAAACAGAGCGGACTAAATCCGAAGTACACGGCGTTCCGTCGGAACATTCGTCGAGCAATCGTTCTATTATGAATTTGAACTTTTCGCCAACGCCAGACGAAGAGTCAACGGAGAGAAGATTTCCGCGCAAATAAACGGGAACGCCAAGATACGATTCAATTATTTTGATATTGCAGTCATTTGTGCCGCAAATCCTAGAGAGTGCCTGATAATCTGGCAACTCTACAACGAATTCTTTTTCCACTATCAAAAGATTTTACAGCAAATACCGCCGTAGCGCAAACTTCAAGAAAAAACAAAAAAGCCAGCGAAAATCGCTGGCTATGCCCTCGCAGGCAGTCGAACATCAATGGGTGGGAGGGGATAGTTGACTGTCCGACTTTTATAGTATCGTCCATGAGTCCAAAAATCTTTAATCATTTCAAAAGGGGAGGCTCGTTTATAAACGGTCATTGCTCTTCGCGAATTGTTGCGTCGATGTCTAAACTTATCGTGTATGATTTTCCGTAAGACGCAACAAAATTCCGCACGACTTCGTAATCTCCAACGCGCATTTTTACGGAGTGTTCGCCCGCGTCAATTAAAAACGTTTTTCTAAAATCCTCGATTTTTGCGCCGTCAAAATAGATTTTTGTGTTTACGGGGCAAATAAACATCAGCGTTGGCTCTATGCTGCGCAATTCTACAAAAAGATTTGTTGTTTTTCCGCGCTCCACGATGAACGTTCTTAATTCGTTTCTGTAAGAATCGCTGACGATTGACGCATGATGCTCGCCTTCGCTCAAAAACACGTTTTGCGAGCCTTCTAGTTGCTTGTCGTCCACAAAAATGGTGTAACTGCCGCTTCCGCGCTGTTTTTTGATTTTTTTCAAACTCGGAATGTGCGCTTCGTCTTCTGGCGCAATTTCAAGATGGAGCAAGCCTTTTTGCATCAAAACGGGCTTTATTTCAACAAGAAGTCGTTTTTTTGCGATTTTTTGTGATTCGGATTTGAGGACATTTTGAAATCGAATAAAAATCGAGCCGTCGTCCGTCTTTGGAATGAGCGGGATTCGCTCAGAATACGGGCTGTCTTTTACGGGAAATGCTTCGGTGAGCGGAATGTACACGTTTAACGACAATTTTGGCGGAATTGTTGCGGAAAAACTTTTGAATCCTTCCATGTTGTGATTGTTCTGATTTTTTTTGACATCTTCGTAGATTGCATACGAAACGGCTGGAGCGGCTGCCACGATTTCTTCTGGAATTTTCATGTTGAGTTCGATTCCGCAAACGTAAACCATGTCGTCTGAAAAAAGAATCCGAACTGCGTCTTCGATGCCCGAAGAAATCTTTACGCTTTCCTTTTGCAGATTTGACGGAAGCACAACGGTTTGAATGTTCTCTACGGAAAATTGTTCAGAAAATTGTTTGCTTGGCAAAAAAAGTCCCAAAAAAACAAACAAAATCGCGATTTTTTTCCACGGGCGCATAGTTTTATCCTTTGATTTTTATATTAGCGGAGAAATCGAAAAAATCAAAGGCGGAAAGAAAAGCGCGATTTTGGACGATTGCGGTTTATTTTAATTCTTTGAGCGGGTCAATCGGATTTCCGTTTTCGCGCACTTCAAAATGCAAATGCGGACCTGTACTCATTCCTGTCGTTCCCACTTCGCCAATTTTGTCGCCACCAGAAACTTTTGCGCCCGCGCGAACGTCGATTTTTGAAAGATGCGCATACGTGCTCGTTTTTCCGTTTCCGTGGTCAAGCACAATGTAATTTCCGTAAACGACGTTCATGTTTTCAACCGTTTTGACCGTTCCGCTTTTGCACGCCGTAACGGGAGTTCCCATGGGAGCGGCAAGGTCGATTCCTGCGTGCAGTTTCCATTTTCCAGAAATCGGACTCGTTCTATATCCAAAGGGCGACGTGAGAACTTTTTGCGGCAACGGCAATTTCATGCCTTTGTCGTTAAAAAACGCCACGAGCGTTCCCGTGAACAGTTTTTCTGGAAGGAATTTGTAATTTCGCCCGTTTAGAACGACGGGAATCCATTTTTTTTCCGCAGATTCATCGAGCAAAAACGATTCAAATTGTTTTTTTACAAGAATCTCAAAATCGTTTTTGGGAGAATCGGCAACGAACATTCCTTGAAGAACTGGCAAAATGAGCGTCATGCCAACGGCAAAATCTTCCACGGACGCAATTCCGTTCGCCGTTGAAAGCGTCGCCTGGCTTTGCCCCAATTCGCTTGCAAGATTTTTGAAATCTCGACTTTTTGACAAATCCTCTTTTTTTATCGTGTATGTATAACTTTTTAGAATAACCGTTCCATCTCTTCTATAATCGATAAAAGCCTGCTCGATTTCGTTTTCGTATTTTTGGAATTTTTGAGTTTCTTCCTTTTTTTTGATTTTTGTTTTTTCGTCGTCGGTTTTTGACGGATAAACGGGTTTTGAATATTCAAGATGTCCGCCGTCCAAAAATCCGCGCGGTTTCATCAAGTTTTGCATATCGGAAGCGAGCGGAAAACCCGTGTCTGAAAAAAGGCTTGAAAGCGCGAAAAATCCAAGATGTATAAAAATGATTTTTTTGATTTTGAAAAATGTCATAGATTGATTTTCGGCGAAAATCCGCGCCGACTTGTTCGGTAACGCCGTTTATTGAACAAGTCGAACTCAAAAATAGCGGCATTTTTAGATTTTGTCGGATTTTCTCTTTGCGAATTCTGAAATTGCTCCGTAGAAAATGACGGCGAGCGCGATAACAAAAAGCGCGAAAAGCCGTTTTCCCAAAAGAACGAGCCAAATCGAAAGTGCCATTGCTAAAAAAACGAGCGCGATTTTTGCTATCAAAATGAAAAATCGAAAAAATCCAATCGAAATCGCTTTTTTTACAACGAACGTTGCAAAAAACAAAAAAATGCAGGCTAAAACCGCAATCGTGTATGCGCGTGGCGAAGAAACGGCGAATTTCCAAAGCGGCAAAACGAACGCGCACCCAAAAACGATGCACAAAAAAAGAAGCGCGACGATTTTTCCCGCCGAAGAAAGCAACGCGCCGTAACTATGAACGATTTTTTTTAACATAAAAAAAGTGTAGCGGATTTTTTGAGCAAAAAAAAGACTTCGCGCATTTTTGACTGTTTTGCACGAAGCCTTTTTTGATTTTTGCGTAAAATTACGCTTCTGGCGCGATTGCCGACACGGGGCATTCGCTTGCGCACGTGCCGCACGCAACGCATTTTGCCGCGTCAATCTGGCGGTGTCCGTCGCCTTCGCTGATTGCTCCAACGGGGCAATCAGGTTCGCACGTTCCGCAGTTCACGCATGAACTTGAATCAATTTTGTATGCCATAATCGTACCTCTTCAAAAAAGATAAGACACTTTACCACCTGTATTTTTTGAAAACAAGCATTTTTTCTCTTTTTGAGAACGAATTAGAAGCCGCTAACGTGCAAAAAAAATGGAACGAATTTTGTTCGTCCCATTTTTGCGCGTCTTTGAACAAAACGTCTTATTTGTAGTTAATCGCAATGCCGCTCATTTCATACGAATGGAAAACAAAAATGAGGAAAATCGTTGTCTTTTTGTCGATTTTCACGTTCACCACGTCGTCGGTTTCTGGGTACTGTTTTTTCGCTTCCTCGTAGAGTTTTGAGTAGCCCGATTTTGTTGCCGAGGTTTTTATTGAAACTCTGCCGAGCACTTCGTATGTGGAAGCGTCCGCCGGAAACTGTCCCGCGTCAGAAACAAAGCCCATTGACGTACAGCCTGTAAAAACGGCAACAAGGGCAACTGCGAAAAATGCCAAAAATGCTTTTTTCATTTTTAATTTCTCCTAAAAAGTGAATTTGTAACTCGACTATACAAAAAAAAAGCAGACTGTCAACAAGAGAAAAATCGAAAAAAATCAATCTTGAGGATTTTTAGGAAAATCTATTGACGAAAATTTTTTGAAAAGGTATAGTGTCAATCATTCGTGCTTTTGCGTTATTCCCCGATTGTGTAACGGTAGCACCTCAGATTCTGGTTCTGATTGTGGGGGTTCGAATCCTCCTTGGGGAATCTCAAATGGTCCCTTCGAATATCGGTTTAGTTCGCCGCCCTCTCAAGGCGGAGAGATGGGTTCAACTCCCGTAGGGACCGATAAAAACGGCTTCAAACGAAGCCGTTTTTTTATTTTCCCTTAAAAAAATCGTCTATGCTTTTTACCAACGATTCAGCATCTTGATTTTTCAAAAGGTATTTTTCAGGTTTTGCGGCAAGCACTTTCATAACGGTATCTTTGTCGTCTTTTCCAGTCAAAAAAATCACGGGAATATGAGCCGTTCGCTCGTCGCTTTTGAGCATTTCAAACACTTGCAGCCCGTTTGCACCAGGCATTTCGTAATCGAGCAAAATCAAATCCGCCTCGCTTTTTGAAAGAAACGTAATCGCGTTTAGACCAGAGTTTGCAAGAAAAACGTCGTAATCTTTTGAAAGACAATTTTGCATAAAATGCAACATCGTCGGCTCGTCGTCAACGATTAAAAGGCGTTTTCTGTGCGAATTTGGTCCGCCGTGGAGTTTGAGAGTTCTGATTTTTTGAACGATTTCGCTTACGTTGAGCGGGCGCGGAAAAGCCGCCGAAACAAGGGCGCGTGGAAACGAGCGGTGCAATTCTTCAAGTTCTTGCGGCGTGCCAATTAAATACAGCACGCGGTCTGTTCCTTCCTCGGTGAGTTTTTCTTTCAAAAAATTGAGCGTTCCTTTGAATGGGCGCAAATCTTCTTCAAGATGAACGATAAAAATGTCTGGAAGTTCTTGAAGCAACTGGATTTCCACGATGTCTGGCTCTACTTTTACGATTTCAAATTGTGCTTCGTGGAGTCCTTGTAAAACTGTTTTTACCAAAAAATTCTGCTTGTTGCAGACAAAAAGAATGCTGTTTTTCATACGTCGATTCTAAATCCAATTTCTCGATTTGGAAAGTGCGCACCGATTCGCGATGTTTCAAAATCGCGTTCAAACAAAATTCTCACCGTCTAAGGCTGCAAGAATTCCTGCTTGGTCAATCGCTTGCGTTTGCTTTTTTATCCGCTCGAATTTTTCCACTTCGTCTTTGGGAAGCGAATACGAATCGATTTCCTCGATTATCTTGTCAACCGTTGAAAAATCAAAGGCGAGCGTACTTTCGCGGAGCGCGTCGTAAGCGTTCAAAAGTTCGTCTTTTTGAATGAGCGGCTTTTCCGCCTTTTCATTTTTGGAAAACGACGCGAGATGTTCTTTGTACGTTTTGTAAAGCGAAAGCAGCGCGGGCGTTTTTTCTCGAATTGTATGAGCGTCGGCTTCGTCGCCTTTTTTTTCGAGTTCGCGCGCAAAATCCGAAAGTTCCGTCGCTCCAATAAGCCGTGCGCTGCTTTTGAGCGCGTGAACGAGAATCGTGTAATTTTTCCAATCGCCCGATTCGGCAAATTCTTCGATTTTTTTTGATTTTTCGTCGATTGCGCACACAAAATCTTTGAGCGCGTCGCGCAAAACGTCTGCACTCCAGCAATTTTTGAGCGCGGTTTTTGCGTCGATTCCTTGGATTTTTTCAAATTCCTCGATTTCCGATTTTTCAAAATCGGTCGATTCGTTTGCGTTTTCGCTTTTTTGAGTCAGCGTGATTTTTTCCGAAGGAAGATATTTCAAAAGCATCGATTCGAGTTTAAAACCGTCCACGGGTTTTGAAAGATAATCGGTGAAACCTTCGTCAAGATACCGCTCTCTTGCTCCAGAAATCGCGTTTGCGGTCAGAGCAATGCACGGAACGCCCGCGTTTATCCAGTCTTCAATTTGATTCATCGCTTTGAGCGTTTCGATTCCGTCCATGTTTGGCATTCTGTGGTCAATGAAAATCGCGTCGTATTTTTTTTCTCGAACGAGCGAAATGGCTGCAAGCCCGCTTTCCGCCGTGTCAATTTGAATTTCCGTTCTTTTCAAAAGTCCGCAAACAACCGTAAGATTGAGTTTTGTGTCGTCAACAACCAAAATTCTGGAAGCGGACGCGTGAAAACGCTCCGTGTACGTTTCGTTTGCGTCAATGCTTTTTTTGTACGTTTTTGAAAAATCTCCGATTGGTTCCCAATTTTCAACGTGTTGCTTTACAGAAAACGAAAAATCCGAGCCTTTGCCGTATTCGCTTTGGACGTGCAACTCGCTTCCCATCATCGAAAGAAGCCGCTTCACGATATTCATGCCAAGCCCCGTTCCTTCAATCGTGCGGTTTTTCTCTTCTTCGATTCGCTCAAACGCGCTGTAGAGTTTTGGCAAATCCTCCGTTTTGATTCCGATTCCCGTGTCAACAACGCGAAATGAAAGGTCGATTTCGCCTGCGTCTTTTTTTTGAAAATCCACAAAAAGCGTTACCGAGCCTTCTTTTGTATACTTTACAGCGTTCGTCAAAATGTTCAAAACGCATTGTTTTATGCGAACGTCGTCGCCTCTCAAAATGTGTGGCGTTTTTGGATTTACTTCCACGCGAAAATCGAGATTTTTGTCTTTTGCTCGCTTTGAAATCATGTTCACGAGGTCATTTATCGCAGAACTCAAGTCGTATTCCACGGGGAGAATTTCCATTTTGCCCGCTTCGATTTTTGAAAAATCGAGAACGTCGTTTACGATTGCAAGAAGCGATTTTCCCGCGCTTTTTATGTCGGCAGCGTAAAGCCGCGTTTGCTCTTCGCGGCTTTCACGAAGAATCATCTCGTCGAGTCCCAAAACCGCGTTTATGGGCGTGCGGATTTCGTGGCTCATATTTGAAAGAAACGCGCTTTTTGCTTTGTTTGCGCCAAGCGCGATTCGTAAATCTTCTTCAAGACGCTTTTCGTTTTTGATTTTTTCGATATAGCAAGAAAGTTTATCCGCCGTGGCGCACAGCGTTTTGTGCAAATCTTCGATTTCGTCGCCCGTTTTTATTTTTAGAAGATGAATGTCCAAAACAGATTGTTTTTCGTCTTCAACCACGTCGTTTGTAAAATCGCTCATTGCGGCGGTCATAAGTTGCACGGGAATTGCAATTTTGCTTTGCGCGTACACATTTGCAATAAGCACAAGCGGAATCGTTGCGTTCAAAAGAAGCAGCACGAGTTTTGCGTAATAACTCGGTCTGTGGTGTGCACTAACCGCGATTTTCAAAAATTGAGAGAGCGGATTCATGTCAGGATTCATCACGCGAACAAAAATCACGGCAAGCACAATGAGAATCGCCGCTTCAAGCCAAAGCAAAATCATCAGTTTTGCGCTGATGTTCACTTTTCGGACGCGATTTTGTTCGAGTTGCCCGAATTGCTCAGAAAAATAAAGACCAGAGAGCGTGAGCGTCTTTTTTTCTTCGCTTGCGTGTGAAAAATAGATTCGGGCAAAAATCGCCGTAATCGCGCTTATGCAAAAACAGCCTAAAAGCCAACAACGTGCAAGTAAAATATATGTTTCCATTTGACTTTTTTCGTCAAGCAGTCCAAAAATCAAAATGCTCGAAAATAAAAGAACAAAAGTAAACAAAATGGGAGCGAAAAGCGTTTTTGACCATTTTTTGTACCAACGAAATCGCACGGGAATGCCTGCAACAAGTGCAGCAATAAGCATATTAAAATCTGTGAATGCAAATTCGCGTACAAAAAAAGAATGAAGCACAAATGCAAAAAACGTCATCATTGCAGCAGGAAATGTGCCAAAAAACGTTGAATACAAAAGAATCGTCAAAAGGTCAAGAATGTCAAACGCGGTTATTAAACCAAATTTGATGTCATCAGAAAATGCAACTATGCTCGTATGATGTATAAGCAAAATAAAAAGACAAATTGTTCCAAAAATAATTTGACCTTGTATCATTTTTTTGCGTTTTTTTGGCGGAAGAGAAGAGAGCATACACGCTTCGGAATCGCGATTTGATAAAATGGTGTCGAAAAAACTGCTCAGAAAAAACATGATTTGATTATAGCGCAAGTTTTGCGTTTTTTTCAAAATCCTAATTTTTATTTATTTTCTCGTATTTACATTTTCTCGTATTTACATTTTCTCGTATTTACATTTTCTCGTATTTACATTTTCTCGTATTTACATT
>CALFJF010000014.1 GCA_937877535.1 uncultured Treponema sp.
CGCCCGAAAGAGAAATCGTGTCGTCTTCATCGTCGTCAAAGAAACCGCCACTCGCATTTTCCGTCGGCTCTTCGTCGCTTTGCGATTCTTGAGGAAGAGTTTTGCTCGCGCTTTCTGCTTGATGTGATTTTATTGTTTCCACGTCTTGTTTGAGCGACGAAAATTCGTTTCTCAAAGATGAAAGTTGATTTACGATTTGGCTCAGAATAGAATTTGTTTCTGCTGTCATGTCGTCCTGCCTTGTTTCTGGTGCCTGTGCGATTTCTTCTGTTTGAGTAGTTTGTTGATTTTCTTGAGATTCTTCGTTCGAGATTTCCTCGCTTGCGCTCGACTCTTCGGCTGCTTCCTCCGTTTTGTCAAACGATTCGTCGAATTTTGCCTCATCGTCGTCCATGAGAGAAGCTGTTTCCTCGTCAAACGTATCTGGAATATCACGCGCAACCGTTTCTGCGTCAAAATCTTCGCTGCTTTCGCTCAAATCTGGTTCGTTGAGCGAAACGTCGGGTTCGGTGATTTCGTTTTCTTCGATTTCTGACAAAGAAACTCGGTCTGGAATATCCGCATCAGAATTGTCGATAACATCAGGAATATCAGAAACATCTGGTTCATTTGAATCGCTGTCTCCAAGACTTACGGTGTTTCCGTTTTCGTCTTCCACAGAATTCAAAATGTTGTCGATGTCAAAGTCGTCATCGCCACTTTCCGCACTTTCATTTTCAGAAACGGAAATGTCCTCATTTTCTGCCGATTCTTGCGCCGTTTCGTTCGTTTCTTCTATTGAAGAATCTGAATCTTCAAGGTCGTCGTCTGCGATAACGGTCATTCGGACGTTTTCGCTCGAATCCACCGCCTCGGTTTTTTCAGACGAATCTTCGTCATCGCTGAACCCAAATTCGCTCAAATCGACGTTTTCCGTTCCGTCGTCGTTTTTTTCGCTTGATTCTTTTTCAGAATCGTTTTTTAGATTTTCGTCTTCGCTCGTTTCTTCCGCGCTGTCGTCAAATCCAAACTCGCTCAAATCAACGTTTTCTGTTCCGTCATCGTTCACGCGCACTTCTGTTGCGTCTTCCGAAGAATCCTCGGAGGTGTCGCTGAACCCAAATTCGCTCAAATCGATGCTTTCCGTTCCGTCGTCATTTTTATCATCCGCGTTCAATCCTTGATTGTTCAATCCTTGATTGTTCAATCCTTGATTTTCGTCAGAATCGTCAAACGAAAGGTCAATGTCTATCGGTCCGTCGCCGTCATCTGCGACGCTCGGCGCGTCTGTGATTACAATGTCGGAGTCGCCTGACGAATCTGTTTCTTCTGAGTTTTCCGCGCCTTCGGTTGAATCGTCGGCACTTTCAGAATCGTCGTCGTTACTAAAACCAAATTCGTCAAGCGAAACTTCTTCCATTGCATTATCTGATGAATCGTTTGAGGAGTTTTCGATATTTTTTTGATTTTGTTCAGAAAAATCCTGTGAAGACTGCGCTTCTCCAAAATCCAGCGGTTCGGAATTTTCATCTTCTCCGTCAACAAGACCCGAAAAGTCGGGAATCGACTCGTCAGACTCGCTCTCCGAACTTACGGTTCTTGGCGGCTTTTTGACCCATACTCCGTAGCTATCGAGTTCGTTTGTCTTTTCTGAATCGCTCATCTTTTCCTCTCTATTTTTTCGATTTTCTTTTTGTTCCCTTTTCCGTTTTTTTTCGCACATTTTAGAAAAATCCAAAAATCATTTTTGGAAGGCTAAGGGCAAAAATGGAATTTTTTTGAGTCGTCCGCATAAATGCAGAACCGCTTTTTTCTCTCTTATCGGTTTTTTCAACGCGGAACTGTAACCATTTTACCACATTTGGACGGATAGCAAAAGACCGAAAATTGCGACTTGCGTTGAGATTTTTTTTGATTTTGCCGATATGTTTTTCATGGCGAAAATGTTTAGGACTTTGATAGCGATACTTGCGGGAACTTTTGTGTACGCGCTTGTTTCGCTTACGTTTGGACGCGACGGAATCGTTGCTGACGGGCAACTTTTTGAGCAAAAACGCGCTCTTAGCGCACGAGCCGAAGAAATTCAGAGAATAACGAATAGCCTCGAATTGGAGTACGCGGCTCTCAAAAAAGACCCAGATGTAATCGCGGCTTTTGCAAGAAAAATTGGCTATGTGGCGCAAGGCGAAAAACTCCTAAAAATAAACGGGCTTGTTTCTTCCGAAGTCGAAAATTTCGATACGGGAGCAGTTCTCAAAATCACAGAACCGTTTTATATTCCTGAATGGTTTTGCAAATTTACAGGATTTTTGGTGTTTTTTGTCGTCTATTCGTATTTGTATCTTGAAGACATAAAACAAAAAGTCGTTGCGTTGCGTTCGTTGCGTCATCGACATTCTAAGGATTCAAGCAGTGCTGTGCGCTCGTGATGAAAATGGCGCAAAACTCGCTTCCCGTTTGATGAAACGTGGCGAAGTTTGCGCTCTTCCGACCGATACTGTTTACGGCTTTTCTGGAATCGTTGGCGGAGAAATGGATGCGGCAAAAAAAATAAAACTTCTAAAAAGTTCTTCCCAAAATGCGCGAGAAAAGCCGTTTATTCAACTCGTTTCGTCCGTTTTTGATATAACGAGCAGAACGCCAGATAGCATTCCAGAAAAAATCCTTTCTCTTTTACCAAATGCGCTTACCATAATCGTAAGAACGCCAACGGCTGAAAATCCGTTTTGCACAACGGCTTTTCGCTATCCGCGCGACGAGTGGCTTCTTTCCGTAATCAAAATGGTCGGCTCTCCCATATATTCAACGAGCGCGAACAAAAGTGGCGGAGAAATCATAACTTCGGCAAAAAAAATCGAATCGGACTTTCCTTCGCTTGCACTTGTTGTTGACGGAGGCGAGAAAAAAAACTCGATTCCGTCCACAATTGTGCGAATTGAAAAAGGCAGTGGCGTAACGGTTATCCGCGAGGGAGTCGTAAAAGTATAAAAATCTAAAATCGAATTTGGAGAATTGGTTTTCTATTTTTTTGACCAGGTTGAAACAACCGTTCCTTCTTCTGCGCCCAGAGCGTTTGTCGCAGGGATAATCGTGCGCTTTGTTCCGTACAATTCTCCCGCGCGAATCGTAAAATTCCACACGATTGGAGAAGCGGTTGCCGCAAGATTTAATGCCGTTTGCCGTGGAAGTTCTGGAAAAAATGACGCATTCGATTTTCCGATTTGTCGAACTTCGATTTCAGACACGTTTCCGCGCGAATCTATTTTTTTTGCAGAGATTTTTATGTTCATCGTGGCTCCATTTTTGAAAATGATAAAGCCTCGTCCGCCCCTCAAAATCAAAATTTTATCCGTAAACGGCTCTCCGCTCCAGGTGCCAGCAAGCGACTCAATGTCGATATTGCCATCAAACGTTCGCGGGCTTTCCGTTTTTGCAACAACGACCGCTTTTTTCTCGTTTTCGTCTTTTTTGAAATCCGAGATGACGCTTTCTATCGCGCTTTTTGCGCCAGAGAGAATTTTGTAATACGAATCATACGTTTCCGTTTTTGAATGAGTGATTTCGTCGGAAGGGTCAAACGCGCTAAATCGGCACGTCCAGGTTTTTCCGTTTTCGCTCACATTTTCCCCGATTTCTGCGTAAAAAGCCACGGAAGAACCTTGAAAATCAGGAATCGAAAGCGACGTTTTTGACGAGTCTGGACGTTTGTCGGAAACGGTAATGGAATCGATTGACTTTAATTGCGTGAAGAAAATATCTTGCGCCATTTTGAGCATATTGAGTTCCGTTCCGTCCAGAGTTGATTCTGCAACAACGCCGTAATAATCGATTGCAAGTTGCTCCGCAGCAATGGGAGAAGCAACAGCCGTAGAGAGTATCGCAGGTACAATCAAATTTGAAACGTGCGTCACGACAAACATCCTCTTCATTTTGCCGATTTTCTAAATCGAGGCGCGAAATTCGCGCGCAATTTCGCGGTTTACATCGCGTTTTTTTATCGTTTCTCGCTTGTCGTACAATTTTTTTCCTTTGCATAATCCGAGTTGAATTTTTGCGCGACCTTTTTTCAAATGCACGTCGAGCGGAATGAGCGTGTAGCCTTTTTCTTCGGTTTTTCTTGAAAGGCGTTTGATTTCTTCGCGGTGCAAAAGGAGTTTCTTTTTTCTGTCGGGCGCATGATTAAAAACAGACGAATACGAATATTCTGAAATATGGAAATTTCTGACCCAAACTTCTCCGCCCGAAATCTCTGCAAACGAATCTGCAAGCGAAATCGAACCGTTTTTTACGCTTTTTACTTCCGTTCCTTCCAAAGCGATTCCACATTCAATAGATTCTTCAATAAAATAATCGAATCTCGCTCTTTTGTTTACGGAAATTACTTTTACATTTTCCATAATAGAAAAGTATAAGTCTAAAAGTCGGAGAACGCAAGGTGTATCAAAAATCCACAAAAAAATGCCCTTGTCTGTTCGATTCTCGCTCGGTATTATGTGAATTATGGACACAAATATTTATGCGATTTCTTACAAAATGCGGCAAGAATTGCGCCGTCGCGTCAAAATTATCCTTGGAATTTTGATTTTGTGCGCTTTTTCGATAACGATTTTTATGACTTTTGTAGCGTATCCCGTTGTGAGTCGCTCAAATTCTATGGCTCCAGATATTTCGGCAGGAAACGTTGAATTTGTTTTTCCGCTTTTGAAAACGCCCGTTCGCGGAGACGTTGTTTTGGTTCAAAATCAGCGCGACGAACTGTCGAGCGTAAAAAAAATCGTAAACGGTTTTTTCTTGTTTTTTACGCTCAAAAAATGGTGTCCGTTTGACGACGGAATGCGCCCAATGCTTCGTCGCGTAATTGGTATGCCAGGGGATACCATTTATATAGATAAATACGTTGTTTATATAAAACCGCGCGGAGAAAGTCATTTTTTGACGGAGTTTGAAGTCGTTGACAAAAAATACGACGTGCAGATTTTTTCCGCTCCAACGAATTGGGACATAAATCTTGGCGCAAAAAGCGGAACGCATCAAATCGAAATCGGGGAAGGCGAATATTATCTTCTTGGCGACAACCGAATGGAATGTGCCGATTCGCGGCTTTGGGGCGCGGTAAAAAAACACGCGATTCGAGGAAAAGTCGTTTTGCAATATTTTCCGTTTGGAAAAATTCGCATTTTTTGACCCGTGGATGCTTCGCTTTACGTTCACATTCCGTTTTGCTCATCAAAATGCGCGTATTGCGATTTTTTCAGTTTGCCACGCAAAAATTGGACGGATTTTGCGTCTTACATTTCCGCAGTTTATTCTGAAATTGCGTTTTATCGTTCTCAATTTGGAATAAAAAAGTGGTCTTCGGTTTACATTGGCGGCGGAACTCCGAGCGTGCTTCCGCCCGATTTTGTAAAAATGCTTTTTGAGAACATTTTTTCAAATGCGCCTCCCAAAAAAAATGCAGAAATCACATTTGAGGCAAATCCAGAATCTTTGACTGCGGATTTGCTTTTAGTTTTGGAGCGCGTGGGCGTGAACCGCATTTCGTTAGGGCTTCAGTCGCTTTCTGACAAGGCTCTTTCTTCCGTTGGACGAACTTCGTCGGCGGAAACGGGATTAAACGCGCTTTCTCTTCTTGAAGAAAAATGGAGCGGGAGTGTTTCCGTGGATTTTATCGCTTCGCTTCCATTTCAAAAAAAAGACGATTTTCTTTTTCAATTTGACGAGATTTCGAGATTTTCAAAAATAAATCACGTTTCGCTTTACTCGCTTACGATTTACGAAGAAACGCCACTTTTTGAAAAAATCGAGCGCAATGAAATTCCGTTTGACGAAGATTATTCGGATTCGCTTTGGATTTTGGGACGAGAAAAACTCGAAAAACTTGGATTTTTTCAATACGAAGTGTCGAATTTTGCAAAAAAAGGTTTTGAAAGCGTACACAATTCTTCATATTGGCTTCAAAAAAATTACGTTGGCGTGGGCACTTCATCGTCTGGAACGCTCTACGATTTTGAAAAATGTTCGGCTTTTAGATGGACAAACGTCAAAAACGTCGCGTCTTACGTGGATTTTTGGAATCAAAAACCGCGCGATTTTGAAAAAATCCCAAGAGAAATCGAGATTTTGGACAAAAAAACGCTGGAATTTGAATTTTTGATGACGGGATTTCGCCTTTTGTCTGGCGTTTCTGGCACTGAATTTTTTGCGCGATTCGGCTTTTCGATTTTGGACAGAAAAAACTCGGAAGGAATTGTATTTTCAAAAACGTTTGAAAAGTGGGAAAATCGCGCACTCGCCGCCCGCATTTCAAAAAAAGGCGACGAACGATTTTTTCTTACAAAAAACGGAATTTTATTTTTGAACGCATTTCTTGAAGAACTTTTGTAAGTCTTTTCGCGCTCAAAAATAAAATCGCCCGTTACTCGATTTTTGCGGTGATTAAAAAAGTCGTTCCAACTCCTTTTTGGGAATTCACTTCGACTTGCCAGCCGTGAATATCAAGAACGGTTTTTACAACGTTCAATCCCATGCCAATGCCGCCTTCTCGCCGTGCGCCGTCGCCACGGTAAAACATGTCAAAAATATGGGCGATGTCTTTTTTGTCAATTCCCATTCCCGTGTCTTCTATGAGAATTTTGAGTTTTTTGTCTTCTTCAAAGGCGCGTATTCGTATCAAATCGCCGTCCGAAGAATATCGAATTGCGTTTGAAAGGATATTTTCAAGTGCGCGTTGAATTAAAAGCGGGTCGATTTTCAAAAAAAGGTCATCTCTGATTTGTACGCTCGTTTCCATATTTCGCTTGAAAATTTTTCCAGTCGTAATCGCGCTTTCACAAAAATTGCTTAAAAGCGGAGCAATCGCGTGGTTTTGCAATGTGCCGTGCCAGTCGGTTTTGTTTAGTTTCACGGAATTGATGAGCGTTTCGACCATCGCTTCAAGTTGCTCTGTTTTTGACGCGATGATTTCAATCGGTTTTTTTATTTCTTCAAACGATTCGTACATTCCGTCCATTACCGCGTCCGTATATCCCTTTATGACGGCTATTGGAGTTCGGAGGTCGTGGCTAATTCCCATGATAAACTTTGCTCGCCGTTCTTCGCTGTCTTTTAGCGCGAGTCGCATTTTGTCAAGATTTTGCGAAAGGTGCGAGATTTCGTTTTCTTTTCCAGAATTGTTTTGAACGATTGAAACGTCGAGTTCTCCGAGCGCGATTTTTTCCGTGCTTTTTTCGAGAAAAAGAATTGAGCGGGAAATCGAGCGGGAAATCGAAACGACGATTGCGATTGCAAATGCTTCAAAAATCGAAATTAAAGCGATGACGACGATAATTTTTTTTGCTTCATTTTTTCGTCTTGAGCGAGCGTCATCGCGATTTACTCGGCTTATAATCATTGCTTCTGCGTCAAGAAGGGGCGGGGAAACGAGTTGATAAAAATACGTTTGACTCGTTTCGTTCATAAAATCAAAAAGCGTGTCGTCATCGATTTCTTTTTTGTCTTTGAATTCTTGAAAATTCGTCATAAGAATGTCTCGGTGGTCTGCGACCAACAAAAACTCAACGCGAGGCGGGAGCGTTCGCATAACTTGCTTTAGAACATCTATATCGCGCTTGCTCATGGGGAGTTTTCCAAGACGGCGGAATTGTTTGTAGCCGCTCATCAACATTCGTTCGGGGCGTGTGGCAAAATGATACACTGGAAGAAACAGAACGCAAAAAAGCGGAACTGCAATAACTGCAATGAGAAACACTTTGAGTCGAGTGCGGATTGTCATTTTTTATTCTCCGCTTGAAAATTGATAGCCTAATCCAAAAATCGTTTTGAGATATTTTGGATTTGCTGGCTCTTCTTCGATTTTTTTTCGTAAACGCTGAATATACACGGCGACTGCCGTTGTGTCTCCAAAGGCATTTTTCCATACATTCGCGTAAATTTTTTCTGGAGTCAGCGGTTCGTCTTTGTGTTTTGTCATAAATTCGAGGACTTTGTATTCTCGCGCAGAAAGTTGGATTTTTTCCACACCTTTTTTGAGAACGCAACTGTTCAAAAGCAATTTGTACGGACCAAACGCAAAAAAATCTTCAGCCGCCGCAGAAACTTCGCTATTTCTTCTAAGACTTGCGTTCACTTTTGCAACAAGAACGCGCGGGCTAAACGGTTTTGTTACAAATTCGTCGGCTCCCAGTCCGAGCGCGTCGATTATATCTTCGTCGCTGTCGCGTGCGCTCACAATCATTATGGGAATCGTTGGTTTGTATTCCGTTCTGAATTTTTTCAAAAAATCAAAACCGCTCATTCCTGGAAGGTTCAAATCGAGTAAAACGAGGTCGGGGAGAGATTTTTCGATTTCGGAAAGTGCTTCTTCCGCGCTTTCCACTTTTTTTACGGTCATGCCGTCTTTTTCAAGATACATCGAAACCAATTCTGCCATTTCAGGCACGTCTTCGACTACTAAAATATTCGCGCTCATTTTTTTGCTCCTTTTTTGAATTTTTGAAATTGAAGATTCTAAACTCGTTTATCCTAAAAACTACCGAGGGCAATTAAAAAACGCAATAAAAAAAGAGAGAATCTAATAAAAAATTATCGAACCGATTCCGATATTTTTATCACGGGGAATTCGATTTTTATTTTCAGAGCAATTATAGAAGTTATTAAATAATGCTATTGACTTGAAATCGAATCAAGGGGAAAATTGAGCAATGATTCCAGTAACAAAATTGGACGGTTCAACGTATTGGGTAAACCCACACATGATTGAAAGTATGGAACAGAATCCCGATTTGACTATCTCTTTTTTCTCTGGCAAAAAAATCGTGGTTAAAGACAAACCAAACGAAGTCATTGACCGCATAATTTCATATAGAACGAGAATTGGCATCAATGCCCTTGAGATATAAAAATATTAGGAGCAAGTAGGAGCAAAATATGGACATAGCTACAATAATTGGTTTGGTTGGCGGTACGGTCGCTATCGGTCTTGGTGTCGTTACTTCCGGTGGTTCTATCGGCGGTATCATCGATATTCCGTCTGTGTTCGTTACGGTCGGCGGTTCGTATGCGGCTTTGTTCATCGTCGCGCCGCTCAAACAGGCACTTGGGCTTTTTAAAATCATGGGGCGGGCGTTAAAAACGTTTGACAACAAGGAAGAGGATAAAATCCGTTCTCTTGTTCAACTTTCCGAGTCGGCTAGGCGCGAAGGGTTGCTTGCTCTTGATGACAAATTGAACGACCTTGACGACAAATTTATGCGCGACGGTCTTAAAATGGTTGTTGACGGTACGGACGGCAACGTTGTTCGCGCCATTATGGAAAGCGAAATGAGTCAAACGGAAGCGCGGCACATGGAATGGATTGGCGTTATCAACGCATGGGCAGGATACGGTCCTGGTTTTGGAATGTTGGGAACGGTTATCGGTTTGATTGGTATGTTGAACAACTTGGAAGATAAATCGTCGCTCGGTCCAAACATGGCTGTCGCTTTGATTACGACGTTGTACGGTTCAATGCTTGCAAACTGGCTCGTCGCTCCATTTGCAAATAAACTTGCTTCTCAAAACGCTCACGAAATAAACGCAAAAGAGATGATTGTGGAGGGCGTTCTTTCGATTCAGTCTGGCGACAACCCTCGAATTCTTGCGCAAAAACTTCTGACGTATCTTGACCCCAAACGGCGCGTTCCGCTTGAGGCTGAATTAGTCAAGGATTAAAGAATCAGAAAGCGTATAGAGGTTCAAAATGGCAAAAAAAGAAAAGAAGGAACCAGAAAAACCGTCAACCGCCTGGCAAGGCACTTACGGCGACATGATTACGCTCATGCTCTGCTTCTTTGTCATGCTGTATGACCCGACGGAAGTTGATATAACGACGCTTTCGCAAATGCAAGCTTCGCTCGACATTCCTGCGGACGCGGTTGATTCTAATTCGGCTTCGGGCGGGCAATCGCTTGCGGCTGGAAAACTCGCTGACCTTGGAAACACGATTTCCTCGCTTCCTTCAACCGAAAAAGGAAAATCGTTGAGTCTTGTAAAGAAAAAGGCGGTGAGTCTTTTTGCTCCAGAAATTAAATCTTCAAAAATTACGGTTTCAAGCGATGAGCGAGGTCTTGTCATTACGCTCGCTTCGGATTCTTTTTTTGAAGAGGGGAGCGCGGAACTTGATATTAACGAAACGAGAGATGTTCTCGTAAAATTGTCAAAATTTTTTCAAGATGACAACCTTAAAAACCGAAGATTTAGAATAGAGGGACATACTGATAATACGCCCGTTTCTGTTGGAAAATTTGAATCCAACTGGGAACTTTCGGCGGCTCGTTCTGCAAATGTTCTTCACTACCTTTCCGATTTTGGCGTGGAGGAAAAAAAATTCTCCATTGCAGGGTACGCGGACACTCGTCCAATGCGTCCAAACGAAACGCCGGAAGGGCGGGCTTATAACCGTCGCGTGGACATAATAATTCTTGATGACGGACATTTTTGATTCGCTTGTGATTTTTCAAAAAACAAGAGTGAAGCAAAAATAAAAAACAAAAATTGAATCAAAGACAGGGAGGACACAATGGCAGATGAAGATGATGCAATGGAAGGCGAGGGCGCATCTCCCCAGAAAGGCGGAAAAGGGCTTTTGCTTCCAGGGCTTTTGAAATGGGTTGCAATCGGACTTGGCGGACTTATTCTTGTTGTAACGATTGTTGTGATTACGTTCCATATCATGGGCGGAAATCAAACTGGAACGAGCAACGTTCCTGTGCAAGAAGAGTACGTTCAAAGTCGCGAAGTGCTTGACTGGTATCAGTCGCTCGGTTCAATCCGAACAAAGACGAACGACCCAACGCCCGCTTCGGTTGTTGTTGATGTTGTGTTTGGCTACAGAAAAGATGACAAAGCGACTTCAACAGAAATCACGCAGCGAACCGTGGAATTAAAAGATTTCTTGCGGCGTTTTTTCTCTCAAAAATCAAAAAATGAGTTGAAACCAAACGACGAGGAAAACTTGAAAATCGAGATTCGTAACGCAATAAACGACGGAATCTTGAGCGGTTCAAAAATTAAAGATGTGCGATTTATGCAACTTGATGTAATCGAGCAGTAAATCAAAAAATCGAAAAAAATTGGTTTTTGTGTTTTCTTTCGAGAAAAAATCTTGGCAAGAAAACACAAAAGATAACAAAAATAGAAGGGTGGAACAGGCATGAACGAGGTTCTGTCGCAGGACGAAATTGACCAGCTTCTCAATACGATGAACAATGGCGGTGGTCAGGCGGACGTTCTGGATGATTTTAAGCCGGAAAAAGAAACCCGGAAAATCAAAATATACGATTTCAAGCGTCCGGACAAGTTCTCAAAAGAACAAATCCGCACCGTTTCAATCATGCACGAAACGTTTGCGCGTCTTACGACCACGAGTCTTTCTGCGCAGTTGCGCTCGCTCGTTCACGTTCATGTGGCATCGGTTGACCAGTTGACCTACGAGGAATTTATACGCTCAATTCCGACTCCAACGACGCTTGCTGTCATCAATATGGATCCTTTGAAAGGAAACGCAATTCTTGAAATTGACCCGTCGATTACGTTTTCGATAATCGACCGACTTTTTGGTGGCACGGGACAAGGGGACAAAAAGGCGGCTGGACGAGACCTTACGGACATTGAGCAATCCGTAATGGAAGGTATAATCGTGCGAATTCTTGCGAATATGCGCGAAGCGTGGACGCAAGTTATCGACCTTCGACCGCGATTGGGGCAAATTGAAACGAATCCTCAATTTGCTCAAATTGTTCCGCCAACGGAAATGGTCGTTCTTGTTACGCTTGAAACGACGGTCGGCGAAGAGGAAGGAATGTTGAATTTCTGTATTCCGTACCTCACGATTGAGCCGATTATTTCAAAACTCTCAAGTCAATTCTGGTTTAGTTCCGTTCGGCGAAGTAGCACTACGCAGTATCTTGCCACAATAAAGGAGAAACTTTCCGACGTTGATATGGACGTTGTGGCGGAAATCGGGAGCATAAATCTTCCGATTCGAGACGTGCTTTCGCTTCAAGTTGGCGACATCGTGCGACTTTCAAACACAAAAGTCGGAGACCCGCTCACGTTGAGCGTTGGCAATCAGAAAAAATTTTATTGTCAGCCAGGTACCGTTGGAAAAAAGATGGCTGTACAAGTTATTGAAAAAATAGACCACGGCGATTCCGACGAATTTGAGGAATTGTCAGTAGAAGGAGATGAATCGTATGAGTGATGTCGGAGGTACTATCTCGCAGGACGAAATTAACGCACTGCTTGGCGGTGTCGGAATGGGCGCTTCCGATGTGAAAATCGACGTTGCGACACTCCAGACTTTTTTTGACGGCGTTAAGGACAAGGCTCTTAACAACCTCAACGGGCTTTCAGGTCAGTCGTTTGAAATTGCTTCGGCGGTGGTTGAATCAACGGGAAGAGACCAACTTCTTGCAAAACTTTCGGAGGAAACGGTTTGCGTTTACACCGATTTTAGTGCGGGTGTGAGCGGCGAACACGCTTTCTTTATTTCGTCTGAATTTGCAAACAAAATCGCAAGCGCAGATGATTACTCGGACGACGTTGGAGCGATGATTTCTGAACTTATGAGCAATATCACGAGTTCAGAAATCACGAACATCGGCGCAAAAATTCCAGGTCTTGCCTCTGACCCGCCAAATGCAACAAAAACTCCTAAAGCGATGGCTCGTATTCCAGACGGTTCGTTTGCTCTTACAACGTATACGTTCTCGCTTGACGGTACGAATTACGAACTTTACGAAACGATTGCCGCTGACCCAGCAAATTCGATTGCGACGGCTCTTGGCGGTGGCAATAAAAGCGCGGATACGGCAGCAAGTGCGCAAGCGGCGACTCCGCAAATGGGACAGCCGATGATGGGAGGAATGACAATGGGACAGCCGATGATGCAGCAGCCTATGATGGGAATGCCGATGGGCGGAATGCCAATGCAGCAACCGCTTGCGGGTATGCCCGGCGGTGCTCCAAACGTGCAGTCTGTTCAATATCCTTCGCTTATGGGTGGTGTTCCTGCGGGCGAGCAAGGGAATATCGGTCTTATCATGGACGTGTTCATGGAGATGACCGTTGAACTGGGACGCACTAAAAAACAAATCAAGGAAATCCTTGGAATGGGCGAGGGAACGATTATCGAACTTGACAAACTCGCTGGTGAACCTGTTGATATTCTTGTAAATCACAAGCCAATAGCCAAAGGTGAAGTCGTGGTCATCGATGAAAACTTTGGTGTGCGCGTTACGGAAATCCTTTCTCCGATGGAGCGCGTAAGCGATATGCACTAACTTTTTTGGCATCTGCGGCAGTTTGATTTTTGGCGAATCGCTCCGCAGGTGCTTATTTTTTTTGGGTGGGGAAATTATGAGATTTTGTTTTAGAGCGGTTTTTGCCACTCTTTTTCTTGTTTTTTTTGCGCTTCCTCTTGGCGCACAAAGCATTGCTGACACTTCTGCGTCGGATTCTTCCGTTGCTACCGACTCGTCTGAATCTTTTGATTGGGAAAATGAAGAAAATCTTGATTCTTCTCGTGAGCAAAATCGTTCTCAATCTTCCATAATGACTTTTGTAAAAATGCTCGTGGCTCTCGTTGTGGTTGTGGGTTGTGTTTACGCGGTTTTTGTTTTTCTCAAAAAAAATGCCGCAGGCGGAGCGCAATCAAACGACCCGTTTTTGCGACAAGTCGCTCATCTTTCGCTTGGAGCGGGAAAGAGCGTTCGAGTCGTTTCGCTTGTTGGAAAAGCGTATATTGTGGGAGTGACGGAAAACTCGATAAATCTATTGGCAGAAGTCGATGACAAAGAATTGGTCGATTCGATGAATTTATATGCCGACAAAAACGACCGCTCGGTTCGTCCGCGCTCGTTTTCGGACATTCTTGAAATGTTCATGCCATCAAAAAACGGAAATGTTTTTTCTTCCAATGCGCAAAGCGCGGCGGTTTCTCTTCAAAAGCAGCGAGAACGATTTGATTCAAGGAATAATTCTCAAAGCGAGGAGGTGTGAAAAATGAAAAGCAGAACAATTTTCAAAGGATTGCGTTCAAAAATTGCATTTTTTTTCCTTTTGACTTCGATTTTGTGTGCTTTTCCTGTTTCCTCGCAGTCAACTTTTAGAAATCCAGACGGACGAACGGAAATGGCTGGCGAATCGCATCTTCCGTCCATTCCAAATATCGACGTGAGCATTACGCAGCCAACAACTGGAAATCAAGTTGCGTTTAGCGTTCAACTTCTTGTGATTTTGACGCTTCTCACGCTCGCTCCGAGTATTTTGATTTTGACAACGTGCTTTCTTCGGTTTTCGATTGTGCTTGATTTTATAAAACGCGCACTTTCTTTGCAGCAAGTGCCTCCAACTGCCGTTTTGAACGGAATCGCGCTTTTTATGACGATTTTTGTGATGTGGCCGACTTTTGAGCGCGTTTACTCTCAAAGTTTTAAGCCGCTTTCGGACGGGGAAATCACGGTGGAGCAAGCGTATCGCGAGGCGGAAGCCCCGCTTCGCTCGTTTATGTACGGGCAAATGTCGCGGTCAAATCGGCTCAAATACATTGGAGAGTTTATGCGAATGGCAAAACTTCCGCGTCCAGCAAATCTTTCGGAAGTTCCCACGTATGTTCTCGTTCCTGCTTACATTTTGAACGAGTTGACCGTTGCATTCAAAATTGGCGTGTATTTGTACGTTCCGTTCATCGTAATCGATATGGTTGTCGCTTCGATTTTGATGAGTATGGGCATGATGATGTTGCCGCCTGTTCAAATTTCCATGCCGTTTAAGTTAATGCTGTTTGTGCTTGTTGACGGCTGGGGACTTTTGACGACGCAATTATTCAATTCGGTGTTGCGCTAAAAAACGCGGGAGGAAAAAACGATGGAATTAGATTCAATAATGGTTCTCATGCGTGGCGGAATTGGAATGGTGCTTCGGCTGTGCGCTCCCGTTTTGGGAGCGGCGTTGATTGTCGGTCTTATCGTTGCAATTTTTCAGGCGGTTACGTCGATTCAGGAGCAAACGCTGACGTTTCTTCCAAAAATGGTCGTTATTCTTTTGGCAATCGCGCTTTTAAGCGGACTCATGTTTACGCAGATGAGCGAGTACACGACCGCGCTTTTTTCGCAAATTCCTTTTCTTGCGCGGTAGTCTATGCCGTCAGTTTCGATGCTTGGGCAGATTGCAGAAGATGCCCCGACGTATCTTCTTGTTGCCGTCCGTTGCTTTGCGCTTGTTATGACGATGCCGTTTTTTGCCGCGCGAACTTTTCCGAGAATCGTAAAAGTCGCGTTTGCTGGGTACATCGCGTTTTTGATGTTTCCGCACGTTGATTTTTCGTCTTACGTGCGTTTTTTTGAGCCGAATGGCGGAATCTCTCTTTCGTTCATTTTGCTCCTCGTTGGAGAAGGCGCAATCGGCGTTATTCTTGGACTTTTTGTCGCAATTTTATTTGCAGCGTTTTCATCGGCGGGGCAGTTTTTTTCGTTTCAGATGGGATTTTCTGCAAGCGAAGTGTATGACGCGCTTTCTCAAGTCGAAAATCCGCTCATGGGGCAATTTTTCAATTTGATTGCAATGCTTGTTTTTCTTCACAACGATTGGGCGCAGTTGATTTTTTCGCATGGACTTGAATCGAGTTTTGATTCTTTGAATGCGCTTTCCCTCGTTGCCTCTCGTGAAAAAATCGTTCAATTTTTGCTCGCGGGTCTTACGCGCCTTTTTGCCGACGCATTTTTAATCGCGCTTCCACTCGTTGGAACTCTCATGCTCGTTTCAATTACGATGGGCATTCTTTCAAAAGCCGCTCCGCAAATGAATTTGTTGTCCGAAGGATTTCCCGTGATGATTTTGCTTTCATTTTTAACGATTTGGACGCTTTTGGGCGACTCGAACTTTGGCTTTATACGATTTTTTGAGCAATCGTTCCTTTCGGGACTTCGCTCGCTCGGAAGGCTTTTTGCCGCTTCAAGAGGAGGCGCGTGATGGATTTTTCGCATATTGATTTACAGTGGTTTGCGGCAGAGGACGAAGGGCGCACTGAAGACCCTAGCGAATACAAACTCCGTAAGGCGCGGGACGAAGAAGGTCGCGTTCCCAAAAGCAACGAGTTAGCGTCGTCGCTCGTTATGCTCGTTACGGTTCTTGTGTTGATTGCGTTGGGCGGATTTGTATTGCGCTCTTGCGCGGAACTTATGATTTTTTATTTTACGCGGAGCGCGGAGTTGTCCGTTTCGGGCGGGAGTTTTTACATTTCGTTTTCTCGCTCGCTTGCAAAAATGGTGCTTCCGCTTGCGATTTCTGGAATTGTTGCGGCAATTCTTGCGAATCTTGTTCAAAATCGTGGATTTATTTTTACAGTCAAACCAATCGTTCCGCAATTTTCAAAAATTCTTCCAAAAGTTGGGCAATATCTCAAAAAAACGCTTTTTTCATTTGAGGGTGCGTTCAACGTTCTCAAATCGTTCTCTAAAGTTTTGATTGTTACGGCAATCGCCTACGCGATAATCAATGCGGACAGAAAGATTTTTCTTCAATTTCTTTTTATTCAAGATATTTCGCTCGCCGTGGGAAGAATCGCTTTGAGTGCAGCGAAAATTCTCATTTCTTGCTCGATTTTGTTCATTTTTATAGCAATCGGAGATTATTTTGTTCAAAAAAAACAATTCCTCGAAAGCATGAAAATGACAAAGCAAGAAGTGAAACAAGAATACAAAGAACTCGAAGGCGACCCAGAAGTAAAGGCGCATTTGGACCAGGCGCAACGCGATTTGCTTTCACGCAATATGCCACGCATGGTTTCAGAAAGCGACGTGGTGATTGCAAACCCGACGCATTTTGCCGTTGCGCTCAAATACGATGAACTGACGGCAGAAGCACCGCAAGTTGTGGCAAAAGGCGCGGATTCGCTTGCGTTTCGGATTCGTTCGATTGCTAATGAAAATGGAATTCCCGTTGTGGAAAATAGACCGCTTGCGCGTGCGCTTTACGCTAGTTGCAACGTCGGCGACATGATTCCAATCGAGTTTATAAGCGCGATTGCCACTATTTACACACAAATTGGCTACATGAATCGCCGTTCTGTGTAATACCATTCGATAAAATTGATGATTGCGCAAACTCAAAAACGCGAACGACTTTTTTCTAAAATCTTACATAAAAATAGAAAAATATTTTTGAATTTTTTTTGTCAAAAAATCAAAAACTGTTTTTCATAAATTTTATTCCCCGCCAGATATAGCGTTTTATAAATGTAAAAACGCAAAAATGACGCTATTTTTATAGAAAAAACGTGTTTCTATAAATCTGATTCACATTTTTCAGTCATTATGCTACAATGAACTCATTGAGAAATTCGGGCGGTTTCCGAATAGTTCTAATCTGTTGTAAATTTAAAAATGAGCGAAAGGCTGATTTTTCAGGTGGGGGAAAATGGCTGACAATTCAGGCGCGGGCAGAATCGCCTCGTATCTAAAAAATATTCAAAATCATGCGGTTTCGGCTGCGGCAATTCTTGTAATCCTTATGCTCCTCATTCCAGTTCCTGGAGTGGTTCTTGATGTGCTTATGATTATGAACATCGCGCTGTCGGTTGTCATTCTCCTTGTTGTTCTTTATACGCCAAAGGCGAGCGATTTTTCGTCGTTTCCGCGCGTGATTCTTTTTTCGACGCTCTACGGACTTGCGTTAAATGTATGCTCTACGCGCCTTATCATTTCGTATTTTGCAGACCCAAAGCATAAAAAAATCCCCGCTCCCAGTTACGATAATTTTCCGGGGCGAATGCTCAAGGCGTTTTCTTCGGTCGTTACAGGCGGAGCGGAAGACCCGTCGGCGGGGCTTGTCATTGGACTTGTTATATTTGTCATTCTTATAATCATTCAAGTTATCGTTATAACAAAAGGCGCAACGCGAGTTTCTGAAGTTGCGGCACGATTTTCGCTCGACTCGATGAACAATAAATTTTTTGCCGTCGATTCTGAACTCAACGCGGGATACATTACGGACGAGCAGGCGCGGGAGAAAAAGGCTTCGATTCAGCGCGACATCGATTTTTATTCTGCAATGGACGGTGCTTCAAAATTCGTGAGTGGCAACGTGAAAGCGGCAATCTTTATCACTGTAATCGATTTGGTCGCGGGAATTATTGTTGGCATGACGTTAAACTCGATGCCGTTTGGAAAAGCGGCTGACACGTATTCGCGGCTCACAATCGGGGACGGGCTTTTGGGGCAACTGCCGTCCCTTTTGATTTCGTTTGCAACGGGTTTAATCGTTACGGGAAACAGTTCCGACGAAGCACTCGCGGAGCAACTCAAAGAGCAATTTACTCGAAGCGGTTATATTTACGTGATTACGGGCGTGGTTTTGGCACTGCTCGCGCTCGTTCCAGGATTCCCGACTTTTATTTTGCTTTTGTCTGGTGCGCTTTTGATTTTCTTTGGAATCCGCATGATTCAAGCGGAAAAAATGTCTTTTGCCAAAAAACTCGAAGAAGGGAAAAAAGCGCAAGAAAAAACGCAAGGTGGCGGAAGCGAGGAAGTCAGTCCCGTCGTTCCGCTTGATGACCTTTCGCTTGAACTGGGATACGCGATTCTTTCGCTTGTTGAAAAGAAAAACGGCGCGGAATTGATTGAGCGCGTAAAGCGAATCAGGCGCGAGGCTGGGCTTGACCTTGGGCTTGTTGTTCCAAAAATTCATATCGTTGACAACATGACGCTCGATGCGAGTGAGTATAGTTTCAAAATCCGCGGAATTGAGGCGGGGCGCGGAAAAATCAAACCTGGTTACTATATGTGTATGGACACGGGTTTTGTTACGGAAAAAATCCGTGGCGAGGCGACGACTGACCCCACGTTTGGCGTTCCAGCCATTTGGGTTGGAGAAGAGCAGCGGGCGGAAGCGGAAAAAGCGGGGTATGCCGTGGTTGACCCGCCAACGATAATTGCGACTCACATTACGGAAATTGTGCGGACTCATGCGGCGGAAATTTTGAACAGACAGGCGGTTTCTGCGATAATTGCAAAAGTCAAAGAAACGAATCCTGTTGTTGTGGACGAAGTTCTCACAACGTACAAGTATACTTACGGCGAAATTGAGCGGGTTTTGCAAGGGCTTTTGAAAGAACAGGTTTCGATTCGGAATATCGTTGCCATTTTGGAAACGCTTGCAAATAACGGAATGTACCCGCATGACGCAAGGGTTTTAATAGAAAAAGTGCGCGAGGCTCTGGGGCTTCAAATCTGTTTGCAGTATGTGGATTCCGACAGAAAATTGAGCGTTGTGCAACTTTCGCAAAGTGCGTCAGAAAAAATATTGCAACATGCGGTTTCGCCAAGCGACGGCGGGGAGCAATTTGTTGCGTTTGACCCCGTGGACGGCAGAAAATGGATAGGCGCGGTGAGCAGTGCGTTGGCGGCTGTCCGTGAGCGCAATTTCCTTCCGATTATTCTTTGCGCAAATGAGGTTCGGCATCTTGTTCGCTCGTCGATTGACCGAGAACTTCCTGGCACGGTTGTACTTTCAATCGGAGAAGTCATTGCGGCTGGAAACAATATCAAACTTGAGATTCTTGGGGAAATAAATGTATAAGGACGGAACGGTGGGAGACTTGGGAGGCGCGAATCCGCTGCCAGATATAATGAAAATGCGCGACAACGAGGCGCGTGTACTTCGTATGCGCACAAAAGACGAGTGTGTGCAAAAACTTTACGAGGATTACGGAACTCGCTACGAGATAGTTGGCACTCGGCAGATTTTGAAACCGAGCGTTTTGGGACTTTTTGGACAAAAAGAGTTTTGCGAAGTGCGATACATCGTGCGCCCTCCTGAAGCGACTCCTCGCCAGTCTTTTGAAGACAGCAAAAAACAAATCCTTGCTTCTCAAAATATTTCGGACTCGCGGACGTACAAGCAAGCCGTTATAATCGACGAAAAAATCGAAGATATGAAAAAAATGCTTGAGGAGAAACTTGCGAATCTTACGATTTCTCCGTCAGGCGAAAAAAAACATCCTTCTGTGGAAAAAATCGAGAATCTTCTTGCGCAAAACGAGTTTTCGCTTTCTTTTATCAATTCGATTACGAGTAGACTTCGCTCGGAACTGTCTGCAGAAAAACTCGACGATTACGATTTTGTTCAACAAACGGTTTTTGATTGGATTGGAGAGTCGATTTTGATTCGTCCAAAAACTCCGATGAAACCTGCGAGCGTGATAATCCTTGTGGGTCCTACGGGCGTTGGAAAAACCACAACAATCGCAAAACTTGCTGGTCAGATGATTCTTGAAGCAAAAGAAAAAGGTCGTCCGCGCCCAAATGTCCGCATGATTACGATTGACCACACTCGAATTGGAGCGGAAGACCAACTTCGGAAACTCGCGAATATTATGGATGTTCCGCTCGATAAAGCCGAAAATGCGGCGGATGTAAAAAAAATCTTTGATTTTTACCGAGACAATCTCGATGTGCTTTTTATTGACACGCCTGGGTACAGTCCGAATGATTTTGCAAATATCGGAAAAATGCGCGAGATTCTTGGAATTCCTGGCATGAACAAAGACGTGTATCTTGCAATAACTGCGTCCGTGAAGGCAAGCGACCTTGTGGCGATTACAAAAGTGTACGAGCAGTTCGATTACGAATCTGTGATAATCACAAAATGGGACGAAACGAGCGCGGTCGGAAACGTGCTTTCGGTGCTCGCCGAAAAGCGAAAGCCGATAGCGTATATCGCTGATGGTCAAAAAGTTCCGAGGGAAATAAAACGCGCTTCCGTTCTTGAATGTCTAAAATATTTGAACGGTTTTTCCGTTGACAGAGAACACATGGAAAATCTCTTTGGAAATGCGGAACAGGGTGCGAAAAAATAAAAAAATCGAATAAAAATCGAATGGAATCGAGAAAATTTTTGAAGAAAAGGATTTGAGTATGGAAGACCAAGCGCAGGAACTTCGTGAATTGATGACGGGGCATAAAACGCGAATAATTGCCGTAACGAGCGGGAAGGGCGGTGTCGGCAAGACAAACATATCCGTGAACATGGCAATCGGTTATGCACAGCAAGGCAAAAAAGTTATTTTGATAGACGGAGATTTGGGACTTGCGAACATAAACGTTCTTTTGAACGCGGTTCCGCAATACAATCTCATGCAAGTCATAAACAAACAGAAAAAAATGCAAGACATCATAACGGACACCGAATTTGGTTTCCGTTTTATTGCGGGTGCGAACGGTTTTTCAAGAATCGCGAATCTTTCGCCAGACGAACTCGATAGTTTTGCGGAGCAGTTCAAGCAACTGTCTGATGCTGACATCATCATAATTGACACGGGCGCGGGAATCGCAAACAACGTTCTTCAGTTTGTTGCCGCTGCGGACGAAGTGTGCGTTGTTACAACGCCAGAGCCTACTGCGATAACCGATGCTTACGGAATCATAAAAATCATTACAACAGAATATATTGACCGCGAAATGAACATAAAACTGCTTGTAAATCGTGTTCATTCATCGGAGGAGGGAAAGCGCGTCAGCGAGCGAATCATTAGCATTGTTTCGCAATTCCTCAATTATAAGGTTGATTACATCGGTTTTGTGTATGAAGACCCTGTGGTACAAGCGAGCGTAATTAGGCAAAAACCGTTTATGATTGTAAGTCCAACGAGCAAACCCGCTCAATGTATTCGGCATTTAATCGGAAAACTCGATAAAACCGAACCAGGAAACGCGGACGGCGTGTCTTCGTTCCTTAAAAAATTCTTGCATCGTAAATAAAACTTGACCTAACGAGCATTTTGCCGTAATCTGAAAAAGGGAGGAGGAAATAATGAACCCGAAATATATATCTATTGCCGCTGTGGTCGGGTTTTGTCTGTCTTTTTTAATAGGATTAGTTTCACACGTTTCGTTTGTTCCCCTTCTTTTGCGCGCTCTTTTGTTTGGAGTGATTTTTGCACTTGCTGCGATTGGAATCTCGATAATTTTTCAGAAATTTTTGTCAGTTCAGCCTTCTTCTCAACTTTCTTCGGACGAATTGCAAGGTTCTGCAGCTCAAACGCAAGGAGCACTTGGAAGCGTTGTAAATATTACGGTTGACGACGATATGCTTCCAGATGATTCCGCCGCTCCCAAATTTTCTGTGGGAAAAAATCGGTCTGCGCTCAATCGTGGCGTTATTCCAAATTCTGAAAATTTTGCACAAAATCCTTCGAATGAAAAAAATGAAAGCGATTCTTTCGATTCTTCGGAAAGTCAAACGTCAAAAGAATCGAAAGTGGACGAAAAAAGCGTTGAGGTTGTAAAAAAGCCCGCTTTTTCTGCCGCACCTCGCAATGCTTCTGAAAATTCTGTGGACGGACGCGAGAATGTTCCAGAGGAAAAAGCAAATGAACCTGCCGAGTTTAAGCCGATTTCGCTTGGAGCGGTTGTCAAGGATGCGCAAGCGGCAATTTCTTCCACGAGCAATCTTGATAATTTGCCAGAAATCGGGGATTTGAACGTTGAAGCCGTAAAAAACGAGGAAGTTATAAGCGACAGCGATTTTGCAGTGAGCGGCAATTCTGGAGATTATACTCCTTCTCTTTCAACTTCTTCATCAAAAGGTGGTGGAGAAATCGCGCTTGACCAAAATGCGAGCGTAATGGCGCAGGCGATTCGTACAGCATTGGCGCAAGATGATTAGTTTTTTATTTTAGGTATATATTTTTAAGGTGTATATATGGATAATACAAAATCGCAATTTATAAATGACGAGGAAGAGGATGCGCTTTGGAAAGAATTTTCTAAAAGCAAATCACCCGCTCTCCGTGACAGGATAATACGAAAATATATGCCGCTTGTAAAATATGTTGCGGGAAAAGTTTCGGTGGGACTTCCAGCGAGCATGGAATTCGATGACCTTGTTGGTTTTGGGCAGTTTGGGCTTCTTGATGCAATCACAAAATACGACTTGAACAAAAAAGTCAAGTTCAAAACGTATGCCGTAACGAGAATTCGAGGTGCCATTTTTGACGAAATGCGGCAACTCGACTGGGTTCCGCGCTCAGTTCGGCAGCGCACACGCGAAATCGAGGACACGATAAGCGAACTTGAGGCGAAACTTTCTCGTCCTGCCACTGATGCAGAAATTGCAAAAGAAATGAACATCACGGAAGCAGAATATCAGCATATCGTAATGAAAATCAGCGGAACTAGCGTGCTTTCACTTAATGATGTATGGTATTCTGGTGATGACAGCGACCACGTTTCAATCGGCGATTCGATTGAATCTCCGCAAAGTCTCAATCCAGACGTTCAAGTTGAGCGGGAGGAAATCCGAAAGGTCATAATTCAAGCGATAAACGAACTTCCTGAAAAAGAGAAAATGGTTATTGTGCTTTACTACCACGAGGATTTGACGTTCAAGGAAATCGGGCAGGTGCTTGATGTGTCGGAATCGAGGATTTCGCAACTGCACTCAAACGCAAATCTTCATTTGCGCGCGAAACTCACCAATTTCCGAAAAGGAATTTTCTAAAAATCTACCATTTTTGAACGCTACGCTTTTTTGAAAAACGTAGCGTTTTTTATTGAGCGTGGCAGTTCCAGATTAGCGCGGATTATGCCGATATTTTAGAGAAGGGCGCGAAAAATCGGTCAGATTTTTGGTTTTGCCCTGCCTTTGAGGGGTTCGTATGGTTACGCTAGAGCAGATAAAAAAGGATATGGCAGCTCTCCTAGGAACTGACAAAAGTATTCAGAGAGTGGAAGTTCGGGCGGATACGCTTGAAGAGGCTCTTGCTGATGCTTCGGTTCAATTTGAAACTTCGGTAAAAAACCTTGAATATGAGGTAATCGAAAAGGGATTTAAGGGAATTGCGGGACTTGCAAAAAAGCCGTGGACGATAGTCGTTTATCAAAATCCTGCTACGATTGTCAAAAAGGCTGGAGGAATTGGCGGAGTTGCCTCTGGAGAGGGCGCGGAGTCGGAAGCGGAGCAGATTGTTGCGGTGGACGGCGTGTACTACGTGCATCGATTTGGCTCGGATATTGTACTCAAAGTTGTTTTGCCAGAAAACGGTGGCTCTCCTGTAAATGATAACGAAATCATAAATGACCTCAAGCGACCAGATACCGTGAAATTTGACGAAGCGAAAGTGCGGAAACTGGCAAAGAGCGGAACGAATGGCGAATACGAAATCATCGGCTCTTACAACCACGTGCCTTCAAACGACGCGATTTTTGTAATCGACGTGGCTTCAAACGAAATGAATGCAACGGCGACGATAAATCCTCCGAGCATGGGCGGCGCGGACATCTCGGCAGACCAAATCAGAAAGGCGATAGAAACGCAGGGCGTTCTTACGGGAATCTCCGACGAAAAAATCAACGCGCTTGTGGATTCGCCAGTGTACAATGCGCCAGTCGTTGTGGCTGAAGCGCAACTTCCAATCAACGGAAAAGATGCGTATATTGTCTACGAATTTGAAACCGACCGCACAAAACTCAAAGCGCAAGAATCTGAAACGGGACAAATTGACTTTAAGGAAACGAACGCAATTCAAAACAGGCTCGAAGGTCAAGTGCTTGCTCGAAAAATCCCTGCTGAAAAAGGAAAAGCGGGAAAAACGCTTTTTGCAAAATATCTTGAAGCAACGGACGGGCGCGATATTCCGCTTCCCGTTGGAAAAAACGTTCGTGTTGGAGACGATGGACTTTCGATTGTTGCTGCAATGAACGGGCAAGTTATGCTTGTGAACGATAAAGTGTGTATTGAACCTGTGATGGAAGTCGCGGGAGTCAATCTCAAAACGGGCGGAAATATCAAATTCCTCGGCACGGTTATTGTCAAAGGAAACGTGGAAGACGGTTTTTCTGTGGAGGCGAGTGGCAATATCGAGGTGTTCGGCAACGTTGGAAGTTGTCATCTTGTCAGCGACGGTGACATCGTGGTTTCTCAAGGAATCATCGGACGCGACAGCGGTGTGGTTGAAAGCAAAGGCAGTGTTTGGGCACGATTCGTGGAAAGTGCGGAAATCCACGCCGAGGAAAACGTCATCGTTCAAGAATCAATCATGAACAGTAGCGTTTCTGCGCAGAAAAAAATCCTTCTTACAGGAAAAAAAGCGCAAATTGTTGGCGGAAAACTGTTTGCCACGGAAATCATCAGCGCGAAAAATATTGGCGCAGGTGGCGCGGAAACGGAACTCACCGTTGGCGTTGACCCGAAGGCAAAGCATAGACTTGAGGAATTGCAATCGCTCACAAACGACAACATGAAAAAACTCGACGACATCGAACTCGATATAAAGTCGCTTGAAGAGCAGCAAAAACGACGGCGGTCGCTTCCAAAGGACAAAGAGGAAACGCTTGCGAATCTCTACAAAGAGCGCGACCAGATTCTCATTGAAAGCGACAAGTATAATGCCGAAATCAGCGAGATTCAGGAGCGACTTAAAGAACTCCGAAATATCGGAAAGATTTACATTTCTGGAACGGCGTATTCTGGTGTGAAAATCTATATCCGCGATGATAAAGAGGAAATCCGCTCCGACGTAAAGAGCGCGGTTTATTACTACGACCTTGAAAACCGCTTTATAAAGCGTGGTAAGTATGAGGCACCAGATTTGTCTGATGTGAAGGGACCAGATGGCTATAGCTCCAATTGATTTACAGACGATGTACTCGCAAATGGGGCATCTTGCAAAGGTTGCTGCCGACCAGCAAAACGGATCTCATTTGGCGCAGCAACTTCAAGAAACGCGAAGAATTCAGCAAGATGCCGAGCGTGCAAAGCAAATAAAAAAAACTGCCGACCACGATTCAAAGGCGCTTGCTGTTGGAAAAGACGGCAAGCGTGGCGGTTCTGCTGAACATTTTGAGGAAGAATCTGAATCTGGGGAGGAGAAAGAGTCTACAAATGCCGAGGTTTCTCCTCAAAAAACGCTGACCGAAATCCGCGAGTCGTATCTTGGAACGATGATTAGCATAGAATCTTAAAAAATTTCGAGAAAAAGCGATGGAAACAATACTTTTTATCATCTTTGTTTGTATAGTTAATATTGTTTTATGGGCGATTTTCCTCAAAAAATTCGGGAAACTGTTTTCAACTGACGACATTGTGTCCTCTACAAAAAAGGAAATTGCGTCGCTGACGGACGCAATGAATCGAGAAACCGCCCGCGATTTAAGGCTCGCCGACGGAAAACTCAAGGAACTTGAGCAGTCGATTCTTGATGTAGAGAAAAAATTTTCTGAATTGAACAACGAAATGCTTCAGAGACTTGAAGAATATCGAATTTCGCTCAATTCGACTCCAAATCAAAAAAGTGCTCGCTATTTTTCGCACGTTTCCACACCTGCTTTTCAATACGAGAAAAATCAAAATATCGAAAACGCTTCAGAAACTCCGGACGAGCCGTTGGAGTCAAAACTTGAAGTCAAAAACGAACCAAAAACTGAAGAAAAAACGATTGCAAAAGACGGAGAGCAAAATAGTAAAGCGGAAGAAAATCTACCGAACGTTTCTTATTCAAAAGAGCCGATTGTTGTGCAGAAAAGTTTTTCCGAGCGAGTCCGCGAATTATATGACAAAGGTATGGACGTTGACATGATTTCTCACGAACTTTCTGCTACAACAACTGAAATTCAACTTATAATAGATATGTATTTTTAGATACGTGAAAAATCGCTGATTTTTGAATACCCTCTTTTCTGTCTCGAAAGTGATACCAAACCTAGAAGCGCAAGTGCCTCGCGGTCTTTTTAGCCACTTTTCAGAAAGAGTGGCTACTAAAGAGGGTGAGAAGCAGCAACTCTTTCTAAAAAGAAAAATAGCACGGATTTATTTTTAATGCAAGCGAATTTTTTTTTACGGTATCAAGTAAAAATCGGCTAATTATTTTTTACTGTGGCAGGGCGGCATCCAGCACGAAACGGCTGACTGTCTTTCCCGCTTTTTTTTGCGGCTTCTTTGAGTGCCTCGATTTCGTCGGGCAGGGCAGAGATTGAGATTGTCTTATACACGACCGTGCGCCTTTTTTTCGTTCCCACTGGGCGACCCGCGCCCTCTCTCTTTCCGCCACGCGGCATAATCACCTCCAGATTCTCCATGCAATGAAAATCACCACGGCGATGATGATTCCTCTCAGCACATTTTTCAGAATGAGTTTGGAAGTGTTTGACATAACGCCCCCCTTTGGAGTAGACTGAGAGTGAAAGGTGCGGCAAGCCTCGAAAACCTACCGCACCGCCCCGTTAGCCGAAAATCAGTCTGATAATCACTTCTGCGATTACCGCGCTGACTACGGTTACAAGGATTTCAGTAAGAGCCATGCGAAGTGCTTCCGACACTTTGCGGGCTTTTTTCTTATTGCTGCCACCCATAGCCTGCTCCTTTCAACAAAAGATTTCCTACGGAGCAACGTTCCTGATAGTTATAATATACTACATTATAGATTATTTATCATAACTTTTAATCAAAAAAAAATGCCCCCGTCTGGAAAAAATCGTTTTTGGAAAAATCAGTTTTGAGATTTTTTTTTTGAAAAAAAAATCTTTTGAACGTTTTGACGGCGCACCTTGTCAAGTTTTTTTTAGATGTTCAAAAGGTACTGTGCGCCCCCTCCCCCCCTATGCAATTATTCGGCGACGAGTGCGGTTTGAAAAATGTGTGCCATTTATAAACTTAGGTTTACAAATGGTTTATGGGATAGAGTTATCCACAAAATCAACTAAACTTTGTTTCAAGTACAGTTGTTCACCGCGGGAATCTTTGCGGGAAGTCCGCGCCCCGTGTGGGCAATGCGGCAACGCGGGAATCATTGCGGGAAGTCCGCGCCGCGTGGGGGCAACTTTGGACAACGCGGGAATCATTGCGGGAAGTCCGCGCCCCGCGTGGCAACTCGCGCCAACGCGGGAATCATTGCGGGAAGTCCGCGCCCCGTGGGGGCAACTCGCGCCAACGCGGGAATCTTTGC
>CALFJF010000015.1 GCA_937877535.1 uncultured Treponema sp.
CTGGAAAGAGTGACGACATAAATTGCGCGATTGGGTACGGCGTGAAATACTGACCGAACGCTTCCTTATGACTTAGGGAAGTTTCAACAGCATAAGACATTCGCTCTTTTTCCAATGTTTCCGCAAGGGCAATCATAAAACCAAATATATCATACTTTTCTATGCCTTTCAAGCATATTATACCATAGAAACAAAGTATTTGCTATCCTCTTTCCGCTCCGCTATCATAAAGACATGCCGAAAGGCAAAATCACTTTCAGAATAAGGAGATTTCATTATGGCGAATGATACGGGCATCACGCTTCCGAAAATCGCGCTCGGCGCATGGGCGTGGGGCAATGACGGCACTTTCGGCGGGGAGACCACGGCGGAAACGCTCCGCCCCATTTTTGACGCGGCCATGAAGAGCGGTCTGAACCTGTGGGACACCGCCTTTGCCTACGGAATGGGAACGAGCGAGAAAGTGCTCGCGGGATTCCTCAAAGGCCAGCCGCGCGATTCGTTCCTCGTGTCCGACAAATTCACGCCGCAGTGCGTTTCGGAAAAGTCCCCGGCGGCGTTCAAGGGCATGGTTGAGATGCAGCTCTCCCTGATGGGCCTCGACCGCTTTGACATCTACTGGATTCACAATGTGGTGGACGCTCCGTTCTGGATAGAGGAACTTGCGAAGTATTTTGAGGGCAAGGAGAACGCCCCGCTCATCGGCGTGTCGAACCACAACCTTGCGGAAATCAGGCAGGCGGACAAAATCCTCAAAAAGCACGGACTCAGGCTTTCCGCCGTGCAGAACCATTACAGCCTCATCAACCGCTCGTCGGAACGCTCAGGCATCCTCGGCTGGTGCAAGGAAAACGGCGTGACCTTCTTCTCGTACATGGTGCTGGAGCAGGGCGCGCTTTCGGGCAGGTACGACACCGCCCACCCGATGCCCGCAGGAAGCGCACGCGCGGACACCTACAATCCCGTGCTTGACAAGCTGGAAGTCCTGAACGCGAAACTGAGGGGCATCGCGGAAAAGCACGGCGTGGAGGCGGCGCAGATTCCCGTCGCATGGGCAATCGCAAAGGGAACGCTCCCGATTGTCGGCGTGACGAAGACAAAGCATGTGGACGATGCGGCAAAGGCGGCGGCGGTCTCGCTCACGGCGGAAGAAATCGCGGAGCTTGAAGAGACGGCTGAAAGGCTGAACATCAACGCAATCAGATTCTGGGAAAAGGAGATGCGATAAAAAAATACTTCCGTGCATTTTTTTATCGCCAAGTTGCGCTGCAACCTGTATATGCGCCATCCGTGGCGCACCGCTAACGCGGAGTTTAAGGAGATGAAATAATGAAGAAGAACATCGGTGCAACACTGGCATTGTATCCCGCGCCCGTCATCGTGGTGGGCGCTATGGTGGCGGGGAAGCCCACATGGACGCTCGCGGCTCACGCGGGGACGGTGGCGCACTCGCACCTGATGGTGTCGCTCGTAAAGGCGCATTACATCAACAAGGGAATCCGCGAGACAAAGCGGCTGTCGGTGAATGTGGTGGACGAAAGCTGGCTTTCCGAAGCCGACCGCATGGGAACGACGAGCGGAAACAAGACCGACAAGTCGGAGGCGTTCGCCTACACGCCCGGCGAAAACGGCGCGCCGCTCATCGACAAGGCGAAGGTCTCGATTGAATGTGAGGTTGACGGAAACTACGAGCTGGACAACTTCGACAACTTCATCTGCAAAATCCTTGCGACCTACGCCGACGAGGGCATATTGACCGAGGCGGGAAAAATCAGCTACCACACATTCAAGCCCGTGCTGTTCGAGTTCCCCACCTACGAATATTTCGTGACCGGCGGCAAGGTCGGCGACTGCGGGAAGATGAACAAGTAAACGAGAATGCGCCCCTCTGCGGGGGCAACGCCCCCTCAATTGATTCAGAAAAACACATATTTTTCCGAAAAATAAATCAGAGGTGGCTTTTTATGACAAGACGATTCAATATTCATGGCGATAATATTGTAGAATGTGAACGAGCATTCAGACTTTGCAGAAAAGCCCTGAATATTGAGCATACCGAAATCAACAAAACCGCAAGCGTATTCTGCCCGTCATTCACCGCTTCCAATTCAGAAAACACCTTTGAATTCACTTTCTTTCCCGGTTACGGTCGATGGAATTCCAACATTCTCCGCCTCATACAAAACACGCAGAAATCGCTCCGAGAAGCACCCGATGTCTTGATAACGGAAGTCGAGAACGGCAAGGAAACGCCGCTTGTCGCAATCGAATACTGCGGCGCATTGGCGGCGGGCAATCAAGCGTGGCAGAGAAGCGGGCGAGGATATTCTGCGGGAATGAGCAAAATTCCGTACCTGTATGTCGCGGAAATCGGCGGATTTGAACTAGACACGAACACCCGCGAGCGCAAAGCGGCTCGGCTTCCGAATGCCGTCGTTCCGTTCAGTTATCTGACCTACTCGCACGAAAATTCGCCCGTCCTTCCGATTTACGAGCGGAGCGCGGGAACTGACGATTTGACAAAAGACATCTACAAGAATGTATTTGCCGAAAATGAGCTTGCGAGTTGAAAATTCTCAAAATCTGTGCTATATTCCCTTATAGGAGATTTTATGGAAGTAAACAAAATATTCAATGGTGATTCCGTAGAATTAGTCAAACACTTTGATGATAATACCTTCCATCTCATTTTGAGCGATATTCCCTATGGAATCAGCTACGACAGTTGGGATGTGCTTCATAGCAACACGAATTCGGCTCTTTTGGGAACAAGCCCAGCGCAGGAAAAGGCGGGCGGCATTTTTAAGTCGCGTGGAAAGCCGCTTAACGGCTGGTCAGAAGCCGACAAGCAGATTTCAAAAGAATATTATGATTGGTGTCTTTCTTGGGCAGGGGAATGGCTTAGAATTGCAAAGCCCGGTGCATCGGTTTTCATTTTTGCGGGCAGACGAATGGCGCATCGCTGTATCTGTGCGCTCGAAGACAGTGGTTTTATATTCAAGGACATGATAGCGTGGAAAAAAGATTCCGCCCCCCACCGTGCACAGCGGGTCGGCATTGTGTATGAGAGGCGCGGAGACACAAAAAATGCGGAAAAATGGGAAGGCTGGCGGCTGGGCAATCTCCGCCCCGTGTTTGAGCCTGTCCTTTGGTTCATGAAACCGTACAAAATAGGCGGCACATTGGCAGACAATATCAGGGATTACGGTGTTGGCGCGTTCAACGATACTGCTTGGAAAAAGTATGTCTCCGACTCATCGAATACAATTCACATTCATTCAGAAAAAACAGACCATGGGCTTCACCCAACACAAAAACCCATTGCCCTTCTTGAAGCATTGATTGAACTTACGACGCAGGAAAATCAGATTGTCCTCGACCCGTTCTGCGGCAGCGGCTCAACTTTGGTAGCTGCAAAGCATCTAAACCGCCAGTTTGTTGGAATCGAAAAGAACAAAGAGTTCTTTGAAGTCGCACAGAAGCGAGTAACAGGTTTTGTATCAACTGAAATTTCTGAAACGAACATCTATTCAGAACTTGACTTGTTTGGCGAAAGATTGCGGGCATAACAGATGGACTATTTCTTTTTCGTAAAAAACTTTGTCGATGAAGCGGCTGATAATGCAAGGATTGCAGGAAAGACAATCGACACTGATACCGTCGCAAAAGAGTTTCAGCGTACATTGAAAAATGCTTTTACCGATGCACAGTTTTCCGTTCTGCTTATGACAACGGGCTTCATCCCAGATTTGTATGCAAATGATTCTTCGGAGGAAACGCTTTATTCAAAATTGGTGGAAGTTCTTGTGTGCGAATGGGCGGACAGGATGGGCTTTTCGGGCGAGTATGTCAAACAAAAGGCAAGTTTTGAAGATGTTACCATACGGCTGGAATCTTCCGTCATCGTCTGCGATGCAAAATCGTTCAGGCTTGGAAGGAGTCAGGCAGCCCCGAATGTGAAGGACTTCCTAAAGTTAGAAGACATTCGCAAGTGGCTTGCCCGACACCCAAACAAATTGGGTGGACTGGTAGCGTATCCAGACACGCACGAGTGGGCAACTTCAAGCGATGCATACCAATATTGCAGCACGAAAGACGCACCAACGGTTATGCTTCCTTATAAATACCTTGCTCTTCTGCTGAATTTCAAAGAGGACTATGATACCTCAAACCTGAGAAAGCTTTGGGATTATGAACGAATTTTTCCCGAACCGCTCAAAAAGACAATGGCGGGCGGAAACAAAAAACAGTATTGGGAAGCTATAAATAGAGAAATTGTATCAATCACAAGAATTCGTCCAAAAGATTTTGAGGATTTTCTTTATTGCGCAGATATGAAAATCAATGAATGTGTCAAAGCGAATCTTCAGCTTTTGATTGACAAGCGGAATGAACTTGTAAAAACAATACGGCAAGAAGTGGATTCTCTCGATGCTGCTCAATTACGCGAAAGCCTTTCCGAATTCCGCATAAAGTCAGAAACCAAAATCATCGACAGCCTTATTGGAAGAATTCAGGAATTCAGATTGTAGAACTAAAAGTTGACATACAGCGATTCCGTCACTTCCTCTTTCTTTGCGTTCAGAATCTTGCTCACGGCTGAGTTTCCGTTTGAGAGCGACAACTTGCGCTTGTACAGTTCCTTTGGCATATCAGAAAAATAGCTTGTACCTGCCCGTGAGCCGTCAAAGGATAAAGCCCAAGAAATGTTTTTTGAGTTCAGTTTGTCGAGTTCGGCAAAGAAATGCTGCAAGTCCAAGTCCTTGATGTAGCGGTTGTGGCTGTCGGCGTATGGCGGGTCAAAATACACAAAATCGCCTTCTTTTGCCTGTGAGAGCGTTCCCTCGTAGCTCTGGCATTCAAAGTCAACGCCTTTGATTCTTTCGTGCCAAATCCGCACATTCTTCGCGAACATTTCGGGCTTCATTCCCTGCCGTGAAAGATGGAACGAGTTGTTGAACTCGCCCGCGCCGTTGAAGCGGACAATTCCGTTCACGCAAGTCCGCATGATGAAGTTCAAGTCGAGCGGATTGTGGGTCTTGTTGAATCGCGCTCGGCAATCATAAAAAACTTTCGGAAGTCCGTCAGCATTTTTTATGTGGTTTAATTGAAGTTCCTTGTATTCGACATTGAGCGCGTTCCACTTTTCCGTGTAGTCTAAAATCACTTCTTCGGGGTTTGATTGAATCAATTTCCAAAGCGCAATCAGCGGCTCGTAGATGTCGGAAGCGACCGCCCCCTTGTGCGCGAACAGAAAAAGCAACGCACCGCCGCCCAAAAACGGCTCAAAGTAGCGGTTGTACGATTTTGCCTCGCGAGCGATGAGCGGGGCTTGCTTCCGTTTGCTCCCCGTCCACTTTATGAGCGAAGGAATTGTTTTGTCATTCGCTGGCATACACATTTTTACGCTCCTTCGCTTTCAGAAAAAAGCGGCAAACTGTCATCGCAATGCCGCAACCGCTCGTTTGCAATCGTGATGTACTCATCTTCAAGCTCAAAACCCACATAGTGCAATCCGCTCATCTTTGCGGCTACGCAATCCGTTCCGCTGCCGACAAACGGAACAAGAACCGTGCCGCCTTGCTTTGCGGAAATGTCGAGCATACGCTTTATAAGTCTGACAGGCTTTTGCGTTGGGTGCTTTCCGTACGCAAGTTCCTCTTTTGCCTTGTTGTTCGGCACATCCCACACGGTGCGCATCTGCTTTCCCGCTTGCTTTAGATTGTCCTCTGGAAACGAAAGCGACTTTGATTTTTCATAATCAAAATAATACTCCCGCTTTTTCGCCGTTCCCGTATGCCCCCACAAAATCGTCTCGTGGCTTGCCGTGAGCCGTCGCCCAGACAGGTTCGGAAAACTGTTGCGCTTGTACCAGACGATTTCGTTGATGATTTCGATGCCCTGCAACTGCAAGATGAAGTTTATGATGCCGATGTTGTGGTAAGTTCCGTGAATCCAAAAAGAGCCAGTCGGCTTCACAAGCCGCTTGACTTCGCCAATCCACGCCGAACAGAAATTGAAGTATTCGATGAGTGGCATATTGTCCCAGTTTTCCATGACCTTAGACCAGTTCCCGCCAAAGCCAGCGAGTTTTTCCGAGTTGTCCCACGACCAGTTCCCGCCCGAACTGAGGTTGTACGGCGGGTCAACAATCGCGACATCAAATGAGTTTGGGGGAAGCTTTTTCATTTCTTCAATGCAATCGCCGTGAATGATTGTGTCAATGGGGAGAGGATTTTCTAATTCAAGTTCAAGACAATCAGCCATTGTTACCGCCTTTCTGCAACTGCGCAAGGAACTTGTCGAGTTCGTCCTGGTCGTACATTCTGTATCCGTTGATTGGGTTTCTGACGGCTTTGAGTTTTCCGCTTTTGTCCCAATTTCTGAGCGTGAGAGGTGTAACGCCGATGTATTCAGCGGCTTGTGCGATTGTCATAAGATTCTGTAAATTCTTCATAAAGATTGATAAACCTTAATAAAGAATACTGTTTTGATGGCATAATGTCAAGAGAATGGGAAAGTACACCGTATCATTTCGTGCTTTTAGGCAACTTTCGCAAAATACAAAATGTATCGCCCCGATTCCGCCGATTTCCCGCAAAATACATCGTGTATCTCCCTGTTTTCGCATGAATCGGGCGAAGTACATGGTGTATTTCTTTCACCTGCCCGTTTTGGGCAAAATACATCATGTATCGCTTCCACCTCACGCAAATCTTCAAAATACACGATGTACTTTCTGGAATCCGTCAAAATCAAGATACATCGTATATTTTTCTTGCCGATATGTAATTTCTTCCATATATTTAAAGTATCTTCATAAAGTTTCAAAGAATGGAGGCAAAGTTTATGAAAAAGATTAGGGTAAATTGCCGTGTTACCGAACTCGACACGGTTTCTGATGTCCTTGTCCGCCTGTACAAGGCGGATTCTGGAGTTGCGGACGACGACTATTTGAAGGGCGTGATGAGCGAGGTCGGCGAGTATTCCGACAAAATCACCTCGGCGATAAAGAGCGACAAGACGGCTTCCACGCTCGACACGGCGGACGCGCGGCGCGACGAGGTTATCCGCTCGCTCGGCACTTTGCTCAACGGCTATGCGGTCATTCCCGTGGCGGACAAAAAGGCGGCGGCGGAGAAACTGCTCGCGACTTTCAACAAGTACAAGGGAATCACGGGCGAGAGCTACGCGAACGAGTCGTCGCTTGTGGAGAGCATGATTGAAGATTTTGCGGCGGATTCGCTCGCGGACTCAATCAAGGCACTGGAGGGCGTTTCGTCATACCTCGCGGACTTGCGCACGGCGCAGGACGACTTTAACAAGGCGAACGATGAGTACACGGCGGCGAGCGCGAGCAAGGGCGAATCGGCGACATCGCTCAAAAAGCCGCTCCTTGCCGCAATCAACGACAAGCTCGTGCCGTATTTGACGGCGATGAACCTTGCGAACAAGGCGGTCTACGGCGACTTCGCCACGAAAGCGGAGGCGGAGATTGAGAAGGTGAACGCGAGCGTGGCGAAGCGGACAAAGAGTTCTGCCACGGCGGAAGCGATGTAAAATAACGATGAATACGGAGGATTCTATGGATTTTTTGGAACTGACGAAGGCACGGTTTTCGGTGAGGAAGTTTTCCGACAAGCCGCTTGAACAGGAGAAGCTCGACAGGATTTTGGAGGCTGGCAATGTCGCTCCCACGGCGGCGAACCTTCAGCCGCAAAAAATCTATGTGCTTCAAAGCAAGGACGCGCTCGAAAAAGTCCGCACCATTTGCCCTTGCACCTACGGCGCGAACACGGTCTTGCTTTTCGCCTACGATGAGAACGCAGACTGGAAGAACCCTAAGCAGGCAGGAATCCATTCGGGCGAACAGGATGTGAGCATTGTCGCCACGCACATCATGCTTGCTGCGTGGGAAGCGGGAGTCGGCTCGTGCTGGGTAAATATGTTCGCGAACAGCGAGCTTGAAAAGGCGTTCGCCCTGCCCGCAAACGAGCGAGCGGTTCTGCTCATGCCGCTCGGCTACGCCGCAGACGATGCAAAGCCCGCCACCAAGTGGCACGGCGTTCAAAAGGCGATTGACCAGACTGTACGGTACATCTAGGCAAGACAACGGGCGGAAGCGAGTGAGTAAGCAGGGAGCGACAGGCTCGGCTGTTGAGCAATGTCGAAACTCAACCACCGCAAACGCCGTATCAGCGCGAACTGGTGGTCACCCTTGACATACTCGCTCCGATTCTCCTTATGATTGGAGTGAAGACAGACTCATCGTCCGCCGCCTCGCTACTAGGGAATTTTGAGATTGTGGCGACGACGCTGATTGCACTCATGCCAAAGCGGCGGATTGGCTCGCGACAGTGTCTTCGTCATGTAGATTTCGTCCGAATAGCTGCCGTCGGCAAGGCGGGCGGTTTGTGGACGGCATGCCCATTCCCGCCAAGGAGCAAGCGCCAGCGTTGTTGCACTTGTTTGGATTTTTGGTTCTACTGTTTTGCCGCTGTCCTGCTTTTCTTGCCCAAATCGGCTAAAAAAAGACGACATTCGCTCTTTCTTTACAAGGTATTAAAAACTCGAAATGAGCGGTAAATACTAGGAAAACCAGCTGAAACATGATATACTGATAAAAAATTCGAGGAGTGTGCAGATGCAGTCTATTGAATTGTTTGCAGGTGGCGGAGGACTTGCGCTTGCGACGGCAAAATCAGGATTCACGCATTCTTTTCTTGTGGAGTGGGACAAGGATTCCGCCACGACATTGGCGGAAAATTTCCAATCGCTTTCCCTGCAAAATGCGGTTTCCTCAATATACAACGGCGACATTCAGAATGTGGATTTTTCTGAATACGACGGCAAAATCGACTTGCTCTCAGGCGGGCCGCCCTGCCAGCCTTTTTCAATCGGGGGAAAGGCGCGGGGATTCAATGACAAGCGCGATATGTTCCCGCAGGCGGCGCGGGCATTGTCCGAAACAAGGCCGAAGGCCTTCATCTTTGAGAATGTTCGCGGGCTTCTCAGAAAGAATTTCTCGCGCTACTTCAACTACATCATCCTGCAGCTCACTTATCCAGAAATAATGAGGAAGCAAGACCAAAATTGGGAAGAGCATCTGTCCATCCTTGAGAGGCACCACACGGGCGGAACTCACACGGAAGGCTTGAAGTACAATGTGGTGTTCCGTCTTGTGAACGCGGCGGATTACGGAGTTCCGCAGAAGCGGGAGCGCGTGTTCATTGTGGGGTTTCGGAACGACATACAGGGAAACTGGAGTTTTCCCGAGGCGACGCACTCAAAGGAAGTGCTCGATTATGAAAAATACGGAACGGGCGAATATTGGGAGCGGCATTCCCTTAAAAGACAGTACGCAAAAAATTATGCGCCGCCGCTTTTTGGCAGAAGTCAGAAAAAGCCGTGGGTGACTGTGCGCGATGCCCTGTCTGATTTGCCGTCGCCACTCTCAAAAAATGGGGCAATACCCAATCATCTGTTCCAGCCGGGCGCAAAAATATATGCGGGGCACACAGGAAGCCTTCTTGACGAGCCGTCAAAGACAATCAAGGCGGGCGCACACGGCGTGCCCGGCGGGGAGAATATGCTTGTGCTTGACGACGGCACCGTGCGCTACTACACGGTACGGGAGGCCGCTCGAATACAGACTTTCCCCGATGACTACATCTTCCCCTGCTCGTGGACTGAAAGCATGCGGCAAATCGGCAACGCCGTGCCGGTGCGGTTGGGGAAAATCGTGGCCGACTCCGTGGCAAGGACGCTCAAAAATGAAGGAAAGTAAGATTTTCAATCCGCTCGACAAGGAGAATCTTGGAAAGAGCGTGTCAGCCGCAATCCTTTCGCAGCCTGTCGTTTCCCTGCAAGACATGGCGGATTTTGTCGGGGCGGGCGTATATGCCATATATTACAAGGGCGATTTTTCCCTGTACGAGCCGATTTCCGAGGCGAACAAAACGGACTTTGTTCAGCCAATCTATGCGGGAAAAGCCGTGCCACAGGGGGCGAGGAAAGGGAACGTCGTTTTGGATTCGCTTTCTGGAAACGACCTGTACAGGCGGTTGAACGACCACAAGAAGTCTATCATCGCCGCAAGCAACCTCAAAGTCGAAGACTTTTTCTGCCGCTTTCTGATTGTCGATGACATTTGGATTCCGCTCGGCGAGTCCGTCCTGATTCAGCAGACAAAGCCTTTGTGGAACAATGTGGTTGACGGCTTCGGAAACCACGACCCTGGAAGCGGTCGCGGAAAGCAGCAACGCTCTCCGTGGGATATGCTGCATCCGGGCAGGGCTTGGGCAGAAAAACTCGCACCAGTGAAGCCCGTTGAGGAAATCGAGAAGAACATAGCGGATTTCTTCAACTGAAGATTGCTTTACCCTACGCACTTCGGCACTGTGCGATGTTTGCCCACGGCAAACTCGTTGCCAATTCGGGGCGGCGGCGTAAAAGTCGCCACTGTTGCTTCCGCTCGCCATTGCAGGGCAGTCTCGGCAGCACGGAAGCTGCTCGCACTTTTTTGTAACTTTCAGGCGGCTCTTGATTTTTCTTCGTTTTTCGTGTTCAATAAGACCACCTACTGCAAACGACACATGTTTTGAAACCGCATCCCGCGGCGTTCATGTAAATCTGATTACGCGACATTAGGAATTCAACTTTGGAGGATTTCTTATGCCAAGAAATCAGTTTGAGCGCATGGTCTTTGCCTTTATCACCGTGGTGATTACCGTCCATGCCTATGTTTTTTACAGCGTCTATGTCGTGAATGGCGACGCGCTCCGCACGGTTGCGGGAACGACGAGCGTTCTTTCTGCCGTGCGTGAAATCGGTGGAATCTATATGTTCGGTCGCGTGATGCCGGTCTGGTCGGTCGTCCTCGTGGAATTCTGCTTTGCCTACACGATGGAGTGCGCCTACGGAAGCCCACTTTCGTTCCGTCTCGCCTCAAAGAACTTTGACCCGCGCACGACCCACCCCGTCCTGTTCGAGACTTCGATTATCTGCGCCACGGTTGGACTCATGGTCCCCGCGATGAGTTTGATAGCAACTTTTCTTTACTATCCGTACAACAATGGCTTTCAGATTCACACGGTTTTGGTTCAGTGGCTCCGGCTGATGTGCTACAACTTTCCGTTCGCGTTCTTCACGCAGTTGTTTTTTATTCAGCCGTTCGTGCGCACGGTATTTAAGTTTTTGTTTGCAAGAAATCAGAAAGCGGGCGAGTGATTATCTTTGGACGATTTCTTTTGATTCTGCTTCGACTTCGCTTGCTGGCTCGTTGCGTTCTGGGGAATCTGATTTTTCTTCTTCTTTGGGCGGTTTTTGGAAAGGCACTTTTTCGAGCGTTCCCGAAACGCTCAAAATTCCTTTTTTGAAAGCGAATTTCAAAATGCCTGAAAACACGTGCGAAATCGACTCGTCCGCTTTTTCATTTTCAAACGGAATCGAATCGAACAAAATCTGTCCTGTGGGCGACACGTATTCGTCTTTTACCGAAAAAACGCCGTCTTTTCCGTCCGCAATCTGTGATACAAAAAAATCGTTCCAAACGTTCGCTCTGCCTTTTTCGTCTGTAATTATTTTGTATGCGTTTTTTCTGTGAGCAAAAAAAATCTCGATTTTGCCGTTTTGCTCGTTCAAAAAAAACGAATCTTCTTTTAGAAATCGAAAATCGCTTGTTGAAAAAAGAAGCAGCGACAAAAGAGAGTCGGGAAACGCGGTTTTTGAGTCGATTTTTTGCATTTCTCGAAGATTTTTGACTGCTCGAAAAGTACTCGCGCCAGAAATCGCATCAAATTCAAATCGAAATTTTTGAGTTTGATTTTTTTCGTCTTTTTTTTGCGTTTTTGTGATTTCAAGTCGATTTTTTTCGTCAAAAATGCGAGTATTGAGGCGCATGTTGATTTTTATTTTGTCAGCGCACACAAAAGAAAAACTCGTCAAAAAAATGAAAGCGAAAATCGTTTTTTTCATAAAAAAATGATAGCAAAAAGTGCGCATTTCGTCGCTTTTATTTTGCGCTTTTTCGCCCCCTCCCCCAAAAACAAAAAATTTGCTAAAATCTCATTCATTATGAAGACTGAACTTATAAAAGACATCCTCACGTCGAACCCGGACGGACGCTCCGTCACCGTCTGCGGCTGGGTCCGCACCATGCGCGGCTCGAAGAACCTCGTGTTCATACAGGTGAACGACGGCTCGTGCTTCGCGTCGCTGCAGCTCACGTTCGACAGGACGAACCCGGCGAACCCCGCGAACGCGGAGCACGTTGAGAAGGCCCTTGCCGACGTCTCCACGGGGGCTTCCGTGAGGGCAATCGGAAGGCTCGTCTCCTCCCCCGCGTCGGGGCAGAGCGTGGAGGTGGGGCTTGAGTCGCTCGTCGTCCTCGGAAAATGCCCGTCAGACTACCCGATTCAAAAGAAGGCCGCCACGATGGAGTTCCTGCGCGAGAACGCGCACCTTCGCGCTCGCACCAACACGTTCGGGGCGGTGTTCCGCATGAGGAGCCAGATGGCGTTCGCGCTGCACTCGTTCTTCCAGGAGCGCGGCTTCTTCTACATAAACACGCCCGAAATCACCTGCTCCGACTGCGAGGGCGCGGGCGAGATGTTCCAAATCACAACGCTCTCGCTCGAAAAGCTCGCCGAACTTGCCGTCGAAAAGGGCGCGGCGGGCATGAAGAAGGAGGACGCATCGAAGCTCGTGAACTACTCCAAGGACTTCTTCGGAAAGCAGGCCTCGCTCACCGTGTCGGGGCAGCTTGAGGCGGAGACGCTCGCCACCGCGCTCGGCCGCGTGTACACGTTCGGGCCGACGTTCCGCGCGGAGAACTCGAACACCACGCGCCACCTCGCCGAGTTCTGGATGTGCGAGCCCGAGATGGCGTTCTTCGACCTTGAGGACGACATGGACATCCAGGAGGAGTTCATCAAGTACCTCTTGAACTGGGCGTTGACCAAATGCGCCGCCGACATGGAGTTCTTCAACAAGCGGATTCAGCCGGGCGTAATCGACACGATTCGGCACGTCGTCGAGACGCCGTTCAAGCGGATTTCGTACACCGAGGCGGTCTCGGAGCTTGAGAAGCACTCGGACGAGTTCGAGTTCAAGCCCTACTGGGGCTGCGACCTTGCCACCGAGCACGAGCGGTACCTGACCGAAAAAATCTACAAGTGCCCCGTGATGGTCTACAACTACCCCAAGGAAATCAAGGCGTTCTACATGAAGCTCAACGACGACGGAAAGACCGTGAAGGCGGTGGACGTTTTGGTTCCGGGCCTTGGCGAAATCATCGGCGGAAGTGAGCGCGAGGAGAGCTACGAAAAGCTCTTGGGCAGAATCAAGGAGCTTGGGCTGAGGCAGGAGGACTACGGCTGGTACTTGGATTTGCGCAAGTTCGGCACCGTTCCGCACTCAGGATTCGGGCTCGGCTTCGAGCGGCTTCTTTTGTACGTCACGGGGATGCAGAACATCCGCGACGTGATTCCGTACCCGCGCGCTCCGAAGCTGGCGGATTTTTAGCCTGCCAATTTCAACACGTCGTCGGACTTTTAGTCGGTAAAAATCGCTGATTACCTTTTGTCATTTTGAAAGTCGTCGCGAAGAATCTCATTTTTAATTGAAAACAAGATTCTTCGGGTTTTGATTCTTCAGAATGGCAAAAGGGTAGCGGTACAAGACTGTCTTTCTTAAAAAAGAGGAAAAATATGAACGAAGTTTCTGCTTATCAAAGCGAAGAATCACAAAAAAATAGACTTGCCGCCTTTCTTCTTTGTCTTTTTCTTGGAACGATTGGAATCCACCGATTCTACGTTGGAAAAATCGGCACGGGAATATTGATGATTTGCCTTTGTTGGACGGGCATTTCAACGATTTGGGCAATCATCGACTTGATTTTCATATTGTGCGGTTTATTCAAAGATGCTTTTGGCAAAAAAGTGCTTAACTGGCAAATATAAAAGCGGATTTTTCAAAAATCATGCAAAAAAAACAGCCTCGAAAACTCACGCTCGTAACGTTTTCTCAGAGCATTTTTCTCAACGTGAAGTTTTTTTTGCAAAATCGCCTTCTTTCTTACGCGGGCGCGTGCAGTTTTAGCCTCCTTTTTTCGTTTATTCCCGTTTTTATGCTCGTCGTGGTCGTTTTGATTCGGATTTTGCACGCTTCCCCCGACGTTGTGAGTTCGATTTTTGGCGCATTTCCGGAATTGGAAGAGTATTTTCCGAGTGAAACGGTGATTCGCTCGGTGCAATCGGCGCAAAAAGTCGGCGCGTTTGAATTTTTAATCGGGATTTTTGTTTTTTGGATGGCACGACGATTTTTCGCTTCGATTTTTGATTCCATGCAAAACATTTTTAGAGCAAAGGCAAAACGAAAAGCGATGCGTTCTCAATTTCTCATGCTTTTTGTTGAAGCGGTAAGCGTTTGCGTTTCCGCTGCGGTGATTTTTGCGTACATTTCGCTCGAAACGCTCGCACAACTTCCCGCGCTCTCGCACGTTTTTGTGCGCATTCCCGTTCTTTCGATTTTTTTTAACGGATTTTTTTCGATTTTTGTGCGTCATCTTCCCAATATTTTGATTTTTGCGGTCGTTTTGACGATGTACAAAACCGTTCCTGGCACAAAACCGCGATTTCGACTTTGCCTGCTTGCCGCTTTTTTGTGTACGCTTTCGTTTGGAGTTTTTCGTTTTTTTCTCCATCTTTTTTTGAACACGGCAAATTACAATTTGATTTACGGAATGCTCGGTCAAGTGATTATCACGCTCATGGACATCTTTTTTTTCTTTACGTTTTTCCTTTTTTTTGCTCAATACATTTTTGTCTGCCAATTTTTTGACGAGTTGCTTGTGGGCGAACTCTATTTGCTTCCAAAGCGAGAGGAAGTCGGTTTTTTGGGAGCGGCAAAATTGATTCTTTTTATCCGCGCGGATTTTTTGCTTGCCGAAAACAAAGACGTGATTTCGCTTTCGGACGGCGATTTTCTTTTTTCTTTTGGAGATGAATCGGATTTTGCGTTTTACGTTGCGGACGGCACGATTATCGAAGAGCGGCGCGGTTCAAAAGAGGCATTTTCGCGCGGGGATTTTTTGGGCGAAGTCGGTTGCGTCCTTCAAAAAAAACGCGATTCTGCCGCGTTTTCAAAAGGCTCGTCGCGCGTAATCAAAATCAACTCAAAAACGTTTCGCTTGCTTGCTCGAAAAAACTCAGAAATCGCGCACAAAGTCCTCTCGCACATAAGTTCCTATTTTGACCAATTCGCGCTCGAAGACGACTAAACAAAAATCGCCCGCAAAACGCGGGCGACGTTGACAAGGGACTTTTAGTCCCTTGTTTCAAACGGTTTCCTTAGCAGTTCTCGCTGAAGTATTTGATTGTGCGAACCATCTGAGAAGTATAGCTGTTCTCGTTGTCGTACCATGAAACAACCTGAACCTCGAACAATCCGTCGGCAATCTTTGTGACCATTGTCTGAGTCGCGTCGAAGAGTGAGCCGAACTTCATGCCGATAACATCGCTAGAAACGATTTCGTCCTCGTTGTAGCCGAAAGTCTCCGGGTCAGATGCTTTTTTCATAGCGGCGTTGATTGCTTCTTTTGTGACATCGTTGCCTTTAACAACTGCGGTGAGGATTGTTGTTGAGCCTGTTGGAACCGGAACGCGCTGTGCAGAGCCAATCAATTTTCCGTTCAATTCCGGGATAACAAGACCGATAGCCTTTGCCGCGCCCGTTGAATTCGGAACGATGTTCTGAGCGCCGGCTCGTGAGCGGCGAAGGTCGCCCTTTCTCTGCGGACCGTCGAGAATCATCTGGTCGCCAGTGTAAGCGTGGATTGTAGACATGATTCCGCTCTGGATTGGGAAAGCGTCGTTCAAAGCCTTTGCCATTGGAGCCAAGCAGTTTGTGGTGCAGCTAGCCGCAGAGATGATATTGTCGTTCTTTGTCAAAGTCTTGTGGTTGACATTGTAGACGATTGTGGGAAGGTCGTTTCCAGCAGGAGCTGAGATGACGACTTTGCGCGCACCCGCATCAATGTGAGCCTGAGATTTTGCCTTTGAGACATAGAAACCTGTACATTCGAGAACGACATCAACCTTGAGTTCGCCCCACGGCAATTCTGCTGCGTTCGGTTTTGCATAGATGGTGATTTCTTTTCCGTCAACGGTGATAGAGCCAGGAACTTTGACTGTTTTTCCGTCTTCTTCGAGGACTGCATCCTTGTAAGAAACGGTGTGTTTTCCTTCGCCAATGCGACCTGCGTAGCCGCCCTGTGCCGTGTCATACTTCAAAAGGTGAGCGAGCATCTTGGGGCTTGTCAAATCGTTGATTGCAACAACTTCATATCCATCAGCGTCAAACATCTGACGGAAAGCCAAACGACCGATTCGGCCGAAACCGTTAATAGCAACTTTTACTGCCATTGGAATTTTCTCCTTGTCCAATTAAATTTTATTTACTCAATAAGATACCGAATTTGCGCACTCTCGTCCATACGCATTTTTTTAAGATGAGTCAAAAAGAAAAACGCCGTTTTTGCAAAAATTTTCAATAAGAGCGATTTTTTTCTTGACAGTTTTTCTTGACTAATTTAAGTTAGCATATTCAAACTTTTTTAGACAGGAATTTTCTTCATGATGATAGACAAGCGGCTCGTGAATTTCGTTCCCGAGGCCAAAAAATTCGTGTTTCTGACGGTCGCGCTGCGGCTTCTTTCCCTGCTCTCGAACACGGCGTTCGTTTTCGCTGTGGGGAACATACTCCGTTCGGTGAAAGAACGGAATTCCGTCCTCATTCCGGCGTGCGTGCTCGCTCTCTGCCTTTTTGCCTCGGTTTTTGCGAATCTTCTTTCTTCGTACACTTCTTACCGCTCGTCTTCAAAGGTGAAAATTACGCTCCGAAGCCGAATCTACGAAAAACTCCTGCGTCTCGGCTCTGATTATCTTGAGCATTCTGCCACGGCAAAGGTGATTCAGACTGCGAGCGAGGGGGTGGAGCAGATTGAGACTTGGTTCGGCTCTTTTTTGCCGCAGTTTTATTATAGCATGATTGCGGCGGTCGCGACTTTCGTGGTGATTTCGTTCTTGAATCTGAAAATGGCACTCGTTCTCTTGGCGTGCGTTCCGCTCATTCCGATTTCAATGGCAATCGTTCAGAACATCGCGAAAAAAATCCTCGGAAAATACTGGGCGCAATATGCCAACCTTGCCGACAACTTTTTGGAGAATTTGCAGGGGCTTTCCACGCTCCAAATCTACGAGGCGGACGGATTCAAGGCAAAGCAGATGGCGGGCGAAGCGGAGACTTTCCGCTGCGTGACGATGAAAGTGCTTTTGATGCAGCTGAATTCAATCATAATCATGGATGTGGTCGCCTACGGTGGGGCGGCTCTCGGAATCATCTGCGCGATTCAGGCTTTTTATGCGGGAACGCTTTCGCTTGACGGGGCGTTTATCTGCATTCTCCTTTCGGCAGATTTTTTTATTCCATTGCGAAGGCTCGGCTCGGCTTTTCACACGGCGATGAACGGGGTGACGGCGAGCAAGACGATTTTTGAGCTTTTGGACAGCGAAGAGCCTTCGTTCGGCGACAAAAAAATCCCAAAGGCGAGCGAAAATGTCCCGCTTTTTGAGGCGAAAGGACTCGGCTATGAATTTGACCGCACTGTGCTTTCGGACTGCTCGATTTCGATTGAAAAGGGAAGTTTCACCGCGTTCGTCGGGAAAAGCGGAAGCGGAAAATCGACCCTCGCAAAGATTTTGTCTGGGATTTACGGAAACTACACCGGTTCTCTCAAGGTGAACGGCGGCGAGTTGCGGGAAATCAGGCGCGACTGCCTCCATTCCTTTGTGACCTACATTTCCCACCGCGACTGGATTTTTGCGGGAACGGTGCGGGACTGCCTGCTTGAAGGAAAGGGCGGCGCGGGCGACGATGAACTGTGGGCTGCCCTTGGGCGCGTGAACCTCTCGGACTTCGTGCGCGAGGGCGGCGGACTTGACTTTACTCTGCGCGAGGGCGGCGAAAACCTTTCGGGCGGGCAAAAGCAGCGGCTTTCAATCGCGCGCGCGCTTCTTCGCGACAGCGAAGTCTACATCTTTGACGAGGCGACGAGCAACATCGATGTGGAGAGCGAGCAGGTGATTTTGAATTTGATTCGCTCGCTCAAGGGAAAAAAGACGGTCGTGATGATTAGCCACCACGCGGAAAATTGCGCCGGCGCGGACAGAATTTTTGCATTTGAAAATGGAGTTCTCCGTCATGTTGAGCGAAGCGAAACATCTCAATCAGCAAGTGGATTCCTCGCTGACGCTCAGAATGACGAGGGGGGCGAAAAATGAGGACATTGCTTAGGCTTTCAAAATTGGTCGCACCGCTTTTTCCTGTGATGGCTCTGGCGGTTTTGTTCGGAACGCTCGGATTTTTCTGCGCGATTGGAATTCCCGTTGCCGGCGTGCTTGCGCTCACGAAAACGCTTCCGTTCAAATTCCTCGTGCTTGTGGGCGTGGCGCGTGGAGTTCTTCATTACGCCGAGCAATACTGCAATCATTTTATTGCGTTCACGCTTTTGGCTCGAATCAGGAACATCGTTTTTGAAAAGCTGAGGACTTTAGGTCCTGCGAAACTTGAGGGCAGACAAAAGGGCAACTTGATTTCGCTGATTACGGGCGACATCGAGCTTTTGGAGTTGTTCTACGCGCACACGATTTCCCCCGTGTGCATCGCAATTTTGGTGAGCGCGGGCGTGGTCGTCTTTTTGGCGCAGTACCACATCGTTTTGGCGGCGGTCGCGCTCGTTTCATTCCTTGTCGTCTCGGTTTTCATTCCGTTCGTCGCGCAGAAGATTTCGCTTTCGGCGGGAATCCGCCACAGGGAGCTTTTTGCGGGCATGAATTCGTTTTTGCTCGACAGTTTGCGCGGGCTTTTGCAGACGATTTTGTACGGGAACGGCGATAAAAAGTACGGAATGTTGCTCCAAAAAAGCGAGGAACTTTCGGAAAGCCAGAAAAAAATGGCTTTTGCGGGCGGAATCACGGCGGCTTTGATTGACGCGCTCGTGTTTCTCTCGGACATTTTCATGCTTTTGACGGCGATTTTCTTGCATTTGCGCGGGGAAATCGGCTTTGAGGCGGTCCTCGTTTCGACCGTCACGCTGTTCAGTTCGTTCGGGCCTGTTGTGGCGGTCGCCAGGCTCGGCTCGTCGCTTTCGCAGACCGTTGCGGCGGGAAAGCGCGTCCTTTCTCTTCTTGACGAAAAGCCGCTCGTGGAAACTGTCGCCGGCGGGGAAAAACTTTTGGAATTCGGCGGGGCGGCTTTTGAGGATGTCAGTTTTTCGTATGATTCTGAGGAAATTCTTTCAAATCTTTCGCTTGGCTTTCCAAAAAATCAAATCATCGGCTTGCAGGGAAGGAGCGGAAGCGGAAAATCTACGGCTCTCAGGCTTCTCATGCGATTTTGGGATGCCTCGCGCGGCACGGTGAGAATTTCGGGTCAGCCGATTCAAAAAATCGACACGGCTTCGCTTCGCAAAACCGAAAGTTATGTCACGCAGGAGACGGTGCTTTTCCACGACACGATTGAGAACAACATCAAAATCGCGCGGCTGGACGCGAGCCACGAGGAAATCGTCGAGGCGTGCAAAAAAAGCGCAATCCATGACTTCATCGAAAGCCTTCCGAACGGCTACGGCACGCAGATTGCGGAGCTCGGCGAAAATTTCTCCGGCGGGGAGCGGCAGCGGCTCGGACTTGCGAGGGCGTTTTTGCACGGAAGCGAATTTTTGCTTCTTGACGAGCCGACGAGCAACCTTGACTCATACAACGAAAAAATCATCTTGGATTCGGTCAGGGCGGAGCGCGGCAAAAAGACGGTCGTGCTTGTCTCGCACAGGGAAAGCACGCTTGAAGTCTGCGACAAAATCCACAAAATCGAGACGGGGCGGCTGTCGTGAACATAGAGGAAAAGCGGGCGAAGGAATATGCGACTGTGCTTTTTATGATTCAGATTTTCTGCAAGGGAAAGCACAAGAACCGAACCGCTCTCAAAAATCCTGCCACGCTGTGCGGCGAGTGCAAGAGCCTTTCCGAGTATGTGAGGGAGCGCGTTCAAAAATGCCCGTTCATGGAGACGAAGACATTCTGCTCCGCCTGCCGCGTCCACTGCTACAGGGCGGGCGAGCGGGCGAAAATCCGCGAGGTGATGCGCTATTCGGGGCCTAGAATGCTGCGGTATCACCCGATTTTTGCGCTGAAGCATATAGCCGTCACGCTCAAAGGAAAGTTGAGAAGGGGGCGGGAGTGAGCGGGGAGAAGTGTCATTTGCTCAATCTGTGAAATCTGTGTTTTTTTATGGGGTGAATTATGAAACTGATTCAATTTATAAATCTTGGCGGCCCGATAAACTGGGTTTTGTGCGGTCTTTTGTGCTTCTGCTTCTGCCAGTGCTTGGAGCGGTCGATTTACTTTTTCCAGACGCGGCGGGGAACGAAAAAAGATGTGATTGCGCGTCTAAAGGAAAAAATGGCAGAAAAAGGCGAACTCGACCCGCAAAAGAAGATGAAGGCATTTCATTCAGAATGCTCGATTTTGTACTACGAGATGAACCGCGGCTTGTGGTTCTTGAATTTCATCGCGTCGGTCGCGCCGTCGCTGGGGCTTTTGGGCACGGTCACGGGGCTTATCGGCGCGTTCTCCGAGCTTTCAAAGGCGGGGGCGAATGTGAACATTCAGGACTTGTCGGGCGGAATCTGGGAGGCGATGCTCACGACGGCGTTCGGAATGATTATTTCGATTCCCGCGCTCTTGTGCTACCGCACCTTCAAGCGAATCATCGAAAAACGTCTGCTTGCGATGAGCCTGTATGATGAAGAAAAATAGAAGGAGCGGTCATTGAGGCTCTCGAAATGACCAAAACGGTTAGGGGGGGCGACAGGCTCAACAACCATGTTTCGACGGCTCAACAACCATGAACTCAACCGCCGCACACTTGGAGATTTTTATGCACAACCTTGATTTTTTGCACAGCAACGAAGAGGAACTTACGGTGAACATCACTTCGCTCATCGATGTGATTTTCATCCTGCTCATATTTTTCATGGTCTCCACGCAGTTCAAGAAGGCTTCGCTCCCGCTCGACTTGCCGAGGAGCGAGGAAACGGAGGAGCAGAACGAGCAGGAAAGCGCGAAAGTTCTTGCGGTGAACGCGAATCAGATGGAACTCGACGGAAAAATCATCACGATGGAGGAACTTGAGGGAACGCTCAAAGCCATGTACGCGCAGAACAACGACCTTGCCCTTTCACTCGAATGTGAGCGCACGGTCGATTTTGAGCAGGTCGTTCAGGTCTTGACGAAAATTCAGAACGCGGGAATCAGCCGCATAGGAATCGTGCATGACCCGATTGAGTGACTTCTTTTCGTGCGGAAAGCACCGCTGGATTTGCTCGGCGTTCTGCACGGCTGCCCTTTTCGCGCTCGTCTTCTCGCTTCCCGTGTGGGATTTTCATGTGAAGGCGGAGGTGAGCGAGGATTTTTCAGAGAACGCCGTTTCCGTGGTGACGGTAACGCAGCGAAGGCGGGTGAAGGCAGTTGAGAAAAAACTTGCCCCGCCGCCCGCGCCCAAAAAAGATGAGAGCGTTCCTGTAATTCCGAAAAAGAGCGAGGAAGTGGAGAAAAAGCAGGAAGAGGCTCAGACTGAAAAAATTGAGGAAACGGAGGAAGTTGCAGAAACGGCGGAATCCGAGGAAACCGCTGAAAACGAAGTCGGGGAGACTTCGGAAAATGCGGAAACTGGCGGAGAAGAAGCGGGAGAGGCGCAAAATGCCGCGCCCGCCGCCCTTTCTGAGGACGAGAAGAAGGCTTTGGCAAGCTACAAATCCTACGCGCTTTCAAGAATCGCCTCAAAAAAGACCTATCCGTATTCCGCCCGCTCAAAGGGAATCGAAGGCAAGGTGCGAGTGCGCGTGGTCATACAGACTGACGGCACGGTGTCGGAGTGCGAGATTCTCCAGCCGTGCGAGCATGAAGTTTTGAACGAGGCGTGCCTTTCGGCAATCAAAAAGTCCGCGCCGTTCAAGAAAATGAAGCAGGGAATGGAAGCGATGACGCTCGTTTTCGTCATGGACTTCTCATTGAAATAAAATCGCGCTTGTACGCGCAACAGGAGTTTTTTATGGAAGACAGGATTTTCGAGCCGTTCAAGGTGAAGGACATCGTGTTCATGGCATTGCTTTCGGCGGTCGCGCTTTGCACGGCGGCGGTCATGGCGATTGTCGCGCACATCTACATCTACGGGCTTGCGCAGCTGGTGACAGCCACGCAGTTCGCGTTCTTTTCGGCGATTGCGCTGATGAAAGTCCGCAAGGTCGGAACGCTCTTCATTTTCGGGCTTTTTACGGGCTTGTTCGAGCTTTTCATGGCTCCCGTCATGTTCGTTTCAAGCGTGCTGACCGCCCTTTTGCTTGAATGTGTGGTCGTGCTTTTGTTCAGGACTTACAAAAAATCGCTCGTCCCGGTCTTTATCGCAAGCGCGCTCATCATTCCCGCGACCATGCCGTTCAACCTTCTGTACTACCGCCTTTTTTCCAAAGAGATGTGGGATTTGTTCTTTGCGAGCGGCTTCAAGGCCCTTTCAGTCGTATTTATCTCCGGCTCCGTGCTTGCGGGCTCCCTCGGCTCGCTTTTGGGAATCAAGGTCTCCACGGAGCTTTTGAAGGCGGGTGTCTTAAATCGATGACGGACTCTTTTCAGGTCAAAAATCCGATTTATCCGATTTTCAGCATCCTCGCCTCGATTCTGATTTTTGTCGGCTCTTTGCTTTTGGCGAAAAGCTTTTGGGGCGGAATTTTCCTCGCCCTTGAATTCGTCATTCTCGTTCTTTTCGGCTACTGGCGAGCCTGCTTTTTCATGCTGCCATTCACGCTCGTCTATTCGGGGCTTTTTTCGCTTGTCTTTTATTTTGCGAGCGGAAGGGATTTTTCGTTTGCCGCCCAGATGGCAGTCCGCTTCGGCGGAGTCGCGCTTGCGTGTGTTCCGAGCCTTTCGCTTCCTCCAGTCGCGCTGGTCCGAAATCTCACGGCTCTTCGCTGCCCCAGGCTCGTCACGCTCGGAATGCTCATCACGCTTTCGTTCGTGCCTGTCCTCGCCTCCGAAATCAGGCAGGTTCGCTCTGCGATGAGGACGCGCGGTGCGACGAGTTTTTACAAGCCTGTCGTGCTGTACCGCGCCTTTTTGATTCCGCTCATCGTGCGTCTGGTGAACATCTCCGACACGCTCACGCTTTCCGTGGAGACCCGGGCGTTCGTTTCCGACGGCGCAAAGCCGAGCGTGTACAAGCGCGTGAAAGTCAGTGCAAAAGATGTGGGATTCCTCGTGGCGTTTCTTATGATTTTTAGCTGTTGTTCCGTTTTTGCTCATTTTGGAAAAATCGCATGAAAAAAGCCGTTCAAATCAACTGCCCGCGAAATTGTCTTTTCCACTACAAAAACTTTCCAAAAAATGCTATACTGACCTTGCTATGATGGAAAATTCACTGAAATTCATTGACCTTTTTTG
>CALFJF010000016.1 GCA_937877535.1 uncultured Treponema sp.
TCATTCACGAGAAATCGGAGGCAAGCCGCCGCAGATGCAAGCGTCCCACTGTTTGTATGATACATGGAAGTCGCGGGCACGGCAAGGTGCTTGCAACTAGAAACCACTAGTCTTATCGATTTTTATGGTTCGCTATTCGATAACACTTCATGATTTTTTTCTTGAGTTTTGGTAGAATCGCGGTATGAAAAACGTAATTCTTCTTGGAATAAAGCATTGCGGGAAATCGACGCAGGGAAAATTGCTTTCTTCCAGGCTTTCGCTGCCTTTTTTTGACACGGACGACATGATTTTTGAATTGACAAAAAAAACGCCACGAGAGATTTACGCTTCGGACGGAAAAGAGGCGTTTTTGAAAGCGGAAGCCGAGGCGTGCCGAGTTCTTTCAAAAAAATCGGAGCGGTTTGTTGCGGCAACGGGCGGAGGATTTTGCACGAATGACGAAGCGGTTTCGATTCTAAAGCCTTGCGGTTTGTTTGTTTTTTTGGAAGCCGACGAAAAAACTGCGGGAGATAGAATCGTTCGGGAAATAAAAATCTCAGAAGACGGAAAAATGAGCAATCTTCCCGCGTACATAAAATCAGAAAATCCTTCTTCGATTGAAGAAGTCCGCGCGATTTTTCATCGTTTTTTTGAAGAGCGAACGGCTTTGTATCGCTCGATTTGCGATGTGTGCGTAAAAATGCTGCCCGTTTCAAAAGAAGAAAATCTATTGCGCATTGTTCACGCGCTTTCGCTTTTGGAACAATGATTGCAAAATCGGCTCATTTTGCCCCTCTTTCCCCCGTTTTTTAATTTTTTGCAATATGATAAACTCCTAAAAAACGGGGGAAAAAATGATAAAAATCCAGTCTTTTTCAGAAGTTGAAAGCGATTTTTTTGAGGGGCGCGATTTTTCGCAATCGATTGACGTTGTAAAAGAAATGCTTTCTGATGTAAAAAAACGCAAAGATGACGCTCTTTTTGATTATGCAAAAAAATTCGACGTTTCAGTGCCGTCTTCGCTTGAACTTCCGCGAGAGGAACTTGAAAGTGCCGCTTCGGAACTTTTGAAAAACGACCCAAAACTCTACGATGCCATTTCTTACAGCCGAGACCTCGCGCTTGCTTTTGCAAAAAGACAGCGCGAAAGTTTTGACGATTTTGAAATGGAAATTGCTCCAGGCGTGTTTACTTCTCAAAAAACGATTCCCGTTGAAACGGCAGGCGTTTACGTTCCTGCAGGAAGATTCCCGCTCGTTTCCACAGTCGTTATGACGGTCGTTCCCGCGGTCGCGGCGGGAGTCAAAAAAATCGTTCTTTGCACTCCGCCTCGCGTTCATCCAGACGAAATCGAAAAAGCAAAAAAAATTGGAGAAGGCGTAAGCGGAAACCCGTTTTTGGGCGGAAAGCCTTACGCTGACAAAAATATCATGGCGGCGGCGTATCTTTGCGGTTGCACAAGCGCGTTTTGCGTTGGAGGCGCGCAGGCGATTGGCGCGATGGCGTTTGGCACACAAAGCGTTCCCCGCGCTGACGTTATTGTGGGACCTGGAAATAAATTCGTCGCCGAGGCAAAAAAACAAGTTTACGGAAGCGTTGGAATCGACATGGTTGCAGGACCTACGGAGGTTTTTATCATCGCGGACGAATCTGCGAATGTTGAGTGGGTCGCGGCGGATTTATTGGCGCAAGCGGAACACGACGTTGTGGCTCAAAGCGTGCTTGCCACAACAAGTCGGGATTTTGCAAACAAAGTCGCTTTGGAAATTGAACGCCAACTTGCCGTTCTTCCCACGCGCGAAACTGCGTCGCAAAGTATTGAAAATTATGGGCGAATTATCATTTGCGATTCTTTGGAGCAAGCGGCAGAGGCGGCAAACAAAAAGGCTCCAGAGCATCTTGAAATCGCCATGAACGAAGGAAGCGAGCGCGATAAAATCGCTTCTCTTTGCCACAATTACGGTTCTCTTTTTTTGGGACACGAAAGCGCGGAGGTTTTTGGCGATTATGCGGCGGGACTGAATCACACGCTCCCCACAAGCGGAAGTGCGCGTTTTACTGGCGGCCTTTCTGTGCGAATGTTTCTAAAAACGGTAACGGCTCTTCGCACAAAGCGTGATTCCGAGGGAGCAAAAAAAAGCGCAGAGATGGCAGGAATTTTAGGCGATGCCGAAGGACTTTCCGCTCACGCTCATGCGGCTCGATTGAGAATGTAAAAAATAAAAAAGGAAGAACGAACATGAAAATCTATAAACTTGGCGAGGAAATTCTCCGCCAAAAATGCGCTCCTGTTGATGAAGTAACGGACGAATTGCGGCAAACGTTTGAGGAAATGTTTGAAACGATGAACGCGGCAAACGGCGTGGGACTTGCCGCTCCGCAAGTGGGAATTGCGCAACGATTTTTTGTAATTGTGTCCGACGACGACGTTCGGCGCGTTTTTGTAAATCCGCAGATTATTGCAACGAGCGCGGAAATGGGCGAGTACGACGAAGGCTGCCTCTCGCTTCCGGGATTTAACGAAAAAATCATGCGCCCGCTTCGCGTAACGGTTCAGGCGCTCAACGAAAATGGAAAACCGTTTACGCTTGAAGCGGACGGGCTTTTGGCTCGCATAATCCAGCACGAAAACGACCATCTTGACGGAATCGTCTACATTGACCGAGGCGACCCCGCTTTTGCTGCCGAGGTTACGGCAAAAATGCAAAAGCGACTTGAAAAAGCGGCAAAAAAAGAAGCCGAGCGAGAACGAAAACGCGCAAAAATTGCGGCAAAAATTGCGGCAAAAGAATCAAAAAAATCGTCAGTTTGAGATTTTGAACAGATTTGGAGAAATTGTTTATTATGGAAGAAAAACGCACTCTCAAAATCCTTTACGCAGGCAGTCCGCTCGCTTCGAGCATGGTGCTTTCTCGGCTTTTAGACGCTTCCTCCAAAGGAGGCTTTGAAATCGCAGCCGTTTTAACAAATCCGCCGAGTCCGCGCGGTCGAAAAAAAGATTTGATTCCAACAGAAGTTTCGCACATTGCTCAAAAAAACGGAATCCGCGTATTCGAGTTTGACCACGTAAAATCTGAAGCGCGAAACGCGATTTTGCCTCTTGGCGCGGACATTCTGGTGAGTTTTGATTACGGGCGCATTTTTGGAGAAAAATTCCTTTCGATGTTTCCGCTCGGCGGAATCAATGTGCACCCGGGGTTTCTTCCTCGTTACAGAGGTTGTACGCCCGTTCCGTTTGCAATTTTGAACGGAGAAAAAGAAATTGGCGTGTGCGTTCAAACGCTTTCGCTAGAAATGGACGGCGGAAACGTGCTTGCTGTGGGAAAAATCCCGCTTTTGGGAAACGAAACAACGCTTTCTCTTATGGACGGAGATGGAAAAACGAGCGCGGTAACAGAAGTCGGATTTGACCTTTTGTTTGACGTTCTTTCAAAAATTTCGCGTTCGTTTTCGATTCCAACGGGCGAAAAGCAAACGGGAGAAGCGTTTTACACGCCGCTTCTCAAAAAAGAGGACGGCGAAATCGATTGGAACGAAAGTGCGCAAAACATCGCTCGAAAAATCCGCGCGTACACGCCGTGGCCTTCGACTTTTACAACGTGCGACGGCGTTCGACTCAAAATTCTGTGCGCTTACGAAGGTGTCGCAGAAGCCGCCGAAAGCGCGAACAAAAAAAACGGCACGGTTTTGCCGTCTTCAAAAAAAGCGGGCGAGGGTGGCGTTCGCATTTTGTGCGACGAGGGAATTCTGTGCGTAACAAAATTGCAATGGGAGAAAAAAAATGCGGTTGACTGGAAATCGTTTTTGAACGGTAGCCGCGACTTTGTTGGAAAAATCCTCGGAAATTAAAAAAGGCAAAAAAATGGAAAACAAAACCGAATACTCGAACAACACTCACGATTCTCTAAACAAAACTGAAAAAATCGAAAAAAAAGAAAAACAAGAGCGATGGTTTCTTGGAAAAAAAGGCGCGTTTTTGACGGCACTTTTTTCTGTTGCGCTGATGAGCCTTGTTGCTTGTGTGGTTTTTTTTGCCACGGTGCGCGGAGAAGAGCAAGTTATGGTTCCAGACGTTTTGGGAAAAGAGTTGACGGCGGCTCTGCTTGAAATGCAAGAAAAGGAATTGTATCCAAAAATCCAACTTCGCTACACGGATAGCCCCGATGACGCGGGAAAGATTTTGTCGCAATCTCCAGACGCGGGCGCGATTGTAAAGGCGGGCAGGCGGATTTCTTTGGTGGTGAGCCGAGGCGTGATAATCGACCATGTTGAAAATTACGTTGGCGAATTGTTTGATGATGTAAAACTCCGACTTCAAACGATGTTCACAGGTTCAAGTCGCCCGCTCATTGTGCTTTCAGAGCCGAGTTACAAAGCCGATAAAACGCCGCCAGGCACGATAATCGCGCAAGAGCCAGGAGAGGGAACCGCAATTTCTGGTCCTGTAACCGTAAAACTCATCGTGAGTCGCGGTCCAGAATACGAAACAACGAAAATCCCGAATCTTGTAGGGCTTTCAATCGAAAAAATCCTCGTTCAGATGAGCGTTTCAAAAGTCGTGTTTGATTTTTCGTCGCACGCAGCAAAAGAAGGCGAAAAGCCGCTTTGCGCAACGTATCAGCAAGAGTTCAGCGAGCAATTCGTTCGGAATTATACGCACGTTGCGGTTGACATCGCGCTTGTGCAATCTTCTGCCGAAAAAAGCGCGGGCATTTTTAGCGCGAAACTTTCAAATTATCCATTCCCCGTTGCAATGACGCTCGAAGCGGAAAAAGACGGCAGGCGCACAACGCTCGTAACGTTTTCGCACACGGGAGGGCTTGTTACCATTCCGTACAACGTGGAGCATGACACCGAGTTGATTTTGAACGTTTCGGGAAGAACGGTTGCGCGAGAATTCGTCGATTAAAAATCTGTTTTTGGTGCGGGCAGGAGTTTTTTGTGTTTGTGAAGATTTTGAGTTTTGCGGGAAGTTTGTGTTTCCTCCTCTTTGGAATGAAATTGATGAGCGATGGAATCCAAAAAAGCGCGGGGCAAAAACTCAAAAGCGCGCTTTCTTTTATGACGGGAAGCCGATTTGCGGGGCTTTTGACGGGGTGCGTTCTTACGATGATAATTCAATCGTCGGGAGCAACAACGGTAATGCTCGTGGGATTCGTGAACGCGGGACTCGTTTCTTTGGAGCAAGCGGTTGGAGTTGTTTTTGGCGCAAACATCGGAACAACCGTAACGGCGTGGGTCGTCGCGCTTGTGGGATTTGACTTTGACCTAAAAACGTTCGCGATTCCGATTTTTGGCTGCGGCTACGTTCTCACGCTCGTAAAAAAACTCAAAAAAGAAAGCCTTGGAACTGCCGTCATGGGATTTGCCATGCTTTTCATTGGCTTGGACTGGCTTTCTTCGGCGTTCAAAGATGCTTCTGGGCACACGAGCGAAAAACTCATCTCTCTGGTGAGTACGCTTGACGAGTTTGGTTCGATGAGCATCGTTTTGTCGGTTGTGGTGGGCGTTTTGTTTACCGCGCTCATTCATTCGTCTTCGGCGATGACGGCAATCGTCATAACGATTGCGAGTGCGGAACCGTCGTTTTGGCAAGTGGGAGCCGCGCTTGTCATCGGAAGCACGATTGGTTCTACCGTGGATTCGATTATGGCATCGAGCGGTGGCAAAGCGGACGCTCGAAGAACCGCGCTCATTCACGTAATGTTCAACTGCTCGGCGGCGGGAGTCGCGCTCATTTTTTTTAGACCGTTTCTCTTTTTGATTGAATCGGTGATTCCTGGCGAAATTACCGCTCGCAATATTTCGTATCACATCGCGCTTTTGAACACGACGTTTAAGGTTTTTGCAACGATTCTTTTTCTTCCGTTCACAAATAAAATCGCCGCGCTTACTCGAAAAATCATCGCAGAAAAAGAAGAAGAAAAAGAATATCGATTTGAATTTAGCGAAAAAGCGGCGCACGATATGCCAGAGTCGTGCGTGATTCAAGCGCAAAAAGAAATTGCGCGTTTTACCGACGTGGTTGTTGAGATGTTCGATTTGCTTCAAGGCGGAATCAAAGCGCAAAAAGGCGCGTTTGGCGAGCGCGATTACGAAAAAATCTCCGAAGCGGAAGAACTGACCGACAAAATGCACTCGGAAATTGCGCATTACCTTGTTCGGTGCGCATCGCTTCCGATTTCGGAGCAGTCAAAAGAAAACGTGTCGCACATGCTTTTAATCACCGAGGAACTTGAAAGCATGGCGGACGGCTGCCTTTCGATTGCGTCGCAACTCAAAAAAGCCGCGCAAAAAGAATTACCGTTTAGACAGGAAGATTTGGAAAAACTTATTCCGTATTTTGAACTTTCGCGACAGTTTTTGCAGTTTCTGTATCGAAACGTTTCCAAAATTGAGCGGCTTTCAAGAGAGCAATTTGAATTTGCGTCGGAACTCGAATCGCAAATTGATTCTGAGCGAAAAAGTCTCAAAAAAATTGCGCGAAAACGGCTTGAAAGCGGCGCGGACGTAAAGGCGGAACTGTTGTATCTTGACGTGGTGCGTCAAATCGAAAAACTCGGCGACCGCTGCTTTAGTATGGCGGACGAATTGAAATGAGGAAAAATGAAAATCACTTTTTTTGAAAAAAGAACGTTTGCGTGTTTTTTGTGCGCATTTTTTTTGATTGTTCCGTTTTTTTCAGAAAATTATGACGGAACGCAAAACGACGACGGATTTGTTGAACTTGACGCTTTGATTGTGGACATTTTGTTTTCGGGGCTAAAAAAAACAAAAGAATCGTACATTCGCCCCAAATTCGAGCAATATCTAAATCAAAAAGTTTCCGAAGTGTCCGTTCAAAAAATCGAAACTGCGCTTCAAACGGAAGGAATTTTTGACAACATTCAAGTCGGTTTTTCTCAAACCGAACGCGGCGCGTGCCTTGAAATCTCCGTTTCTGAAAAAATCACGTTCATTCCGCTTCCGTTTGCGACGTATTCTTCTGGCGGTTTTATGGCGGGACTTATGGTCATGGACACAAACGCTTTTGGAGTCAAGGATTCTTTTGTTTTTGGAGGTTTTGCTTCCGCCACGACTTTTACAGGAATGGCACTTTTTAAGAAACCCGCTGGAGAAAAATCGTTCGGCTACTCGGTTATGGGTTCTTTTTCAAAAAACGCTCCAGAAATCAAAAATACAGACGACGACATTCTTCTTGAATACAAAGATATAGGAGGCTCTGCGAGTTTTTCTTTGAGTCGAAAAATCGCAGAAAAGCAAGAAGTAAAGGCTTCCGTTTCGATTTCTGGAAACAGCGCGGACGAAAAAGCGTCGTTTCCCTCGTCGCTTGTTGAGTCGGCGTTTTTCGGCTCGTTTTCGCTTTCTTGGAGCATTTCTGAAAACGATTACAACGGCTGGTTTCTTTCTACAATCGGCGCGGGAATTTCCGTTGAGCAAACCGTCCGATTTTACACGGATGCAAGCGAAAGCGAGCGATTTTCGCGAGGAGCGTCTTTGTACGCGCACTTTCAAAAGCCTTTTTTGTTTGACCGATTTCGAGTTCAAGCGCAAGGCGCGGGATTTTGGGGCAAACACACCCCGCTTTCGCGTTTTCAAGGCGGCGGTTCTGCCCGCGTGTCCCTTCTTCCGAGCGCGTTCAAAACCGAGCGAATTTTTGGCGGGCAAGCAGGATTTGAGTGCGCGCTTTTTCGATTTTCGTTTGGAACGTTTACCGCCTACGCGGATTATCAAATCGTTTTTGCCGACGACTTTACATCTGAAAACGCGGGCGAAAAACTCGTTTTTTCCCACGGACCAGAGGCGGGGGCGCGGCTCTATCTTTCAAAAATCGCGTTTCCCGCTCTTGCCTTTGGAATTTGCAGAAATATCACAAAAGAATACTATCAATATTCTTTTGCCGTTGGCATTTCTTTTTGAAAAACTGCCGCGAATTTCTTGGCAAATCGAAAAATCGTTGTGATTTTGACGTTGCTCACGTCGGACGAGTTCAAAAATCGATGGTGTTACGGAAAGTATGCTTTTAAAAATAATTGTCATGCTGAACTCGTTTCAGCATCTCTTCTAAAACACATTTTTGCTTCAAAGAATGAGATTCCGAAACAAGTTCGGAATGACCGAGTTGTAATATCAGCATACATTTTGAAACATCTCCCAAAAATCGTTTCAAAATCATGCGATTCTTGCTAAAATAAAAACATGGCGCACATTGAACTTTGTTCCGTTTCAAAAATATATTCGATGGGGAGCATTTCGGTAAAGGCGGTTGACGGCGTGAGTCTTTCGTTTGAAAAAGGCGACTTTGCTGCAATTTCAGGTCCTTCTGGTTCTGGAAAATCGACGCTTTTGAACATAATTGGACTTGTGGACGTGCCGTCTAGCGGAAAAGTTATTTTGGACGGAATCGACGTTTATTCAAAAATCGACCTTTCGTCCCGAATTTCTGCAAGGCTCGATTCAAAACTCACGTCGATACGAAGGCAAAAAATCGGTTTTATTTTTCAGACTTTCAATTTGATTCCCGTTTTGTCGGTTCGAGAAAACGTTTCGTTTCCGCTCAAACTCGGTCAATCAAACATGAATCGAAAAGAGGAAAAAGAATGGGTCGATTTTCTTCTTGAAAAAGTGGGACTAACAGACCGCGCTTCTCATAAACCGCATGAACTTTCGGGCGGGCAACGGCAACGAGTTGCAATCGCGCGTGCGCTTTCCACAAATGCGTCGATTGTGCTTGCCGACGAACCGACTGCAAATCTTGACAGTAAAAACGGCGAGCAAATTCTTGCGCTGATGAAAAAACTCAACGAAGAAATCGGCACGACGTTTGTGTTTTCTACGCATGACGCAAAAATCGTTTCGATGTCGAACCGCGTTGTTCACATTTCTGACGGAAAAATCCAAGGAAAAATGCAATGAAAATAAAATCAAACATCTCGATTTTGTTGCTTTTGATTTTTTTGACTTCTTGCACGAGTTTAGGCGTGATAAATCCAGACGGCACAATGGCTTTTAAGGATGCAAGCGGAAAAAAACACGTGATGACCGTAAATCCCGCTGTGCCAAAAAATCCGTACAACAAAGAATCTTGGAAAAAAGACGGCGACAAAATGTTTTATGAAGGCGATGCTCGATTTCGCTCAAGAATGGGGCTTGATATTTCAAGGCACGACGGAAACGTTGACTGGCAAGCCGTTCGCGCGGCGGGATTTGAGTTTGTGATTTTGAGAATCGGCTACAGGCGGTATCAAAAAGGAACGCTCGAAATTGATGAGCGATTCCGCGAGAATTTTAAGGCGGCCAGAGATGCGGGACTTGAAATCGGCGTGTACATTTATTCGCAGGCGATAACCGAAGAAGAGGCTTTGGAGGAAGCGGAACTCGTTTTGGAAGAACTCAAAGGCGAAAAACTCGAACTTCCCGTTGTGTTTGACCCAGAAAACGTTCCGTGGGAGTGGGCGAGAACGGACGACATTTCAGGCGAGCAATTTACAAAAAATTCCGTTGTTTTTTGCAATAGAATAAAAGAAGCGGGGTACAAGCCGATGATTTACGCGAATATGCTTTGGGAAGCGTTTACGCTTGACCTGTCGCGGCTTTCGGGCATTCCGCTGTGGTACGCAGATTACGAAGACGTGCCACAGTCGCCTTACGATTTTGAGTTTTGGCAGTACTCGGCTTTTGGAAACGTCCCCGGTTGCACCGAGCAACGAACCGATTTGGACGTGCAACTTATCCGTGTAGAAAAATAAATCGCTCAAAAAAAATGCGATTCTTGTCAAAAAAACGGCGCACGAGGATTTTTTGTGCGCCGTTTTTTGATTTTTATTGCAATGTATTTTTATTAAAAATGAAGTCGCGGTATTCTCCCGTTTTGATTTTGATTTCGCGCACAAAAAGCGAAACTTTGTTTTCTTCGTTGAGCGAAACCCAAATTTCGTTTGCGATTTTTTCTGCCGAACCGCAAAGCGAAACTGCTACAGGCTCTCCAGAAAACGAAGGCAGCGGCGAGCCGTCTTTTTCATACGTGTGAATGAATCGCCCGATTCCTTTTTGCGCGTTTTCGTAGCAAAACGTCTCTCGAACCGTGCTTTCTGGATTTCCCGCATCGCTTTTTAGAATTGAAAGCGAAAGGTCGAGTTTTCCGCTTTCAAAATCGAGCAGCGCGCTAATTCGCGGCGTGTAATTGGGAGCGTCGTGTTCGTATTTTCGCGTTTGAAGCGATTTTTCAAACGACTTTCCTTCCTTTAGACCTTCAAAAATCGTGTCAGTTTGGTCGCCGTTTGTTACGATGTGTTTTTTTTCAAACTGCCTGACTGCGGCGTAAATGATGAGCGAAGGGTCGCCAGCAACGAGTTTTTCGTCGGCGGGCTTTGTGCGAACGACTTCCGTTCCGTCTTCCGCGCTTTCTTTTACAAACACGCGATTTCGACTTCCCGCGCTCCGTCCCATCGTCCAGTACGCAACAATCGCGTGTTCGCCGTCTTCCGCGACCCCCGCAACAATTCCGCGCCCAGGATACGAGTTCGATTTCAATAATTCTTCAAGCGATTCTTTTTTCATAGATTTCTCCTTTTGTTTTTTTTAAGTCTAGCGGATTTTGATTTTTGTGTCTTTTTGAAAAAACCGAAGATTGATTTTGATTCGCTTCAAATAACTAAAAAAATCTTAAAAAGTAGCGTTCATACGAAATGCTTTCTTTGACTTTTAAGGTTTTTCGTTCAATAATAGAATTGTTCCTCAAAAGGTCAAATAAAAATCCGAGGGATTTTTTTTAAGATAATTCAAGGGATTTTTGGTGAAGTCGATGAAAGAGAAAAAAGTTAAGAGCAAAAAAGAAAAGCCTGCAAAAACAAAAAAAGCCACAAAAATGCGCGAAGGAAAACAAACCCGCTCGCTCAAAAGGTTGAAAAAGGGAATGCCCAAAAACGGCAGTTTTACGCGCTCGCTTGCGTTCAAAATGGAAGTTGCCGTTGTAGTGCTTTTGACCGTGTTTTTTTCCGCACTTGTTGTAGTTCTTTCGCTTTCGATTCGGCGTGATAATATTTCGTCTTATTCAAGTCTTTCCTCGTCAATCGTTGACCGCTCGTCTGCGGCTCTCACGTATTGGCTCAACAGTTATTTCAAAGATTTGCGCGTTTTTACAAAAAACTCGATTTTTCTTGAAGGCGACATCGAAAAAATCCGCGAGTTTATGATGACAAACAGGCGACTCATCGGAGAGGATTTTGATTTTGTGGGAGTCAGCGATTTGGACGGCAATTTTTACACGACTTCTGGCGACGTTATGCAAATGCGCGGAACGCAAGCGTTCAAAGACATCGTTGAGCGTGGACTTGGAATGAGCATAACAGACCCCGTTGTGGACAGTAAGCACGGAACGATTTTTTATGCCGCCGTTCCTGCCGTTGACCGAAATGGCATTCTCTTTGGATTTTTTGCGGGCGCGGTTCCGGTAAAAATCATCGCAAACGAACTTTCTCACATAAAAGTCGGAGAAACGGGCTACGGATTTGCCGTCGGTTCAGACGGCACGGTGATTGCGCATCCAGACCAGTCGATTGCAATGACTCCTTTTGCTGCTCTTGAAGATTCTGCTGCGCCAATCGGATTCAAAGAAATCGTTTCAGAAATGCTCAAATGGAAACCTGGAAGCGGGTTTTTGCACGACAAAACGAGCGGGCGCGTGGAATACGCATTTTTTTGTCCGATAAAAGACACAAAATGGGCAATCGGATTTGTCATTCCAGAGGCGGAAGTGCTTGCGTCGGCGCGGAGAAACGGGCTTACCATCGCGCTTTGTAGTTTTGTCATCGCGGTGCTTTTGATAATTTTCATCGGCATCTACATGAAAATTTTGCTTCGACCGCTCAATCATCTCAAATATTCGATTTTGGAAATCGCTTCGGGAGATGCGGATTTGACGAAAAAACTCGTCATAAAAAGCAAAGACGAAATCGGAGGAGTCGTTCAAGGATTCAATGCGTTTGTGGAAAATTTGCGGCGAATTATTAGCGAAATAAAGACTTCCAAGGAGATTTTGCATACAGTCGATGCGAATATGCAGCAAACAACGCTTGAAACTGCGGAGTCGATTTCAAAAATCGCGTCGAATATCGACATGGTTACGGCGCAAATCGAAAGTCAGAGCGAAAGCGTTGATGGCACGGCGGACGTTGTTACAAAAATTGCGAACAACATCGAACATCTAAATCGACTCATCGAAAATCAAGTTTCGAGCGTAACGCAAGCGAGTAGCGCAATCGAGCAAATGCTTGGAAATATAACGAGCGTTTCGGCGAGTACCGAAAAAATGGCAACGGCGTTTTCAAAACTCGAAGAATACACTCAAAACGGAATCCAAAAGCAAAATGCTGTGAACGAGCAGATTTCGCAAATTGAGGAGCAGAGCATGATGCTCTTTACGGCGAATAAAACGATTTCAAAAATTGCGAGCGAAACGAATCTTCTTGCGATGAATGCGGCGATTGAAGCGGCACACGCAGGTTGGGCGGGGCGCGGATTTAGCGTTGTTGCTGACGAAATCCGTGCGCTTTCTGAAACGTCTAGTAAGCAGTCAAAAACGATTGGCGCGGAACTAAAGCGCATTCAAGCGAGCATTGAAGCGGTTGTTGAAAGTTCGGGCGAGGCAAAAATGGCGTTCAACGCGGTGAGTGAAAACATCTCGCAAACGGATTCGCTTGTGCGCCAAATTCGAGGCGCAATGGAAGAAAGCACTCGTGGAAGTCATCAAATTACGGATGCGCTTCGCGCAATGAACGAAAGTTCGGCGGAAGTGCGCACGTCTTCTGGAGAAATGAGCGCGGGAAATCAAACGATTCTTGGCGAAGTGCAACGTCTTCAAGAAGCAACGCAAGCAATGCGCGAATCAATCGAACACATGAGTTCAAGCGCGCATCAAATTGACGCGAACGGCACCACTTTGAGCGAGATTTCTGGCACGATGCAAAAGTCGATAAGTCAAATCGGTCGCCAAATCGACCAATTCAAAGTGTAAATCTTGGTCGTTGCGGTTTCTTTGAACTCGTCAACTTGAGCGATTCGTTATCGAACAAGTCATTACAGAAAAAGGAAGTCGTTTTGAACGACTAAAAAGATGTATGGATTTTTCAGTTTCTATTTCCGTAAAACCGTCAGAAGAAAATGATTTTGATTTGATTCAAAAATTCGTTCTTTTGGCGGCAAAAAATAGTTCCCCTCAGATTGTGCGCGTTTTTTTTGACGGGCGCGATTCAATTCCAGAAAAAATCGAAAAAAGCGATTGCATTGCCGTTTTTGAAAAAAAATCAATAGACGCGCGGCACGGAAAAGTCAAAATTCTGTTGCGGTATCGAATTTTTGCGGGCGAAAAACCTCAAGAACAAAACGCACTTCCGTTGTGGAAAACGGCGCACGGCTCTCATTCTGTGATTATTGTGGGGTCAGGACCTGCGGGACTTTTTGCGGCATTGCGTCTTTTGGAAGCGGGCGTAAAGCCCGTAATCGTTGAGCGGGGCGAACGCGCGGACGAGCGCACGGCTTCGGTAAAAAATCTTTGCGAGGCGGGAACATTAAACGCGGAGTCGAATTTTTGTTTTGGAGAAGGTGGCGCGGGGACTTTTTCTGACGGAAAACTCTACACGCGAAGCACAAAGCGCGGCGATATTTCAAAAATCTACCGCATTTTTGTGGAATTTGGCGCAGACGAGCGGATTATGACTGATGCGCATCCGCACATTGGAACAGACCGCCTTCCTTCGATAATTCGTGCGATTCGCGAAAAAATCATTTCTCTTGGCGGCGAGTTTTTGTTCAAAACGAAGTGTGTCGATTTTATTTTGGACGAGCCAAACGTAAAAACGCTCGACGAAAAAAAGAAAATTCGTGGAATTGTGGTCGAAAAAGACGGCGAGCGGCGCGAGATTTTTGGAGACGCGGTGATTCTTGCCACAGGACATTCTGCGATTGATATTTATTCGCTTATTGCACGTGTTTCTCCTAATTCTATTGAGGCAAAAACGTTTGCCGTTGGCGTTCGAGTGGAGCATCCGCGCGCTCTCATTGACGCAATTCAATTTCACGGAAAAATGACTTCCAGCGCGGCAGAATATCGCCTTACGACGCAAATTGATTCGCGCGGCGTTTACAGTTTTTGTATGTGTCCGGGCGGCTCGGTTGTTCCGTGCGCAACGGCGGAAAATCAAATTGTTGTAAACGGAATGAGTGCGGCGGCTCGAAACGGTGCCTGGAGCAATTCGGCAATCGTTGTTGAAACGCGCCCTGATGACATTCCAGAGGAGTTTTTGAAAAAGGCGGAAGAAATTGGAAGTCGCGCACTTTTGGGGCTTTTGTGGCGAACTCATTTGGAAGAAGAAACGGCGAAGCGCGGAAGCGGGCAAAACGCTCCGTCTCAGCGGCTCACGGATTTTCTTTTGCACCAGTTTTCCGATTCGCTTCCTCCAACGAGTTACGCGCCTGGTCTTGTTTCAAGCAGACTTGATGAGTGGCTTCCAAAATCGATTTCTCTTAGATTGCAAGCGGCTTTTGGTGAGTTTGAAAAATCGATGAAAGGTTTTGTAACGCAAGAAGCCGTTTTGATTGCAAGCGAAACGCGAACAAGTACGCCCGTTAGAATCCTTCGCGACAAAGAAAGCCTTGAAAGCATTGGAATTGCGCGGTTGTATCCGTCTGGAGAGGGCGCGGGATATTCTGGCGGAATCGGTTCTTCTGCAATGGACGGCGAGCGAGTGGCAGCAAAAGTTCTTGAAAACATAATGGGTTAGAAAAAAAATCGTTTTGTCAAAAAGGTCTAAAAAGGTCTAAAAAGGTCTAACAGAAGAAGATTGTAAGGAGAAAAAAATGAAACACGTAATGGAGATTTTGCGGGAAAAAGCGGAAAAAGACGGTCCTCTTTGCGTGGGACTTGACACGTCGCCTTTGTACATTCCAAAACCGCTCATAAAAATTCTGGGCGGAGAAGCGGAGGCGGTTCTTGAGTACAACAAAGAAATCGTGCGGCGACTTGCTAGCGACGGTTCTGCTTCGTGTTGCAAAATTCAAATTGCGTATTACGAGGCGATGGGACTTGAGGGATTGCGCGTTTACGCCGAAACGATTCGTGCGGTAAAAGACGCAGGACTTACTGTGATTTCAGACGTAAAACGTGGAGACATCGCGGATACGGCTCGTGCGTATGCGCGTGCGCATTTTTCTGGCGATTTTGAGTCAGATATAATTACTGTAAATCCGTATATGGGATTTGACACGCTTACGCCTTTCACGGATTTTTGTAAACCGCCTGAAGGAAAAGGCATTTTTGTTCTTTTGAGAACGTCGAATCCTGGAATGAACGACATCGAAAATCAAACATTGCAAGACGGCTCTCTTGTGCTTGAAAAAGTCGGCGGCGAGTTGGAGAAAATTCGTTCTTCTTTTCAATCGCTGTATCCAGAATGCGTTTGCCCGCCTGTTGGCGCGGTCGTTGGTTGCACCGAGGAAGCGGATGCCAAAAAACTCCGCGATGAGCATCCTGAAATTTTTTTCTTGATTCCGGGTTATGGCGCGCAAGGTGGCGCGGCAAAAATCGCGGCAACGCTTCTTTTAAAAGCGGGCGGAGTCGTGAACTCAAGTCGCGGGATTTTGTGCGCGTGGCAAAAAGACGCGGAACTTTCTGAAAAAATGGAAAGCGGAACGCTCTGCCTCAAAGAAATCGCGGACAGCGCGGCAAAAGCGGCTCTTTTTGCAAAAAACGATTTGCTTTCTGCAAAAGCGGCTCTCGAAAAATAAAAAAGGGCGGTTTGAGATTTCTAAAAATTTTTCAATTTTGTAAACAGGTCAAACATATCGGAGGAAAAAATGAAACAGCAGTGCGCGGAACAGGGGCTTTCCGCTCCCGTTTTTTTGGAAGGAACGGTTTTTTCTTTGAAAATCGAGGACACGGCGCGTCCAAAAGGAAGCGTTTTTCGCCTCACGATTCGCGCTCCTTTGAAAACGTCGCCGCTTCCTGGGCAGTTTTTTATGCTTCGCGCAAAGCGTTCTGCCGTTTTGCTTTCTCGCCCGATTTCGGTTTTTCTTTTTAAAGAAGAAAACGGCGAGGGCTTCATTGACTTTTTGATTCTCAAAAAAGGCGCGGGAACGATTGAACTTTCTGAATTGAACAGAAACGAGAAAATCGAACTTTTAGGTCCGCTTGGAAATTGTTTTCCAATTCCGCTTTCTTCAAACAAAAAAATCGCAATTCTTGGTGGAGGCGTGGGCGTTGCGCCCGTTGCGGGATTTGCGTCAACGCTTCCTTCGGGCAGTTTTGATTTTTTTGCTGCGTTCAAAAGCGGATTTTACGCACTCGATGAAATCAAAAGCGAAAACCTTTTTTTGACAACAGAAGACGGCTCAAAAGGCGAAAAAGGCATGATTTCCGCCCTTTTTACCGAGGAAAAGGCGAAGGAATATTCTGCCGTTTACGCGTGCGGGCCTGCGCCAATGCTTTCTTACGTTCAAAAAACGTGTCAAAACGCGGGCGTAAAATCGTATCTTTCGCTCGAAAATCGAATGGCGTGTGGAGTTGGCGCGTGTCTTGGCTGCTCGATTTCTACAAAAGAAGGTCAAAAACGAGTGTGCAAAGACGGTCCTGTTTTTGAAGGCGACATTCTCATTTTTGAGTCTCCAAAATCGCGTCCTCTTAAAAATGTGTCAGAAGAAATCCACGCGGATTTGTCCGTGGAAATCGCTGGCGTAACGTTTCAAAATCCTGTCATTGCGGCGAGTGGCACGTTTGGCTACGGTTCGGAGTACGAGCATTTGATAGACGTGGATTTGCTTGGGGGCATTTGCTCAAAAGGGCTTACAGAAGAGCCGCGCGCTGGAAATATGGGCGTTCGACTTTACGAAACGTCAGGCGGACTTATCAATTCGATTGGACTTGAAAACCCCGGAATCGACCATTTTATTGAGCATGAAATGCAAACGATGCTTTCAAAAAAATGCGTTTCGATTGCAAATCTTTCGGGATTTTCGGTTGACGGCTACGTTCGTGGCGCAAAAAAACTCGATTCAACAAACATGCAAATGATTGAATTAAATATTTCCTGCCCGAACGTTCACTCTGGCGGAATGGCGTTTGGGCTTGAAGCAAAAGCGGCGGCGGAAGTTACAAAAGCAGTTCGCTCGGCAACAAAAAAGCCTCTAATTGTAAAACTTTCTCCAAACGCGCCTCATCTTATTGACGTTGCGCTTTCGGTTTTGGAAGCGGGCGCGGACGCGATTTCGCTTGTGAACACGTTTCAAGCACTTGCGATTGACGTTGAAACGGGAAAACCCGTTTTTGATAATATTCGCGCAGGGTTATGTGGACCTGCCATAAAGCCGCTTGCGCTTAGAATGTGCTACGATGTTGTTCAAGCAATAAATCGACTCGACGAAAAAAAGCGCGTTCCCGTTATCGCGCTCGGCGGAATCGAAAAATGGCAAGATGCCGTGGAGTTCATTTTATCTGGAGCGCACGCGATTCAAGTCGGAACGGCAACGTTCAAAAATCCAAAAGCGATGACAGAAATAATCGACGGAATCCGCGCGTACATGAAAAGAAAAGGATTCCGTTCGCTTTCAGATTTTAGAGGAATGGCGCAAAACTGTTAGCGCACTTTGAACTTAATCCCCGCAAAAAAAAATCCCGTGTTTTTCACACGGGATAAATTTACGAAATGCCGAGTTTTTTCATTTGCGCCATTTCCTCGATGTAGGAAGCGTATTCTGCTCTAAGCGAATTCGCTTTTATGAGCGTGTTTTTGAACGACGTGATGTCGATTTTTAGCCCTTTTATTCGATTTTTGTTTTGAGGACTTGCCGCTGCCTTAAAAAACTCATCAATCGCGGAAAGCAAAACGAGCATTTTGTTGCAATCTGTTATCTGCGTCGAAATGAATTCAAACAGTTTTTCTTCTTCCATCGAAAGAATTTTATTGTAGCCCGCGCTCTTTTTTTGATTAAAAATCGAGTACCGCCGCCCTTTGACTTCGAGTTCGTTTATAAACATATCGTAATTAAGGCGTTCTTGACGTTTTGCTCCCGTGCCAAGTTCCGTGAGAATTACTGTATAGTACAGTGGCGGTTCGGCAATGTTAAACGCCTTCATAAAAACGCGCTTCAATTTATCAAAAAACGAATTATGCTCGCTTTCAAGGACATCGTGATTTGCCTTGATTTTTTCTACAATCGTTCCGATTGTTTGCGGAAGTCCGCCCAAAACGTGCGCACTTTCCATGAGCATTGCTTTTGTGTCAACTTTGTTTTCTTCGTGTGCGTGGCTTTTCTTGTTGATTCCCATTTTTGCGAGGACTTTTTGTTGCAATTCTTCTTTGTTTGAACTTTGGTCTTCGGCTATAATTTCGTCAACGAGTTCTTTGTAGAAGGGTATTTTCCCCATCGCCGCAGAAAAATTCTGCTTTATCATTTGACCTTCGCTGTTTGGCGACTCAAACGCCTTTGCTGCGTCAAATCCTGGAACGGAAAAAACCTTTTTTCGCACTTGTCCTTTATAGTATTCGCGCTGAAAATCCGCGTAATCTTTCAAAATCGCGTTAATTTCACTCATCGCTTTTGACGCTTTTGAAAGTCCGTCGTTTATCATGCTCACGGTCAATCCGTCGCTTTTTTGCCTTGCCACTGCAATAAGATTTGAAAGCACGCGCGTGTTCGTTTTGTTTGAGTTCGCGCTAAACGAATTCCAGAGAAACGCATTGCTCAAATCGACGAGTTTTTTGAGATTTCCGAGCGTTATGTGATTTACAGAAAATTTATAGTAGTTACACAAAAAATCGAGCGTACCTTCGTAATCTGAAAAACGTTGCCCCATGATTATGGATTTTTCGGATTCGATAAATTGCGTATTTTCAGGTGCTTTTATATCAGAAAATTTTTTGTCGATTTTGTACGGGTCTGGCGTAATAAGCGATTTTTTCACAAGAAGGTCAAAAAGATTTCTTACGCACGTGTGAAGCAAGCGATAATTTTCAAGAAGTCTTGGAAGTTCCTCTGTATCATACCACTGCGTTTTGGCATCAAGAGCGGGTAAAAGCGTGTTTGTGAAATTGCTACTACTTTCCATAGGACGAATATCGGCAAAAAAACGCGCTTTCTTGCGGGTTTTTTCCGCTTTGGATTTTGCGCGATTGAAAATACTTCCATAAAGATGTATTTTTAATGAAAAAAAACAAACAACAAGGATATTTCTTTCAATATGGCAAAAGATGAAAATGTGCAAAAAATGCGCCACTCTTGCGCGCACGTAATGGCAGAAGCGGTTCTGCATTTGTTTCCGGGAACAAAAATTGCGATTGGGCCGGCAATCGACAACGGATTTTACTACGATTTTGATTTTCCCGCCGAGGGCAAGGCGACCGAAAGCGATTTTCCCGCAATCGAAAAAGAAATGCGCAAGATTCTGGCAAGCGGCGCGGAATTTGTGCGCAAAGAAGTGAGCAAGGAAGAAGCCCTGCGCCAGTTTGCCGACCAGCCGTACAAGGTGGAGTTGATTAACGCGCTCCCTGAAGGCGAAGTCATTTCCACTTACACGCAGGAAGATTTTACCGACTTGTGCCGCGGTCCGCATGTGGCAACGACCAAAGAAATCAACGCGCAGGCGTTCAAACTGATGAGCATTGCGGGCGCGTACTGGCGCGGAGATTCTGCTCGCCCCATGCTGACGCGCATTTACGCCGTCGCCTTTCCCAAACCGAACGACCTTAAAGACTATCTGCACATGCTGGAAGAAGCGGAAAAACGCGACCACCGAAAACTCGGCGTGCAAATGGATTTGTTCCACCTGGACAGTGAAGACCCCGGTCAGATTTTCTGGCACCCGAACGGCTGGCAAATGTATGTGACTTTGCAGGACTACATGCGCAAAAAAGTGCTTGCCGACGGCTACAAAGAAGTGAACACGCCCGCCATTATGCCGCGCAGTCTGTGGGAACGCTCAGGGCACTGGGGACACTATCAGCAAAACATGTTCATTACTGAAAGCGAAAAGCGCATTTTTGCCGTTAAGCCGATGAACTGCCCCGGCGCGCTGGAAATTTTTAAGAGCCGACTGCGCTCCTACAAAGATTTGCCGCTCCGCCTTGCCGAATTTGGGCACTGTGTGCGGAACGAACCGAGCGGCACGCTCCACGGCATTATGCGCGTGCGCGGCTTTGTGCAGGACGACGCGCACATCATCTGTACCGAAGACCAGATTGAAGCCGAAGTCGCCAAATTCTGCCGTCTTTTGCTGGACGTGTACAAGGATTTTGGCTTTGATAAGCATGTGACCGTAAAACTTTCCACCATGCCCGACGACCACGTAGGCGATGAAGCCACTTGGCAGCATGCGGAAGCCGCGCTGGGAGCGGCGTGCAAGAGCGCGGGACTGGAATACGAAATCCAGCCAAAAGAAGGCGCGTTCTACGGACCAAAACTGGAATTCAAACTGTATGACACGCTCGGTCGTGAATGGCAGTGCGGCACGATTCAACTGGACTACCAGTTGCCGAGCGCGGAACGCTTGGACGCAGAATACATCGGCTCGGACAACCAAAAGCACCACCCCGTCATGCTGCACCGCGCCGTGCTTGGCTCGCTGGAACGCTTTATGGGCATTCTGATAGAAAACTTTGCCGGCGCGATGCCCGCTTGGTTTGCCTTTGAGCAAGTTGCCGTCGTTCCCGTGGGAAACGATTTTGCCGATTACGCAAAAAAAGTCGCCGACGAACTTGCCGCAATCGGAGTGCGTGCCAACGCCTATCTTGACGACAGCAACATGAAAAGCAAAATCAAGGTGATTTCAAGCGAGCACAAAACGCCGTACATTTTGGTGGTGGGCGCAAAGGAACGCGACGAAAACGCCGTGTGCGTGCGCTTCCGCGCCGACAGCGGAAAGCAACAGCAGACGCTCCCGCTTGCCGAGTTCAAGACGTACATTGCAGAAAAAATCTTGAACCACAGCCTCGTTTTGTAAAAAAACGTGCGCATTCTGATTTTTTGTGTATTTTGGAATGCGCACGTCTTTTTGCGGTTTCTTTTTTGCGCTCAAAAGGGTAAAATATGCGCATGAAATTAAAGATGTTTTTCGCGCTCGTTTTTTTCACTTTTTTTCAGATTGCGATTTTTCCTGATGAGTTTCAGGATTCTTCTTCCGTTGACGATTCAATTCAGCGGGAGTTTCTTGTCCTCATGTCAAGGCAGCGATTCAATCTCAATCCGCATACAGCAACGTATTCAAGCGAAGCGCAAATCCTCGACGCGCTTTATGAAGGGCTTTATTCTTACGACCCGCGGACGCTCGACCCGATTCCAGCCCTTGCCACAAATTGCAAAGTTTCCCGCGACAAGAAAAAACTCACGTTTACGATTCGAGAAGGCGCGCACTTTAGCGACGGCAGCGAAATTACGGCGAGCAGTGTCAGAAATTCGTGGCTTCTTTTGCTTTCAACGCCAAACGCGCCTTACGCCTCTCTTTTTGATTGCATTGTGGGAGCAGCGGATTATCGAACGGGCAAAATTTCTGAAAAAGACGTTGGAATAATCGCCCGCGATTCTCGAACGCTTGTTGTAACGCTCTTGACTCCAACGGCTCATTTTACAAAAATCATTTGTCATCCTGCGTTTTGCGTTCGCGCTTTTCAAGATAACGTTTTTTCTGGCGCATTTGTGCTTTCGGAGCGAAGCGACGAGCAGATTGTTTTGAAAAAAAACGAGCAGTACTGGGACGCAGAAAATGTCCACATTCCTTCAATTCGCATAAAAACCGACGACGACATTTCTGAAAACTCCTGGGCTTTTAACACGGGCAAAGCCGATTGGATTGTTTCCGCGTTTGACGCATCTCTCCTTTTGAATCGCTCTTCGGTGCGGCTTTCAACGATTTTTGGAACGGAGTACATTTTTTTTCGTTGCGACAGACCGCCGTTTGACCGTGCCGACATACGAAACGCACTCATTGCCGCCGTGCCGTGGGAGGAGTTGCGAAAACTCTCCTATGTGCAGGCTTCTTCCCTCGTGTACCCGCTTTCTGGATATCCAAGCGTTGAGGGGCTTACGGAAACGAGCGAAGAAGACGCGCTTGAACTCATGGAAGCGGCACGGAAAAACGCTGGAATCAAAAAAGACGAGAAAATTCGGCTCGTTATGGGGATTTTGGCTTCTTCGGAGCGACAAAAGCGTCAATTTGAAATTTTGCGTGATGCTTGGAAAAAACTTGGCGTTGAACTTGACGTAAACGCAACAAACGATTCGCGCTACATCGAAGCAATCGGGGAGTGGGACGCGGATTTGTTCGTTTATTCTTGGATTGGAGATTTTGCCGACCCTATCGCGTTTTTGGAATTGTTCCGCGACGGCTCCACGCTTAATCAAACCGCGTGGAAAAACGACGATTTTTCTTCCGCGCTTTTGGAAGCCGCGTCAACAACGGAAAGCGACGCTCGCTACAAAATTCTTTCCGAAGCAGAGCAAATTCTTCTCGACGACGGCGTGATTCTTCCTGTAAGTCATCAAGTTTCGCTTCACGCGCTCAATCCGCTCGCCGTTGGAGGCTGGTTCACAAACGCGCTCGACATTCATCCGTACAAATATCTTTTTTTGAAACATTCCTCATCGGAAATTCCAAACGTCGTGCAACATTCTCAAGTAAAAACAGAGATTTCTTGTTCTCTTCGCTGAAAATTTGTTTTAGAGGAAAAAATGGCGAGAACCTACGACGACACGATGTTCATTGACACGTTTGAGCACGAATTTACATGGCTTTCAGGATTTCTTCGGAATGTGCGCCGATTTCCTTTGCGCCCTGCCGTTTTAGACCCCGACGTGGGAAAAATGTGGACTTACGAAGCATTAAATCGAGAAGCAAACGCGCTCGCTCAAACGCTTCAAAAAGAAGGCGTTTCGCGCGGAAACGTGGTGATGACGCTTCTAAAAAACAGTCCAGAAGCCGCGTTTTGCTACTGCGGAGTTCGGAAAATCGGCGCGGTGCTTCTTACGGCAAATTTCAATCTTTCGGAACGCGAACTGTCGCTTTTGATTTCTCACAATTCGCCCGTTGCCATTATTGCCTCGACTTCGTGCGCGTTTCTTGTTTCTCGCGTTCTTTCTTCGCTTGAAACGCCTCCAAAAATTCTCGTTGCGGCAAAAGAAAAAAACGATGAGAACATTCCCAATGAATTCGTTTCTTACGAGGAGTTCGTGCGTAACGCTTCATTTGACGAGCCAAAAATCGACTTTAGACCGCATATTTATGACGAGGTGTTGCGACTTTGCACAAGCGGAACGACCGCGCTTCCAAAATGCGTTCCAATAAACGATATAAACGAAGTATTATCCGCGCACGATGTTATAATGCACTATCCGCTTTATCCATGCGACGTTACGATGAATATGACACCCTGGTTTCATCGCGGTGGAGTCCATTCTGGAGGGCTGTGTCCGTCTTTTTACGCAGGCGCAACGGTCGTTGTAATGCGCACGTTTCGTCCGCAAACCACGCTCGATTGGGTTTCTCGCTACAAAATCAATTTTTTGATGGGTTCTCCCGCAAATCTTGAAATGCTTTCGCGCTCTCAAGAGAAAAAAAATCGAGACCTTTCGACGCTTCGGGGCATTGTTACAATGGGTGCGCCGCTTTCAAAAAGCAACTGCATTCGATTTATGCAAACGCTCACGCCTCGGATTTTTAACGGCTACGGAACAACGGAAACATTTTGGAATTCGTTTTTGCGTCCGTTCGACCTTCCTGTTGGGGCGGGCACGGTGGGAAATGTGTGCTTTGATGACGACGTTCGCGTGGTGAGTTTAAAAGATGGCGCAACTTTTGAAGATACGGTCAAAGCCGACGGAAAAACTGAAGGCGAAATCATAATTCGTTCGGCAGGAAAATCGACTTTTACATACATCGGAAACGAACAGGCGGCAAAAGAAAAATTCCGCGCAGGCTGGATGTTCACGGGCGATACGGGAACGTGGGATGTGTCGGGCGTTGTTACTGTTCGCGGGCGCAAAGACGACATGATGGTTGTTTCTGGCGAAAACATCTATCCTGAGCAAATCGAACAAGCGATAAAAGAAAACAAAAGGGTTTTGGACGCGCTTGTAACAAGCGTTCCCGATTCTTTGCGTGGAGAAGTCGTTGTCGCTTACGTTGTGCCTTCGGACGATTCGCTTTCGATTCGGGAATTGGCAGAATTTTGTTCGCAAAGCAGCGTTTTGCCGTCGTACAAAAAGCCGCGTTATTTTTCGCTCGTTTCGTCGCTTCCGCTTACGGCAACGGGAAAGAAAAAGCGCAATGAAATGAAAATTCGCGCAAAAGATGATTTTTTGCACGGACGGCTCAAAAAAGTTTAGGGCAATTGGAAGGGAGGATGTATGCTTTATTATCTTGGCGGATTTTTGACGCACTATTTTGGACCTGCGCGACTTTTGCAATCGTACACGATTTTAATCGTTCTTGCGCTGTATTCGGGATTTTTTATCGTGTGGAAATCGCTTCCGAGTTTTTATTCGCGCCTTCCCCACGACCGCGGGCGAGAGTTTGCGGAGGCGGCTGCTGCTGCAAAAGGAAAACCCACTGGCTCTGGCGTTGTTTGGATTTCGGTGTTCGTTATTTTGAGCCTTGTTTTTGTTCCGCTCGATTGGGAAAAATGCGCCCTTCTTTTGTTGAATTGGCTTATGATGCTCACGGGCTTTTTGGATGATTCGAGCCGCGCAAGTTGGGGCGAGTATCGAAAAGCGTTGCTCGATTTGATTTTGAGTGTTTTGGCGAGTGTCGTTTTAACCGTGTATCTTTCAAATGCAAGCGCAGACGGCGTGATTCGGTTTTGGTTTCCGTTTTTTACGCAAACGCTCGACGTTTCTCCCTGGATTTTCGCTTCGATTTCCACCGTTATCATTTGGGCGAGTGTAAACACCACAAACTGCACTGACGGCGTTGACGGGCTTTCGTCCACGCTCGTTTTAGTGTCGCTTATGACGCTGGGCATTGTGTTTTATTTTATCCTCGGACACAAAGACATCGCAGAGTATTTGCTCGTGCCGCATATTGCCGACGGAGCGGCGTGGGCTGTAATGACGTTTTGTCTTGCGGGCGTTCTCATGGGCTACTTGTGGCACAATGCGTTTCCGAGCCACGTTTTAATGGGAGACGCGGGAAGTCGCGCCCTTGGATTTTACATTGGCGTTGGAGTTATGGTGAGCGGAAACCCGTTTTTGATTTTTGCAACAAGTTCAATCATTTTTGTGAACGGTGGAATGGGACTTTTGAAAGTCGCGCTCAAACGCTTTTTTCACATTTCGATTTTTACCACGATTCGCTTCCCGCTCCACGACCACTTTAGAAAAAATCACGGTTGGAGTCCAACGCAAGTGCTCATCAAATTTTTGATATTGCAACTGCTTCTTACCGTTGCAATCGTCGGAATCATCTTCAAAATTCGATAATGTTTCAAACGTGGTGGTTGCGTTTTTGAAAAACAACCACCAGTTTTTTCAAATATCTTGCAATTCGCCGAGTTCTTCATTTCGATTTTTGTCAAAAATGTCGCGCGTGCTGTCGGGGCGAAGATGGTGTTCTCTGAAATTCGTTGCGTTCATTGGTCTTCCAAACAAAAATCCTTGATATTTGTCTGGCTCAAAAATCGTCAATTTTGAAAGTTCTTCTTTTGACTCCACGCCTTCCATGCAGACTTTCATGCCAAGTTCATGCGCCATCTGTGTGATATGTTTTATAACCTTGCTATCGCCATCGTTTCCGTGCGTCGCTTTGTGAACGAATGTATAGTCGAGTTTGAGCGTGGTCGCGTGGAGATATTGCAAATACCGCAAATTCGAGTAGCCCGTTCCAAAATCGTCGATGTCCACGTTGAATCCGCGGTCGGCAAACGCTTCGGTGAGTTCTTGCAAGGCTTTTGCGTTGTCAATGTAACCGCTTTCGGTGAGTTCAAGCGTGATGTTTCGAGGATTTACGCCGCTCGTAATTTTTGCCGTTTCCACGTCCGAAAGAATATCGCTTCTCTGAACTTGAATGTATGAAATGTTCACGCTCATTCTAAAATCTCTTTGGATTCTGTTCCATTCGCGGCATTGCGAGAACGCCGTTTTCAAAATCCATCTTCCAACGGAAACAATCATGCCCGTGCGCTCAAGAATCGGAATAAAATCGTCGGGGTGGAGCATTCCGTAATCTGGATGCGTCCAGCGCAAAAGAGCCTCCGCGCCAATGACGTTCAAAACCGTATTGTCGCTGTCAAGGTAAAGCCGTTGCGCGTCCACGACGGGCTGATAGAAAAGTTCAAAACCAGAAAAATTGTTTTTTATTGACTCGCGAATTTTTTCTTGCAAATTGAGCGTCCGAAGATGATTTTCGTAATCGTTTGCGTTGTACGTTGCAAGCGTGTTTCCGCCTTTTTCTTTTGCGATGAGAAGCGTATAGTTGAGTTTTCGCATAAACTCCTCAAGATGCGACGAGTCATCGGAAAAAGCCAAAATTCCGCCCGAAACCGTAAACGCCACTTCGTGTCCTGGTCCTTCGTCCGCCGTGGTTCTTGCAAGTTCCCGCTTTAGGTCGTCGTAGAGCCGTTGAGCAACGAGCGCACTCATTCCCGTCAAATCCATGCAAATGAACTCGTCGGAGGAAACTTTGTACGCTTTTGTGAATCCTTTGCAGATTTTTCGGCAACATTCGCCAATCCGAGCAATCACAAGGTCGCCTGCGCGAACTCCAAATTGCTCGTTAATCATTCCAAGTTTATCCACGTCGATTTTGAGCATAAAACCAGAAACGTTGTCGGAACTCGTTTTTGTGAGCGCAAAATCGCTTCGGAGTTGAGATTCTGTCGAAAGTCCCGTGAGAATGTCGCTTTTGTCCATTTCGTTCGTGATTTCAACCGTTCCGATTATGATTTTTGCATACGGATTTGCCGTTGGCGTGAGTTTTCCGCGACTTGAAATCCAAACGGGTTTTCCAAGTTTATTAAGCCACCGTAACTCTAAATTGTGGTCTGCTTTTTTGCCATTTTTTATCAATTCGATGTCGTTTGAGAACGTTGTGCGGTCGCTCGGAACGATGATTTTTTGCAATTCTTCCATTGCGTGCGAAAATTTTTCTTGCGGAAAATCAAATACTTTTAGCGCGTTCTTTGAAATTATGTATGCGTCAGCATTTATGTCGTACATAAAAATAAACGCATCGGTGCATTGATTTATTATTCTGATTATATATTCCAACTGCTCAAGACTTGGCTCTTCAAAATCCATACGTTTCTCCATTTTGTAAAGGTGTTTGGAAACAATTGTTTCCGTTTTTAGGCTTCCTTTCTAAAAAGCCTCGTTATTGAAACTCTAGCGTGTAATCGTCTAAAAAAAGTCCCGCAATTCCTTTTAATTCTTCCGAGGCGATGATTTTTCCCGTTTCGGTGATTGCAATCAAAAGCGGGCGATTTTCGCCTCGAAACTCTTGCGCATAATTCAAAATGTCGATTTTTTTGAATGCTTCGTCTGCGCCCATCACAAGAAACGCCGTGGCGAGCGCGTCGGCAAAAATCGAGCGGGGGCAAATCACCGTAACGGACACGATTCCGTTTTCCGACGGCTCTCCCGTTTTTGGGTCTATTATGTGATGAAATAGTTTTCCGTTGTGCGAAAAAAATCGTTCATACACGCCGCTTGTTACAATGGACGTATTTTTTAGCCCTGTAAGAGAAATCGCTGGATTGCCTTCGGGATTTTTTGGGTCTTTTACGCCAACAAGCCACGGAGAGCCGTCCGTCTTTTGTCCGTGCAAATAAATGTTTCCGCCAAGATTTATAACGGCGCATTTTACATTTTCTTTTTTGAGGATTTTTTCAAGGCAATCGGAGGCGTATCCTTTTACAATTCCGCCCAAATCGATTTTTAGACCTTTGGGGATTTTCAAAAAATTTTTTCCGTTAGAATGTGAGAGTTCAACGAGTTTCCAATGCGAGTTTTTGAGTGCGTTTTTGAGAACTGCGCTTTCTGGCGGAGCGGCATCTGCGGGAAGTTCATTTTGTTTGTTATTTATGCCCCAAGCGTCCACAACCGCACCGAGCGCGGGGTCAAATGCTCCGTCCGTTGTTTCAGAAATAAAAAGCGCGGCGTTCAAAACAAACGCAAACTCGTCGCTCACTTCGATTTCGTTTTTGCCAGCATTTTTGTTTACAAAAAAGATTTCTGAATCTTCTCGGTACGGATTAAAAATCTTGTCGATTTCAAAAAGGCAATCAAATAATTTTTTGTAGATTTTTTCCGTTCCGCCTTCGTAAAGGTTTATCGTGCAAATTGTTCCAAGTATTTTTTGAGATTTTGCTTCGATATTTTTTTTGCAAGAGAAAATCGAAAAACTCAAAAAAATCGTAATGAGCAAAAAAAAGCGCGATTTCGCTTTTGTCATAAATCCAAAACCTCCGTTTTTAGAGCAATTCTATTTTAAGCCGAAAGTGCCAAATTCGCAAATGTTGCGCGAAAGTTGTGCGTTGGGACTTTTTGTTTTTGCGAGAATTTATTGATTATGCTGTTTTTTTTCTTCTATAATAAAGTCGTGAAAATGGTTCTTATGGGAACAGGCACGAGTCACGGCGTTCCTGTTATTGGCTGTAAATGCAAAGTGTGCCTTTCTGAGCGCACCGAAGATAAACGAATGAGGTGTTCGGCTCTTGTGTCGTGCGGGGAAACTCGCATTGTGATTGACACGGGTCCAGAGTTTCGGATTCAAGCTCTCAAATACGGCTTGAGTCGCCTTGACGCGGTTTTGATTACGCACAGCCACGCTGACCACGTTCATGGACTTGACGACATTCGCATTTTTAGCCATACGCGCCCTGATGTTTACTATTCGTCGAATGCGTCTGCTGAAACGGCGGGAGCGGGATTGCCGATTTTTGCAAATGCAACAACCGTTTCTGATTTGCGCGACCGTTTTTCATACGTTTTTCACCCCAAAGTGCTTGGTGGCGGGCTTCCAAAACTCAATTTGCAAGAATGTGAGTCTTTTTGCGCAAAAAATCCGCTGAAAATCGGAACGGTGTGCGCCGTTCCCATTCCCATAATGCACGGACCTACAAAATGTTCGGGTTGGCTTTTGTGGGAAGACGGAAAAAAAAGCGCGATTGCGTATCTCACCGATTGCAACAAAATTTCTGACGAATCTTTGGAAGAAATAAAGCGCACGGGGCAAGAAATCGAGCATTTGGTGATAGACGGGCTTCGCGTGGAGTTACATTCAACGCATTGTTCTTTTAACGAAGCGATGAGTTACGCGGAGCGAATTGGCGCAAAGCACACTTGGATTACGCATATAAGTCACGACCTTTTTCACTTTCAGATTCAGTCGTATCTTGACCGTCGTCTGCCTCATTTTCCGCATCTTTCAAACATCGTTTCGCACGGAGGGAGCGTCAGCCCTTCTTACGACGGACTCGTTCTTTTGGCAGATTAAAAGTGTCGCTTTTCCAAAATGACAAAAAACGATAAAATGTCAGAATGAATGTTTTAGTTGCGCTTTGTCCCGTTGGTTCTGAAAAAATTGTCGGAAACGAAATCAAATTACTCGGCTACACGCTCGATACTTCTGCAAAAAATGTGGCGGGGCGCGTTTCTTTTTTGGGAGATGACAAAAGTCTTTTTCGCGCGAATCTTTGTCTTCGCACGGCAGACCGCGTGTATCTGCAAGTTTGTCGATTTCCTGCGCCCGATTTCGCCTCTCTTTTTGACGGCGTTCGCGCTTTTTCGTGGCAGGATTTTTTCAAAAAAGACGTAAAAATCGTTGTTGACAAAGTTCGCAGTCACAAATCGACGCTTTCGTCCGTTCGCTCGATTCAGTCTGTCGTCCAAAAAGCGATTTACGAAAAACTCGGCGAGGCGTGGGGAATGAGAACGCTTCCCGAAAGCGGCACGCAAGCGGACGTGCGCGTTTACATCGATTCAAACGAGGCGCAGATTCTTTTGGATTTGAGCGGCGAACCGTTGCATAAACGCGGGTACAGAACGGACGGTGGCGCAGCCCCGCTTCGAGAAACGGTTGCCTCGGCAATGCTTCAAAGTGTGCTTTGGCGAAGAAAAATGCCACTTCACGACCCGTTTTGTGGCTCTGGCACGATTTTGACCGAAGCGGCTCTGTTTGCGTATAACGTGGCTCCGGGGTTTGGGCGGCATTTTGCGCTTGAACATCTTGCAATTTTTAACGAAACAGACGCGCTTGAAACGCGGCACGAAGAAGCCGCAAAAATCCGATTTGACGTGGAATGTCGAATTACGGGAACGGACATCGATTCTGTGGCGGTTGAACGAGCAAAAAAAAATGCCGAACACGCGCTTGTTTCGGCGGGAAGAGCGTTACAAGAAATCGGCATTTCGTCGCATTTGGTGCGTCCTGATTTTGACGTTGCGGATTTTAAGGATATTGCCGCTCCTTACGAAAACGGCGTTCTTTTGATGAATCCGCCTTATGGCGAGCGTCTTGGAAGCGAAGACGAGGTGTCGAGCCTTTACCGCGATATGAAATCGCTTTTTTTGTCGTTTCCGAATTGGAAAATTGGCGTTTTGACTCCTTTTGAGCGTTTTGAAGAATGTTTGACTCTTCACTCGACGAGTAAAAAAGTGCTTCGGGCGGGAAATCTTGACACTTCGTTTTATATTTTTGACGGAAAAAACATCGGAAAGAAACATCCTTGTCAAAAAAAATCAAAAAAAATTGCTGAGGACGAATACTGATGGCAATTCTCGTTGAGCATGACAAACGCAGACACGAAATCCTCGAAAAATCGTTGGAACTTTTTTGCCGTGAAGGATACGATGACGTTACGTTTCAAAAAATTGCCGATGCTTGCGCCGTAACTCGAACAACGCTATACGTTTATTTCAAAAACAAACAAGAAATACTCGTGTGGAGTATCCGACAACTCACAACGAACATTGAATCAAAATTGTCTGAAATAACGCGCGACGACTCAATCAGCGCGGACGAATGTTTGCGCCGCGTTATGACGTGCATTTTGGGGGAGTGTTCAAATTATCACAGGCTTTTCAAAGTGCTTTTGCCGTATCTTCTTTCAATCGAAAAAAGTGGGATTCAGCCAGGCGTGCGCGTTAGGCGGCGAGTAATTCGCATAAAGCACATTTTGAGCGGCGTGATTATTCGCGGACAAAACGAAGGCGCGTTCCGTCGCGTTCCGATTGGCACTTTGAACGACCTTCTTTACAGCGCGATTGAAACGATGATGTTTAGAATTGCCGTTTTGAACGAAAACGACCCCAGTTCGCTCATCTCCGCCGTAAATCTTGCGATAGACGGAATCCTCGAAAAATAAAATAGACCTGTTCGATAATCGAATTTTTGAACAGGTCTATTGATTTTTGAAAAATGACTGTTATTTTGCCTTTTTCGATTTTTGTTTTCCGCCAGAGGCAATGCGCACAAATTCGTCGCACTTAAATTCCGCTGCATTTTTGGCTTTTTCGAGCGTCTTTGAAAGCGCGATAATTCGTTTTGCCTTTTCTTTGCCCGCTCCCAAAAGGAGAATTTCAAGCGCGAGGAACAAACTTGAATCCATCAATTCTTTGTTGAACCAGCGGATTCCGTTGTATTCGTTTGCGCCAGAAAGGAGATACGATTCGCTTGAGGTTGTGAGCCTGTTTGCAAGCGTTTCGGCAGAAATCTTTGGAGATTCTTTTGCGTCCAACTTTGGCATTTTTCCGCTTGCAAGAACAAACAGTCGCTCAAAAACGTTGTAAGTCGTTCCGTCAGAAACGCTGCTCGTTTTCAAGAACTCTGCGATTTTTCTGTGCAATGCCCATTTGAGTGCGAATCCGCCTTCCGAAAGCGAAGAAACGAGCGAGTAAATGATGGCAAAAAGCAAGCCTTCTTTTTGATAAGCAAAGCCAGTCGCAAGCAACGCTTGAACGTCGGTCGCGCCTTTCCAATCTTTTGGAAGCACTGCCGCAGGATTTCTTCGCATTATCGCTGCGATTTTGCAAATAATCGCAAGTTTTCGCTTGAACACGCCGTACATTCGTTTTTCCGACGGAAGTTTGCGAAGCCGTTTTTTGGGATTTTGATTTCGCTCCGCTTCCGCCGTTTTTATCGAAATCGAATAGAAATCCAAGAGAGGATTCTGTATGAGCGATTCAAAGTCGCTGACTCTTGCGCGTTTTATTTTTCCTTTTCTAATTTCATTCGTGCTGAGCGTGAGCGTCTGGACCGCCCGCTCGAAGTCCTCGGAAATCACCCGTGAGAACGAGTCGTAAAGCTCCCTGTAGTGCAGTTCCTGCCATGCAATCTCCAGGTCGGCGATTCCCCGCCCGTCAAGGAACGAGCAGAGCGTGGCGAGTTTGCCGTCAACGTCCTGCTGCTGGCGGAACTCAAGGAGAATCTGCGCCTCAAAGCCGTTCAGGGCGACGAAAAGCCCCTGCTCGTGAACCTGCCTGCAGTTCCTGACGAACCAAAGCCCGCTGCGCTGCTCGCGGAACATCACATAGTAGTCGCCCCTCGAAGAAAGCCCCAGCCCCTCGCCCAACGTGCGCGAGACGAGCTTCTTGTCGTTGTCGCCCGGACCGGTCTTCACAGCGTACTCGCACGAGCGTTTTATCCAGCCGTGGGCGCGGTCGTACTTGTTGTTGTAGAAGACGAGCGAATATTCCGAGCCGCACCGGTTCGAGTAGGCGAACACGTTCTCGTTCACGCCGCCGTCGCACCACACGTCGTAGAAGAGGAAGTCCTCCACGCCCGAAAATAGGTACCGCCTGTGCATGAGCGGAAAAATCTCCCGCCTGTGCCTGTCGATGAGGTACTGGTCAGGCTCCTCGTCGCGGTACGCCCGGACGTACTCCATGCCGTACTTCTCCTCGAATCCCTCCAGCTGCCCGTGCCCGAACATCGGAAGGCCCGGCATCGTCACCATGAGCGTGCACACGCCGAAATACTTGTCGCCCTTGCCGAACTGGGCGACGGCGGTCTCCTCGTCGGGATTGTTCATGAAGTTCACGTACCGCTTGAGGACCTGCGGGTCGAACTGAATCGTGTTCTTGACCGTCGCGCGATACTTGAAGTTCTCCTCCTTCTTGAGCATGTTCATGAACGCGGAGTTGTAGACGCGGTGCATCCCGAGCGTGCGCGTGAAGTAGCCCTCCATCATCCAGAAAGCCTCCGCCAAAAGCAGCGTGTCGGGGACCTCGCGGGCAACGCGGTCAACCACCTCGCGCCAGAACTCCTGCGGAATCGCGTCCTCGAACTGCTGCGCCGTGAGCGCGAATTCCGAGCGGGTCGCGATGTCGCCGCCCTTTCCAGGCTCCGGGTACCAGAGGCGCTTGATGTGCTTCTTCGCCAAGACCATCGCCGCGTCGAATCGGATGATGGGGAAGTTCCGCGCCACGTGCAGGATTTTCTGCATGACTTCCTCGCGCGCCGCCGGATTCAAAAAGTCGATTTGCGCGGTGTCGTTCCAGGGCATTCCCGTGCCGTCGTTCCCGTGGTAGATGTATCTCGTGTCGCCCGTCGCCGTGTCCACGCGCTTGAACACAACCGCGCAGTCGTTCTTTGAGTAGTAGTGGTCCTCGAGGTAGATCGCCACGCGGGAGTCGTGGCTCAGGTTCGCGCCGTTGAACGTGTACTGCGGGAACGGGTTGTCCCGCCGCTGCACGAACAGGTCGGGCTTCTCCACCACCCACTTCGCGTCCATGCCCGTGTGGTTCGGCACCATGTCGCTCGCAAGCCGAATTCCGCGCTGCCACAGCCGCGTCCGAAGGTTCTCGAGCGACCGCCAGCCGCCCAAATTCTCGGCAATCTCGTAGTCCTCAAGCGAATACGCCGACGCCGCCGCCTCGGGGTTTCCGCACATCTGCTTTATCGTGCGGCTCGCCTGGCTCCGCTCCCACAATCCGATGAGCCACAGCGCGGTGAAGCCCTCGTCGCGCAAAAGGTCAAGCTCCTCGTCAGGAATTTGGTCGAGCCTGTGAATTTCCCTGCCGTACTTTTTGGAGAGCTGGAAGAGCCACACGAGCACGGTCTTCGCCATCAAGACGACCTTGGGCATCCAGTCTGAGTCGGCGGAGAACCGCTCGTACTCGCGCATGAGGTAGTCGTAGTTCGGCGGCGACATATCGGGGCTGCCGCCGTTCGTCGGATGCCACTCCGGCTTCCATTCCTCGCTCAAAATGTCCATGCCGCCCAAAAGCCGCCTGAGCCAGTAGTCCTCGCCCTCTCCGTCGCCGGGAAGGAAGAGCTCCGCCCAGTGGACTCGAACGTAGTCGAGCTGCTGCTGGAGGTTGTCGGGGGCATAGGCGACAGGCTCCCTCAGGAACGAAATCAGGTCGTGCCCGAACGTCCCCCAGTAGGGAAGCTTCTTGAAGTACGCCTGAATCTTGCTCCACATCGCCCCGAATTTCGGGTTCTCGCGCAGGTTCGTGTCGTCAAAGAGAATCTTGAAGGGGCGGAACGCGGGGTTCTCGTTCGCAAGAAAGAGCATGACCATCTCCTCAAGCGTCTGCTCGCGGTTCGTGCGCACCCGCCCCGTCTTCCGCTCGGTCATCTCGGTGTTCAGGTAGTCCTCCACCGAGCACTCGCCCCTGTAGACCGCCGTGGGAGGGAACTCCTGGGTGAACTCGACGATGAGCCGCTCCACCTCCTCCGCGCCGAATTCGGCGTTCAGGTCGGAAATCAGGTCCTTGAACGCCGACGGGAATTTTTGTCTTCTATATATGTAGCACGCGAGGTGAAAAATCTCGTCCAAAAGCCCCATAGCGTTGAGCATTCCTGCGGAAACCTGGGTCTGGTTCTGGCTCGCAAGGTACTTGTTGAACCTGACGGCGAACGTCCGCACCGCACCGATGTTCGCCAGAATCACGTTTCCGCTCGACTGGTACAGCTCCGAGCCGAAGCCGCAGGCATCCCTGACCGCCCTCGATATATGGAACTCGTTGTAAGAATATTTCATTTTTTCCTCCATTTTTCTGGATTTTTGAATTAGTCTGCTTCACACGAATCGTGAATCGTAGCGATTTTTTTGATTTTTGAGCACAGTTTTTCATTTGACGAAAGCGAAGAAACCGTTGCAGGAAGTCGCCACGTCCAGTTGAAGTCGCTCACCGTGCCTGGAATATTGATTCGTTCGTCGTCAGGATTTGTTGCGTAATATTTTTTGTCAAGATACAGCCAATCTTGCAGTGGCGGAATAAACCAGTCGCCATTTGTTTTTGCGCATTTTGCGATGATTTTTTCCGCGATTTCTGGAGAAAACGTCTGCTCAGAAAGCGGCGTTTCCAAAAGCAACGTTTCGGCGTTTCGCATTTTTTCGTTTGATTCTTCGTTCAAAAAATCGCGCACAAAAGCCCGCACCGATTCTTTTTCGTTTTCCCACCACGCGCGAATCGTTGAAGAATCGTGGACGCTCGTTGTAACAACGCTTCGCTTTTCGTGCAAATCGAGTGGCACAAACGGCTGATATTTTTCGTGCCACTTTCGCGTCCAGCGCACCACGTTCAAACTCAAAATGCCAAAATCTTTCATCACGGACGGCAGGGAAGGGGGATACGCGCCCAAATTTTCGCCACACGGAATCATTTTTGAAAATGGAATTATTGACGAAAAAATCGTTCGAGCCTGTTTTTCTTGCTCGGCGTTTTGTTTTTTCCAAGATTGCTCAAAAAGAGTCAAGAGTTTTTCCTTTTCTTCAAAAGAAAGCGTTTCCCACGCGCGGCTATTTCGGAAATTGTTTGACGGCACAAAAGCGTCGCGTCGGATTTCAATAAGAGCGCGATTTTTCCACCAAAAATCAAGCAGCAAAATGATTTCTTTTTGAATCTGCATGTCAAGATTGAATTTTGACAAATCGAGTGAAAGAAGCGTTTTATTTCCTTTGACCGACTTTTTGAAATTCCACAGTTCCTCATGTCCGATTCTGTTGCAGCACAATTCCAAAATCTCGTGCGCTTTATCGATATTTCCCGTGAGTCTAAAAAAATCTGCCGTTGGAATGTGCGGTTCTGAAAGCCATTTTACTCGCTCTTGAGAAAAGCCTGAAGCAGAAAGCATTTTTGCCGTTATCGGCGAATTGGGAAGATTTATTCCAAGTTCCGCCGTTTTATCTTCCTCTTTTATTGTCCAAAATCTAAAAAAACCTGGCAAATGGTCAAGCCTGTACGCATCAAAAAAACGCTCGGAAACGGAAAGTCGCCTTTTCCACCACGCAAAATCGTCTTTTTTTTGCGCTTTCCAATCGTAAATGGGAAACCCCCAATTTTGCCCCGTCGGATTGTCGCCGTCAGGCGGACTTCCCGCCCTGCCGTGCTTTACAAAAATATCGCTTCGCGCCCACACGGCGCACGAATCTTCGTTCAAAAGAATCGGAATGTCGCCTTTGAGAGAAACGCCCATTTTTCGAGTTTCTGCCACCGCTTCGGAAAATTGTCTAAACGCAATGAGTTGCTCCCAAGCGTAAAAAAAATTCAACTCGCGCAGTTCTTCATTGTCCCAAAGCGCACGAATTTCGTCTTTTGAAAGCGAGCGATATTTTTCTTCCCATTCTTTCCAACTTTTTTGAGCGTTCAATTCTTTGAGCGTTTTGAAAACGCAATATTCTGGAAGCCAATCTGAAAATTGCGAAATGAACGAATGAAATAGGTCGCATTTGTCTGGGATTTCTGGAATCGAAGAATACGCAAGTCGCCTGAATATTTTTTTGAGCAACGATTCTTTGAGAAAAAGGATTTTTTTGTAATCAAAACGGCTGTCGTTTTTGAGAGAAAGAAATTCTTTGTAGATTTTTGCGGCTTCTGCGTCGCTTTCGATTACGATTTGAAAAGCGGTTGCTTTTGAAACATTGATGTAAATCGGATGAAGCGCAAACGCACTCAAACTTGAATAGGGAGAAGAGTGAACGCCCGTGTCAAGAACGGGAAGCAACTGCACGATTTTGATTCCGCATTTTTTTGAAAACGCCACAAAATCCGTAATGGCGGTATATTCTCCAATTACGGGAGAATCGTCCGTCCGAAGTGCTCCCAAAGGAAGCGCAATGCCCGTCTTTCTTTCGATTTTCATGAAAGCAATTATACCACGGAATTTTGTACCGTGGCATAAAAAGTGAACAATTTTTCAAAATATAAAGAAAATCAGTTCGGAAATTTTGGCGTAAAAGCAACGCTACTTTTTGTTTCCGTTTTCATTTTCGCTATTTTTAGAAATCCATTCTGAAACGAGCGACTCGTATTCTGTGTATTTTTCAAATTTATTTGAAAGCGAAAGGTCTCGCGTTGTTGAATACCAAAAAAGTGCGTAAGAATCCGCGTCCAAATCCGCCTTAAAATGAAACGAAATTTTCGCTTTTTCAGCATTCCACTCGTATTGTTCTTCTGACAGTTTTTTTCCTTCGTAGAGAACGAGTGGCGCGGGACACACGTTTTCAGGAAGAACGAACTCTGGCGGATTTTTGTATTTTCCAAAAATCTCAAACGATGTTGCGTTTGAATCAAGGTCGATTTCGCCCGTTTGCGCGTTGTAAGAAAACGGCGAATCGTTTTGAATGGACGCGCCGTCCGCGCGGATTTCCGTAACGCTTTCAAAAATCACGGTCGTAAAGATTTTTCCGCTTTCGCTTCGCTCCGTTTGGACAAACGTAATGCCTTCTTCCGACGTTTTGTTCGTTCGGCAAGAAAACGCTGAAAACGCAAAAATAAAGAGCGCGATTGAAACAAGTGAAATAGAGCGCATTTTCTCCCCCAAAAATCTGCAATATATTTTTACAAATCAAGGTGCAAATCGACGGGCGGTTCTTCTGTTGTTTCGTCAAGGACTTTTGGTCTTTTTGTTGCTCGCTCAAATGAACCATACACTGCCATTACGTCGTTGAGCGAAGTCAAATTGTACTGTTTGTTGTCGCGGCAATATTCTTTGAACGCTTCAAGTCTTTTTTCAGATTTGCTTTTTCCAGAAATGAGCGGTTCGAGTTCTTTTTCCATTTTGCACCTCTTTTTTTTGTTTTTCCACGAATAGTTTGAATCATTTTAGAACGAATATGAAAAAATAGCACGAACTTTCACGGCGAAAGTCAAAACTCAAAGCGAGTCCAAGAAACTGATTCATTTTTTCTGTCAACGGTTACCAGATACGCACGGCGGTGCTGTCCAAACGCGTCAAAAACCTGCTCTTTCCAAGAGCCGTAATTGTAACCGTATTCTTTGTGAGCGTGTCCGCAAAAAAGACTTTTGACGTTGTTTTTTTCAAAAAGCGTCAAAAGAATGTTTCGTTCGCGCGTGTCTTGCATTGTCATCAAAAAATTGCCACCCGCGTAAATTGGCACGTGCGTCAGAACGATTTTTGGTTTTGAATCGTTTTCCATTGCGTTTTTTACGATTTCGCGCTGCGTTTCTCCGAGCGTCCCGCTTCCTGAATCGAGAACGTAAAAAGTGAACGTGCCATCGGTAAACGTGTACGCACTTGAAAGAAATCCTTTCTTTTTGAGAGAAGCAAACGGCTCTTCGATTTCTTTGAAATTTTCCCACCCGTCATTGTACAAGTCGTGATTTCCCAAAACTGAAAGATTTTTGAAATCCGAAGCCTTTTCAACGACTCCTTTTTCTTTTGCCATTTTTGCCATCGTGTCGAACATTTCGTTGAGTTCTCTAAATTCGTGCGCCCGCCCGCCGTCTCCATTATCTCCCAACGAAATCACAAATCGCGGCTTTTTTCCTTCGTCCTCCGTTTCGCCAAGGAGTTTTGTGAATAATTCCAAAAACTCGTCTTTGTGGACATCGTATATTTGCGCACCAATATGAGGGTCGGTTATTAGCATAAAAGAATACGTTTGCGGTAACGTCGAAAATTGGGGAAGCACTTCGGGGCAAACATCTTCAATCAAGGGGAGAGAGTCGGCGCGAGACTCAACGCTTTCTTCTCCAAAGAGAAAAATGTACCAACCGTAATTACAAGAGCAACAGATAAGCGGTAAAAGCAGAATCAAAAATCGAATTTTAGAACTCATAATTCACCACCAATCTAAAAATCAAACCTTCAAGGAGCGGTGGCGTTGTAAATTGGTCGTTCATGCGAAATTGCACCTCGCCGCCAAATCGAAATCCCGAAAAAAATCCTTCGAGTATTTTTTTTCCCGTTCCAAAAATGTAAGTCGGGTGAGGAAAAAGCGGATAACGGTAAAAATCGTGCGTTCCCGCTCTAAGATACGCGCTCCAACCGCTTTGCCAGTTTTTTTCGATTCTGATTGTCATTGCAAGCGATTCGTCTGTCAAAATGCCGCGCCAGCCTGAAATTGCGTATAAATCCGTGATTTTGATTCCAGCCGCCCACTGACCTGCAAACAAAAATCCGCGTTCGCTTATAATTCTGAATTCTGTGTTGAAATAAAGGTCAAATTCAAACGCAAGGTCAAATTGCCACTGACAATGTTGCAAAAATCCAAATCCGAGTTGAATGTCCCACGGGTGGTCAAGGTCAAATCGCCAACGTTCGGGAAAATACGAAAAAAGCGTTGAAAAATCTGCCGTGTCTTTTGAAAACTCAAATCCGCCTGCCGCCTCTGCCGTGTTCCAAATCGCGCCGTATTCTGAAGAAAAAAAAGTCGTTTGCCCTTCGATTCCGCGCTCCGTTGAACGCGAAACGGAAAATCCAACGCTTTGCTCTGGACGCGGAATGTCTGAAAAAGAAAGCGCGTCAACTGAAAACAAAAAAAGAATGGCAAAAAAAACGCACAAAAACGAGAATTTGGGACATTTTTTAAGGATTTTGAAAAAAATCATAAGTTACCGTTTGTTCGATAATTCTAAATTTTATCGACCTAGCCCCCGCTCGTCAATTCGTTTTACGCGGTCTTTACGCGAATGAGCGAATAGGGCGGAATTTCTTTTCCCGTGTAAAGTGCGCTTTCGTGGTCGGCGTTTATCCAATTTTGGAGCGCGAACGAACGCGGGTCTACAAAATCGTAGTCATTTTCCAAAAGAATTTGAGTTGGCGCGGAGGGAGAAACGATTTCGATTTGCGTACCAGATTTTACATGATTCAACGCGCGAATGTGAAACGCTTTCCAGCCTTCTTTTCTTTTTGCGATTTGAACGTTTTTTTCAGGATGCGCTGCGCGATTTCTTTCTTCGGCTTTTCGCGCTTCAACGTGCATTTTTTTTAGATTTTCCGCATCGCTCAAAACGATTTCTTCGCCGATGTTCCGAGCCGCGTTTTCTTCATTTTGCGGAATTTCGTTTTGAACGAGTGCGGCAAGCAAATACGGAGAATCGCTTTCGCCTGAAGACGTTTCGTTTGCTTTTGCGCGTGAAAAATAAAATCCTGTTGTTCCTTTTCTGTGAGCCACTTCGTCGAGCGAGCGCACAAACGGCGTGGCTTCTTCTTTTGAGATTTTTCCTTCCAAAGCGTCCAATGCTTTTCTGTATGCGCGAGAAACGAGAGCCACGTAATACGCGCTTTTCATTCGCCCTTCGATTTTTATCGCGTCAATTCCCGCTTTTTTCATTTCTTCCAGATGGTCAATCATTTTCAAATCTTTTGACGAAAGAATCGCCGTAAAATTCTCGCCTTCAAAAACGGGAAAATATTCGCCTTTTCGCTCTGATTCTTCCAAAACAAGCGAAGCACTTTCTGCAAGATTTTTTGCGTCCGCTTTTACATCAAAGTTCCAGCGACAAGCGTGCGTGCAAAGTCCCGCTTGCGCACTTCGGGCGGTGAGATACGCGCTCAAAAGGCAACGCCCGCTGTAGGCAATGCACATGGCTCCGTGCGCAAAACACTCAAGTTCCATTTCTGGAACTGCGTCTTTAATCCGTCGGATTTCGTTAAGAGAAACTTCTCGGGCAAGCACAACGCGGTCAAATCCCAAATCTTTGTACATTTTGACGGCTTCGCTGTTTGTGCAAGACGCTTGAGTCGAAAGATGCAAGCGAGCAGACGGAAATTCTTTTTGAAGCAAACGAACCAACCCCAAATCTTGCACAATAAAAGCGTCAATCGGATACGCTTTGAACTCGTCCAATCGGCGGCGAAACGAATCGAGGTCGCCTTCGTGAAACGCAATGTTGAGAGCGCAAAAAAGCCGTTTTTTTGGAAATTGCGCTTTGATTTTTTTTACGATTTCGGCATCTTTTGCGTAAAAATTGTCCGCTTTTGCGCGAAGCGACAGTCCATTCATTCCAAAATACGCCGTGTCCGCTCCGTAAGCGTATGCGTAAGAAAGTTTTTCGGCGTTTCCCGCAGGACACACAAGTTCCATTTGATTTTCCTCTTTTTTATTCGATTTCTTTTCGCGTTTTTACGACCGCTCCGATTTTTTCAACGGCGAGATGAGATTCGCTCAAAAATTCGTCAGCCATTTGAAAAAGGGGCATCATTCCTTTCCAAATGTCGAGTGTACACGGAATGTGAGCGTCGGCGCACAACGCTTCAAATTTTTCCGCTTCGTCCATAAAAAGTTCTTTTTCTCCCATTTGAATGTATACGGGTGGGAACGATTCGAGTTGCTCTTTTTGGGCGAGAATGGGCGAAATCGCGTATTCGAGCCGCTTTTCTGGAGGCGCGTACATTTCAACGGAAGCGAGAATTCCTGAAGCCACAAACACTTCGTCGGATTTTCGCCGTGATTTGAGCGCGTTCGATTGCTCCGAAAGGTCGAGCCACGGCGAAAAAAGCACGATTCTTGAAAACAGTTTTCTAAATTGCGGCTTTAAACTCAAAAAAAATCCCAGCGCGATTGACGCTCCGCTCGTGTCGGCGGCAAGGATAAAATCCGTTTTTTCTCCTTCGTTGATTTCTTCCGAAAAATGGTCAACGATTTTCTTAAAAACGTCTTGAATATCGTTTACAGCGCACGGAAACTGATGCGCGGGCGGCAAGCGAAATTCGGGAAGGACGGTTTTGCACGAAAACGCATTTGAAAGCGAAGACGCAAATGCGCGGTGGGATTTTCTGGAACCGCCAATAAAAGAGCCTCCGTGAACGTACATCATAAGGCGATTTTTTGCGTACATTTCTGGAGTCAAAATGTCGCACGGAATTGAGCCAATCACGATTTCTTCTTTTTCGACTCGATTTGGAAGAAAAACTTCGGAAAATTCTTCGTCAACTTTCTCTCTATAATACGAAACTTCGCTTTTTGGTTGAAAATGAAAAACTTTGAGCCTTTTTATTGCGTTTTGCCGTTCTTTTGAATTACCCATGAAAAATCGCGCTGTTCAAAAATGTTTGTTTTTAAGAACAGTCTCCTTTTAAAAATTTGCAAGATTTTTAAGACGTTTGCCAAAAAATCTGCGGACTTTGTGAAAAAAATGATAGTCTTTTCTCACAAAGTCAAATATAGCAAAATTTTGCCCGCTTTGCTATGCTGTCGATATGCCAATCAGAATCCAATCAGACCTCCCCGCGCGGAGCGTTCTTGAAAAAGAAAATATTTTTGTGATGACGGAAAAACGCGCCTCTACGCAGGACATTCGACCGCTCAAAATCGCAATCGTAAATCTTATGCCCACAAAAGAAACGACGGAAACGCAACTGTTGCGCCTTTTGGGGAACACGCCGCTTCAAATCGATATTTCGCTCGTTCGCATGGAAAATCACGAATCTTCTCACGTAAGCGCGGCGCATCTTGAGCGGTTCTACATTCCTTCGCGAGAAATTTTCCTCCACAAGTACGACGGCATGATTATCACGGGCGCGCCTGTGGAGCAAATGCCGTTCGAGGACGTTGATTATTGGAGCGAATTGTGCGACATCATGGATTACGCACACGAAAATGTTTTTTCGACTCTTTGCATTTGTTGGGGAGCGCAAGCGGGATTGTATCATAATTACGGCGTAAAGAAAATTCCGTTAGAAAAAAAACTTTTTGGCGTTTTTCAAAATCACAAAGTCGCCCAAGCGGAGCCGCTCCTTCGTGGATTCGACGATTTTTTTCCAATTCCAACGAGCAGGCACACAACGGTGAGCAAGGCGCAAATTCAAAAAATCGTCGATTTGCAAATTCTTTCTGAAAGCGACGCGGGAGAAATCACGCTGTGCAAAAGTTCGGACAATCGCTCGATTTATATGATGGGACATTTGGAATACGACACCGACACGCTTGCAAAAGAATTTTGGAGAGACAAAAAGCGAGCACTTCCGATTGACGTTCCACAGTTTTATTTTCCAAACGATGACCCAGCACTTCCGCCAAAAAACAGGTGGCGAAGTACCGCGCATCTGTTTTTTTCAAACTGGCTCAATTATTACGTTTATCAAGAAACGCCGTTTGATTACACCGAAGACAGTTGGTTTTATTCGATTTAGGAAGGGGCAAAACTCAGGCTTTACAAAACGGTAATCTGGCAACTTTTCATTGTTTCAAGCGCGGCTTTGTGCTTTTCGACCGTTACGCCAGCGCAACAATTTGAATCAACGCAAATTTCTGTTTCTGGAAGGAACGCTTTGAGCAAAAGCGCGTTTGAAACGACGCAAATGTCGGTGCAAAGTCCGCACAATTCAATTTTGATTTCCTCGGTTTCCGCGATTTTTTTGATTTTTTCGGCAAGTTCAATCGAAGCAAACGTCGGTTTGTCGATTATGTTTTTTTCGTCCAAAAGCGCGACGATTTCCGCGCGGATTTTCCAGCCGTCCGTTCCACGAATGCAATGTTTTACGGGAAGAATCCGCCCTTCGCGCGTTGAAAGATAATCTTCTTCGTGCGTGTCGCGCGTGGCAAAAATGTTTTCCTTTTTATATTCGCAGATTTTTTTTGCAACGTTTCCAACGATTTTTTGCGATTCTTTTGTTCCGAGTGCGCCGTCTATAAAATCATTTTGCATATCAACAACGACGAGAATATTTTTCATAAATGCCACTCCTTGAGATTTTTTGATATTCTATAACAAAAAAATACTTTTTGTGGAGGATTTTATGAAAAAAACAAATGCAATGCGCCTGCTTGAGAGCGAAAAAATCGATTACGAATCTTTTTCTTACGAAGACGACGGCGAACACGCGCTTTCACACGGAGCGGCGGAAAAAACGGCAGAAAAATTGGGAATTCCGCCCGAAGCGTGTTTTAAGACAATCGTTATGCGCGACGAAACCAAACGGATTTTTGTGTTTTGTCAAAGCGCGTCAAAGGAGATAAATCTCAAAAAGGCGAGAAATGCAACGGGTTCAAAAGAAATTGCGCCCGTAAAAAGCGAGGAACTGCTTTCGTTGACGGGGTATGTTCGGGGCGGGTGCAGTCCGCTTGGAATGAAAAAGCATTTTCCGACTTTTATTGACGAAAGCGCGCTTTTGCTTTCAAAAATGTATGTGAGCGCGGGCGTTCGCGGAATGCAACTTGCGCTCACGCCTGCGGATTTGGTAAAAGTTACAAAAGCCACGGTCTGCGACCTCGCGCTTTGAAAAAACGAGGGAAAACCCTCGTTTTTTGTGTGTTATTTTTGAAGTAGCGTAAAAACGCCGTCCGTTTCGTCGAACGCAACGCCAACATCGTCTTTGTCCGTGGGAAATTTGCCTTTTGCAAAAAAATCTTCCGTAAGACGTGCGTAATACCGCGCCACACCGTCGTTCGCTCTTCGCTCCAAAAGAGATTGAAAATCCAAAAGAGCGGAATCGTAATCGCGTTGTTCAAATTTTTTGAGAGCAATCCGCCAGTCTTTCATATAGGAAATATCTTCCTCAGAGGCTTCCGATTTTTCTGAAATGAGTTCATAAAGACGAAGCGGAGTTTTTACGTTTACAACGCGAACGCGGTCGAGCGGACGCACCAAAAATCTGTCGCCGAGCAGTTTTTCCGTATGCTCGCTGATTAAAATGCCACCCGTGGAATATTGCTTGTTCACGCCTTCAAGTCGGGAAGCCAAGTTTACATTATTTCCCATCATTGTATAGTTCTTTTTGTTTTCGCTTCCCATGTATCCTGCTGTCATTTCTCCAGAATTTAAGCCTATTCGCGTGAAGAGCGTTTTTTTGTTGTTGACGAGAATCTGAAAAGCCTCGTAAAGGTCATCGCTCATGGTTTCTGGTTTTTCTTGACTTGCCACGCGCACGATTTCTTCGTTCATCAGCGTTTCGGTCTTTTTCATTTTGAGCGCGGCGGCGCAAGCGTGAACAGCGTGCGCTCCTCCTTCCATTTTGAGCGGTGCGCCAACTAAAGCGACTATCGCGTCTCCTTCATACTTGTCAACTGTACCGCTTTCGTCCATGATGATGTCGCTCATTTTCGTCAGGTAATAATTCAAAAGCGCGACGAGTTGCGTTGCCGACAAAAGTTCTGAAAACGAGGAAAATTTTTGAATGTCCGTAAACATCGCTGTCATTTCGCGCTTTTCGCCACCCAGTTTGAAACTCGACGGGTCTGCAATAAGTTGCGCCACAACCTCTTTTGAAAGACATTGGCTGAACGCATTTGTGATGAATCGTTTGTCGTGTTCGCTCGAAAGAAATCGAATGAGCGTTACCACAAGATACGAAGAAATTGCGATGAGCGCAGGAGTTACTGCGGGAATGTAGATTCCGCGCGTTTTCATAAAAAACGCTGGAACTATGCAAACGATGAGCGTAAAAACGATACCGATGACCGCTTGTATCCATGCTTTTTTTGCAGGTGCAAATCCAATCAATAAAAGCGAAAGCACGAATGAAATAAGTGCAGGCTGCCACCAATCAACGATTTTTATAAAATCTTGCGTCATAATTGTATTATACACGTTTGCGTGTGTACCAACATTTGGATATGCGCGTTCAAACGGCGTTATGCCGAGGTCGGTTGTTCCGCTTGCGGTGTTTCCGATTATGCAAAACGAATCAGAAAACGCTTCTTTTTGACGATTTGACGCGGAATTGTATACGGAACATTCGTTATTGAGCGTGTCAAAAATCTCGGAAAATCCTGCCGCCAATTCTTGCGCACTTTCTTGAAAATAATCGAGATTTTCTTGAAGAAACGCTCCAATTTCGTCAAAAGAACTTCCTTCAGAAAATGCAAAAACCTCTTTGAAAAACTCCGCTCGAATTGCAAAATATTCGCTCAATTCTTCTTCGTTCATGCCGCCAGAAATTGCCGTTCCGTCCGCGTTAAATCCTGCGCATTGCGAAAGAAGGTAGTCTTTGTAGCGCAAAATCGTTTCGTATTCTTGAGAAAGATGTTCCGCTTTTGCCTTGTACGGAAGAAAAGTTCCGCCTTCCCACTCAAACGTTGCAAGCGTGTTCAAAAGCGAAGCGATATTTTCTTCCATTCTGTCCAAATCCGAGAGAAACGAAATGCTTGCGTGCCTAAACGAATCTTGAAAAAGCGAGTGCTTCCAGTTCACAAACATTCTGCCTGCGTTGTCGAGCGGAATTGTTATGTCTTTTTTTTCTCCGTCGATTGTTGCGCCCAAAAGTTTGAGTTCGCGTTTTTCTCTGACGATTTTTTCGGGCTGTATTATAGAAAGAAGTGGCGCAAATGAAAGTTGCGCAAAATAAGAGCCGTGCCTTTTTGAAAGAAGTTCAACTCTGCGCCGACTTCCGTCTGGGTCTATAAAAACGTTTGTAAATCCCGCGCCCGAAGCGCACTGTATAAACGGATAAAAAGCGGGCGAAAGCGCGTTTTCTATTTTTGAAAATTGTGCCACGTCATTTGGATTTTCCCAATTTATTTTTTTTAATGCAGAAAAATTTTTGAAACGGTCAAAAATCGTTTGCTCTTCTTGCTCAAGCGCGTTTTTGACGTTTCCCGCAAAAATTAAGTTTTTTTCGTCCTCTGCCAAAAACGAAAATCTTGAAATCGCGTAGGAAATTTCATCTTCACTGTAATCAATGTCAAGATTTGACGTGTTCACTGTGAGCCAGGCGTTTCCAAAAAATTGAATCGAGGAGGCAAAAAGCGAATCGTTGTCGCGGTACATCGCTTTTTGAATTGCGTCAAAAAAATCGCTTTCTTCTTGAAAAAGTCCGAGGGAAGAAAAAACGGTTGCCACGGCTTTTTGCGCGTCAGGGCGCGCAGAAAGATTTGACGGCGAAAGGAATTCAATATCGAAAACGGCTGTTTTTGCGCCAAGTTCTTTCATTCTGATGAGCGTGTTTGCCCAAACGTCGCGACTCCAAGGCCACGGACCTACGGCTTCAAGCGACGGATTGTCTATGTCAACGAGCAAAATTTCGCTCCGAGTTTTTGGGTCGTCCTTTAATGAAAGCAAAAGGTCGTACACGCGAAGGTCAAATTTTTGCAAAATTCCAATTGTGGCTGCCAAAATCCAAAAAACGGAAACTAGTAAAATTGCGAGTTTGTCTGCGATTTTTTTAATTTTTTTCATAGTCAAAAATTTTAGCATAATGTATAATCTTTTGAAATTGACTATTTCTTCTCTTTCTGATTTTTTTAGAAAGTTTTTAGAAAAATCTAAAATTATTGAGGGATTATGAAAAACAAAATTCTTGTTTTTTTTCTTGCTTTTTTTCTTGCTTTTTTTTGCGTTTCTGCTTGGGCGCAGAGTTCTGAAAAACTTACTGAAATAATTTCGTCTGAAACCGTTACGGTTGGACAAATTGCGTATCTTGCAGGAACGTGCGGGCAAGGTTTGGACGAAAACGAAGATTACGACACCGCGCTTGCTTTTTTGAAAGACAAAGGAATCGTTTCTAATGCTCTTGAAGCGCAAGATGAGGCGACGGCTTCGATTGCTGCAAATATTTTTATGAAAAACGCGGGAATTTCTGGTGGGCTTTTTTATAGAATCTTTGGGTGCGACCGATACGCTTTCAAAGAATTGAAAAATATTGGATTGATTCCGCAGACGGTTGACCCCGATATGAAAATTTCTGGTCGGGATGCGATTTCGATTTTGAACGATACGCTTGATTATGCAAAAGATTAAATCTCTGGTTATTTTTTAAGGTTTTATTAAGGTTAGAAAACAACAATGAAAAAACAATCTATTTTTATTGCATCGATTTTTTTGATTTTCAGTTCTTTTTCGTTTGCGTTTGAATGGGGCGGACTTTTGTCCGTTGGAGAAGAACTCTACAACGGACAATCGGAATCTCTGTTTGATTTTGACACGAATAGTTCAGAATTGACTGTTGACGGAAAATTGTGGCTCAAAACGCCTTTTGATGATAGCGGGGAAAATTATTTTATTGCCGAGGGAACGTATAATTTCCAATATTCGAGCATTGCCGATGAAAGCGACAACACGCAATATTTGGATATTGACCTTTTCAAACTCGCGCTTTCAAAAGAAACGGGTAGCGGAAAAATCGATTTTGCTTTTGGTCGATTTTCTTTTTCAGATTTGAGTTCTGTCGTTTACGCGCAAAATGGCGATGGTTTTCTTGCAAAACTTGCTTCGGAGCAGTTTTCGATTTCTGCATACGGTGCGTACACGGGGCTTTTGAATGGACGAGCGGTTACAATGCTTTCCGTTGGCGATGACGATTCATTTGATGAAGACGAAGATAAATTGTATCAACTTTCCGAGAAATTTGCCGCTGTAAGTCTTTCTGCGTCGTTTCCGAATATCGTTGGAAATCACGAAGCAACGGCAGAGTTTTTTGGAGCATTTCGGCTTGAGGGAGATTCGTATAATCGGTTTTACGGCACACTCGCTCTAAACGGACCTATTTTGTCGTCGCTTTTTTACAACGTTTCTGGAACGCTCGGTTACAAAAATTATTCTGAAGGCGATATTTCTGACCTTGGATTTTTGTTGCAAGGAAGCGCGACTTATTATCCAGAATTCAAAAATTCATCGGCGGGGCTTTCTGCAATTTATGCGTGTAAGCGATTTACCGGTTTTACGAGTCAAACTGCCGTAAATGCGCAAACGGAATTGCAGTACAACGGACTTTTGAAAGCGGGCGCATTCGGTTCAATAAAACCCATCGAAAAATTGCTCGTTTCGGCTTCGGCGGATGCTGTTTGCGTGTACGAAGAGTTGGCAAATAACGCAGAAAATGCTTCGGGAGATTTTGGTTTTAGAGGGCTTCAATTTGAGTTTTCTGCAAATTGGATGCCACTTTCCGACGTAAGTTTTGGATTTTCGCTTACGCAGTTTTTGGACACTGACAAAACTGGTGGCGATATGAGCAAAACAACGTTCGACATAAAAGCTTCGATTTCGTTCTAAGAAAAATAATCTGATTTTATGGAGGAAAAGTATGAAAAAATTGCTTTTTATGACGGCTCTTGCCGTGGCAACTGTTTCTTTTTTGTTTTCGGAAACAGAGCAGATTTCTGCTGTTGTTACAAAGACGAGCGGAAAAGTTGAGTACATGACAGATGGTTCGTGGAAAACGCTTTCTCAAGGAATGAAACTTGAAAAAGGAGCGGTAATTCAAACGGGATTTAAATCCGAGGCGGAACTTCAAATAAAAGGTTCAACTGTTTCGATTTCTCCGCTTTCACGGCTGACGCTTGAGCAAATTGTGGCAAAAGAAGGCAAAGATGAAACTCGGATTTTTCTTGACACGGGTTCTATTCGCTCGAACGTCAAAAAAAGCGACGATAGGGCAGTGGGATTCAAAGTTCGTTCACCTGTTGCAACGGCGAGTGTGCGCGGAACGGAACTTTCCGTTACAAATCACATGCGTTCCACGGACGTAAAAACGTATTCTGGAACGGTTGCCGTTTGGAAAAGCCGCGCAAAAGGAGCGGAAGTTGCTTCGGCAAGCGAAGATAATGCTCCTGCGGTTCTTCCTGGAGCGGGAAATACGCCGAACGACATTGCGGGTGACGGAGCTCCAAAAAGCGCGTTCACGGTTTCAAAAGGTCAAAGCGCGGAATTTAAAAATAACGGTGCGGTTTCGACTCCAAAAAATCAGGCGGCTCATGCGGCATTTGGCATGAATGGACCTCAGAGTGCTGGCGCGGCGGAAAGAGAAGCTCCTGGCGGTGGCGAGCGTCCTTCTCGTCCTGCTCCCGCTGCGGTAGGAACAAACAACAATGGCAAAAATCAAACGGGAAGCATTTCTGTTTCTGTTGAGTGGGAAGACTAGCTCAAAATAAAAAATCACAAAGAACCCGATGAAAAAATCGGGTTCTTTGTTTTTGTTGGAATGAGAACTAAAGAAAATGACAACATCTTTTGGAAAAATTGCGGCAATTTTTTTGATTTTTGCGTTCCTCGTGTCTGCTTGTCAAAAAAAAGAATCGCAAAACGCAATGCGTGAAACCGAAGATTTTGAAAGTGTAAAAAATGGACTTCGGGAAATGGGCGATGAAGAGCGGGAGAGTCTTTTTGGAAAAAAAATCGCGGTGATTTTGGGATACGGTTTTAATGACGAAGAAACCGTTTTGTCTGTTTCAAAAATGCTCGATGACGAGTTTGGACTGTGCAAAAAAAGCGCGGACGACGTGCGCGAAAATGATGGCGGAATGATAAAAATCCTTGTTTTTCCTGACGATTTTATGAAAGGCTCAAAACCGCGCGTGAGTATGCTTTCTTCGCTTTTGGAGGACGATTCGCTGCTTGGAATTGTTACGCTCGGTGCTCCAGACGGGCTTCACAAAGAAATCGCGCTTATGGCGGACAACGAGAATTTTGAAAAAATCCCCGTTATTTCCCTTTTTTCGCAAGACGACGTTTTGGCGGCGGAGGAAGCGGCGGATTTTGTAATCGACTTTGACCACGGCGCGGATTCTCTTTCAAACGAAAATCTCAATGCCGAAAACGAAATTGAACATCCGATTTTGGACTCGATTCCTCATTTTAATCTTGAAGAAACGCTCGTAAAAATCGTTCAATTTGAAATAAAAGACGGAAAAACCGCTCCGACCATTGAAAAAGTTTCTGAAATCCTTGGAAACAGAAGCGTTAGAGCGTATTTGGACAGCGCGACAAAAATCCAGTCGATAAATCATTTTACGTTTGAGTGAGGAAAAAAATGACTGGACGATTTGATGGAAGCGGAAAAATGCGCCAGCGTGAAAGTCTTTTGATTTCTGTGGACGGCGCGGAAGAATGGCTTTCTTCGCTTGAAAAAGCGAAGATTCTTGTTGTTTCTGATTCGCACGGAAGTCGCGACATTCTTTTTGAGATTGTTCGTCAATTTGGAGAAACGGTTTCTGCGCTTTGTTTTTGTGGCGACGGCGTAAACGATGTGCTTTCGTTGCTTTGTGAGCAAGAAAAAGTCGAATTATCAAAAAAAATTCCGCCCGTTGTAGCCCTCGTTCAGGGAAACGGCGACAGTTCCACAGGTTCTTTTGTTTCCGACGAGCGCGTTTTTGTTCACGTTCCCGTTCAACTTGAATTTTTTGTTGCACAGCAAAAAATTTTTTTGACGCACGGACACAGATACAACGTGTACATGGGAACAAAAATGCTCCGCGAAGAAGCGCAAAAAAGAGAAGCGTTTGCAACATTTTACGGACATACGCACATTTCAAATGCTCAAGTTGAAAAACGTCCGTTTCTTTTAAATCCAGGAAGTTGTGCACTTCCGCGCGGTGGAATGCCACACACATTTGCAATCGTTACGATTTCAAAAAATGCTCCAATCGAATACCGATATTTTGAAATTAACTGGGGAGAAGACGGCGAAATCGAATTCAAAAACTTTAATCCGCCCACAGAAGAGGTGAGCCTTCTGTGGTGAAGCCTTTTTATTCTTCTGCTTTTACAAAAAAGAGCGTGATTCCTTCGTTGGAAAACCGTTTTTTTATGGCAGACACAACAGCGCGAACGATGTCTTTTTCGCTGTCGGCGATATAACTGACAAAGACAAAGTTCGTTTCTGGCCACGTGCCGTTTCCCAGTTTGTAGTCGCTGTCGCCTTTTCCGTGCGCAAGCGGAATGAGCGTGTAGCGAAGTTCTGGAATGCTCTCTTCAAGGAGTTCGATTATGTCGTCTTGCACCGATTGGTTTGCGATTATTTCCGCTCTATACATTTTTCCTCCAACTCGCTCATTAAAAATACATAAAATCCAAATATTTATTTGGTTCTTGCAAATTGTTTTTTGGATTTTGTTGCGAAAACTCGTTTTTTGAAAAAGTGCTTTTTTTCTTTTTTTGTCGCATTACGAGAGAATAGAGAACTGGAATGAAAAAAAGCGTTATGAACGTTGACGACGTAAGCCCGCCCACAACGGCAACTCCGATTGGCTGAACCATGCCCGCGCTTCCGCTTGTGGCAAAGCACATCGGGAGCATTCCCAGAATCGTGGTGAGCGTTGTCATCAAAACGGGGCGAAGGCGACTTGAACCTGCTTCAAGGCACGCTTGTTTTTTTTCTTGTCCGCGGTCAACTAAAAGATTGGTGTAATCAACCAAAATAATTCCGTTATTCACAACGATTCCAACGAGCATAATCAACCCGACCGCGCTCATCATTGAAAACGCTTGCCCTGTGATTTTGTAGATTACAATGACTCCAATGGCAAGGAACGGGATTGTCATCAAATTTATGAGCGGAGCGACAAAACTTTCGTAAGTGCCTGCCATAACTCCAAAAACGAGTAAAATCGCCATAATCGCAATCATTCCAAAAACGTGCGCTTGCTCCGTTGTGTCTTTCCAGTTTCCTTCGTAAGAAATCGTAACTCCGTCAGGAACAATGAACGACCGCGCGATTCCTTCTCGAATATCGTCTTCAACTTCGTAGTCGTTGCGATTTCCATTATTGTCCGCGCTCACGGTAACAACGCGGCTTTGATTTGCTCGTTTTATTGAAACAGGACCCAATCCTTTTTTGACTTTTGCAAAATTGGCAACGCTTACCATTCCGTTTGTGCCTTTTACAAAAATCTGCTCAAGGTCGGCACTGCTTTTTCTGTCTTCGTTTCTATAAAGAATCAAAACGCTGTATTCTTTTCCAGATTCGCGGTACGTTGTGGCTGTTGTGCCGTTTATCGCGTAGTTGATTTCTTTTGCCACGGTTTGAACGTCCACGCCAAACGAATACGCGCGTTGGCGGTCGATTTCGATTTCGATGGCGGGCAAGCCTTCTTCCGTGTCGATTGAAACTTCGCCCACATCGGAAATGCTTTCCATGACAGAGCGAATTTGAGAGGCAACGGAAAGCGCGGCATCAAGGTCGTCAGAGCGGACTTTGAGCTTAAAACTCGAACCCGTCATCTGTCGCCTCATTCCTTGGCTAAACGAAAATCGGGCATCGGTAAAATCTGCAAAATGCGCACGGAGTTTTTGCTGTATTGTTTCGCTCGTATCGATTTGTTCGCTGCTCGAAGGAAGATTTATTTGAATCGAAGCCTTGTAAGTTGTGGCGTTTCCTTGCCCCGTGCCGATTGACGTGATGAGCGTGTTGTATCCTTTGATTTCGTCTTCGCAGATTTTTTCCATCGTTTTTATAACCGCCGACGTTTCCGAAAGGGTTGTTCCGATTGGCATTGTGAGGTTGAGCGTTACGCTGTCGTCGCTTCCGCCTGTCATCATCTGAACGCGCATTGTTGGAATGAGCGAAAGCGTGCCGCCTAAAACCGTAAAGCAAATGATGCACGTTACCGCTCGGTGCGAAAGCGCACTTTTGAGCGCACGGCGATACACTTTTGTGAGCGCGGTCATCGGAAGTTCAAGGATTTCGTAAAACCGCGCAAGTGGCTTAAAACTCACAGGTTTTTCTTTTCTGTTTGTAAGAGGGAAAAATTTTCCAGCAAGCACTGGAACCAAAAAAATCGCCACAAAAAGCGAAGAAACAAGCGCGATAACAACGGTAAAAATGATTCCTTTGAACATTTGCCCGTACATTCCGAGTTCTTTCATAAAAAAGAGAAACGGAATAAAAACGCAAATCGTTGTGAGATTTCCAGAAATGACCGACATAATCATTTCCGAAGAGCCGAGCACGGCTGCGATTTTGGGCTTTGCTCCGCGCGTTCGATAGGCGTAAATATTTTCAATCATAACGATTGAAGCGTCAACAATCATTCCAACGCCCAAAATCAAGCCCGTTAGCGTCATCATGTTGAGCGTGATTCCCGCAAAATTCATTGCAAGAAGAGTGATTACAATCGAAAGCGGAATCGAAATTGCAATTATGAGCGTCGATTTCCCCGATTTCAAAAAAAGGAAGAGAATCACTACGGCAAGCAAAAGCCCTTGAACGGCGGATTCGATGAGCGTGTTTATCGTGTCGTTTATGGACGTGGACTGGTCGCGAATAATTGAAAGCGTGATGTCCGAAGGCAAAATTGCTTGAATTTCTGCGATTTTTGCGCGCGTTTCTTTTGCAACGCTCACCGTGTTTTTTCCCGATTGCTTTGTTACAGAAACGTACACGCCAGGCTCGCCGTTTATGTACACTTCGCTCGATTTGTCTTTGTAGCCCAAATACGCCGTCCCGATGTCTGAAAGTCGCACAATATACCCGTTTATCGTGGAAATAATCGTGTTGTTGATTTCTTCGATGCTTTTGAACTCGCCTGTGGTGCGAATCGTGTAATCGTGTGTGCCTTCGGTGATTTTTCCGCCACCGAGTTCAAGGTTTTGCTTAGAAAGCGCACTTGAAATATTCGCCATTGTAAGATTGTATGCAGCAAGGCGATTTTGAGAAACGTCAACGCGTACGACTTTTGTGCGCCCGCCCGAAACGCTTGCTTCTGCAACGCCGTTTACTTGCTCAAGCAAATCCACGATTTGGTCTTCTGCGATGAGTTTTAGGTCATCGTTGGAGCGGTTACCTCGCACGGAAATTCGCATAATCGGCATGGAATCCGAGTTCATCTTAAAAATCGTTGGCGTTCCCGCATCGTCTGGAAGATTTCTTGAAACGCGGTCGATTTTGTCACGAACGTCGTTCGTCGCGCTTTCAAGGTCTGTTCCGTAATTAAACTCAAGCGAAATTGAAGAAGAACCTTCGCTCGAAGTCGATGTAAGATTTTTGAGTCCGCTCACCGAAACGAGTTGTCCTTCAAGGATTTTTGTAACCGATTTTTCCACGCTTTCAGGTCCTGCGTTCGTGTACGAAGTTCTAACGGTTATATACGGATTGTCCACGTCTGGAAAAAGGTTTACCGCCACATTTTGAAGCGTAAAAATGCCAATAATCAAAAGAAGCACAAAAACGATTAGCGTTAAAACAGGATGTTCAAGCGTTGTTTTTGAAATGCTCATCTTGCACTGCCTCCGTTTTGTCCACGCGCTCCTCCAGTCGTGCCGTCTTTTTTCGCGCTCGAATCGTTTTTTTGGCGCGATTTTTTTTCGCTCTGGCTGTTTTGAGCAGATTCTCCGATGTCAAGAATGTTTGAGCCGTCAGCGAGAGACGTTTGCCCTTGAATGACAACGCGCTCGCCTTCTTTTATGCCGCTCGTTATTTGAACCATTCCGTCAACGTTTTTTCCCAGTTGAATTTCGCGCTTTGAAACGGTGGAATTGTGATTTACAACGTATGCGTAATATTTTTCTCCATTTTGAACAAGCGAATCTCTGGGCATTACAACAAAATCAGAATAATCTTCGGTGAAAAGAATGACTTTTGCAAACATTCCTGCGTTTATCCGCTCGTCGTTTTTGTCAAAATGCAAAACAACTTGCTTCGTTCTGCTCGCCGAATCGATTACTGGAGAAATGCGGCTCACCGTGGCTCTAAAAGCCTCGTCTGGATACGCTTCCACAAGAACGTCGGCTTTGAGTCCCGTTTTTAGCACCGAAACGTATCGCTCTGGAACGCTTGCCGTAACTTGCAAATTGTTGATGTCGCCGATTATGCAAACAACCGAGTTCGTTGAAACGGTCGTGCCATTTTTGAGCGGAGTTGAGATGATGCTTCCCGAAATGGGCGCGTAAACGGGACTTTGCTTAAAATACGAGCCAGGAGTTGAGGGGTCAACGTAGCCTAAAACGTCGCCTTTTTTTACAGAAGAGCCGAGCATGACCGAAACAGACATGATTTTTCCCGCAACGTCAGGAAAAACTGAAACCGAGTTTTGGCTTTCGATTTCGCCGTTCGTGGAAACGTAGCCGTGGAGCGTGGTCTTTTCCACTTCCATCGTTTTTACAGAAATTTTAGTGCCGCCCCCTCGTCGTCCGTTGTTTCCCGTTTGAGCATTTTGACTTTGCGTCCTTGACGCGATGTTCACCGCCACAGCCGCCACCGCTACCGCCACAACAACCAAAATCGCAAGTCCGTGCGATTTTCTGATTTTCATATCATTCCCCCGTTTTTATTCGCTTTCTTTTTGACTTAACGTGCCGAACGGAACGCCGATTGTGTTTTCAAGATTCAAAATCGCACGGACGAGCGTAAGCACTTCGCTTTTGAGAGAAACCTGCGCGTTCAAGAGCGAGGTATTTGCGTCCTGCAAGGTAAGCAAATCTTTTGTACCACGATTATATGCCTCCTGTGTCATATTGTATGTTTTCTGAGCAAGTTCAACATTCGCCTGCTTGTATTTTATTGCCTCTTGACTTTGGCGAATCGTACGCAAACTTGAATCCACCGTGCGCTTGAGATTTTTCATCTCGTTGTCGAGCTGAAGCTCCAAATCCTTTACAGAATCTTTTGCGCTGTCAATCGCGTCATTCCGAGCCGACCAGGGAAGCACGCCGTCAAGCGGAATCGTCGCCGAAAGCGTGATTGAAGAAGATTTCGTTGCGTCGGGGGCCTCGCCATCGTAACCCAAGTACCAATACTGGTCTCGCCAGTTGAAACTAGCGCTCACCGTGGGCGCAAACGCCGAAAATCGCTTTTCAAGCACAGAATTTTTTGCACTTTCAATCTGAAATTCGAGTTTTTTAATAGAAGAAGATTGCACATCGCGCATATCGACTTCGATTTTGTTCAAATTGATTAAATCATCGAGCGAGCCGACAAGTTCAATCCGCTCGTCAATCGGCAAACCGAGCATTTGCTTGAAAGTCGCCAAGTCGTTCAAAAAAGTGATGTGTGCCGTGCCAACCGTGGGAATCTTGCTCTTATAATTCACTTCTGCCGAAAGCACATCGATTTCGCTCAACCGACCTTGATTGTATTTTGCCAGATTGTTGTTGTACTGCGTTTTTGCGATTTCAAGATTTTTTTCCTGAAGAACGATATTTTCACTCTCGTACAAAAGCCCGTAAAAAGTCTCGCGGACGCTCAATTCAACCGACTTTACCGCATCATCAAAATTGAGTTTTCCAGATTCATACGCGATTTTTGCCGACTGCATTGAAGTGTAGAGATTTGCCGAAAGTGAAAGCGAAACCGTCGCTGAAATACCGAAATTCGCCGTATAGCCCGCATCGTTGTCGCTCAGCGCATCAATCGGAATCGAAGAAGAAGCCCCCACGCTCGCCGTCGGACTCACGCTGTTCCAAGAATGATTTTTTGCCCGTGCCGCCGCGTCCAATGTGATTTGCCCCCGTGCAATCGAAACATTGTTCTGCTTCGCGAGCGCCACCGCGTCTTCAACCGAAAGCGTGCGAGCGGCTTCCGAATCGTTTTCGTCATAATTGTCGCCACTCGTGTTAAGGCGCGTTCCTTTGCTCTGCGCAAAAAGTGCTGACGAAATACAAAAAATCAGCGCGATTTTTGCAAAAGTTTTCATTTTTAGCCCTCTTTTTCAAGGATTTTGAATTAGACGCTCTCAAAATCGCCAAAGGCACGTTTTTTTTCGCGTGATTGAGGAAACAATTTTTTTGAGTTGGTCAATTATAATTCAAAAAATGTTTTTTATCTTTCAAAAGAAACACGCGATAACAAAACTTTCCACAGAATAACAGGTATTTTTTATTTGATTTGCTTGACAAAAAGCAAAAACGGTTTTGATTTTACGAACAACTCGATTTTTTTGTCGCTCGTTGCGAAAAAACGGTTATACCGCTATAATGATGTCAAAAATTATTAGGTGAAAGGAGAACCTTTAATGACAGTTGCTGACATCAAGAATGCCAAAATTAAGGCGTGGGTTGAAGAGTGCGCAAAAATGTGCGAACCCGACAACGTGGTTGTTACGGACGGAAGCGCGGCGGAGTACGACCGCCTTATGCAAAAATGCGTTGACGCGGGACTTGCAACTCCGCTTGCTAAAAAGCCGCACAGCTTCCTTTTCCGCTCATTGCCCTCTGACGTGGCGCGTGTAGAAGGACGAACGTTCATTTCTTCCGTAAAAGAAGAGGATGCAGGTCCCACGAATCACTGGATTGACCCTGTGGAACTCAAAGCCACGATGAAAGGACTTTACAAGGGTTGTATGCACGGGCGCACGATGTACGTGATTCCGTTTTGCATGGGACCGCTCGGCTCGCCAATCGCAAAATACGGCGTTGAACTTACCGATTCAGAATACGTCGTTTTGAACATGGACATTATGACCCGTGCGGGCGAAAAAGTATGGCAGTATCTTGACGACAACTTCGTTCCGTGTTTGCACTCTGTCGGAAAGCCGCTCAACAACGGCGAGAAAGACAACGGCATCTGGCCATGCGCCGACGTCG
>CALFJF010000017.1 GCA_937877535.1 uncultured Treponema sp.
AAGTCCGAAGTCCGAAGTCCGAAGTCCGAAGTCCGAAGTAATTATGGGAGCGGATTGCACTTTGTCAAGTGGTTTTGTGAGATTTTTTGCACTTTTTTCGCCGTAAGAGCGGTGGTTGCTCCCGATTCGCTGTTGCATAGAGGTAGTATAGCACAGATTGCGCGGTTTGTGGGGAAATTTGGGGAATTTTTGCGAAAAAAAATCACCCGCAAGCAGAAGACTGGGAAAAGTTTCTGACACTTGCGGGAAGTGCCTACACGGTGACGGCGAGTTTCTGCGCAATCTGTCGCACTTGCTCCAGAGGAACATCTGTTATAGCTGAAATTTTCTTAATAGAAAAACTACCATCGCGCAGAAGTTTTTCCACGAGTTCAATATTTCTTTCGGCAACACGCTCATCGCCGTATTCTTCAAAAATCCTGCACATTGTTCTACGCCATTGCAGTGGCAGTAAGTTTCTGCGCAATCCGCTCAACTTGCTCCAGAGGAACATCTGTTATATCTGCAATTTTCTCAGTAGAAAAACTACCATCGCACAGAAGTTTTTCCACGAGTTCAGCATTTCTTTCTGCCCGTGCTTCTGCCGCCCGCTCATCGCCGTATTCTTCAAAAATTCTGCACATAGTTCTGCCTCCTTCATCTTCCTGCTTGTGAAACCGCACCCGCTCGGCAATCTCGCCGTAGTGCATCGCGTCCGCTCTCTGCTCGCAGAAGTCGTGCATCAGGTAGCCGATTGCGTCGTTGCCACGATACGCGCCGTTCACATAGAGTATAGTACAGCCGTCGTCAAAAGGCAAATCCGTGCCTTTGACTTTCTTTTCAATCTCGTAGACCGCCTTCCCCAGCCCATAGTAGTCATTCTCGGTGATAAAAATGATGTAGGTCTCAGGCAGCGCGGAAAAGTCCTCGCCCTTTTTGAGCGTGTGGCTGTCGAGCATGGCAAGATTGTACCGCGCCCGACGGGCGACCGCACCCTTGTCCGCGCGTTGGACTTCCACGTTGTAGATTTTGCCCGCCGTGTCCTCCGCCACTATGTCGAGCCGCACGGAGCGGCCGAACAGGTTGCGCTTTTCCTTCTGCGTCATCACACTCCTCACGTGCAAATCGTCGCGGGAAAGCAGAATCCGCAAGAGAAACTCGGTCAGTTTTTTGTCCTCGCCGAACACGACCGTCATACGCGGCTTCGATAAATCTCAGCCGAGACTCGCTAAAATCGCTGTCGCGATTTTACGGCTTTCAGCCGCCGCTCCCTACGTCATCCATCAAGCGCAACGCCTGAATGCGAGCCGCCATCTTGGGGTCTATCGTGTCGAAAATCGTCTTGCCCATGCAAATAGTATAGCACATTTCGCGGGATAGTGGGGGAATTTGGGGAAGAATTTTGTGTTTTTTTGCGGAAAAACGGCTATTTCTTGCTCTTGCTTATGTCAAAGATGTTCGTGTGCGAACTAATGCGGGCTAAATACAGAATGTGCACCGCTCCATCGTCGGTCTTTTTGTAGACAAGGAGCAGGTCAGGGCGAATATGGCATTCTCGGTAGCCCTCGTAGTTGCCGTGCAGGTCGTGGTCGTGATATTTTTCTTCTAGCGGCTCGTCATTCTGCAACTTCAAGACAACCGCGCGGGTTTCCTCTTTTTCCGTCTTGCTGAGTTTCTTTGCGTCAGTCTTGAACTTGCGGGCGATTTGCAGTTTACGCTTCATTGCTCATCTCCGCCAAGAAGTCGTCAAAACTATCGTAGGTGTCGTATTCGCCGCGTTCAAACTCCGCGATTGCTTCTTCAACTTTCCGCCGTTCTTCCGCTCCGCCCGAAAAGCCGAGTGCCGCCGCTTCTTTTTCCTCATCGTAAGCAGGTTTTAGGGTCTTTGCCAAATATTCAATGATTGCAAGCCGCTCCGCGTAGGAAAGCAAGGCGAGCTGCGCCTCAAAGTTCTTCAGTTCCTGTGCTGACATTGTGCGCCTCCTGTTTGGGTTGTTGGGGATAGTATAGCATATTTTCAGCGTTTTGTGGGGGAATTCGGGGAATATTTTTAGGATTCTGACATAAAAATGCCTCTCAGGGTCGATTAGCATTTTTTCCGCCGCCTTGCGCGGTTTTTCTCGGCGGTTTCCTTCACGGCTTGCCTCCATTGCGCCTGCCGCTCTTTCATCAGAACGCCCAAAGCTGATTTTTCGTCGGCAACGGACTTTTTCACGAAGTCCTGCACGGCGTGAAAATCGTCCTCGCCTATCAGAACGTCGTCCATCTCGCCCGTGGGAAACAGAGCCGCATCCTCATCGAAATACAACTCAAAGAAAACAGTGTCGTCGATTTCGTCCGCAGTGTTGTTCTGGAACTTTATGAGCTGCCACATTCCCAATTCAAACGACACCCAATATTCCACGTCGAGAATGTTCACGGGAAGAGCCGTCTCGGATTTCAAAAGTCGGACTGGCGGCGGGTCTTTTTCGGGGTAGTTGAAGCAAAAGTCGTCGTCAAAATTCCGCCCTGTGGCTTTTTTGTACAATTCAGGGTCGATTAGCATTTTTTCCTCCGTTTGCGGCTATTCTATCAAAAAAAATTGTCGATTGTGATTTTGCTGCCAAAAATGCTTCTGTCCAAATCAAGCAGGTCTTGGAAAGAGAAAGTCCTTGGCGTGCAGAGCCAGAAAAGCGTCGTGCAGGAGTGCAGCACGGGCGAAATGTGGAACTCAGGGAACGGTATGGTCTGCTCGACAAGCGTTCTCGCGTCTTTTTCAAGCGCGCCCGCAAGCGGCTGGTATGAGGAGCAGCCGATTTCAAGAAGATTCCTGTTTGCCATCTCCATCATAAGAGAAAACTGCGTTTCGCTCCCCGCCCAATCTGCCCTACGCACTCACCAAACTTTCCGCTATTCCGCGTCCTTCGCCAGCTCCGCAAGCAGAAGCCGCCAGTCGTCCGCCTTGTCGCGGCGGCATACGGCGTAAAAAGTCACGTTCATCTCGTCGTCGGAAAGGGGAATCGCAACGCGGTTTTCGGGCAGGGTAAAAGAGGTGGTGCGGTCGGAGATGAATGTGGGCATGTCGCTTGCGGCAATTACGGCGGAAATCGGGTCGTCCTCGGTTCTCCGCACCAGGCGCACGAACTTTGCGTCGGGGATTTTCTCCTGCTTCACCTTGTCCCAAAATCCGATGTCGCTGTACATGGCGAAGGTCTCGCCCGCAAGGTCTGCGAGCGCAAGCGATTTACGGTCTGCAAGTCGGTGCGTCTTTGGAAGCACGACCGAAAGCCGTTCCGAAAAATACCGCTGGCTCTTGAAAATCGCGTCGTCCAGCGGGTGCAAGAGGATAATCATCTGGTAGGCATCGTCGGTCAGGCCGCGGAGCAGGTTCGGCTCGCTGTCGTCAATGTCAAAGCGCGCCTCAATTCCCGCATACACGCGCTCTGCCGCCTGAACCGCCGTCATCGCGGGCATAATCGCCACCGACCCGACGGCAAACTTCTTTCGCAAGCCAGCCTTCTCCCGCGTTTTTGAAATCATCTCGTCCTGCATCGTCATAATCCGCCTGGCGTATTCCGCCGCAAAGATGCCGTTTTCGTTGAGCGCGATGCGGTTTTTAGTGCGGTCAAAGAGTGGCACGCCCAGTTCCGCCTCCAGTTTCTGCATGGAGCGGCTGATTGTGGGCTGCGTGATTCCCAACTCCTCGCCCACGCGCGTGAGCGTTCCGTATTCCGAAAAAGCGGCAAGCAGGCGGATGATGTAGGTTTCGATGAACATGGGGGAATTGTAGCACAAAAACGTGAAAATTGCCATACGCGGAAAGCATGGTCGCTTTTGTGAAAGAGGATTATCTTTGGCAATGCTGGCTTTTCACCAAAAACGCACAACCATTATTCTTTGGAGTATAGGGGCATTTTTAAGTTATTCTATACCGTTGATTTTACAAAAATCATAGAAATATGGTAAAGCTGCTCGTATAAAGCCACTCTCTAAGTAAGAACGCCTTCCTTTGTTTTTTAAATATTCTAACAAATTTTTATAAAAATCACTTTTACGGTTTGAAATTTCAGATTCTCTATTTTTTATAGTATTCAAATCTGAAGATGAAAATGAAGAGGTATCTATATGTAAATAATTGCATAAGTACTGAATTCCATTTCTATATGATGTACCTTTTCCTGTTGCACCTACTTCAGGAGTTTCACAATACGACACAAAATCTTCTAAATCCATAAAAATCTCCTCAAACTCTTTTTAAGTATACCATAGCTTTTTGTAAAAGACAATAAAGTATTATCAGACAAAAATTGCCATACGCGGAAAGCATACTCGCATACAAAACTAGCATTGTACATTTTCGCGGCAAGCGTTTACACTTACATCAAAAGCGATTTCTATGGAGGGCAGTATGAAAAAGAAGGTTCTTTCTATTATAATGCTGGCGATATGTGCCTTTTCCGCGTTCTCGCAGGCGGCTCAGAAGCTCGCGCACCAAAGCGACGCTGCGGACGCGCCAATCGTCTACTTTACGCGCGATGTGTCGGCGGAAGGGCTGATGAAGGTGTACGGCGCGCTGAATCAGAAAAAGCAGGGCAAGGTCGGAATCAAGGTGTCGTTCGGTGCGCCCGATGAAGATGTGCTGAAGCCCGCTCTTTTGACACAGCTTATAAAGGCGACCGACGGCACAATGATTGACTCGTGCGGGCTTTCGGGGAACCGCTGGACTGCGGAGATGAACCTTGCGCACGCGAGGAAGCACGGATTCGACAAGGTTGGACGGATGCAGATGCTCGATGAGAAGGGCGACATCGATATGCCGGTGAAGAACGGCTATCTCCTCAAATACGCGCGGACGGGAAGCCATTTTGACGAGTACGACACGCTAGTTTCCGTCTTCAAGTTCAGGATGCACTTTCTGCCCGCGCTCGACGGCGCAATCAAGAATGTAACGCTCTGTTTGGGAAGCCGCTCTGGAAAATGCCTGATTCATTCGGGCGGAACTGACGCGAACCATTACCACGACACAAAGCCCGATGTGCTTGAAAAATCTTTCGCAGACACGCTCCGAGCCACGCTTGACTACAAGAAGAATTGGGCGTTCATCAATGTGATTGACAGCTACGAGCCTGAGGATTCCTGCCGCGGCGCAAAGAACACTGGCGACATCGGCATAATCGCATCCACCGACCCCGTCGCGCTCGACCAGTGCTCCGTGGATTTTGTCGCTGGGACGGCGCAAACGGCGGAAATCCGCGCCGCGTGGGAGGAAGCGCATCAGGTGAAAATGCTCGAATACGCGGAAAGCATGGGCTGCGGCAAGCGAAACTACAGGCTTGTGGAAGTAAAATAATTTTTAAGGAGAAAACTTATGAAAAAACTCATCTTGGCAATTCTGATAGGAGCATTTGTTATGACAGGACTTGCGGTTGCACAGGCAACCAACACAAAAACGGCAGTCGTGTATTTCAGCGCGACGGGAACGACGGAACGCATGGCGAAGAACGCGGCGAGCGCGATGGGCACGGACATCTTTGAAATCCAGCCCGTCCACAAGTACACCAGCGCAGACTTGAACTGGCACGACAAAAAATCGCTCAGTTCAGTCGAATGCAACGACCCGAAGAGCCGCCCCGCGATTAAGGCTGTGGTTTCGACAGGCTTGGTTGTTGAGCAAGGTCGAAACACAACCACCGTTTTTGACATCTCAAACTACGACACCGTGATTCTCTGCTACCCAATTTGGTGGAGCTACGCGCCAAAAATCGTCTACACCTTCGCCGAAAGCCAGAACTGGAGCGGAAAGAACCTTGTCACGCTCTGCACATCAGGCGGAAGCGGGCTTGGACGGAGCGGAAGCGACCTCGCCAAATACGCGAAAGGCGCGGCGTTCAAGGGCGGCAAGGACTTCACGCACGCAAGCGGCGAGGATGTGCAGAAGTATGTCGATGGCTTAAAATAGCGGTGGGCGACGATGAAAAAACTGATTTTTCTAATTTTAGCAATGTTGGGAGCGACAACAATGGCAAGTGCAACGACTTTTCCTTCCCCGAGCGCGGACTTCGTTCTGATTGACGGCGGCACATTCCAAATGGGTAGCCCCGAGAGCGAGGACTGGCGGAGCAACGACGAGACGCAGCACCTCGTGACACTTTCTCCGTTCTTCATGGCAAAATACGAGGTGACGCAGAGGCAATGGCGGGAGATTACGGGCAAGAACCCGAGTACATTCACCGGCGACAGCCTGCCTGTGGAAAGCGTGACTTGGCTAGAGGCGGTGGAGTTCTGCAACGCGCTCTCAAAGCGTGACGGGCGCACTCCCGCGTACACGGTGGCGGACGGCGGGCTAACGGTCTCGTGGAATCGCGCGGCGAATGGCTACCGACTGCCAACCGAGGCGGAATGGGAAGCGGCGGCACGGGCGGGAACGGCAACGCCCTTCTACAGCCGCAAAGTTCCCGGCGCGGACGACGCGAATTTCTACGCGCATTATCCCTATCAGATTGAGCAGAATTATTTTCACGACGAGGTTTTGGAGACGCGACCCGGCGTGTACCGAGGAAAGACCGTTGCGGTCGGAAGCTTTGCGCCCAATCCGAACGGCTTGTTCGACATCTGCGGCAATGTGGGCGAATGGTGCTTCGACTACTACGCGGACTATGTGGTTTCGACAAGCTCAACCACCGTTGCGCAGACGAACCCGACGGGCGTGGCGAGCGGAACGAGGCGCGTGTACCGTGGCGGCGGCTGGAACGATTTTGGAAAAAACCTGCGGAGCGCGTACCGGGCGGCAATGCAGCAGGACAGCAGCGCGTACAATGTGGGGCTGCGACTTGCGCTGAACGCGGACGACAGCACGGCGGGCATTGTCACCACGCGCGAAGAGGCGACCGCGAAAACCCGCACGGGAAAATCGCTCATCGTCTATTATTCCTGGAGCGGGAACACGCGTGGCGTGGCAAAAGAAATCGCGCGTCAGACAGGCTTTGACACGATTGAGCTTGAACTGGAAAAGCCGTACTCCACGAACTACAACACCGTCCTGAACGAAGCCCAGCGCGACCAGCACGCACAAGCCCGCCCCGCTCTCAAAACAAAAATCACGCGCGAAAAATGGGCGGAATACGACACGATTATCATCGGCTACCCCAACTGGTGGGCTTCGATCCCCATGCCGATTGCGACCTTGCTTGAAAGCTACGACTTTTCGGGAAAGACGATTCTCCCCTTCTGCTCGCACGGCGGCGGAAGGTTCGGTCAGAGCCTCACCGCAATCGCCAAGCTTGCGCCCAAGGCAAAAATTGCGGCGGGACTTTCCGTGCATTATTCGGGCGGAAGCTCGCTTGGCAAGGATGTGGCGAAGTGGCTGGAGAAGAACGGTGTGAAAAAGTGATTGTGCAAAAAATCCAGATGGCAATCGACACGGTGGGGAAAGCGAGTTTTGCGAATGATTATAAATCAAAGGCAAAACCCATTGGGTCATCTAGTTTGCAGGCTTACGCGCTCCGTTTTTTCTTCCCTTTCGCATTGAACACATAATATACTGCTGGCATGATAAACAGCGTCATCACCGTGCCGAAGCCAAGTCCTCCAAGAACGGTGAGGTTTATCGGCTGAATCATCGCCGCGCCCTCGCTGGGGAAAAGTGCCATCGGAACCAGGGAGATGAGCGTAGTAAGCGTACTCATCAGAATGGGGCGCAGACGGCTCTTTGCGGCTTCAACGCAGGCTTCTTCAAGGCTCATGCTTTTGCGCAGATTGTTCGCCGCGTCCACAAGCACGATGCCGTTGTTCACGATAACGCCCACGAGCATAAGCACGCCGAGGATGCTCATCATGCTAAGAGACTGACCGACTAGCAGGTAAATAAGCGCTACGCCGATAAATGAAAGCGGAATCGTAAAATAGATGATGAATGGGTCTTTTAGGCTTTCGAATTGGCTTGCCATGACCGCGAACACAAGCACCATCGCCATGATGATGACGATGACAAAGCCCTTTCCCATCTCAATCATGTCTGAAAAGTCGCCCGCTGTCTCAAAGCTTAAGGCCTCGTCCTGCACAAAATTTCCTTCGATGAGCGCGTTAATTTTTTGCTGAATGCTGCTGAGTGGAACGCCCACTTTGGGAACGGCTACCACGCTCGCCATTCTGCTCTGGTCCTTGCGGCTGATTGCGGCGGGTGCGGTCGTCTTTTCGTAGCGGGCGATTGCGGAAAGCGGAATTTGGATGCCAGCGTTGTTCGTTACGAAAAGCCTGTCCAAATCGCGCACTTTGCTTTTGTCCTCTGCTGAAAGACTTACGATGATGTCGCTGTCGTCGCCGTCGAGTGAGTAAGTGCCGGCTTCAAGACCGCTCACGGCGGCGCGAAGCTCGGTCGCAATGGTCTGAATGTTAAGCCCCAGCGTGCGGATTGCCTCGCGGTCAAGGCGAATTTTTACTTCGGGCTGTCCGTTTGAGATGTCGCTCGTCACTTCGTTTACAAGGTCGGCACATTCGTTTTTGATGAGCGACACGAGTTTTTCTGCCGTAGCCGAAAGAGTTTCAAGATTGTTGCAGTGAATTTCAAGCTCAAAGCCGCCCGACGCGCTCGACGCGCTGTTCAAGCCGATTGAAGTCGCCTCGAATTCAAATTCCGCGTCGTAAAAATCCTTAAAAACACTGCGGAGCGTGTCCTTCGCGCTTTCGGCATTTCCTTCTGAAAGCGTAATCAGAAGAGTCGCCTCGTTGGAGCTTGCCGCCGTCGCCCCTCCCACCGTGTAGCTTGAATAGGAAACGCCCGCGATTTCTTCCTTTGCGCGCCGCTCAAGCTCCTGAACCGCACTTTCGGTTTCCAGAATCGGAGTTCCTTTTGGAAGCGTCATCGCCACCTTCACCTGCTTTTCTGTGTTGGCGGGGAAAAGAATGAATCCGCGTGAAGGAATGGTCGCCATTGAAGCGAAAAAAAGCGCGACAAGAAAAGCGAACGACACAAGCTTGTGATGCAAAATCCAGCGGACAGCGCGGGCGTATGCGGAATAAATGCGGGATTCTTTTTCGTTTTTGGCGGTTTCTTCGGTCATTGAGCTTGTCGAAATGACCTGTTCATTTTTTGTAGTTTGCAATTCGCTTTGCGAATGCACAGGCTGGGCCACCGCTGGCACCTTCGGCTTTACTTTCAGATAATAGGCGGCAAGAACGGGAACGAGGATAATCGAAGTGAAGAGCGAGCAGATGAGCGCGACGCTGATTGCAAATCCCAAGTCCAAAAACGCCTCTCCCATGTAGCCCAAAAGGCTTCCGAACGCGAGCATTGGAACAAAAATACAGACGCTCGTTGCCGTGGACGAAATGACCGGCATGACCATCTCGCCCGCTCCGTCAATCGAAGCCTGCAAGGGCGATTTTCCCTGAGATGAATGAGTGTAGATGTTTTCCAAAACGACGATTGAGTTATCAACGAGCATACCAACGCCCAGCAAAAGTCCCGAAAGCGAAATCAGGTTCAGCGAAGTGCCGCGAAAATACATGAACACGAGCGTGATGATGATTGAGACCGGAATAGAAAGCCCGATAATCAGGGTGCTTTTTACATTGCGCAGGAAAATGAACAGCACGAAAACGGCAAGAATCGCGCCCACCACAACCGAACTTATGACCTCATGCACGGTCGCTTCAATTTGGTCGGTATTGTTAGAGATTTCAATAATCTGAATGTCATCAGGGAGCTGCGCCAGAATGTGCGGAAGGGCGGCTCGGAGCGCGTGTGCCGCCGCAACGGAATTCTTTCCGCTCTGCTTTTGCACGGTAAACTGAACGCAAGGAACGCCGTCAAGATACGAAATCGAAGTAACATCCTTTGTGCCTTCCCAAACATCGGCAATGTCGCGAACCAGAACCGCAACCGCCTCTTTTTTGCCCTTGTAGGAAAGCGAAGGATTTTTGTAAGTCACCACCGTATCGCGAATGTCGTCAAGATTTGAAAATGCGCCGTCGGCAGAAATCGTGTAGTTCGTTTCATCAGACTGGATAATTCCCGCCGAGCTTGAAAGATTCTGAGCCTTCAATGCCTGAATCACGCTCGCAAGCGAAAGTCCGTAGGCTTCAAGACGGTCTGCGGAAACGGAAACGCGAACGCACTTTTCCTCGCCGCCAGAAATTTCCGCGCTCGCAACCCCGTCAATCTGCTCCAGCGCGGGAGAAACGATTTTGTCGGCATATTCATACAATTCCGCCGCAGTGTGGTCGCCCTGCATGGAAAGCGTCATAAGCGGAATAAGGCTGGAGTCAAGCCGCATGGTGCTTGGCGAAGTCGCCGTATCGGGCAGAGAGGAGCGCACTCCGTCGATTTTGTCGCGAATGTCGTTTGAAACCGTGTCAAGATTCGTGCTTGTAGAAAAAGAAAGCTGAATTTGGCTGTAGCCCGTAGACGAGGTGGAGGAAATGTGCTTCAGTCCGCCCAAGCCCGAAAAAGCGGATTCCAGCGGTCGCGTAACATTCTGCTCCACATCCTCGGGAGAAGCGTTTCCGTAAAAAGTCTGAACCATAATCATCGGGTAATTCGTTTCGGGAAACATATCGAGCGCAAGATTTTTCCCGCAGAAGCCGCCAAGCGCGACCAGAATCGTAAAGAAAATCACCACCGTCAAAGGCTTTTTCAAAATCCGTTCAATCATACTTTCCTCCGCAAAAATCCCAGCTTCCCTACTCCGCTACCAGCACACTCTGCCCGTCAGAAATCATGTTCTGTCCTTTCACCACTATTTTTTGCCCTGCAAAAAGCCCGCTCGTGATTTCCGTTACGCCGTCCACGGAAAGACCTTTTTCAACTGCAATTCGGCGGACTGTGGCTTTGCCGCCAGCTTCTTCTAGCGCAAAGACAAAGGATTTTCCGTTGTTCTGGACGATTGCACGGTCAGGAACAGAAAGCACGCCTTCTTTTTTTTGGGTGAGGAGCTTTACATGGGCGAACATTCCCGATTTTACCAAGCCTTTTGTGTCGCCCACCTTTAGGTTGACCTGCATGGTGCGCGTTACGGGGTCCAATACAGGGGCGATTTTTGTGATTTCTGCGGAAAAAACTTCGTCCGGGTAAGATTTGAAAGAAATTTCCGCGCTTTGATTTTTCTGAATCGAGGGAAGAAAACGCTCGCTCACATTTATGATGATTTCCAGATTTTCGGTGCTTGCGATTTCTGCAAGTGCGCTGCTTGTCGTCACATAAGAGCCTACCGAAACAGGAATTGAGATTACCGTGCCTTCTGCCGCCGCCCTGACTGAGCTTACCGTAAAATCCGCGCCGGGCTTGCTCGCGTCAACTTGCGCGATAATCTGGTTTTTTCTTACGCGCTCGCCCGCTTCAACAAGAATTTTTGAGATTTTTCCCGCTACGGTCGGAAACACGGAAAAAGAATCGACAGCCTGAACGCTCCCGCCGAATTCGATGTAGTCCTCAAGGTCGCTCTCCTCTAGCGTCTGCACGGCAACGGTCGTTTCTGATTTTTGCGGCATGGCTTCGGCGGAAGCTTTTTTGTTCGAGCAAGAAGTCATTGCAAGCAAAAATGCCCCGCAAGTCACAATCAAAGTCATCGTTAGTTTTTTCATCGCATATTCTCCTTATGATTTCTGCCAATCGGCGGGCAAGTCTAAAATGTATTCAAGCTCTGCGAGGGCGCAGATGTAGGTGTACCACTCGCTTTGCTCCGAAAGGCGCGTCTTGTTCAGCTGGGTTTCGGCATCCTTTACTTCAAGAAACTCCACCGTTCCCGCATTGTAGGCGCGGTTCAAAAGCCTGTGCGCCTCTTCTGCAAGCGCGATGTCCTCTTTTATTGCCCTGAGCGATTCTGAGGACGAAGCCAAATCGTCAAAAAGCTTTTCCGCGTCAAGAAGGACATCCTCCTTTTTCTGGTCAATCTGAAGGTAAAGCTTTTCGCGCTGGCGTTTCAAATCGTTGTAGCGAATCCTGTTGTTTGAAAAAGGGAGCGCGTTCGTAAAATTCCACACGAGCGACATACTCGCGCTTCCCCTGTCATTCCAATTCGAGTCGTCAAGCCAGTCGTCATCAATCGGATTTAGGGTCGGCTTTGTGGCATAAGAAAATGTAAGTGTCGGCGTAAAGGAATCAAGGTTCAAGCCCCTCATCTGCGCCGAAAGCGATTCCGCCTGTTTTTCCAGAAGCTTGATTTCCGAGTTGGATTTCATGTATTTTTCAAGAATCTGCTCGCGGTCAAATTCAAAAAGCTCCGATTCAAGATTCCCGGAAAGCAAAAGCTCCGTGTCAGTGTCAAAGCCCAGAATCGCGGCGAACTGTTTCATCTGCGATTTGAAGGCGATTTCTTCTTTTTCCACATCGCGTTTCATGTTCTGGTAGGTTACATGGCTTTGAAGCACATTGAGCCGTGGCGAATTTCCGCTTCTGTAGCTTTTTTCGGTGTTCAGGTAACGCTGGTAGGTGTTTTCGAGCGTCTCCTTGTCGTTTTCAATCGTTTTTTGCTGCAGGAGCATAGCGTAAAAGAGTTTTTTCACGTCGCGCTCATTCTGCTTGACGACCTGCTCCCAGGAAATCAAGCCCGCCTCGTAATCACGGTTTGCTTTTTTTACATTTTCGATGATAGAAAGTCCCCATGAAAGCGAAATGCTTGCAGTCCCGATGACCGAATACTTGTCAGCCTCCCGCTCGTAATCGGAAGGAATGGGGCTTCCCGCGCCCGCTTTTTCGTAGAGGGGATTCAGGAGCGTGGCGTAGGTCGAATCGTACTCGTTGGGCTTTGCGACCGTCGCAGAAAAACTCACATCTGGGCAAAAAACATTGAGGACATGATTCCGCGAGTCCGCCTTTGAGTCCACATCAATCGCCGCGCTTCTGATTGCACGGCTGTTCGTCCGCGCATAATCCACCGCCTCCTGCACCGTAAGCGTGATTTTTTTTGATTTCGCCGTGCCTTTCTCGGAAAACAGTGCGCTTTCTTCGGCAAAAAACGCGCTGTCCGTCAGAAAAATCAGCACAAGAAAGAAAAATAATTTCTGTCGCCTCATAAAAAAATCTCCGTGTTTTTGTTTTGTACGGAGATTCTAAAAAATCATTTTTTGCAATTTGTTTCGGATTTGTTGCGGAAATATTAAATTTTATATCCTTACCGTAAAGTCGCTTCCCTTGCCTTCCTCACTTTCCACGCGGATTTTTGCCCCGGTGATGTCGCACACGCGCTTTACGAGGGCAAGCCCCAGTCCGTTGCCCTTTGTGGCGTGGCTCGTGTCGCCCTGGTAGAATTTTTCAAAGATGTGCTTCTGCGTTTCCGCGCTCATGCCGCACCCCGTGTCGCGGACACGCACAATCGTGCCATTTTCGCCCTGCAAAAGCGTGACCGTAACCGTGCCGCCCGTGAGCGTGAATTTGAATGCGTTTGAAAAGAGGTTGTGCCACACGAGCGAGAGCAATTCCGAATCCGACTGAACGAAAATGCCGTCCGAAATGTCGGCGTTCAGCTCAATCTGCCGCTCCTCCCAAATCGACTCGAATTCCAGAAGGCACTCGGTAAGCTGCTCGCTCAGGTTGAAGCGCGTTTTTTTGGGAAAAATCTGCTGGTTCTCCAGCTTGTTGAGCTTTAAGATGTTCGTGATGAGCGAAGTGAGGTGGCGGCTCGCCTGCGTAATCGAAAGCGCGTAGTCAATCCGCCTTTTTTCGTCAAGATTCGGGTCTTGCAGAATCGTGGCGTAATTCTGGATGACGGCAAGCGGCGTTTTCAGCTCGTGGCTCACATTGCTTATAAAATCCGTGCGGAGCGTCTCAACGCTAGAAAGTTCTTGCGCCATTGCATTAATATTTTCGATAATCACATCAAATTCGTTTCCGAGACGCAGTCCCTTCCGCTTTGGTATGCGCACAGAAAAATCCCCTGTAGAAATTCGGTCGGTAGCTTTAAGAATGTTTTTGATTGGCCGCTCAACTCTGATTTTTCGGCTGATTCTGATGACGAGCGTGAGGAAAAGCGCCATTATGAAAATGTTGACGAATGTGACTTTCGCGCGGAACTCAATCACCTCGTTCGGAATTTTTGCATCGGCGTTTGAAAGAAAAATCATGATGCCCGCCGTTGTGATAAGGCAGACCGCCAGAAAAATGAGAAAATAGTCAAAGAAGGAAAAAATCGTGTACTTGACGCGCTTGTCGTCCACCGTGCGGCTGCCTCTCACTTGACCACCGCCTTGTAGCCCAAGCCGTGTACCGTCACAATCTCAAAATCCGTGCAGGCAGAAAGCTTTTCGCGCAGCTTGGTGATGTAGACATCGACGGCACGCGGCGTGGCGGCTGTGTCCGCATCCCAGAATTCGTCCATGAGCTGCACGCGGGTGAAGGTCTTTTTGGGGTACGAAAGCAGTTTGTAAAGCAGATTGAATTCTCGCGCGGTGAGAGGGATTTCTTCATCGCCGTTTGCCGCGCTCCGTGCGTCCTCATCCATCGTAAAAGAGCCAACTGTGATTTTTTTGCTCTGCGCGATGTTCGCCCGCCGTAAGACAGCCGAAATCCGAAGCAAGAGTTCCTGCAAGTCCACGGGCTTTACCATGTAGTCGTCGATTCCCGCGTTGAAGCCGCGCTGCTTGGAATTGAAGTCGTCGCGGGCGGTCATAAAGATAATCGGAACGGTCGCGTTGATTTTTCGCACCGTCTCGGCAAATTCAAATCCGTCAATCTGTGGCATCATGATGTCCGAGATAATCAGGTCAAAAAGATTGTTGTACATGGCGTTGTATGCGTCGTTGGCAAGAAAGCAGCCCGTCGCCTCGTAGCCGTTCTGCCGTAAAAAAGAACACATCGTGCGGTTCAAGTCCGCGTCGTCTTCCACCACTAAGATTTTGAACATATTCATAGTATACCTCGTTTCGCCCGCTTTTCCTAGAAAATATGGGTGAAGGTGAGAATCACGCCGTCAGCCGTCCATTTTCTGCCGTCAGGCGCGGAAAGCGGACGGAGGGAATCGTCGCAGTCAAAGTCGCGCTTGCCGGAAAAAGGAATCATGAGCATAAAATGGTCTTTGTAGCCGATGCTTGCCGTCGCCGTGAGCGTAAAGGTGAGGTCAACGAAGGTCGGGTCACAGATGCGGTATTCCTCGTCAAAAAAACGCTCGGAATAGTAGCCGCTTGCTTTCGCGCTCGCGCCAACCGATTTGAAATACTTGTGAGGAATCTGATAGTTCAGCGCGGCGGTCGCCACATAAGAAAGTCCGTTCGCCCGCTCGCTCTCGCCCTGATGCATCCACACCTCGCCGTTCGCAACGCCCGTCATGCCCGTGTACTGGGCGCGGTAGCTTGCGTCAAAGACGACATGCTGCTTTCCGCCAGAAATCGCGCCGCCGATGTCATATTTGAGCGCGACCTGCACCCAGCCGTCGTAGACCCAGTGCGTAAAGGGCGTGAATGCGTCATATTCTCCCTTCGTGCGGTCGTACTTTCCGATAAAATCAAAGTCGAGGAAGCCCAAGTTCATGCCCCAGCTTGTTGCCATGTCGCCTCCCGCGCTGAAGGTAAGGAATGAGAGCGGCTTGAAGTCAAAATGTGCGCCAGCCCTCATCCACACGGGGGCAATCTCGCCGTCCGCGATGAAAGTGACTTCGGGCTTTGCGCCAAAATCCGTGAATCGGTGGGAGAAACGGGCCTGAAGCATCGGCATGACATAGGGAATCTTCACATCGATAATGCCGTTGTTCGGCATGTACACGCCGAGGAGCGTGAGCATGGGAAGGAATGTCGTTGCGGGCGGCGTATAGGCTTGAGCCGCTTGGGGCGCATTCGTCTCTTGTGGCTCGCCTGCTTGCGCCGCTTCAATTTCACCGAATTCGCCGTTGCCTTCTGTTTGCGAAGGGGCGGATTCGGCTTCTTGCGCGAAAATTCCGACTGCAAGGGAAAAAACTGCGGACAGTGTAAGGATTATGCGTTTCATGGCACTAGATTACATCCGCTTTATTTTGAAAATGTTTCGCATTTGTTTCGGAAATGTTAAAATGTAGCGCGATTGGAATGCTTTTTCCGTCGATTCTACGCGCAGATTGCGATTGAATGACTTGAAGACAATGTTTTTCCGAAAAGAACGCTGGACAATTCAAGAAATATTTGAAAAAATGAAAGAAATAGCATGGACACAAAGCAAAAAATCCAGATGGCAATCGACACGGCGATGACGCTTCTCTCCGTCGTCCTCATGGGCGGCACGGTGCTCTTCCCAGACGACCGCGTGCATCAGGTTTTGGGGATGGTGCTTCTTGCGCTGTGGCTCGTGCACACGGTCTTGCACCGCGCCTGGTACGCCGCGCTCTTTAGGGGAAAGTACCCGCCCTACCGCGTCATGCAGATTGTGGTGAACGGCGGGATTTCCGCGTGCGCCCTGCTCCTTATGGCAAGCGGCATGATGATGGCGTGGTTCGTGCCGTCGGAACTCGTGGGCGGCGCGCTCGGCTTTGCACGGACGGCGCACTTGGTCAGCTCGCACTGGTACTACCTTTTTATGTGCGCCCATCTGGGAATGCATATTGGAATGATTTTCAATCGGATAAAGGCGAAGCGGGCTGGGCAGACGGAATCGGCGGACAGAGCAGGTGATTGGCGTTCCGCAGATTCGCACGACACTCCGGGCCACCGAAAACCTCTCGCGCGAAAAGTCATCTTCCGCGTTCTCCTTGCGCTCGTGTGCGGCTACGGCGTGTATGCGTTCATCGTGCGCGGAATCGGGAAGTACCTGTTTTTGCGCCAGCAGTTCTTCTTTTTGGACTTGGAGCGCGGCTACCTGCTCTTTGCCGTGGATTACCTTGCGATTCTGGTGCTGTTCGCGGCGGCGAGCCATTACCTTTCAAAAGCCTTGCTCGCAATCCCCAAACGCAAGCGGAGCAAACACAATGGACTTTGAGCCGCTTCATTGCCTTTGAGCATTTTTTTTGCCTTTCCCACAAAAATTTCTCCCCAAAATTTCGCCCGTGGGGCGAGCCTAAATGGTATACCCTTTAGGCAATTGACAGAATCGCCTAAAGCGCTTTTTCATCGCTTCGCTCGAAAAAGCGATTTATCAACATTCGGAGAAGTTGTATAAATGGAAAAGGATTTCTTTGACGAAAAATCAAAGTGCGCGGCTTTTGACAAAATAGCAGAACAGTTTTTTCATAAGAATTTTGGCTCAATGCAAAAGTCTGAATTTGAGCTTCTCTTGTTTTCCATTTATACGGACAGGCTTGCTGAACTTTCAAAAAATGCTGAAAGCAAAATCCCTGCAAAATGCGATGATTACACAATCTCCAAAGAACTCGGCATAACGCAAAGAGTCGTGAACAACCTCAAAATAAAAAAGGCGTTGAAATATCCCAAAAATGACGGCGCGTCCTGGAAGGAAGAGCTGCCTTCCATCATTTCAAACGCCAGTTATGAAAACGGAAAGATAAAACTGTACATCGAAAATCCTGTGGTGCGGATGGAGCTTGAGCATATTCTTGTAAATCAGGGAAACTTTGCCGACTACGCTTTTAATCCTCATGTGCTTTCGTTAACGCCCCCGTGTTTTTTGGACATTCTTCCTCTCATTTCGGAATCTGGCGGGGAGGAAATAAAGAAGTCCATCATCAAAGGAATCGCCGAAAATGCGCGGGAAGAAAAAGAGCTGCTGGAGAAAATAGAGTCGGACTCGCTTTCAAAAACGCTCAAGGAAAAAGGCATAGAACTTGCCCTTGACATCATTCCGAACGTCATCGCCGACTCGATTCCAGCGGGAGCCTTGTTAAAAGAGCCGTTGAAACGCCTTTCTGTCCTCATAGGAAAAGCCGTTTCATCAAAAAAAGGGAAAAACAGTTCTGAATAAAAAGAGCTTAAAAAAACATTTTTGGAGGATAAAAATGAAAAAAAACATTCTTAAAATTGCGGCAGCGGCGGCTTTCGCAATCATCTCTCTTGCCTTTCTTTCTTGCTCAGATGAAGATTCAGGCACAGAATCAAACGAAGTTACCAATTTGACTGCCACAAGACTTGATGAGTCTACCGTAAGGCTTTCATGGACTGCTTCAGAAAACGATAATATCCGTGCGTTTTATGTAGGGAAGATTCTAAACATAGAAGACAGAGTTCTAGATTCTGGTTTTTATACAGTTTCTACTACTGATAGAACATACTATGATATTTCAGCAAAAGAAGGGTGGGAATGGAAGTTTTCTGTTCAGACAATTTCTAATGACGGCACATATTCTAAAGGTGTAACGGTAACTAATTCTGAAAGAATTTCTAATAGAATAAGCTTTTGTGACTATCGAATTGATTCTAACTGGAAAGTATATGTCAATGTTGGCGATGTTAATAAGATTGGAATAGAAAAAGTCTGTTATTACCTTAGCGAAGATTATATCTCTGATTGGGATAACGCAACTGGAGCAATTGAAATCAGCCGTGATTCTAATGGATATTATTCATTTACGACAGAAGAAAAAGTTTCTTCTACTTATATTTATATTTCCGTGAAATATTCTGATGGTACTGAGGAAACATATTCTAAAAGATTCTATTATCAACTTTGAAATATACAGCTGATTCTGAGGAAACAGATTCTACAGCATTCTATTCATACTTTGAGAATAATCAGTTTTTATTGCATGGATTTGAGATTTTTTGATTCGTGCTTCGTCTGCGCCCCCGACGCTCTGCGTCGGGGGTAAAGGTGGTGGTTTCGATAAACTCAACCACCGCATATTTTTTGCAGAACAGCATTCATTTTGTAAAAGAACATTGCTTTCTTTTATCTTACGAAACCTTACCAAAACCTTAAATCTGCTCCAAATGCGTTGAAGTCAAAACATTTTTGATGTAAGTTTTTATCATAACAACACATTCAAAAGGGGTTACTTATGAAAAAGATTTTTGCGATTTTCGCGCTTTCCGCGCTTGCGCTCGCTTCTGCCTGTGCAAAAAAATGGACTAACAACGTCGGAGTCGGCTTCACGCTTCCGATTTCGCAGATTGGCGTTGACGAAAGCGGGGCGGACGATGTTTTCCAAATCGGATACGGAATCGAAGGCACATATGTCGGCATTCACGAAAGCGGATTCACGGCAAAGGCTGACTTGGGGGCGGGGCTTGCCACATCAAAAGACATATCGATTCAAGGCGACAAAACGAATCTCGGCGGATTCTACAACATTGCTTTGGGAGCGGGCTATTCTTTTGTCAACACGGAAAAACTCACTTTCGGACTTACGGGAATGTTGGGATTCGACCTTGCGACTTATTCGGATTCCGAAGACGACATAACTTATGACGAAAAAAAATGCGAGAGCGTTGACCACACTTTATCTTACGGAATTTTTTCTGTAGGCGCGGACTTGTTCGTCTCGTACAGAATCAAGGAGCATTTCGGCTTTTTCGCGAACCTTTCTGCGCGATACCTTGCCGTTGGAGGAACGACTGACGAAATCGAATGGACTTGGAAAGATTCTAATGGAAGAAAACGCAAAGACTCGTCAGAAGGCGACGGCTCAGACCTTGCGGGCAAATTCCGCATCCAGCCGACAATCGGAGTCGTGTGGAATTTCTGATGCCATACAAAATTCTAATCGCTGACGATGAAAAAGAACTCGTCCAGCTGCTCGCACTTTATCTTGAAAAGGACGGAAACAAAGTTTTCTCGGCCTACGACGGAGAAAGCGCGTGCAAAATCGCATCTTCCGAACAACTCGACTGCGTGCTTCTCGATGTGATGATGCCTTCGCTCAACGGATTTCAGGTTCTCAAAAAAATCCGCGAGACAAGCGACATTCCGGTTCTTTTTCTTACGGCAAAAGTCGCCTCTTCCGACAAAATTCTGGGACTCGACTTGGGCGCGGACGATTACATCACGAAGCCTTTTGACCCGGTTGAAGTGGTTGCCCGCGTGAACGCGAATATCCGCCGCTACAGAAAATCATTCGCTACGGAAGCAAAAGAGAGTGAGAAAATCTCCTGCGGAAAACTCACGCTCAATTTGGGCGACTACACGCTTTTTGAGGGCGAAAAGAAAATCGAAATCACTGCGCTTGAATTCAGAATCCTAAAGATGATGTTCGCTTCTCCACGCCAAGTTTTCACGAAGAGCCAGATTGTCGAAGCAGGCTGGGGCAAGGATTTTTATGTGGAGGACAACAACATAATGGTCGCCCTAAGCAAACTCCGCTCAAAACTCGGCGAATCCTGCACAATCAAAAACATCAGAAGCATAGGCTGGCGGCTGGAGCAGAAATGATTAAAAAACTCAGGCTCAAAGTGATTTTCATCGTCTTTTTTATTCTCATGATTGCCGTGTGGATTTGGGGGAGTTTTCTCTTTCAGAATCTGCTCGTCTGGATTTTCGGCAAGGCTTGGGTTGAGGACGGTAAGTCATCGATTCCGCTGATTGCGGTCAATTTCGTTTTTTTGGCGGTTTCGATTCTGATTTTTACGGTTCTTTTCTTTTGGCAGCTCGACAAGACCGAAAAAATCAAGGAGCAGGCGGAAAAGGAAAGGCTTATGCTTTTTGCGAACATGGCTCACGACCTCAAAACACCGATTTCAAGCATCCTCGGCTACTCAAAAACGCTCGCACTCGGAATCGTCACTGACGAAACCAAGAAAATTGAATACCTGAACACGATTTCGTCAAAAGCCGAGCGAATGAACGACCTCATCGACCGTCTTTTTGAATATGTCAAACTCGAAAGCCCCGAAAATATCCTCCACAAAACGAATGTCGATGTCGCCGAGCTTTTGCGAAAATCCGTCGGCAATGTCTACACCGATTTTGAGGAGGCGGGAATCAGCCTTGAAGCAGAAATCCCAGAAAACCAGATTTTTAAGGAAGTTGACCCGCTTGAAATCGACAGAGTTTTCACTAATCTTCTGAACAACGCGAGGAAGCACAATCCCAAAGGAACGGCGGTCAGCGTTTTTATGAGCGAAAAAGGCAAGGTCACAGTCGCCGACAACGGCAATTCCCTCCCGTCCGAAGTCGTCGCCCATCTTTTCAAGCCATTCATTTCAGGTGACGAGTCAAGAATGAGCAAAAACGGAAGCGGTCTGGGGCTTGCTCTCGCCTACAAGATTATGAAAAAGCACGGCGGAAAATTGTCGCTCGTAAGCCCGTGCATTTGTAATCAGACGGAATTCACAAAGGCATTCGTAGCGGAGTTTTGAAGTATGCGCCTTACGTAAACGGAAAGCTTTGAATTGGTGGTTGAGTTTATCGAAACCACCAATTTCTTACTCTACGGTGGTTTCGATACGACCTTCGGTCTACTCAACCACCGCAGTAAAAATAGCAAACAGCGTAATGTCCTTAGGCTCGCGCATCTTCCGCGCCCGGATTTTGTCCTTCTACAATGGAGGCGACTTTGTTCCAGATTTTTCTTAGGAGGCTCGGCTTATAAACTTTCTGATATTTACTGACATATTCGAGAATTTCTTTGGCTTTCTTTTTGTCGTCAAGGTATTCGAAGCCGTTGATTTTGATGTCGCCTGCGATTGCCTGCTCGATTGTGATGTAGTTGCTCGGCTTGTCGCCGTCGTCGTAGTAAATGTCCTCATTTGCGTAAAGCGTGCCAGCAATTCTGTTTGTCGTGCGCACTTTGAAATCGGGGAATTTCTCTTCTCTCACATCAATAAAAGTCATTTTCTTGCATCCTTTCCGATTTATTATAATTGTGAGCGTCGCGAAGAATCTATAGATGTTTCGTCTGCGACTCAACATGACCACACTTCGGGGCTGTTTCCTCAACAGGACGGTCAGTGTCAAAACGCGTGGTCATTGAGCGTGTCGAAATGACTGGCAATGACTGCAGTGGTTTCGACAGGCTCAACCACCGTAGAAACAGGCTCAACCACCGTAGAAACAGACTCAACCACCGCAAAAATACGCTTTGCTACTTTGTCGTAAATGTAATTGCTCCGTCCCAATTTTCGGGCGGGTTTTTAATGAACGCTTCGCACCGCGAAATCATTAGTTTTGTTGCTTTGTCTAAAGGGGCGGCTTCTTTTGCTTTTTCAAAGTATTCGCGTGCCAAATTCCACACGCCTTGCTTGTACAAGTCCAAGCCTTTTGCGTAAGCGTCCCTGTACTCAAGGCTAAACTCGTTTTTGCTTTTGTCCACGGCGTAAATTGGTACTGGCAGATTTTTGCCTTTGACTTTTACGTTGTCAAGATAGCGGAACACAAAGTCGTTTGATTTTCCTTTGATGTCGTTTTTTACGCTGTCGCTCACCACAACCATTGCTCCATACGTTTTTGTTAAGCCTTCCAAGCGACTTGCAAGATTTACGTTGTCGCCGATGACCGAATAGTCGGTTTTGTCTTGAGAGCCGATTGAACCGACGATAACGTCGCCGTAGTGAATGCCAATTCCGATGTTAAACGTCATGCCTTCAGGCAAAATTAAATCTTCAAGCGGCACGGAATCAAGGGCTTCTCGCATTTCGCAGGCTGCGGCAACGGCTCTTCGGGCGTTGTCTTCGTAACTCACGGGCGCACCGAACAACGCCATAATCGCATCTCCGATGAATTTGTCAATCGTGCCGCCGTGCTTTTTGATGATATTCACCATAATCGTAAAATAGCGGTTCAAAAAGGCAACGATGACTTCGGGCTTGTTTTTTTCGCTGATGTTCGTAAACGAGCGAATGTCGCTGAACAAAATCGCCACATTTCGTTTTTCGCCCACCGCCATTTTGTCCGTGGTGTCGGCTTTTTCCACCAATTCGTCGATAATTTGCTCTGGCACAAAACGGCTGAACGCTTTACGAATGCGTTTTTCAAACAGATTTTTCTTTTCGATTTGGAGTGCGTTTTGAATCGTAAATCCGATTTCTCGCGAAACAAAAAACAAAATTTCTTGCTCGTCTTTTGAAAATCCGCCTTCTTTGACAGCGTTTATGGAAGCGAACGGAGTTCCGTCGGCACTTGAAAGAATCGTCTTTTCAAAAGCGGAAAGTGGAATGGAATTGTGCCTAAAAAGCGAGAGCGTTTCGTCAACGCCAAGATTTTGTGGCACAATCGGTGCGTTTTTTGCGGAAGGAAATGCTTTTTCAAAATCGTCTTTGCACACAGAAAGAAAATCGTGAATCTCTTGATTTGTGAAAGTTGGCGCGCAAAGATAATGAGCAAACGGAATCGTGTCGTCCATCACAAATAATGAAACTGCGGGCGAAGATGTCAATTTTGCGAGGAGCGAAAGGCATTTTTTTGAAAGCGAAACAATGGAAAGGGAAGCGTTTTCAAGCGAAAAGAGTTTTTCTACAATCGCGCTTTTGAGTGCGCCACTTAATTCAAAAGTCGAATCTTCTGATTTTTTTTGAATCGAAAGGAGGCGTTCGACCGTTTGCGCGATAGTTTCTTTTTCAATTTTCACAAAAAAATCTGCGTCCGACAATTTTTCATACAATTTTCCTTTAGGAAAATCGTCCAAAGCGTAAAGGCATGCAGGAATTTTTTGGAATTTTTGAATTGTTCGCAAAAATCTAAGCGTTTCCGCGCCATTTTGATTTTGCGTTTTTGCATTTATCAAAAGCGCGTCTGGCAGTGCGGAAGAAGAGCAAAGCGTCCAAAGAAATCGAAGCGAGTTTTGAGCAAAAACAGGCTCGGCAATTTCTTTTTCTGCCAATTTTTCCGTGATTATCGCCTGCACCGTGCTCGAAGACTCCAAAACAAGAATTTTTTTAGTCATTTGTCATCTCCCGAATTTTTTGCAAAAGTTCCCCGCGCTCAAAATTTTCTTTACTGATAAAAGCGTCCGTTTTGTGAATCGGTGCGGAAGAAAGCGCGATTATTGGAAAATTTTTTTTGTCCAAAAGCCTTCTAACGTTGTCGGCAAGGATTTCGCCGTTCATTCGTGGCATGTCGCTGTCCGTAACGAGCGCGTCAAAATGTTGCTTTTTTAATTTTTCAAGCGCGATGATTCCGTCTTGTGCGCATTCAACTTCGTAGTCCGCCGAGCGAAGAATCGTTTTTAGAATTTGCCTCGTCGTTTCTGAATCGTCTGCTAAAAGAATTCGCTTTGTGCGCACTCGCGTGTTTGCCTCAAATTTTTTTACGTCGTATCCTCGAAGCGAACGAAATTGCTTCAAAATGAACGGCACGGAAAGCATTGGAATCATCGTGTATTTTTCGTCAAAAACCAATCCTTCGAGTTTTTTGAAATTGACGAACGACGGCGGCAGTTCTTTTTTGACGACCATCGAAAAATTTTCAACTTTTTCCGCGATGATTCCCACTTTTTGATTTTGATATTCGGCAATCAAAACCGTGTCAAACGCTGCCTTTTTTGTTTTTTCGTGCCCTTGAAACAGCGAAGAAAGCGCGTAGACGGGAATTTTTTGATGTACGTCCTCGCCGTTTTCGTTTTTTTCCACTCTCAAAAGATACCGCTGATTTTGTTCAATAACGTATTCCTTTTTGACTTGGTGCATTATGTCAACAATACAATTTCCCGCAATAAAATATTTTTTCTTTCCAACAAAAACAAAAAATCCGTGCGTATTTTGATGATTTTTGAGAAACGATTCATCTTTGACCGATTGTGTCATCGTTTTGTGCAAAGAAAAAATCCCGTTTCGCACAAATTCAACGTCGCTTGCAATTTTATTTTGAATCGAAGACGAGTCGATTTTTGAAATTTCCGAAGAGATTTTGTACGTGCGGGCAAGCAATTCTTCAAAATCGATGAGAATTGTGTTCATTTTTTTGAGCGGAATCGAAACCGTTTGATTTGGCGAAAAATCAAAATCATTTTTTTCCATTTTTTGATTTTTTTTTACTGCGGGAAGCAATTCCGAAATGTCAAAAATCTCGCCCGCCGCCGCTTTATCTGAAAAAATTAAAAAAGGAAGAACGTCTTTTTCGTTTTCTTCGCCGTTTTTCGCAACCGCCTCCATTTTTTCGGCAATGAGCGTAATTAAAGACGTGAGATTTTCTGAATGTACGATTTTTTCGTCAAGAAGCGCGCGAAACACGCTTTGGAGCGCGAAGCAAAGAAGCGCGACTTCGTTTTTTGAAATCATCGCTGCCGTGTCTTTGTGCGCTATAATGAGCGACAAAAGGGTGGGGGAGGGGACGGAATTTTTTTTGATTTTTTGAGCAAGAGCGCACGTTTCTTCAATAAAAATGTCTTCTACGCTCTGCGTGCGTTCGTTTTTTGTCATTTTTTGCTCGTTTTTTTTCTAAAATAAAACACGTTTTTTGTCATTACGCGCTCAAGTTCTGTCGGGATTATCTCAGAGTCAATCGAAGCAATTTCGCTCATCGACACAAAAAGGCAACCGTCATCGCTCAAGCATTGTGTGGCAATCGTTTTGAGGATTTTTGCCCTCGTTTCGCGCGAAAAATAAATAAACACGTTCCGAATAAAAATGATGTGCTGATTTTTCGGGAGATTTTCGGGGAGATGTTGTCCCGCAAGGTCTGAAAGATTTATATATTTTGTAATGATTGAGCCAGAAAGTTCCGCGCTCATTTTGAACGTGCCGTCTGTTTGTTTGTACGGGTCGAGTAAAAAATGATATTTTGCGCCGTCAACGCTCCGAATTGAGTTTTGGCTATATTCGCCGTTTTTACATTTTTCAATCATAAGAGAATTGATGTCGCTTGCCGTGTAATCCGCTCGAACGGAGCAAAATCGCGCCAAAAGAGCGAGCGAGTAGATTTCTTCGCCCGAAGAACACGCCGCACTCCAAATGTTTAGCGTCGCGTTTTTTTTGAGCAACGCGGGAAAAATCTCAGTTTTGATTAAGTCGAGTTGCTTTTCTTCTCTAAAAAAATACGTTTCGTTTACGGTCGCTTTATCAATGAGTTTTGAAAATTCGTCAGTATTTTGCGAGAAAAAAGAAGCGACGTTTACGATTTCAAAAGATTGTAACTCCGAAAGCCGCTCTTCAACGTATCGTCTGATTCCCGCTTTGTGGCTTTCTCTCGGAATGATTCCCGTTTCTCTTGTAATGAGTGCGATTACGCCTTCAAAGTCTGTTTCGTTCATAAATTGATGCCGCCTTTTTCTTTTGTGAGGTTCAACAGTCGCTCTGCAATGTCGTGCCGCGGGAGGATTTCCGTGGCAGCATTCAATTCGATTGCCGCTGCTGGCATTCCAAAAACCGTACAGGTCGATTTGTCTTCGCAGATTGTCATTCCGCCCGCGTCAATGACGGCTTTGCAGCCTTCCGCGCCGTCGCGTCCCATTCCTGTCATCAAAACGGCAAGGCAGGCGTTTTTGTAATGAACAGCCGCGCTTTTGAACAATTTATTTACCGCAGGGCGCAAAAATCGCTCAGGCGGTTCGTCAGAAAGTTTCAAAACAGGATTTCCGTTTGCGTTCACAAAATCAATCAACAAATGCTTGTCGGCCTGAGCCATGTACACCGTTCCCGCCTTTGCTTCTTCGCCGTTTTCCGCGAGTTTGAAGTGAATGTTCGGGCAACTTTCGCTAAACCAAGCTGCCATTTTGCTATCCGCTCCAACGTCGATGTGCTGCACATAAAGAATCGGAAGCGGGAAATTTTCTTTGAGCGAAGACAAAACCGTTTGCACGGCAGTCGGACCTCCCGTGGACGCTCCCAAAACTACGATTTTGAAAGAATTGAACGTTTGTATCGTTTCTGCATTTCCTTCCACGGATTTTTTTGGCTTTAGCGTTTTGTAAGCGGCTTTTACTTTGTCAACGAACGTTTTGAGTGCGTCCATTTTGAACGCGCTGAGAGCAGGTTTTTGCTCAAACAAAAGGACTCCGCTTTTCATCGCGCCGTCGCGGGCTTCCATATTTTCAGAAAACATCACAACGGGAATGTGCAATTTTCCATGAATGATTTTTGTGGCTTCGATTCCGTTGAGTTCTGGCATATCAAAGTCTGTAATCACAAGGTCGGGCTTTTTTTCTTGTGCCGAATCTAACGCTTTTCGACCATTTGAAACTAAATCGACTATCTCAAAATCGCTTGCCTTAAACGCTTTTTCCAAAAGCCCTCGGATAATCGCCGAATCGTCTGCAATCAAAACTCGAATTTTTTCCATATCGTTCTCCATTTAATTCAAATCAAACAAAAGTTTTTCACAAATGTGCAAAGGATTGATGATTTTTATGTTTTTTTCGTCGATTTTTATCGTTTCGTTTTTTCCATTTTCTGCAAAAAATCCATTTTTGCCAAAGTCGCTTTCAGGAATTTCGATAAACGTTTCCGCTGTTGAAATGTGCAACGCAAAATGCGCGTTGTGCCGAAAAATCAAGAATTTCGCGCCTTTTACGTTTTCATCGCGATTGAAAAAAAACGCAAGCGGATTGAGCGCGGTGTACGGATTTCCATGAACATTTATGACTCCTTCGATGTACGGCGGCACAAACGGAAGGTCGTACACAACTGCGTCAACAAAGATTTCCAAAATATCCGAAGAAAGAAGCGCGAACTGTTCGTCTAAAACGCTCACTATCATAAAGCGCACCAAAGGAATTTCTGACTCAGAATCATTTTTTTGTTTTTCTTCCATTTTTTTAACCTTTCATTTGATTGTTCAGGTCTTCGCTGATTCCGCGCAAATTTTCTGCGGACTTAGAAATATTTTCCGTTGCCGCGTTAAAATTTTCCACGCCACCAGCAATTTGCTTTAGCGCAATGAGAATTTGCTCGCTTCCAATCGCTTGTTGCTGGATAATTTCGGTAATGTCCTGCGCGCTCGTTGCCGTGATTTCCGACGACGACTGTATGCTTTCAAATCGCTCGCCGAGTTCTTTTGCGTTTTCGTAGCCTGCGTTGATTTTTTCCGTTCCGCTTTCGCTTGCAAGAATCAAACTGTCAGAAGATTTTTGGATTTCCGTGATTTTTTCTTTGATTTCCTTCGTGCCGTCAATGATTCCGTCCGAAAGACGGCGGATTTCGGTCGCCACGATTCTAAACGGTTCGCCCGCTTCTCCCGCGCTCGCCACTTCCAACTCCGTGTTAAATGCGATGATTTTTGCTTGGTCGGCAATCGAATTTATGAGCGTTACGATGTCCCAGATGCTTTCGATTCTTTCGCCGAGCGTTTTCATTCCGTTAATCATCTGCTGATTTGCGTCAAAAATGGCGTGCAGTTGCGCCACGTTTTTTTCGATTGACGCGACTCCTTCGGTAACGTCGCGACTCGTTTTTTGCGCGATTTTTGACACGTCTTGTATTTTTTGCGAAATGTTTTCAGAAAGCGAATTTGAGTCTTCCATTGTGGCAACGATTTCTTTGACCGCTGCACTCGAATCTTGAGAACTCGCCGCCGTTTCTTTTGTTGCCACGGCAAGATTTTGCGTTTCCAAAAACAACTTTGCGCCAAGTTCATGCTCTCGATTTCTCGAATATTGCAATTTTTCGCTCACGTTGTTGAATGCGCCGATTATGTCGTCAATTTCGTTGTTCGATTTGGACTTTTTGAGCCTGTTTGAAAAATCGTCGTGTGCAAGCGCGTTGATGACTGGAATGATTCTGTGAATCGGCTCGGTGATTTTTTTTGCAAGCAAAACAACGATAATTATGGCAACGAGTAACGCGAACGCTGCAATAACGAGCATTACACGAACAATATTTCGCATTGTTGAAAACGCCGCAAGGGAACTTTGCACCGTAATTACGCCCCATGATTCTGAGTCGCCTTTGAGATTTACGGGCGCATACGCGATAAACGAATCCGTGCCGTCGATTTTGACTCGCGCCGTTCCGTGTTTTCCTGAAAGAAGAGCGTCAATCACGGCGGGAAGTTTTTCATCCGCGTCAAAAGGCTCTTCCGTTGTCATAATGTTGTTGTCGTCGCGAATCACGTTTCCGTTTTCGTCTTTGAGAGAAACCGTGTGCGTCATCGACTTGTAATTGTAAAGTTCAGAAATGTATCGGCTGTCAGGGTGAGCCATTACAACGCCCGCGCCGTCAATTATAAAAGAATACAGTCCTCGGTTTTTATTCGTATATTTTCCAACAAGCGTTTGAAGATAGTCAAGTTTTAGGTCGATTCCAACGTTTCCCACGATTGTGTTTTTGTCTGCAATCGGAAAAAAAATCGAAGCACATGGCATATTTGTGGCAATCGAATAATAGGAATTTGAGATAAACGATTTTCCCGTCTGCAACAGTTGCTTGAACCACCACCTATCCCGCCTGTTTCCGAGATTTCCCGAAGAACGCCCCGTTTGAACGCCGTCCATTTTTTGAATGTAAATCGTTTCTAAATACGGATTTCGCTCCACGACGGACGCAAGAACGCGATGTTGCGCTTCGCCGTTCATCGAAATGATTTCTGAATTGTTGACAAGTTCTTCGCTCAAATTATACGCGCCGTCCATAAAATTGCTCACCGCTTCAGAAATGCAATCGGCGATGCTTGAATTTTGCGCGTTTATTTCAGACGTATACGAAGAAGTGAATGTATAGATGACACTTCCAATAATCAAAACCGTAAGAATGATTAAAATCAAAACAACGGGACGCAAAATTTGCCACAAAATGCTGTTTTTCTTTTCCATAACTCGATTAGTATAGCGGATTATTTTTGAATCCGCCACAAAATACAAAACGTGTCTAAAAAAATCCCCCGCTTTTTTTGCAGGGGATTTTTGCTTTAGAATGCTGTTTTTAAGCGCGCTTCAAATGAATTGCAAAACCGCCCACTTCTTTGTCCAGGTACACCACTTTGAGCGGAGAAACGTCGGGCTTGCCCGTCCATTTTTCCGTGCCGGAGACCGGATTAAAGCCGAACTGCTTTAAGTACGCAAGCGCGCGCTCAATGTTGTTGCAGACCACGGAAATGTGTCCGTGTGCGCCGCGTCCGTCCTGTTTCATGATTTCAATCTGGTCAGAAGCAAAGATGGAAGAGTTGCCCACTTTTGCCGCAAAACCAAACGGGCTGAATCCGTCCGCAATCGCCGTGGCATCGTCGGGATTCTTTGCGTTAATGCCCCAGTGGTCAATGTGGAAGCCGTGCATCGCCTTTACCGCATCCTTACAAATCTGGGTGATTTCGTCCCATTTTTCGCCTTCAATAAGCGGCTTTTTGACCATCCAGGTGCCGCCCATGCAGAGAATGTTCTTGCGCTTTGCGTATTCGCCCACGTTTTCCGTCGTTACGCCGCCGGTCGGCATAAAGCTGCACTGCGGGAACGGACCGCCAAAGTCGTCGATGATTTTGTAGCCGCCCTTGCGTTCTGCGGGGAACAGTTTGAGGTAAGTCAAGCCCTTGTTGATTGCCGCCGTAATTTCTGACGGATTTGAAATGCCAGGCATGGTCGGAATCTTGTTCTTAATGCACCAATCGACCACATCGGGATTGTAGCCCGGAGACACGATGAATTTTGCACCCGCTTTTACGGCTTTTTCCGCCTGTTCCACATTCAGCACCGTACCCGCGCCCACGAGCATGTCGGGTTCAGCCTTAATCATCGCTTCAATGGCTTCTGCCGCACATGCCGTGCGGAAGGTCACTTCCGAAGCAGGAAGTCCGCCCTTTACGAGCGCGTGTGCCAAATCCGCCGCCTTTGAAGCATCTTCAATTGCAACAACCGGAATAATACCGATGTTCCTAAACTGTTCATACACCTTTTCCATAGGTCGCTCCTAAAAACTCATTTCTTTTGAGCCGATTTTCTCGACTTTGTTTTTATCAATAATAAACCTAAAACGCGCGATTGTAAAATCAAAACGATTTTTTTGATTTTGAGAAAAAATCCCGCTTTTTATAAAAATCGTTTTTTCCATATAATATAAGTGTCAAAAAATGTGGGGGCATGAGTTTCGCCCTTTCGTTATAATCTAAATGTATGGAGGAATTTCAATGAAAAGACTTGTCGTTTTTTTTGCTTTTTTTCTTGCTTTTTCCGCGCTCTTGAGCGGGGATATTTCGGAGTATAAAATTGGCAAGTATGTCGTCAGGTACAACCGCGAGTTCAAGGTTACTGGCTACTCGGAGAAGGTCGCTACTTCAAAGAAGGCTTCGGTGGGACTTCCCGAAACGGGCAGGTGGAGTTTGGAAGGTTTCCCAAAATACGGGGAATTCAAGCATTTTACGGACGATATGGGAAAATCTGATTCTTCGCATGCCGATTGCATTAGAAGGCTGTTTTATTATAGGTGGGTGCAGATTGTGCTTCCTGACGGGAGCGAGGAGTGGTGGTTCAATTACGACGGGTACGCGGTTCGCTGCTCGCCGTCTGGAAAGTAATCGTTTTATACCATTATTTTAAGGAAAATTTTAAAACTTGCTTTTTGAATGTTCCTTCATTACATTATCAATTATGAAAGAAGAAATCCTTTTTGCTGATAAATCGACACATTTATACCATAAAGAAAAATTTTTGCCCGACCAACTTGCAGAACAAGCCGTTACTATAATGCAAAAAACGCGGTTTACCGCTTCAAAACATTTAAAAGAACGGGTTGGAATAGACAAAAGCCATGAATTTACAATCGAAAAAATATATGAAGCGATTGAAAACGCTAAGGCTGTAAATACAAAACCTTTTGAAATAGGAACGAACAACGGTTTGCTTAGTAAATTTGTCATACGTACTCAGTATGATGCTAGTCGTGATATTTCTATTGTATTTTATTGTAGTATCAAGAAAATTTGGACGGCATGGTTAAATGATAGTAACGACCTTCATACAACACTTGATGAGTCAAAATATGCTGATAAATCAAAATGGGAATCTGAATGTAAATTTCACTATGATAATGATGTATGAAAAATCAAAAAATTAGAATGTATTGCTTCTAAAAAAACAAACAAAAAAAACGCTTGACAAAAACAGTATCAAAAATTTATACTACTTTTTATGAATCGTAACACTTTCAATGCGACAGAAAAATCTTTCTCTAGCCAGTCGGCTTCTTTTACGAAGGCTTACTCTTATTATGGCTATTTTTATTTTTCTCGTGTACGCTCTGGAAGTCAGTCGCTAGAATGTAATGCGTAAAGTTGCGAAAAATTATGGCATTTACAAGGACTTCCAAATCGGAAGTCCTTTTTTTATGCCGAAAAAATATGGTCATTGAGTGCAATCGAAATGACACGTGGTTTCGACTACGCTCAACTACCGAGGAGAAAAAAATGATTGTCGTATTGAAAAATGGTGCGGATGCACAAAAAGTTGCGGAACTCAAATCGGGATTGAAGTCACGGGGCTTGGACATTCACGAATCAAAGGGTGCGGATGTGACGATTCTGGGGCTGATTGGCGACACCAGCCGCATTACGCCCGAAGAACTTTTGGCGAACGAAATCGTTGAGAGCGCACAGCGCGTAAAAGCCCCGTACAAACAGGCGAGCCGAAACTTCCACCCAGAGGACACGGTGGTTTCGGTCATTTCAAAGGCTGATTCAAACTTGGGCGCGAACATTGGTGACGGAAAAACCTGCGCGATTATGGCAGGCCCCTGTTCCGTGGAAAGCGAAGCGCAGGTGGTGGAAGTGGCAAAAGCGGTCAAGGCGAGTGGCGCGCGGTTTTTGCGGGGCGGCGCGTTCAAGCCACGAACTTCTCCCTACTCGTTTCAGGGCTTGGGCGCGGAAGGCTTGGAATTGCTCAAAATCGCCCGAAAAGAAACGGGGCTTCCGATTGTCACCGAACTTATGGCAATCAACCAGATTCCGCTTTTTGAAGATGTGGACATCATTCAGATTGGAGCTAGAAACATGCAGAACTTTGATTTGCTCAAAGAAGTGGGCAAACTCAAAAATCCGATTTTGCTCAAGCGCGGGCTTTCCGCCACGGTCAAAGAATTTCTTATGAGTGCGGAATACATCATGGCAAGCGGAAACGAAAATGTCATTTTGTGCGAGAGAGGAATCCGCACATTCGACAATTACACGCGCAACTGCCTCGACCTTTCCATCGTGCCGTATCTCAAAAAAGAAACACATCTTCCCGTCATCATCGACCCGAGCCACGCCTGCGGAATCCGCTGGATGGTTCCCACTTTGGCAAAAGCTGCGGTCGCCGTGGGCGCGGACGGTCTGATTATCGAAGTGCACAACAATCCCGAAAAAGCCCTGTGCGACGGCGAACAGTCACTCACGCCCGCGCAATTTGACGAGCTGATGAAGATTCTTGCCAAATACGCGGCGGTTGAAGGAAGAACGGTGTAAAAAGCGAATCATCATATTCTTGAGTGCTTTTTTCGCTCAAGAATATGATGTCATTTTTAGAAAAAACTGTTTTCAGGCAAATTCAAACTTGAGCGATTCGGGGTGCATTTTCAAAAAACGCAATCGTTGAGTTTTTCTCAAAAACGCTCTATTATATGCGTATGAAAAAAGATATTCCCGCTGATGCCGCTGCTCGTCGGATTTCAAATCGAGGCAATTTTTTTGTTTTGGGTGCAATTATTTTTTCTTGCGCAATGGCTTTCCTTTTGGTGTACGGCGTAACGTATTCGAGCAAAAAATCGAGGCAAATGGAAGCGGAAAAGTTGGCGTTTTTATGCGCTTCGGAAATTGAGCAAGTGTGCACAAGAACGTTTCAGTTGAACGAAATTGTCGCGGAATTGGTAATCGAAGACGAGCGCACGAGCGAAAATTTTTCGCGAATCGCACCGCGCCTTTTGAAAGATTATCCCGCAGCGGACAGCGTTCAACTCGCTCCAAACGGAGTCGTTGAGCAAATTATCCCGCTTTCTGGAAACGAGGCGGCAATCGGACACGACCTTTTTGCAGACCAAGAGCGATTAAACGAAGTCGTTGTTGCAAGAAAAAGCGGCAGGCTTTCCGTGGCAGGTCCGTATATGTTAAAGCAGGGCTGGGAAGGATTTATCGGACGACTGCCCGTTTTTCGCGATGTGTGGAAAACGGATTTTTGGGGATTTGTCAACGTTGTGATTCGCATTTCAAAACTCGTGGAATCTGCGGACTTTTCGATTATCACGGCGCGTGATTATACGTATTCGGTCTACAGAATTGAAGAAGAATCCAACGAAATTAAGCACATTTTTGGCTCTCCGCTCGATTCTCTAAAAAATCCCGTGGTCGTTCCAATTCAAAATATGCCAAATGCAAATTGGGAAATCGCCGTTGCTCCAAAAGGTTTGTGGGTGAATCTAAAACTCGTTTTGATTGTGGCGATTCTTTCGATTTTTGTGATTTTTCTCATCGGAATTCTCGCGCTTCTTGCAACAAAAAATCGAGCAAACGAAAAATTCGCTTCTTTGATTGGAATTGACCCGCTTACGGGGCTATATTCAAAGAAAACCGTGCTCAATTCTCTCAGAAAAGAAATCGATTACGCGAGTCGGAATAGTTCGCAACTTGCCGTTTGCCGAATTGACGCGCACGGAGTTGATGGCGATTCCGACCTTATCGGCATTGCCGACAAAATTCTGGGGGCAGTTCGGAGCGAAGACATTGTGGCGCGGTTCGGCGCGGAGGAATTTTTGGTGATTTTGCGCGGAAAATACACGGGAACGGATTACAAGCCGCCACTGCAAAGAATTCAAGATGCCGTTTCCGCTCATCGCGGCGTAGAAAAAGTGTCGGTGGGGCTTGCCGTTTATCCAAAAGACGGCGAGAGCGTTGAAAAACTCGTTCAATGCGCCGACGATTCAAAGCGCGGCGGAAAGTAAAGGCGTTTTTGCAAAGCCACAAAAATAGAAAGGACTGTACATGGAACTGAAACACGCAACATACGGAATCGTTGGCTTGGGAATCATGGGCGGCTCGTTCGCCAAGTCAATCCGGCAGAATATTTTGAGTCAGGCGGGGGCAACGGGGCGCGTGCTTGCCTGTAACCGAAGCACCGCTTGTCTTTCGCAGGTGATGGCGGAGGGCGTGGCGGACGCGACTTTTTCGTCTGACCGCGTGGGCGACATGCTCCCCGAATGCGATGTGGTGTTTGTGTGCCTGTACCCCCATGCCACGCTTGATTTTATGAAGGAACATCGGGAGCATTTTAAAAGCGGCGCAATTGTCACGGATATCAGTGGCGTAAAAGGCATTTTTGAAAAGGCACTGCCCGACATCTTGCGGAGCGATGTGGATTTTATCATCGGGCATCCGATGGCGGGCGGCGAAAAAGAAGGCTACGCCAACAGCGACGCCAAATTTTTTGTGAACCACAACTACATTCTGTGTCCGAGCGACTTTAACAAGGCGGGAAACCTTGATTTTATGCGCGATTTGGTGCGGGAAATGGGCTTTACGCGAATCACTGAAACGACCTGCGACACGCACGACTGGAAAATCGGATTCACGAGCCAGCTCTGCCATGTGATTGCGAGCGCGCTCGTGGAAAGCGCGGAAGACCCAGAAATCACCGCGTTTGGAGGCGGCTCTTTTGAGGATTTAACGCGAATCGCCATGATTAATGCGCCCTTGTGGACAGAACTTTTTATCTCGAACAAAGAAAAACTCGTCACGCACATTGAAAATTTCCAAAAACAGATGGAACGATTCAAAAAATACATCGCCGAAGAAGACGCGGATTCCTTGCGCAGCATGCTTTCCCACACGCGCGAACAACGCTTAAAGATGGGCGCAATCCGCACGGTCAAAAAGTAAAAAAAACATGGCGGATTTTCGCTATTTTTGCGTTCGTTGCAAAAATTCGCTTGAATCGCTATTCTGATTAGAAAAATCTTCATTCACTTTTTAGGAGATAATCATGGCAAAAGACAAAGTTGTTCTCGCCTATTCTGGCGGTTTGGACACGACGGTAATCATTCCGTGGCTCAAAGAAAATTATGATTACGATGTCATCGCCGTCTGCATTGACGTGGGGCAGGGCGACGACTGGGAGGCGATTAAGGGCCGTGCGCTCAAAACGGGGGCGAGCGCGTGCTATGTGGTAGACGCGCGGCAGGAATACATTGAGGAATACATTTGGCCCGCGCTCAAAGCAAATGCCGTCTACGAGGACGAATATTTGCTCGGTACATCGACTGCCCGCCCGCTTATCGGAAAGATTTTGGTCGAGTACGCGCGGCAGGAAGGCGCAGTTGCAATCTGCCACGGCGCGACGGGAAAGGGCAACGACCAGGTGCGCTTTGAGCTTGCGATTAAGGCGTTCGCCCCGGATTTGCGCGTGATTGCCGCCTGGCGCGACGACAAATGGAACATGGACAGCCGCGAAGCCGAAATCAAATTTTTGGAAGACCGAAATCTTGAAGTTCCGATGAAAAAAGACCAGTCGTACAGCCGTGACGAAAACATCTGGCACATCAGCCACGAGGGACTGGAACTTGAAAAGACTGAAAACGAGCCGAACTACAAGCACATGCTCAAAAACACGGTCGTTCCCGAAGAAGCGAGCGACGGCGAATATGTGACGATTGAGTGGGAAAAAGGCATTCCCGTTAGCCTCAACGGAAAGAAGATGAACGGCTTGGACTTGATGCTTGAACTGAACAAAATCGGCGGACGGAACGGCGTCGGCTTGGTGGACATCTGTGAAAACCGTTGCGTGGGCATGAAAAGCCGCGGCGTGTACGAAACCCCCGGCGGCGCGATTCTCTACTTTGCTCACCGCATGATGGATCACATCTGCCTTGACCGCGACACCTACCACTACAAGCAGCAGGTTTCGCTCCGCTTGGCGGAATTGATTTACGACGGCAAGGTGTTCACTCCGCTCTACGACGCGCTCATGGCGTTTGTGGATTCCACGCAAGAGACCGTCACGGGCTGGACGAAAGTCAAGCTCGTCAAAGGGCAGATTCGCGCGGCGGGTTCGCAGTCAAAGTACAGCCTGTACAATGAAGACATCGCGTCTTTCACCACGGGCGAACTCTATAACCACAAGGACGCGCAGGGATTTATCACGCTCTTCGGGCTTCCGCTCAAAGTACGCGCCATGATGGAGCAGGAAGTCGGCGAAGGCAGGGCGATTGCTGAGAGCAAGAATCTCAAAAAACGCCCGACGGAGTAAATCGTTTTTACTCACGCACACACAGTCATTGAGATTGTCGAAATGACCGTGTGTGCGCGATTTTTTTTAGGGGAAAGCGTGATGTATTGTGGTGCGAAAATAGAACTTTACCAAAACAACCGCCTTAAGTACCAAAAACTGCAAGAGGCGGTCATAAAATTCGCGCGGGAGATAAACGATATGGAAAATCCGCCCGACGACTTGTTCTGCGGGTTCGCGAAAATAACCGTCGAACGGGTGAAAGAACTCGACGAAGAAAAGGCAAAAATCGAATCGCTTAGCAACGAAGAGGCTGCGCGCGAATATGCGAAAATCCAGAAAATCTGGGAAATCCAACTTGCCACAGTCAGCGCATTTGTCTGCGAGTTCGCGGAAGCGAGAAACCTCGACTATCGTATTTCCGAGGAAAATTTCTCCGTACTTCCAGGTGGCACGGACTCCTTCGCCATATACCTGATAAAAAAATCCAATGTTTCTTTGAACGCCCCTTCGTATTTTTGGAACAGGGGGCTTGCGTATATCCCAAAACGTAGCGAAAAAAAAATCGTGATTCCAAGAAATCTGGAGGATTTCGACGAACTCAAAAAGAAACTTGAGGAACTTGCCGACTCGCTGTAGTTTGGGAACTGCGAGAGAGATTTCCTAATCGTTCTCCAAAACTGATTTTGAGCGATGGTTATTCGCTTTCGTATTCGATGAGCGTTGTAACGGGAGTTGGACTCAAAAAATCCTTGTAGCCCAAAAACGAAAGACCGATTATGCCAAAAATCTCTGTAACTTCGGCTCCGCCTTGCGCAACAAGGCGTTTTCCTGCGTCGAGTGTGCCGCCTGTGGCAATAAGGTCGTCAATCAAAAGAATTTTTTGACTTTTTTTCAAATCCGCTTTGTGTACTTCGATTTCCGCTTCTCCGTATTCGAGTTTGTAGGAAGCGCGAAAAACGTCGCCTGGCAACTTGCCTTTTTTGCGAATCAAAATGAGCGGCAAATTGAACGTGAGCGCGAGTGGGGAAGCGAACAAAAAGCCACGAGATTCGACCGCTGCCACTGCATTTATGTTGCCGCTTTTTACGAGCGGCGCGTATTTTTTTTCCGCCTCCAAAATCGTCCAATGAAACACGTCAGGATTTGTTAAAACGCTTGTGATGTCGTAAAAAAGAATCCCTGGTTTTGGAAAATCGGCAATGCGCCGTATCGCTTTGTCAAGAATTGTGTTGTTTTGCATTTTTTCTCCTTTTTGATGTTAGACCTTTGACTCATTTTGCTCAGTTTCCAAAAACGATTCGATTTTTTCTCGAACTTCATCGCTTGGAATTCCATTTGCCACGCTTATGATTTTTGCTTTTTTCATCATTTTTTTTGCTTCGCTTTCAGAAATTCCGCGGCTTTGCATATAAAAAAGTTCGTCCGCGCCAAGCCTTCCAAGCGTTGCGCCGTGCGTGCCAGAAACGTCCTCTTCGTCGCAAAGAATAACAGGAATCGATTTACAAACGGCACTTTCGCTCAACAAAAGCGTTTCTTCTTGCTCGTCGCCCGTCGCTCCCGCGCAGCCTCGCTTAAAATCAATCGTTCCTCGATAAATCTTGAGCGCGTTTTCGCCCACAACGCCTTTGACGGTCATTTTTGTGCTTGTTTTTTGCCCGTGGTGATTTACGACGTAATTCATGTCAAGCGTTTGCCCGTTTTCGGTTTTATACGCGGTGTTGCTTTTGAATTTTGAAGAAAATCCGTTTAATTCGGTTTTGACTTCAGCAAACACCTGCTTTCCGCCAAGTTCAATCTGCGTAACTTCGATTTCCGCGTTGTCAGCGCACTCGCTCATCGTTTGGTCAATTTGAACGAATTGCTCGCCGAGCAACTGCACTTTCACAAGATGAATTTTTGAATGTGGAAAAGCCACAAGGCGCGTTTTTACAAAAGAAAATCCCCATGCGTTTTTGTCTGAAACGTAATCAAAAATGACTGTTATTTCGGCGTTTTCCTTTGCGATTATCGTTTGCTCGTGTTCGTAGCGTCCTTCGTCAAAAAAAAGCGGCACGTGCACAATTTCGCCTTTTTTCTCCGAAACGATTTCCGATTTTTCGATTTTCGCCTCGCTATCCGATTCGATTTCGACTTTTGCGACATTCATTTTGAGCCAATTCCAAGTTGGCGACGGAAGTCGATTTATGTCTTTGTATAAAAAATGCTGTTTCATGTTTCTCCTTTATGGTTTTAGAGCAAGATTTCCTTTATTTTTTTTGCGAGCAATTTTCGTCGTTCTTCAAAAAACGTTGCAAAATCTTCGATTTTGAGAGAAACGTTTTCTGGAAGAAGCGCGTGTGCGCGGAATTGTTTTTTGAGTGTGTCGTCAAAATCATCGTAAAAATCTTGGAGCGGTCGTTCATGTCTTGCGCGATTCCAAGATTCTTCGAGCAATTCCAAATTTGGAAGACGATTTCTATTCATGCGGCATTTTTGCCACTCTTCCATGCTTTTTACCGCAAGCGGTTTGGAACTAAATGCGTCTGAAGGGTGAAGATGGTCAATATCGTAAGAAACACCAGGCTCGTGCCAGTCAAGACTCAAATAATACAAAATTTCGCTTACGACTTTGCTTCCGTACTCAAGGTCGAGCAAATCCTCGATTTTTGCCTCCGTAACTCGAAGTTCGTTCATCGAATCCAAAAGAGGAATTGTGATTCTGTTGTTGTTATCGATAATTTGGTTGCGAATTACAGAAAGTTTTCCCGTTGTTCCCGATTTGAAGAACGTAAAAAGCGCGGCTCGAACAAGATACGCACGAATTGCATCCTTGTCTTCTTTGAAATCTGGATTGTTGTAGATGAAAAAAATCACGGGAAGCAAAACGTTCCAACCTTTTGCAAATCTCGCCGTTTCAATATTCATAGATTTCAAAAGGTCGTCGAGTTCTGTAAGCGTTTGCTTAAAATAATCCCAATTTCCTCGCAATTCTCTTGCGGTCTTTTCATTTATGTTTGATTTTACTACATCTCCGTAGAGCATAAGTGCCGTTCGTATAATAAAATCCTCGCCAAAGTTGCAAAATGAACCCGAAAGCACTTTTCCAAAGAATTGTTTTGAGTCATTCCAATACGCGCCCAAAATTGACATCGTTATTTGCGATTTTGAGAGTGGTTTTCCGCCGCTATTAAATCGAACGAACATTTCTAGTGCATCGTCTTGATTTCCGTCGATTTCCATGTAATTTATGAGTGGTTCGTCAAAAACTTTTTTGCAAAGCGTTTCCAAAACAGTGCGAGCATAATTTTTGCTTTCCGCGTGAACGCTTTTTATTGCTCCTTCGATTGCGTCTTTTCTTGTATTTTCGTTTCTAAAAGCAGGATTTTCTATGAGTTTTCTAAATTCAAACTGCGTAGGACTTATGCGCATGATTTTTTCGGTGAAACGAATGTCGTATTTTTTTGAGTTATAATCGTTTCCGTCTATTTCGATTTTGCTTTCGTCAAGTTCAATCAAAAGTTTTGCCCGCGTTCCGCCTGTTCCGCTTCTTTCGTGTGCTTTTAGAACAAGTACATCATCGCAATAAAGACTCAAAAAAAGCGATGTAAGTCGCTGCTGCCCGTCAAGGACGGCAATGTTGGAAACGTCAAGGTTGATTTTTGACAATTCGTAATCTGTGGCGGCAGAACCTTTTGCCCTAAATTCGCACGATTTTCGGAAGCGGCAAAAATACGTGTCGTCGCTCATATTTTCTTTGGAGAGTTTCCAAAATAAAAACGTTGAAATCGGATATCCAAGGAGAATCGAGTCCCAAAGTTTTTCAATTTGCTCCATCGTCCAAACGTACTGCCTTTGGAACGCTGGCATAACGTATATTTCATTTTTTACATTTTCTAACGCTTCAAAAATTTTCAGTGAATTCATTTTTCCTCCAAAGATTTTATTGATCTTGAGCGATAACAAATTTAAGAATAATTTTTTCAAATCTTTTTGTAAAGTAAAGCGTTTTGTTGTTAGCAAAAGCATTTTTTGACGTTTTCAACTGCCGCTACCGGAATGTCTGAAAGAAGCGCGATTCTGCCTTCTCGTCGCAAGCGGAACAATTCTTTTATCGATAAATCTTTTGATTCGCCCTTGAGTTTTCGGTTTATGATTGCGCCTGTAACGTAAACCGTTGTTGCCGACGTGAGTGCTTCAATTACGCAAGAACTCGCCTTTGAAACGAGTTTGTTTTGAAATCCTTCTTCGATTAAACCGCCGTCGCTCAAAATGCCACCCAAAATCTCGCCCACGCTATCTGCGCCCGCTTGGTTAAAAATCCCGTTCAGCGCAGAATTCGACGCAATCCAAAAAAAGCAAAGCGCATTAAAAATCGGCGACGGTTTGTAGCCGTAGAGTTTCATCAATTCCAAAGCCATTTTGAGTTGCGCAAAAAACATCAAAAGTCCGTCAACGAGCGGATTTCTGCTAAAAACAACGCACAGCGCGGCTTTCCAACTGTATTTTTTTATGATTTTTGCGCTTTGTGGCGAAAGTTCTGCATAATATTCTTTTATAAAAAGCGCGAGTCGGTCGTTTCGCTCTTTATATTCTTTTGATTTTTTGGGAATCGAGAGAACGAGTTGTTCGTTTATGTTCCAAAATAAGTCGTTTTTTTCGTTTTTCTTTTTGAGATTTTTTCTGATATTTTTTGCTTCTCCCAAAACGTCGATTTCTTTTTTTCTAGTGAGTTTTACGAATAAAAAAATCGGTTTTACGATTATTTCAAAAACGGCAAAAATGAGCAAAATCCAGAAAAAAAATCCAAGAACGGGGAAGGGGAGAGAATCGTTCAAAATCTTGCCTTTTTCGTAAATTTCGCCCGAAAAATAAAGCGCACCTAAAAGCAAAACGAGGGCGCAGTGCCACACACATTTTTTCATACGCTCAATTCCTTGATTTTTTCGATGAGCAAAACGAGTTTTTCATTTGTGCTTGAAAAAAAATCTTTTTCAAAATTCTTTTGTTCGATTTCGGTTTTCATTTTCAAAACTTCCGATTCTTTTTCCAAAAGGCTTTCTTTGATGTATATCGAAACGTGCGTATTCAAAATGTCTGTCATAATGTCGCCCATGCACGATTTTAGTACAGCGCAAGACGATTTTACATAATGCGCGATGATTTTGTCGTACTCGCCGTTTATCATCGAAGCGTTTACTTCGATTGTTTTTTCAAACGGAATCAAAAACAAAAATTTTCCATCTTCTTTGTGCTCGTCGATTGGAGCAATGTCAAACCGCACCGTTTCAGAAATCTGACCGACCGTTTTTGTTCTGTACTCGACTTTTGGGATTTGTGGAACAATGTCGCTTGCGTTTTCGTTTATTTCCTCGATTTTTTTGTTCACAATTTTGATTGCATCAAAATCGCCAGAATTGACTTTTTCAAGATACGATTCAGAGATGATTTTTTTTACAAGAGCGCGAGCGTTTTCGCTACATTCCATCAAAAATTCGTCGTATTCGCTTCCTTTGATTTTGAAACTCGACACTTTTTCTGGTAGGCGTTTGCAATATTTTGCGTTTTCTCGAAGTCGTCTAAAACTTTCCCGCGTTTTTGCTTCAATTTCACGCTTTAAGTCGTCGGAGAGCGTGAACTCAAGTCCCATCCAACTTTCTTTTTTGCCGCGCTTTCCGTAAGATTCGATGAGATTTTTTTCTTCGATGAGCGTGTTGAGCGCGATTTCATGTTGAGAAAGTTCGTTTTTCAAAAAAACGATTTTTCGCGCAATGGCACTAGAAACGTCTTTGAGGTCGTTCAAAAGTTCGTCTTTGCAATGCGAGCGACGTTGTTCTTTTCCATTTTCTTTGATGTCCGCTAAAAGATTTTCTTCCATCATCAAAAATTCTGACTTTTGCAAAAGAGTCGAAGCGTCGTATTCAGTTGAAATGCTTGCGCCAAAAATTACGTCGTATGCCATTCCAAGATTTGCCGACCAAGATTTGAGCGACGACTCGGAAACTTTATTTGTGCCGAGTTTTTTTACAAAATTCCTAATTCCGTTTTCCGCTTGCTCGCACAACTCCTTTTGAAGCGCGGATTCTTCAAGCCAATATTTTGCTCGCATTTTATTTTGAACAAGTCGGTACGTGCATGACGAGCGGTCTTTTCCGATTTTTGCAAGATAGCCGCACGCCGCGTCGTTTACAGGCGACATATTGCTTTGAATAAAAAGCACCAAATCACATTCTTTGAAAATGGCGTTGTACATCTCAAAATTCTGCGAAATCTCCGCGTCGTTTGAGTCGAGTCCAGGCATATCAAAAATGACGCAGTTTTCAAAAAAAATCTTGCTTTCTTCGTTGTACGGCACTTCCACCACCACAAGGAGCGGCGACTGGTCTAAAAGTTCGTTTGTGCCAGGCTTTGAGCACAGTGCTTTTCTAAGATTGTCTTGCGTGAGTGGGCGCGGAGAACTTTCTGGATACTGTTCATCGAACGATTTTAAGCCTTTTATTCGGTCAATGATATTTTCCATTTGATTTTGCAATTCGTACAATTCGTTTTCAGGATTTTTGATGGTTTTTCGCTTGTAAATGTATATCCCGCCGTGCGACGCGCTTTCTTTTGAAGCCATTTTGATAAGAGCGGGGCGAAGCGTGGTGTCAATTCCAAAACCAATCGGAGAGGCGTTTTCGTTTCGCGACAGAAGGTTTACGAACGTGGATTTTCCCGCCTTGAGCATTCCCGTCGCCACAATAAAAAGCAAATCCGTCTTAAAAAGTTCAAACCTGCGCTCGATTTTCTCTTGCTGTTTTTTCCATTCTTTTTTTGATTTTTCCGAAATGCACTCGTTTTCCAAAATCGTTTTTGAGATGCTAAAAAATTCGTCTTTGTATGTTTCAAGTTCTTCGCCGTTCATTTTTCACTCCGATTTTTTTGTTTTTGAGGAGGAATCTGACCTGTTTGGAAAAAAATCCCGCACAAAATCTCTGTATGATACAGCATTTTTTAAGTGAAAAAAAGCAGATTTGTACGTGCGCTTTGCTATTGCAAGAGCGTGAGCAATCTGCTATAGTTCTACCGATGAGATTGTAGCTCAGTTGGATAGAGCATCTGCCTTCTAAGCAGAGGGTCGCAGGTTCGAATCCTGTCAGTCTCAATGTTTGATTTTTGCAAAAAAAACTGGCGCATTGCCAGTTTTTTTATTAAACCACTTTCTGTTAATTTGCATTTTGGAAAGTGGTTTATTCGTCCAATTTTATGTGTTGCCAAAATTCTGGCACTTCAAATCCAAGTCGCCAAAATCCAATGTTTTTGATTCCAAGGTCGGAGTACATTTGACATCGTATTCTAAGCGAATAAGCGTCGTCGTACCAGCCAGTTATTGTTGCCGTTTCTGTAAACGAAAAATGCGGAATCCCGTATTCGTCGCGCTTCACCTCGCTAATTCCGTTTTCTCGTTTTATCCGCTCGATTCCGCTGCTGTACCACGCTTGCCCTCGAACGGGCGCGGAAAGCCAGGTTCTGCCGTAAAGCGACACGCCCATTATGAGTTTTTCTTCGGAGATTTGCGTTTGTGCGTACTCGGCGATTCTTTTGCACCAATTTGTGCTTGCGATTGCGCCTGGCGCACTCGTTGACCAATGCTCGTCGTATGCCATGATGAGAATTTTGTCGGCGACTTTTGCAAGTGGCGCGTAAGCAAACGGGTCGTCTTTGAGCGTTTTGAGCCGTGCCTTTGTTGCGATTGAAAGGATTTTTTCCTTTGGAAGTTTTTCTCGCACGATTTTCAAAAAGTCAAAAAAACGCTCCGTGTCGCTTTTGGGGATATTTTCCCAGTCGATTTGAAGTCCCTCATAACTTTCAGCGGCTTCAATCATTTGCGCGATGATTCGCTCTCGAAGGGGGAGCGTGGGGTCTAACAGCAAGTGCGCTTGCGTTTGCGAATCTACGCTCGTTACTAAATGAACTCTGCCTTTGTAATTTTTGAAGAATTTGCTTCGCGCGGGAACTTTTGGCATTTCGCTGTAAACGTTCATCGAAGAAACAAAATAGCCAACGTCGGTGATTGGAACGTCGCGGTTGAACTCTTTTTCTCGCCCTTCCATGACGTAGCCCCAGATTTCTTTGTAAGAAAGCGCGTCAGAAAGCGGGTCTGGAACAATGTACGGAGATTCGTAAACGAACTCCTCGTCGCTTTCAGAATTTTCTTCGTCGTCTTCCGCTTTTGCCGATTGACACGAAAACGAAGCGAACATCATCACCATTGCCACCGCTGCCGCCGAAAGCCTTTTGTTTCCAATGCACTGATTCATTTTTCGATTTTCGGCGTTTTTTCTCTTGGACTTTTGTTTGTTAGAACTTTTGCGAAGAAAACCCCGGAACAATCGGCTTTCTAAATTTTTTTACCATTTCCGAAAGAATTTTTTCTGCTTCCTCTGCGCTCACTTCCTTTTGCGCTTCGTGATATTCGATTAAATTTTGCGGAATTTCTTTCAAAAATCGGCTTGGAGTACACGCGCGCCCTTCGCTTTCGCGCTCTTTTCCGTCTGCGGAAAATCGTCTTTTTTTTCGAGCCTGACACGCGCTTATAAAAAGTTTGTCGCGCGCCCGCGTTATTGCAACGTAAAAAAGCCTGCGCTCTTCTTCCACCGCCTCTTCGCCGCCTTCTAAAACTGCCCGTTCGTGCGGAATTATGTCGTCCTCGGCTCCCGCAATAAAAACCACGGGAAACTCAAGCCCTTTTGAAGCGTGAATCGTCATTAAATTGACTTTTCCCGAATCCGCGCCCTCAAAATCGTCGCGCGAAAGAAGCGTAATTCTGTTCAAATAGCCGTAAAGCGTTGAGTCTTCGGTGTCTGGATTATTTTCCCATTGTTCCATTGAATCCAAAAGCCCGTCAACGTTGAGTATTTTCCATTGCGCCGCCTTTGGAGTTTTGGGATTTTCTGAAAGCAAAAAGTCAAAATAGCCGATTTCTTCCAAAAGCGAGCGCACTTTTTTGGAAAGATTTTTTCCGCCAAGAAGCGTTTTGCCGCTTTCGATGAGTGCGCACAATTTTCTCATTCCTTCCGCGCTTTCGGAGGAAAATCCTTCGCATTTTGATTCGTGAATGGCGTTTCCAAAAAGGTCTACTTCGATTTCGCCACCTTTTGAAGTAGAATTGGAATCGATGACAAGAGAAATCGCTTCGTAAAGCGAGCACGAATTTTCTCGTGCGATTTTGTTGAGTTTTTCGAGCGTCGTCCGCCCGATTCCGCGTCGAGGCGTGTTGATTATGCGAAGCAGATTCACGTCGTCGTCGTGATTTGCGATTACTCGAAGAAAAGAAATTACGTCTTTGATTTCTTTTCGCTGAAAAAAAGACGTGCCGCCGCTCATCGTGTACGGAACGTCTTGAGAAAGAAATGCCTCTTCAAGCGCACGGCTTTGCGAATTTGAGCGCATCAAAACGCAAAAATCCGAGTATTTTCGATTTTCAGAAATAGCGAGCGAACTTATGCACTCTAAAATAAAATCCGCTTCCGCCGCGTCGTTTTCAGGATAAAAAATTTCGATTGGCTTTCCATTTCCGTTTCCGCTCCACAATTTTTTTTCTTTTCGATTTTTATTGTGACTGATGACTCCGTTTGCCGCATCCAAAATCGTTCCCGTGGAGCGATAATTTTGTTCGAGTTTGATTTCCCGAACGGAAGGAAAATCTTTTTCAAAATTCACGATATTTTGATAATCCGCACCGCGCCACGAATAAATCGACTGGTCGTCATCGCCCACAACGGCAATGTTTTTGTCGGAAAGCAGTCGCATGAGTTCGTATTGCTGTCTGCTCGTGTCTTGAAATTCGTCAACCATCACGTATTTGTAGCGTTCGCGGTACTTTTGTAGAATTTCGGGGTGTTCTCTAAAAAGCCGAATGGGAAGCGTGATGAGGTCGTCAAAATCCACGGCGTTGTAAAGTTTAAGTCCTTCTTCGTAACTTTCGTACAATTCTCGCCAAACGTCAGTTTCTGCGTCCCATTCGCGCCTGTTCGTTTTTATGTCGCTGATTAAGCAACCGAGTTTGTACACGTCGATATTCGCTTCGTTGTATTTTAATTCCCGCGCGGTATCTTTGATGAGCGTGTTTCTGTCGGTTTCGTCGTAAATCGAAAAATTTTCCCGCCAACCTAAAACGCCGATTTCTTGGCGCAAAACGCGGACTCCAAATGCGTGAAACGTCGAAATCGTCAAAAGTTGGAGTTTTTTGCCTGTCATTTCTTTGACGCGCTCTTCCATTTCCCGCGCCGCTTTGTTCGTGAACGTGAGGGCGAGAATTTGACTTTGCGGAATTCCCTTTTTGAGCATATTCGCGATTCTGTACGTTATAACGCGCGTTTTTCCGCTTCCCGCACCCGCGATTATCAAAAGCGCGCCTTCCGTTTGCATGACCGCTTCGTATTGCTCGGCATTGAGTTCGTGTTTCAAATCAAATTCGTCCATAAAAAAAGTGTAGTTAGATTTTTGCAAAAAAGCAAAACGCTCTTTTTTATGGTAAAATCTCGTTTATGAAAATTCGTTTTTTTCAAAAATCTGTCGCGCTTCTTTTTTTGCTGTTTTGGTGCGTCGATTTTGCTTTTGCTCACGGCGGAGCAATGGCTGGCGAAGGAAAACTCTTTGTTCTAAAAACTCAATGGTTCGATTTTATTTATTCAAAAAAAACAAAATCTTCGGCGGAAAAAATTGCTCGCGTTGCAGACGAAATGTACGCGGAACTTTGTTCAAAACTTGGATTTGAGATGACCGACCGATTTCCCGTTTCCGTTACGAGTTCCGTTGAAAGTCTAAATGCTTTTTTTTCGCTTGCCCCGTACAATTTAATCGTAGTTTATGACACGCCACCGTCTGAATCGTTGGATATGCACGAAGACACGCTGCTTGCGGTTTTTTATCACGAGTTGACGCACGCGGTAACGCTTAACGCAAAAAGTCCATTTTGGAGAGCGATGGCGCATTTTGCCGACGTTTTAACTCCCGCAGGAATTTCCCTTACGAGTTTTTGGTTTGAAGGCGCGGCGGTTTCCCTTGAATCGCGCGATTCGGCAGGCGGAAGGCTTTTTGACCCGTTTTTTACGCAACTTGTTACAAAAGCAAAACTCGATGACATTCTAAAAATCCGCGCTTTTCCGTCTTGGCGCGACGTTACGGGCGCACGCGACATTTTTCCAGGCGGGCAGGACGCTTACGCTTTTGGAGCACTTTTTGCAGAGTTTTTGCAAGAAAAATATGGAATCAAAAAATACGGAGAATTTTGGAATCTGGCAGGCACAAAAACGAGGCTCGTTCCAAGCATTTTCAAAACGTGCTACGGCACATCGCTTTCTGACGAGTGGCAAGCGTTTTATGACTGGATTGAAATCCCGTCGTCCGCGCTTTCTGTAAAAGATTTTGGAAAAATCGAGTACATTTCAAAAGAAAATGCGTTCGTTCGCGCGTTTGACGTTTTTGAAAACGAAGACGGATTTTTTGTTGTTTTTTTTGATTCTCTTTCGTCGGGCGTTTTTCTTTCGGAGTTTTTCCAAAACGGAAAAATCAAAAAAACGCGCAGACTTTTTTCTGCCACGGGCGTAAATCGCCTCGTTTTTTCTTCTGACGGAAAAAAAATCGCCGTTACGCGAACGCACGAAAAACGCACCACAAAAAGCGAAGTCGCAGAATACGACATTTTGAGCGGCGCTTATCACGTAATTCAAAGCGAAGGCGCAACGTCGGCTTTTTTTGAAATAGAAAACGTGTCTTTTTTGAAAATCGATTCGGCGCATTTTGACGAAATCATTTTTTCTCCCGTTTTTGACGAAACATCTTCTTCAAAAGCGTTTGTTTCCAAAAAAGGACTTTCTTGGTGCGTAAAAATCGAGTCGGGCGGAAAAACGTTTTCCGTGGATTTTGGAAAAAAAATCGTCCACGATTTGCACGTTTTTTCCAGAAACGATGGAAAACTCTGGCTTTCTTTTTCTTGGGCGGAACTCGGAAAAAAGAGGACTTTTTCACGTGCAGGATTTTTGCTTTTTGACGAAACATCAAAATCCGCAACCGTTTTTTTTCAAGCCCAAGATGGACGCGCAGGAATTTTAGGCGCACGACCCGTTTTTCTTTCCGACGGTTCGATTTTTCTTGTTTCTTTGACCGAAGAATTTGACCGCCATCCGATTTCTTTGCAGCCGCTTCCGCGTATGGTTTGTGAGAATTTTCCCGTTCTCGAAGAAAAAATCGAAGAAATCGAAAAATCTGAAGAAAATGAAGATTTTTTTGACGCAAGCGAGGATTTTGAAGAAAAACCGTATCATTCGATTTTTTATTACAAAAATGGCGCAAAATTTCCCATTTCAATTCTTGTGCGAAAAAATTTTTCCTTTGAAGAAACGGGCGATATAGCGTTTTTGGGCGGCACTTTTTTGAGCGCGAATCCTTGGACGGATTGCATTTTTATGTTTTCTTCGGGCGTAAATCCGTTTGATTTTTTTGGCGGTTCAAGCGCAAGGCTTTCTGGAGGCGACGGCGTTTTTTCTTACAGCGCACAAGGAACTGTACTTTTTACAAAAAACGGCTTTCAGCAAACGTCTTCGGAGGTGTCGCTTTCGCTCATTCCAGTGCGCTTTCTTTCGGGATTTGTTTCGCTTTCCTTTTTGTCGGATTTTTTTTACGGCGAAGAGCCAAAAGACGCGGACACGCACTTTTCTCGGCGCGGACTTCACGCTTTTTCTACCATGAGCGCGACTTTTTCGACCGTTCATCGAGAAAATCCAAAAACGTTTTGGTATTCTGGTTTCCTTTTGAAACCGTTTGTGTATGCAGAAAAAAAAGATTACGATTGGCTTTTGAATGGAGATTTGTATCGACCTGACATTGAAAAAAAAGCGATAAACGCGGGAGGAACTGCGCAAGTTCGAGTCCCAATTTTGTTTCCGTTTACGATTACAGCGTCTTTGTATCCCGAACTCGACACGCTTTTGAAAGCGCGTGTGAGCGCGGTTGTTTTTAATCGCGAAATCCAAAAAGGAATTCCTGCTCTTTCGGTTTTTGTGCGTCGGTTTTATGTTACGATTTCGTATTCTGGAAAAATCAAATGCGAGTCAGAGCGAGAATTATTCGATATTGCAAGAATACCGTCGCTTGTTCAAAATATTCAAAAAGACGATTATTCGGACGTGGCGACGGTTTTATTTTCGTTTGATATTGCGCCAAACACGGGATATGCGGCGCAAAGTTTGTCTTTTTCTGTTTCGGCTTTTGCGACTTTTCGTCCACATCCAAGCGAGCAAGAAAAATCCTGGAAAATTGGAGCGACGGCTTCGGTAAATTTTTGATAAAATTCAAAGGCTCTCATTCCGAAAAATAAAAAAGAAAAAAATTAGGGGAAAATTATGGCGAGAGGTCGCGGCGGAATTGGAAAAACGATTGCATTGCTCATTCTTATATTGATACTCGTTTTGGGCGGATTGATGTGGTTTGATTACCTTGGAGTGATAAAAGCGAAGCGTGTTTTTGCGCCTGTTTATAAAGTTTTGGGCTTGCAGCAGCAAACCTCCGTCACGGGAACAAAGAAAAATCCGTTTACGGGCGATTTAGACGAAGACAGATTTGCAAAGCGAATCGAATCGCTCGACGCGCGTGTTCAAGAACTCGATAAGCGAGAAGAAGATATAACGCGACTTGAAGAGCAAAACGAAGCGGTTTCCAAAGAACTTGAAGAGCGAAAGAAAAGTCAAGACGAGCGCGAAAATACATTTAATAGCCAGCAAAAGCAAATTGCCGACCGCGATGCAAATATTTCTCAGATTTCGATTTATCTTTCTTCAATGCCGCCAGAAACGGCGGTGGCTCAACTTGTGGCAATGGACGACCAAGACATCATCGACATAATGAGAAAGACGGACGAAATCGCGGAGGCGAACCGCACGGCTTCACTTACTTCGGTTTGGCTTATGAATATGCCAGCCGAGCGAGCGGCTACGGTTGCTCAAAAAATGGCTGATAAACCCGCAACTCTTTCGGAAGCGCAGTAATTTTTTTTTGAGTCAAAAAGGAGAAAAACGATGAATTACATACAGCCAAACCTTGGCAATTTGAATTTGAGTGCGCAAACTGTGGAATCTTTTGCTCCAAAAACGCAAGAAAACGAAAAGCGGGGCGACGCGCTTTCATTTTCTGACGCTTTGAACGCGGCTTACAAAGAATCAAAAGAACTGAAAAAAGACGAACCTCGGCAAAAAACGTCGGATTCTCCAAAAGAAACTGAACATAACGAAAAAAACGGCATTTTGGAAAATTCGTCTGCAAAAACGGTGAGCGACGCAGAATCAAAAAAAAGCGCAAAATCGGACGAAGCGGATTCTTCAAAGAAAAACGGACGAGAAGAAAAAACGGCGCGCGCGGATTCTTCCAAAAATCAAAAGTCAGACGAGCGCATTTCTCGCGAAACCGAGGAAAATGCGCAGGATTTTGAGGCGGATTCAGAAAACGCACTTGCAATGTTGTCGCTTTCTTTGGAAGGTGAAGCGGATTTTTCGGAACAGGATTTTGATGTTTCTGAAATTGAAAATGAAAACGCGCTTTCTTCTTTGAACGTGGACGAAGAAAACGTTCGTGCGTCTTTTGTTTCGCAGTTTGAAGAAACGTCGGAAGAAAAATCGAAAAATAGTCGTTTGGGTGCTGACTTTGAAAATCAAAAAAATGCCGAGGCTGTTTCTTTTTACGAAAACGAAAATCTCCAAGGCGAAGCGCCTTCTTCATTGATTTCTGAAAACGCTGAAAGAAAAATTGCAGCCACAATGAAAAATCAAAACGGCGTGGAAACCGTTGCAGACGGTGGAGATTTTTCTTTTTCAGAGTCGAGCGAAGAAGCGGCGGAAGAAAAAATCCGCGCGTCGGTTTCTCGACTTGCCGTTCACGATTTGCGCTCTGAAAAAGGGCGAGAAAAAAGTGCTTCTTCCAAAAAAGCGGATTTAAGTCGAGAAAAAGGGGCGGCGCGTTTTAAGCCACAGTTTTCAAAGCAGACGGCGCAGACGAATGCGCGCGTGGCTTATCAGGGAGAAGCGGAAAAAGCGGAAGGGCAGCAGTTGACGATAGAACTTGCGGCTCGAACAGGAATTGAGCAAAACATCACATCGTCATCGCAGCAAGTAGCAAGCGCAAACGGTTCTGATTTTCAGCAGATGTTATCGAATGTGGTGCAGCAAAATGCTCAAGAATTTGTGAAGGCGGGAAATATCGTTTTGAAAGATGGCAATTCTGGTACGATAAATTTGATTTTGCGTCCAGAAAGTCTTGGAAACGTAAAAATCAGTCTTTCGCTTTCGGATAAAATCGTTTCTGGGCAGATTACGGTTGCTTCAAAAGAGGCTTTTGATGCGTTCCGAGAAAGCATTGACGCAATCAGGCAGGCGTTTACGGAAAGCGGTTTTGATACGGGTGCGTTCGATTTGAATTTTTCAAATAGCGGGCAGGAATTTGCGCAAGGAAACGAAGAGCGCGGGTTTAACGAACAAGAACGATTTGCCAATGCCGAAAAAAAATATGGCGATTACGCGGCGCTGGATTCTTTAAGTTCGGATTCTGGCAGTGCCTCGAATGTTGACGCTCATTCTGTGAGCATTGTGGCATAAAAAAATCAAAAAATCGAAAAAACGCGGAAAAGTCGAATGGATTTTTCCGCGTTTTTTTTGTTTGTTCAAATAAGTTGGCACGTTTTTCCGTTAAGTCGGTTCTTTATTTTGCCGATTTTTTATGTATACGGCGAGCAGCCGTGGGAGTAAGCATGGATATCAATACGACTATGAGCGCGTCCGAGCGGGTGCAGGTGCAAGGCGAAGTTGACAGATTCAACAAATCCATTATGGTAAACGGAAGACAGCCTAGTCACGAACTCGGAAAGGACGATTTCCTCAAACTCTTGATGGCACAGATGACTAATCAAGACCCGACGAATCCACTGGACAACACCGAGTTCATAGCGCAAATGGCGCAGTTTTCGTCGCTGGAGCAGATGACGAATATGAGTCAGAATTTTGAGCGGCTCGCTTCTTTGATGAATTCCTCTGAAGCGCAAGGTGCTTTGGGGCATACGGTTGAAATCGACCTTGGAGATACAACGACTCGCGGAGTTGTAGAAGCGGCAACTCGCGGTTCTCATCCACAGGTAAAAGTGAACGGAATGTTCTACGATATGGAAAAAATCATATCGGTCTACAATGATTAAACGAAAATCGTAAATCAAAATAAAATCGAAAAAATTGTAAAGAAAGTAGAAAAGAGGGTAGCAGTATGATGAGATCACTTTATTCTGGTGTTTCTGGATTGCAGAATCATCAGACTCGTATGGATGTCATTGGAAATAATATTTCTAATGTCAATACGACGGGTTTTAAACGCGGTCGCGTGAATTTTCAGGACATGATTAGCCAGCAACTTTCGGGGGCGGCACGACCAACGGAAGAGAAGGGCGGTGTAAATCCGAAGGAAGTTGGTTTGGGAATGACCGTTGCAACGATTGATACTGTGTTTACGCAGGGAAATTTGCAATCAACGGGAATTTCCACAGACGTTGCGATTCAAGGAAATGGATTTTTCCTTGAGATGAATGGCGAGAAGAGTTATTACACTCGCGCGGGTGCGTTTGGACTTGACCGCGACGGAACGCTCGTAAATCCTGCAAATGGGTATCGCGTGCAAGGTTGGATGGCGCGCGAAATCGATGGTGAGATGGTTCTTCAAACATCTGCAAGCACGGAAGACCTTGTAATTCCAGTCGGTTCAAAAGACCCTGCAAAGGCAACGCAAAATGTCAATTTTGCTTGCAACCTCAACAAAAATACACCGATTATCCCAGATAATGCAACGCAAGCGGACATTACAAAGGGAACGTGGAGTACGGAGTTCAAAATCTACGATTCGTTCGGAAATGCGCATAATCTTTCTGTCAATTTTACGCGCGACACAGAAACTCCAAATCAGTGGCACGCTCGAGTTATCGTTGATCCCGACAATGCTGCCGAAAATCCAAACGGAACGGAAACGAGGGTGGGACTTGGAACAACCGACGGCGTTGACACCGAGTTTATCGTTCAGTTCGACAACACGGGAACGCTTCAGAGCGTAATGGACGCGGCAGGAAACACGTCAAATCCTGACGGAGAAATCATTTTGCAGGCTTCGTACAATGTGCCAGATTCCAACGCGGATGCGGACGGAAATCCATATCGTCAGACTTTTAACATCAATCTTGGCACAATTGGAAGTCAGGTCAATACGGTTACGCAAAGCGCGTCGTCAAGTTCCACAAAGGCGTTCTATCAGGACGGCTACACGATGGGCTATCTTGAAAACTTCAAGATTGACTCAACGGGCGTAATCACGGGAGTGTACTCAAACGGCACGAACCGCACGATTGGTCAACTTGCAATGGCAACGTTTACGAATCAGGGCGGTCTTGAAAAAGCAGGCGATAATACTTATGTTGAGTCAATCAACTCTGGAACTGCGAACATTGGAACAAGCGGCATTGCTGGAAAAGGTTCGCTTCTTGCGGGCGCACTTGAAATGTCAAACGTTGACTTGACCGAGCAGTTCACTGACATGATTGTAACACAGCGTGGCTTCCAGTCGAACGCAAAAACGATTCAGACGGCGGACACACTTCTTGAAACCGTGTTGAGTCTCAAGCGATAAACCTTATTTTAACAAAAAAATCGACCGTAAATGCGGTCGATTTTTTTTTCGTAATATAATCAAAATATGAAAAAATGGAGATTTTTGAGTTTTTTCATAAAAAATCCCAAAATTATAAGTCAATATTTTTGAAATTCACGATTTTTTTGTTTGCTTTTTGAATTTTTAGTTATATAATCGCTGTAGTTATTTCTTTAGAAAAGAGAGGTTTGCATGGACATCCAGGTACAGGATTTAATCGAAAAGATTAAAAAAGACGGTGTCGCTGCTGCCGAAAAATCTGCTTCCGAAGTCAAGGCTCAGGCTCAATCTGAAGCCGACAAAATCATCGCGGACGCGAAGGAAGAGGCAGAAAAAATCATCAAAGCAGCAAAAGATGAAACAGCACGGTTCGAGAAGGCAAGCGAGGACGCAATTCGTCAGGCGAGCCGAAATCTCGTGCTTTCATTCCGTGATTCAATCACAAAAGAACTTTCTGCAATCTTGCAGTCAGAAACCGAAAAAGCATATTCTTCAGATTTGCTTTCAAAACTCATTCCCGAGACGGTCAAGGCGTGGACGGCAAACACCGAGGCGAGCGAGGTCTCTGTCCTTCTGAACGAAAAGGACTTAAAGTCGCTTGAGTCAAATCTCAACGCCGCTCTCAAAGCCGAAATTGCGAAAGGCCTCACGCTTAAAGTTGACAACTCAATCAACTCAGGTTTCCGCGTGGGCGTAAAGGACGGGGCGGCTTTCTACGATTTCTCTGCGGAGGCGGTCGCCGAGCTTTTCAGCGCGTACTTGAATCCGCGCGTTTCTGCACTTTTAAAAGAAGCGGTCAGCAACGCATAAGTCGGGCGGGGGTGAAGTATGAGTAATCACTACTACCTTATGTCGCAACTCCCTGGTTTTTCGGCGGGCGACGACAAGACGGTGTTGCCAATTACTTATGAATATTACTATGACCTCTGTTCGCGCTTTCTTAACAAAAACGAAATGAAAATTCTTGACGGTCTTTCGCTTGAACCACCGCTTGAAGATTCAAAAACTGGCTCGTCATTCGTTGACACTTGGAACTACAAGGAAAAGAGCCTCCGCCTTGCACTGGCTCAGATTCGTGCGCTCCGCATGAAAAAGAAGTTCAGCGCGGGTAACGAGTCGATTGCTCCTGACGCGGTTCAGGCGGCTCGAACTGCGAGCGGTATGGACAGCCCTCTGGCTGCCGAGCAGTACCTCAACCAGTATCGGCTCAGCGTTATTGAAAGCATGCGTCCGACAGACGGTTTTTCGCTTGATTCCGTGTTCAGTTACGGTCTCAAGTTAAAGCTCGCTTCCCGAATGAAAAAATTCGACGAGGCGAACGGTTTGGCTTCTTACAAGAAAATTTACACAAGGATTCTTGAAGATAAATAAACGGGCGATTTTGAAATTGTCATGCTGAACTCGTTTCAGCAGTCTTGTTAAGAGATTCCGAAATAAATTCGGAATGACATTCTTTTGAAATGGCTTTATGGAGAATTAAATGACGGATACAAAAGGAAAGGTAGTCGGAGTTAATGGAAACATGGTTTCGGTCGAATTCGACGGAACGGTCTCCATGAACGAAGTTGCCTATGTTAAAGTTGAAGATTCTAGCTTGAAGAGCGAAGTTATCCGTATCCGCGGAAATGTAGCGCAGCTTCAGGTCTACGAAATGACAAAAGGAATCAAGGCGGGCGATGTCGTTGAATTCACTGGCGACTTGCTTTCTGCCGAGCTTGGTCCGGGGCTTTTGGGTCAGG
>CALFJF010000018.1 GCA_937877535.1 uncultured Treponema sp.
GTACGCAGTTCTTTCAGTTTCATTTTCTCAAAAAGCAAGGCGGTATCGCTACCGCTTGCTTTGATGTTATTTTCTGGAATCCTCATCCGCTTTTTCATAGACATTCTCCAAAAGCGCGATGACCTCTTGCGTCTTGCCGTCTTTCAGCATGGAGATAATCAGCGAAAGCAGCAACTCAAATTCTTTGCTAGACATATTCAACTCCTTGTCTTTTAGATGGTTACAGTGTACCACGTTAAAGCGTGGTACGTCAAGGGGGTTTTAGAAAAAAAAACGATGGAAGCGGGGTGATTTTTTATGGGAAATCAAGGCTATCTTTTCGACGATATAGAAATATTTTCTCCTAGAAAAAAGAAAACAAAGGCAGAGTTCTACGACTACGAGAGCTTCGTCAAGAAGTTCACGGACGCGCCAAAGACGACCGATGACTGCTACACCCCGCGCGACGTATACGAGGAAGTCCTTAATTATGTGAATACGATTTGTCCGCTCAATGGCAAGAAGATAATCCGCCCGTTCTATCCGGGCGGCGACTACAAGAACTGCGAGTACCCCGACGACGGCGTGGTGATTGACAACCCGCCCTTCTCAATTCTGAGCGGCATCATAGAATTCTATGTCGGGGAGGGCGTGAAGTTCTTTCTTTTCTCTCCCGCGCTGATTTGCACGCATAAAGCGGATATTTGCACGGCTGTTGTCGCGAACGCCGATATTGTCTACACCAACGGCGCGGTTGTGAAGACAAACTTCGTCACGAACCTGCTTTCTGCGGACATACTGCTGATTACCGCCCCCGAGCTTAAAACGAGCCTGGAGCGTTTGAAGCCACGGAAAGCGAGGCTTTTGAAAAACGCATACCCAAAAAATGTGCTGGGAGTCGCCGAAATGCACCAGCTCGTTAACGGCGGGGAAAGGTTCGTGGTAAAGAGGAGCGAGGCGAGGCTAACCAGACATCTTGACGGGCTTCCCAAAGACCTTTTCGGGAAGCATTTGCTCGTTTCCGACCAAAAGGCGGAGGAATTTGCGGCGGCAAAAGCACGGGCGGATGCGGCAAAAGCACGGGCGGATGCGGCAAAAGCACGGGCGGATGCGGCAAAAGCGATAGTCATAGAGTTGTCCGAAAGGGAGCGGGGCATAGTCAAAGAATTGTCCGCCAAGCAAGAGGAGGCAAGGGGGTGAAAATGTCTGAGCGGTTTGGTGGGGCAAGCCCTGCCGCGGGGTCAGGCAATGGCGGTCTTTGGCTCGGAAACGCCCAGGATTTTTTTGAGCGCGTCTTGCAAAACTTGCGAGAAGTTCACGCCCGCTTTCTCCGCCTTGCTGTTGAGCCATGCGGGGAGCGTGCAGTTTTTCTTGACGGCAGTGTTATTCATAAGCATACGCCAAGCGTCCGTATCGGCGCGGACAAGGGAAACAATGCCGTCCGTTTTGATGTCGCTGATTGCAGACGGCGCGGGGATTGGCTTTCCCTCGTCCTCGTAGTCGGCAAGCATCATCTCCATGGCGTCTTCCGCCATTTCAAGAGATTCCGCCATGTCGTCTCCGCAAGTGAAGGTGCCGGGAATGTCGGGAACGCTCACATTGTAGCCGCCCTCTTCGGCTTCCTCAAAAATCACAGGGTACACATATTTCATAAAGACCTCCAAAAAACGCGGGGATTGCTCCCCGCCGCCGATTTAGAGAAGTCCGGCTTCTTTCAGAATCGCAAGGGCAGTACCTTTCTTGATGTCGCCCCTGTGTCGTGGAATGGAAATCTTCTTTTTGCCGTCTGGCGAAACCGCCTTTTCATGGTTCGCGCCTTGAACAAGCGACCAGCCGGCCTTGATGAACTTCCGTTCAAGCTCGAGCTTTGTCATTTCGTCCTCCACGATTATTATTATACGCATAAAAGGCGTATTAGTCAAGAGGGGGGGTTGAGAAAAAAAATGTAAAAAGTATGAGCGGGCGGGTGGTTTCGACAGGCTCAACCAGTGCAAGAGTGAAAGTTCATTTTTTTTTGGTTTATGGGATAGGTTGCTTTTATTTTTGCGGTGATAATTTTTTCAAAAAGAGGGAAAAACAAAATGGATATTTTGATAGAGGGCGAAATTTGTAAAGACTGCGGCGAAAACGGAACGGTTGACGCTACGCAAATTCGCGCCGCGTTAAAAGAGGTAGAAAACGCGATTGATAAAACTGTGCGATTTGTGATTGACTCCCCTGGCGGTAGCGTGTGGGAGGGTGTGGCAATTTACAACGAAATTCGCGATTTTTGCAGAAACCACGCCGATTTTTCCGTTTCAACGTATATAAAAGGCATGGCGGCAAGCATGGCAAGCGTTATTGCGCTCGCGCCGAGCGCGGTGTTGCCTCGCGCGGTGGTTTCGTGCGAGGACAATAGCGTTTTTATGATTCATAAAGCGTGGGGGTTGTGCGTTGGCAATGCGGACGAAATGCAAAAAGAGGGCGCGTTGCTTTCTAAAATCGACAATTTGATTGTGAATGCGTACGCCAAAAAGTCGCATTTTGCGCAAGAGAAATTGCTCAAAATGATGAGCGAAGAAACATGGTTTTTTGGCGAGGAAATTTTAACGGCGGGGTTTGCCGATGAAATCGTTTCAACTCAAAACGATTTTGAACGCGATGAATTGATGAGCGAGGCGTTTGCGCGTTTTGGCGCGTGTAATGCAAAGATTCGCAAAATGGAAGAAAAAGCGCAAAGCGTCGATTTTGACGCGGTGGCATTGGCTTTGCAAGAAAACGAAAGTTTTTCTAAAAATAATAAAACGGAGGAATTGCAAATGAATCTTGAGCAATTCAAAGCGCAAAATCCTGAACTCTATAAAGAGATTTGTGATGAAGCGCGAAAAGAGGGCGCGGCGAATGAACGGAAACGTTCGGCGCGATTTTTGGCAATGGCGGAAAAGTCGGGAAGCGCGGATGCGCGGGCGTTCGCGCTTAAATGTATTTCCGACGGTGCGAATCCGTCGGACGAAGTGATTGTTGATGCGTTCATGGATTTTAACGTATCGGCAAAAATGCGCGATGCGCTTGCAAAAGATGAAAAAGTCGCAGACGTTTCAGTTCCAAAAAATGAACTCGACGACAACGGCGATTATTTTGACAAACTCGACCGCGCTCTTTTGGGAATATAAGGCAAGGAGGAAAAGATGGGTAAGGCATTTTACGGAAATTATGAAACCGAAACGCACAATTTAGACGTTTTGCTTTTGGGTAACAACCAATTTGAAACGGCGGTTTTGGCTCTTTCGAGCGGTGAGAGCGCACAAACGGGAAGCGTTTTGGAAATGGACTATTCAAACGGGTCATACAAACTTGCGGGCGCGACTCCAAAGGGTGCGCTCGGTGTGCTTGTTTCAAATGAAAAATACACGCAGGCGGGAAATATTGCCGTTCGCGTGTGCATTAGCGGGCAAGTAAATCGCGACCTTTTGGATTGGGCGGGAAACGCGCCAACCGATGAACAGGCGGCGGCATTGCGCGATTATGCGATTTTTGCAAAAAACGTTGTCAAAACGAACTAAAGGAATGGAGGCTAGACGATGGAATCAATGGAATTTAGAAAAAAAAGATTAAGCGGATTTATCAATGACCGTGAAGCACCAAAAAAGAGACTTTTGAGCCGCCCGTTCAAAAGCCGAGAAGAGGACTATACAAGCGCGGATTATATCGAGTTCGATATGTTTTCCGCGCGCGATGTAATCGCACCAACGTTGCGCGATGCTCGCACGGGTACGGTGGTCGTACAGCCTGACCAGTGGAGCGAAAAACGCTTTCGTCCGTCTTACATTGGACTTGAAGAGCCGATTATGCTCTACGATTTGACGCGCAGACTTCCAGGCGAGAGCGAAGAAATCGAAAACAATACCGATTGGGAATTGCGAGCGTTGCCCGTTGCTGACCGTATTTTGCGCAAAATGCACAATATGATTGGTTTGCAAGTTGACGTGCAAAACGCGCAAATTTTGCAAACGGGCAAACTCGATTTGAAAGATGACAAGGGCAATTCGTCTTTTGTACTCGATTTTGGGGCAAAAGCAACGCACTTTCCGACGGCGGTGAGCGCGGCAAACATTTGCGATAGCATTGCCGCGCTTTGCGATACGGTTGCAGCAGACGGCGAGCGTCCGCTTGCGTATTTGATTATGTCAAGTACGGCTTTTCAGACGCTCGCAGCAGACGCGACGTTCCAGAAAAACGTTGTCCGCGACGGTTTGGGGTTGGGTTCGCTCTCTCCACAGGGGCGCGGCTTGGGTGAAACTTACTACGGATGGGCAATGTTTGGAATGCACCGCCTTGAAATCTACGTGTACAATGCTTCATACACGATGCCAAACGGTACAACCGTACCATTCCTTGACCCAAAAAAAATTATTGTGTTGCCACGGGAAGAGGACCTTGATTTTCGGACAGTGTACGGCGGTGTTCCGTCGCGCGGCATGAGCGCACCGTTCTCGGACGCTTTCCCGCAAACAATCACGTACACCGATAACGGGGAATCGTTTATTCGTGTGCATAACCGCGTCTATTGGTACGAAAAAGGCGACGGTTTTGTGGTAGAAGCAAAGAGTCGCCCGCTTTCAATTCCCGTTTCTCTTGAACGCTGGGGTTGTTTGACGCTGGCTTAACGGGGGTAACGCATGAAATTTATTGTTGGCGGCGTTGCGCTGGTGAGTGGTGGCAAAATTTTTGCGTCTGGGGAAGAAATTTCTGAATCGGATTTTTTGGATTCTACAACGTTTGAAAATGCAAAAAATAAAAATCTGATTGTTGCTACAGAAACTTCTAACGTTAAAAGCGATGTAGAAAACACTACAGAAACTTCTAAAAAGAGCGGGAAGAAAAAAGAATGAGTCTTAGGGAACTTGCGGCAAAGGATGGGCAGCGCATTTTTTCGCTCGACGAGGGCGGGGTTGCTTTTACTTTGATTGACGAAAACGGATGCGCTTTTGAGTGTTCTGGAATAATCGACGATATTGGTTTTTCTATTGACGCGGAGGGGGCGCAAACGGCGGGGCGCACGGCAACGGCGGCGTTTCCGTCAATGCAAGTTCAAAGAGACGGGCGCACGGTTGCCCCGTGCGACGGTTGGACGCTTGTTTTTACCGATTTGCACGGGGTCAAACGGCGGTACGCGGTTTCCTATGCCGCGCCAGATTTAATGCTTTCAATAACGCGCGTTTATTTACGCGCCGATTTGTCGGAATCAGGCGAGGTGCTTATTGACGAATCGAACGAATCGGAAGCGTCCGAGAAATCCGACGAATCTAAAGAAACAGAGACAGGCGAATGAAAGAGGATAATATTGAATTGATTTCTGGAAAACTTGCTAATTTGCTCAAAAGCGCAATCGGCGAGTTGGAGACAAAAGAGGAAAACGCGGAGGAGCGATTTCCGCGCATTTATTTTGAGTCTCCCGTGTTTCAGGCTCTTGACAATAGAAAAAATCCTTTCCCGCTTGTCAATGTGCATTTAGATAGCGTTAAGGTTGATTCTGGTTCGGCTACGATAAACCGCCGTAACCATACAGCAACGTTTTCGCTCGATTGCTACGGCGCGGGCAATTTTACGGCGGCAGCAAATGCGGTAACAACGGCAAGTCAAAACGCATGGAAAACCGCGCGAATTGTGCGGCGCGTGTTGCAAGATGAAGAAAACACGTATCTAGGATTGCGCGGGGTTGTCGGTTCGCATTTGCTCACGCAATACCAGGCGGGCGAGCCGTGGGATAACAACGAAAGCGCGATTGCGGTAATTGTGGTTCGTCTTTTGATGGAAGTGTCTTATTTTGAAGACGTTGACATTATAACGGGCGAATTGCTCGAATCTTGCCGCGTAAAAGTAAACGCAGACGGCGAAGTTCAATAAAAATCAAAATGGAGGGTCAAAAATGGGTGTAACAAAAAGCGCGATTGCCCGTGTTACGGGGTGCGATGTTTCATTCAAAAATTTTAATACAGGCGGCGCGAATCTGCTTCCGCAGCGATTGGCGGTTATTGCGCAGGGCGCGGACAATGCAAGTTATACGCTAGAGCCGTTTGAAGTAACCGACGCGCAAACGGTACTTGAAAAAATGGGCGCGGGAAGTCTTGCGTATCTGGTAGCGTTGCAACTGTTTCCAAAAACTGGAACGCAAGCAACGTTTCCCGTTACGTTTTACCCCGTGGCATTTGAGGCAGATGCGCAAAAGACAAAAGCAACGGGTGCGCTCACGGTGTCAGGCAGCGTGGCAACAAAAAACGGGAGCGGTTCAATTATCATTGGCGGCGTAGAAATTTCTGTTGTCATTACAGAGGGGGAGACCGCCGCCGATTTTGCAAAAGCGATTGCAGAGGAAATCAACAAAAGCGTTGAAATGCCCGTTTCCGCGGGTACTGTTGAACAAAAGACACCAGAAGGCGGGGGCAGTTATTACAATATTCCGCTTTCGGCAAAATGGAGTGGAAAAACGGGCAACGGAATCAAAATCGTTTACGATATTGAAACCGTTGGACTTTCGGTTGCAGCCGTTGCGTTTAGCGGGGGCGCGGGCGTTTTGAAAGTTGACAACGCGCTTTCGCTTTTTGGTGACGTGTGGGAAACGTTCATTTTGAATACGCTCGGTTATGATGAAAAAACGCTTTTGAACACGTATCAAACATTCGGAGAGTCGCGCTGGTCATGGCAGATTCAACGCCCGCTTTTGGTTGCGCATGGGTGTACGGCTGATTACGCAACGCGCACGGCAATTTCAGACGAGCGCAAAAACGACCGTATCAATTTCTTTGTACAATCGACGGGTTCGCCTGAATTGGAGGCGGTTGTTGGTGCGCGTGGACTTTTGGACATTTTGACAACGGCAGACAGTGACCCCGCGCAAAATTACAAAGGTCTTTTCTCAAATCTGATTGCGGGAAATCGCACGGTTCAAGAATCGTATTTGACAAGAAACAACGCGGTCAATAAAGGCGCGTCAACGAATGTTTTGGTAAGTTCATGCGCAAAACTTTCGGACACGGTGCTTTTTTGGCATCCTGAAAACGAGGGCAAAATTAAGTCGTGGCGGTACGTTGTGGATGCGGTCAAGTTGATGAACATCATCTACAATATTCGACTCATTAACGAACAAGATGAAGTGCAAGGTGCGCCGCTGCTTCCAGATTCGTCGGTTTCAAGTCACCCGAATGCAATTCGTCCGAAATCGTTTAGAACCTGGTACGCAAATATGGCGGAATCGCTCGAAAACCTTGCATTGATTTCAGACGCAAAATTCACAAAAGAAAACATGGTTGTAGAAATTGATTCGGAAAATCCAAAGCGCGTCAATTCTACGATTCCCGTAAAACTTTCGGGCAACGTTGAAATCGTTTCAACTGATTTGTTCTTTGGGTTTTACGTGGGCGGTGCAGCGTAAAAAAAACGGGGGCGTTTTGCCCCTTTTAATCGTTTTATTTTAAGAAATAGGAGGAAAGTATGGCAAAGGCATCAGGACCCGCTGAGTCGATTATCATAAAGGGGCGCACATACGTGTGCGACGCTGATTCAGACGTAAAAATCACGTTGAGCGGGTTTTCAAATGAGCAAAAAATGAACGGAGACGGAAGCTCGCGCTCGGTAAAATCGCGGGAAGTTGGAAAAGTGGAGGGTTTGACGCTTGTCATTGACCCCGCTCGCGGCGACCTTGAATTTTTGAAAGAAAGTCAAGATTCGTTTGACCAGTTATCTTTTACGCTTACCCTTTGCTCGGGCGACGTATTTTCTGGCGAGGGGCAAATTACCGACGTACCAGAATTTGACGTAAAAGAGGGAACGGTAGAAATTGCCATTCACGGAAAAGTTGAACGGCAATAAATGAGCAAAAAAAAACGGCGGTGATTTCTTGCCGTTTTTTTTGCTTTTGATTTTATGTAAAAAACGTAAACAAAAATAAAGGAGTTTTGTATGGGCGAATCAAAAAATGTAATGCCGCGCGAATTGGCAGAATCAGAATTTGCAAAATGGGCAGAGATTCACGATATTGACGGCGAGGAAAACGGCAAGGGTAAAGAATTACTTATAAAAGCACTTGAAAACGGTTCGCTTGTTTTGGAAGACGGCGATTTTGTGTATACGATTTCGACGCGCTCCCCCGAAAATTGCGCGGGTGAAAAATTGCGCTTAGTTGAGCCAAACGTTCGCGCGTACATGGCAATGGACGGCTACAAAGATACCGATTCAATTCATAAAGCGATGGCAATGGCTTCGGCGGTGTGTGCAAAGCCGATGCGCTGGTTTTCCGACCTTGCGGGGAGCGATTGGAAAATTATATCGGTGGTATTGAGTTTTTTGCTCTAAAAAAGGTTACGATTGCGCAAAACGCAAAAAAAACGCGCGTCCCCGCGTGCCAGGGCGTTTTGGTGATGATTCTTGAAATTTATCAAAATTATCATTTACCGACCGACCCAAAAGAAATGACCCGAAAAGACGCGGAATTTTGGTATAATCCGCTGCTTTCGAGTCTTTTGGAAATGCAAGAAAAGCGTTCATAGACGCGCGGAAAAATACGCGAGCGCGTTTTCTATGATTTTGCCATGTTTGTCTTTGATTTGAATAATATGGTCAAGTTCAAAGCGGGCAAAATCTGAAAGAGTGTGACAAAATGCTAATAAATAAAGCGTTTTGCCCTCTTTTTGCGTGGCAATATATTCGATTTTGCGTTTTGAAACGTTGCCTTTTTTGTCCTCGTAGACGATTTCAAAAAGTTCGTTGCTTTTGCTTCCAATTTCAAACGCGGGGTAATGCGTGGCAACGAATTTTTCGAGTTCGCTCAATTCGTTTTGAGCAAAAGAATCGCTTGAAGCGGGCGCGGTGGCGGCGGGTTTTTTGAATTTTTCGACAAACACGCCTAAAAGGTAGAGCGCACAAAGCGCACTGATTACAAAAAACGTGATTGACGCGGCAAGCGATATTTTTCGCAAAAAGAGCGCAACGAAAAACGTTGTAATTGCCGCGCAAAAAATGTAGAGCGAAAAATAAAACGGTTTTTGACTGTCTGGAATATTTCCAAAATACGAATTGCGTTTTATTTGATTGCCTTGCATTTGCATTGTTGCTTTTAGTTGCTCATTTTGCACGCGGTCAACGTGTCTCATCATTTGCCGTTCATGCCGATTGAGCAGTAACCAGTCCCAAAAATTCAAAGCCATTTTGATTTTCCTCCGAGTGGGGTTTTTCAAAAAAATTTACAAGAGGTTTTGCAAAATGTCAAAAGATTATGCGGTTTCTGTCAAATTTTCTTTAGAAGATGAAATTTCCGAAAAAATCACGGGAATAAGCAGCAAGTTCAAATCGCTTGAATCAATTACAGGTTTTAGCGGAAAATTGCTCGGAAAAACATTCGGCGCGGTCAAGGCGGTTGCCGCCCCCGCGTTTTCCGCGCTTTCTGCTGGCATTGCGTCATCGGTGCAAAGTTACATCGCGTTTGATGACGTTTTGACGGGCGCGAACGCAAAATTTGGAGGCACAGCGGAAACGATGGCAGCGTTGCGCGATGCCGCGTTGGACGTTGCGGGGGCAACGCGCTTTAATTCGCTTGACACGTCGGGGGCACTCGACAAAATGGCAATGGCGGGAATGAGCGCCGCTGATTCGATTGCGATGTTGCGACCAATGGCAGATATGGCAATGGCAACGGGAAAAGACATGACAAGCGCGGTAGACATGGCAACCGACGCGCTCGGAGCGTTTAACATGATGAAAGACGCGGCGGGAAATCCTTTGAGCGGGGAGGCGTTGGGCAATCAGTTACGCACAATGAGCGATATAGTTTCAAAGGCAACAAATGCCGCCAACTTTGATATGGATATGTGGTTTGAATCGGCAAAGCAAGGCGCGTCAACGTTTACGAGTTTTGGCGGTACGCTTGCCGAATTTAGCGCGATTGCGGGTCTTTTGGCAAATTCTGGCGTAAAGGGAAGCGCGGGCGGTACGGCTATTCGCAATATTATGCTCGGAATGTCAGGCACAACGGCAACGGCAAAAGAATCGCTTGCTGCGCTCGGAATCCAATCATACGACGCGCAAGGCAAAATGCGACCGTTTGCCGATTTAGTCGAACAACTTTCAAATAGCCTTGCGGGGTTGGACGATGAACAAAAAGCGTTCCATTTGTCGAAATTGTTCGGAAAAGAAAACATTTCGAGTGCGTTGCTTTTGGTTCAAGAGGGCGCGGACAAAATTCGCGAATTTACCGCGGAATTGCAAGAATCAACGGGGGCAACCGATGAAATGGCGGCAAAGATGAACGCTTCGATTGGCGGTAGAATTGAAATGCTCAAAAGTGCGCTCGATTCGCTCGGAAATAAATTCGTTGCGATTTTTGACACAGAGCGCGGGCGTGCGCTCATTGATTCGCTCACTGATAAAATTTCGCAATTTACGCAAAAAATTATACCCGCCATTTCTCAAAGTTTGGACGCGGTACTTCCCCAAATCGAGGCGGGGCTTGAAACGGCGTTTTCTATGATTCCCGCGTTGATTGACGGATTGGCGCGGGCGATTCCTTCGATTATGGCGTTTATGGGTAAAGCGGTGGATTTTGTGGGTATTTTGTGGAATTTTAGAACGCCGCTTTTGGTTTTGTATGGAATCGTTGCGCTTGCAAATCCGATTTTTCAAATGTTCCGCGCGTTTTCTTTGATGCAAACGCTCTTTTTTGGAATCAAAGACGGCGCGGTTATTGCAAGCAGAGCGTTGCGCGGGTTGGACGCAAGTGCAAAACTTGCCGCGCAATTTGCTTCTCCACTCGGACAGGCTTTTGGAAAAGCGTTTACAGGAATCGGCAACGCGGCACGTGCGCTCTTTATTTCCTCCCCGATTGGTTGGATTATTTTGGGCATTGGCGCGCTTATTGCGCTTATTGTGAGCGTGACGACGCATTGGGAAACATGGGGGCGCGTGGCAACGGGTGCGCTTACGCTTATCGCGCCGCCTCTCGGTTTGATTTTGGGAATCGCTCATTCAATCTATGAAAAATGGGGAGAAATCAAAGCGGCTTTCACTGAACAAGGATTTGTAGCGGGTTTGTTTGCGATTGGCGACGCAATCAGAGGGGGCATTATTGACGCGCTCAATGAGTGCAAAAATATTGTTTCAAATATTCCCGTTTTGGGTGACATTTTGGGCGCGGGGTTGGATTTTGTGATTGAAAAAGTTGACGCGATTTTTGCTTCTATTTCAAACGTAAAGCAAGCGTTTTCCGACGGCGGTTTGCTCGGCGGTCTGTTAGCGATTGGCGCGGGAATCGTGTCAAATATTCTTTCGCCGATTCAATTTTTGCTCAAAGGTATTTCAATGATTCCAGGCATGGACTGGGCAAAAAATGCGTACAACGCGCTTTCAAACTTTACGAATGGACTTACAGGCGCGGGGCAAGATAAAAACGCGATTAGTACAAATGTTTCTGATTTTGTTCCAACAAAAACAAGCGCAGAATCAGCGCAATATTCAAGGAGCGAAAGCGTTTCAAAGAGCGAAGTCGAGTTGAAACTTGCGGCGGGTCTTGAAACGTCTTCGACGGGTGCGCCTGGTGTTACCTTTTCGCGGCATAGAACGGGCGGGTTTTAGAAAACGCTTGCGTTTTGCGCGTTTTTCTGTGAGAATAAAAAAGGCGGTAGACGCTTGCGACATCTACCGCCCGCTTTATTAGTTATTTAACCAGTAACTAATAAAGATAGGGATGATAATCAGTGCCAGTTCTCGTAAAAACTTTAACACTGATTTCCACGCCTTGCGCTTTTTGCGTAAGGCTTTTTCTTTTGGCGGTAATTCCCGCCGTTTCTTTTGGCTCATTTTTGAGCCTCCCACGGTTTGAATTTCTCTCTCCGAAGTTGAATATAGTTTACATTAGTATAGAAAGGAAAGCAAGCGGAAAATCGAAAAAAAAATCGTGTGTAGCGGTGATTTCGACAGGCTCAATCACCAGAAAACAGGCGCTTTTTGTATTTTTTTTCTATTTTCTTAACAAGAAAACAAAAATATTGTATTATAATAATCGTCAAGCGGAATGGCGCGGGTAAGGGGGTGAGAAAAATGGAAAACGGGAATGAAAAACCCCGCAAACTTCCAGATGATTGGTTCTGAAAAGCACTTGCGATTATTGGAACTTTGGCAAGTGTTGCGGGGTTAGTGCTTGAACTGGTAAAGTAAACCAGACGGGGGCGGGAACGCCCCTTGTCAGAAATATAAATCATTATTTTTTAGGAAGTCAATATGTCAAAAACAACAAAAATCTGCATTGCGCTTTGTCTTTTTGTGATGGGCACGTGTACGCTTTTAGCCGCGATTTTGTGAAAACGCTTGCGTTTTGCGCGTTTTTCTGTGAGAATAAAAAAGGCGGTAGACGCTTCCCCACATCTGCCGCCCGCCTTGAGTTTACCAACCGAGCAAAATCGGTATGTAATGCTCAAGAATTATTGTTATGGTTACGCTAGATACCCAAATCAAAAACGTAACCCCGTAGCGTACCCACCGTTTTTCGGTGGGTTTTTTCTTTTTCTGGCTCATTTTTGAGCCTCCCACGGTTTGAATTTCTCTCTCCGAAGTTGAATATAGTTTACATTAGTATAGAAAGGAAAGCAAGCGGAAAATCGAAAAAATCGTGTTTATGGGATAGGGGCGCGGGAGATTTTGCGGTAGTGTGGAAAAAAAAAACGAATTGCGGGGGCAAAAATGGAATTGAGCGAAGCGGCGTACACGTCACCGAGTGGAAAACGGCAAACGTTTTTGTATGATAGTGTTTCGCGCGAAACGGCGTTAAAAAGCGCGGTTTTTACGTTTTCGGAATTTGACGGGGCGCAGGTGCAATCGCTCGGTTTGGGGGCGCGAACGTTTCCGCTTACCTGTTTGTTTTCTGGCGTGGATTGTGCAAAAAAAGCCGATGCGTTTGAATCGTTGCTTTTTGAGCGCGGCGCGGGAACGCTTGAACACCCGCTCTATGGAAAAGTGCGCGTTGTTCCAACGGGAACGGTAAAACGGAGCGATAATCTTGTTTCTGGAATCGGAGAGTCGAGCGTAGAAATCACGTTTACGGAATCGAACGATGAAGAAGAAAATCCACGCGCGGAAATTGTGAGTGAGCAACTCGTCGAATCGTTTGTAGATGATTTTGAAGAAGCGGCGGTAAAAGAGGCAGAGCGCATTTGCGACGTGAGCGATGCGGATGCAAAAGCGGCGTTTCAAAGAAACGTACTCAAAAAATCAAATCTCATTTGTAACAACGTTGAAAAAATCATTACAAAAGAGCCTGATGATGTAAAGAAAAAAACGCTTTTACAACGGCTTTCGCAATACAAAACCGCGCTTTCGTCTGCGCTCGGTAAGGCGACAAATTTTGTAGGAAATTCAACGCGCCTTTTGATTCGTATTGCGCGCTTGCCGAGTCGCGTGACCGTGGATATTTTGACCAAAATTCAAGGCTATTCAGATATGGCGGACGCGATTTTACGCAATTTTTTGTCGGACCCGTTCGGCGCGGGTAACGTTTTGAATCAACTAGAAATAACCGCGCTTTCGCTCGGTTGTCTTTCTGCGGGTTTGAGCGAGGGGTTGGCGGCGGATGCGCTTAGTTCTGCGGCAACGGGAAAAAATCGCGGGGTAATTAGAAGTCGCGCGGACGTTTTGGCGGCAAGCGATGGCGTTTCTTTGCTTTTTGAAAAGTACGTTGAGTTTTTAGATGAATATTGCGAGCGTCAAGTTGCTGTAGATTCGGGGGAAACCTACGAAGCGGCGTTATATGCCGCCTCGTATGCTCGAAGAGCCGTTTTAGACAGTTCGTTTGATTTGCCGTCTTGCCGTCAAATCACGCTGGACAGGGAGCGCAATATGCTTGAATTGATTGTAGAACTGTACGGCGCGGACGGATTTTCTCGCCTTGACGAATTTATTTTAGACAACGCATTGACCGCCGATGAACTGTCTGTAATTCCAAAGGGGCGCGAAATTGTCTACTACGAATAAAAAACACTTCTAACGTTAGAAGTGCAGCGCGTCAACGAAAAAAAAAGTGGTGTTACAGGATGTATGCAGGGAGCGGGGGTTGAGTAGGTTTCGTAGAAACCGTATCGAAACCACAGAATCAAACAATGTGGTGGTTTCGACACACTCAACCACCGCATATTGCTTACAGGTCAGCGTACATTTTGTAACATCTCCCAAAACAAAAACAACGTTGACGTTTTTTTTGTTTATGGGATAGGTTTAACGCGGATTGTTTTGTATCGTTTTTTTATGTCGTATACGGTAAAAAGTGGCGATACGTTAGGCGCGATTGCGCTCCGATTTTTGGGTAACTCGAATCGCTGGCCTGAAATTGTTTCTAAAAATCCGATTCTTGCCTCAAGAAAAAAAATGTCGGACGGGTCGCCAGTAATTTTTGTGGGCGATGCGCTGATTCTTGAAAAAGAAAACCCGTCAATCGTGGAAGACGGCAATGTGGACGCGGCGGGCGCGAAAAACGTTGTTGCACTTGACGAAAAAGCCGCGCAAGATGTGAGTATTGACATCAACGGCAATCGCTTTACAGGATTTACCGCGTATACGCTTTCGTTTCCGAGCGATACGTTTGACGCTTTTTCGTTTTCGAGCGTGTGGGATGCCGAGCGCGATGAATGTAAAGCGGCTTTTGGCGCGTTTACTTACGCGCCTTGTTCGGTGCGACTTGACGGAGAGTTGCTTTTTTCTGGTGTGCTTTTGCCCGCCTCTCCGAGCGTGTCCGATTCTTCGCGGACAATTTCGTTGCAAGGCTATCCAAAATGCGGCGTTTTGGGGGACTCGTGCTTGCCGCTTTCGGCTTTTCCCGCGGAATTTAACGGTTTGACGCTTTCGCAAATTGCCAAAAAATGCGCGTCGCCTTTTGGCGTTGCGGTCAAAATCGACGGCGACGAGGGCGCGGCGTTTGATGAAGAAGTTTCAATCTCCCCGAGTGAAACGGTGTTGTCTTTTTTGGAAAAACTCGCAAAACAGCGCGGTTTGATTATTTCAAACACGCAAGCGGGGGAACTGCTTTTGTACGCGCCAAAAGAAGAAAAATCGAGCGTAGAACTTGTCGAAGGGAAGCCGCCGTTTGTTTCTATGAGTGTCCAATTTGACGGTCAAAAAATGTTTTCTCATGTAATCGGTTTGACCCCCGTCAAAGACAAAAAAGACGAAAAGGCGGCTAGTTTTGTCTTTGAAAATAAAGCGTTGATTTCGCGCGGGGTGTTGCGCGTTCATAGTGAAACAATCGAGGACGCAACCGAGGCAACGATTGAAAGCGCAACAAAGGCGTTAGCCGCGCGAATGCTTGCTTCTAGCGCGAAATGGTCATTGACGGTAAAGGGGCATCGCGGAAGCGATGGCAAAATCTATCACAAAAATCAAACGGTTTTAGTGTACGCGCCAAACGCGGAAATCTACAAAAAAACCGCGCTGACGATTGACGAAGTAACGCTAAAACGAAGCGATAGCGAAGGCGCGGTTGCCGTTTTATCGCTTGTTTTGCCTGGTGTGCGTTCTGGTGCGCTTCCAGATTCGTTTCCGTGGGAAGAATAAAAGGGGGAGAGCGTGGCAAAGGTTGCAAATGTGCAAAAAACAGAGCCGATAGACGGCGCGAATGCGGTAACAGCGGAACTTGCCGCAAATGACATTCGCACGGCGCGGCTTTTTGGTGCAAGCGGGGAAGATTCCCCGCCTATTCAAAATGATAGAATTGTGCTTGTTCAAATTGACGGCGCGGGGCGGTTTGCTTGTGTGGGTGTTTTGAATGAATCGCAAGGGGCAAAGCCTGGCGAAAAAATCATTTATTCGCGTTCAAGTAGCGGCGAAGTTATGGCGGCAATCAAATTATTGAACGATGGGAAAATTGAAATGCTTTCGCCTGATTCTCTTGCGGTTTCTGGAAGCGAAATCGAAGTCAAGGCAGATAAAAGTCTTAAATTTGAGTCAAAAGAAATTGAGTTTACGGGCGGCAAAGTTACGTGCAAGGGCGCGGCAACTCCAACGGGTCAAGGCGGTTTTTGTGCGATGCCGTATTGTGCTTTTTCTGGTGCTCCGCAAACTGGTACAGAAATAAATGGAACGTAGAAAATGGCAATGAATAAAACAACGCTTGGCAAAGCGATAGCGGCAAAAGTGATTGATTCAAACGCGCCCGCTGACATGAAAGAAAAAATTGAGTCAATGTGGGTAGATATTGCGGACGTAATTATTTCGCATATTCAACAAAACGCGCTTGTTACGGTGGCGGCGGGTATTCCCGTGTCTACGGCGGGGAGCGCGTCCGCGCAAACAGGGGCAACCACGGCGGCGGGTACGGGAAAAATTCAATAGGGGGAGCGCATGGATTTTGAAGGCGATGTGTTACTGGTAGAAACCGACGACGGCGCGGACATTGTAATTGAAAACGGACAAATCGTTTCAAGTGAAAACGCACAAACGGCGGTGTTTCTTTCGCTTTTTGGTGGCAACGATGAAGACGCGGACGGGCGCGAAAAAGAATCCTGGTGGGGGAATGAAATTGCGGGTACGGCTTTAGCCGAGCGCGTTCAAAGCGGTTTTTTAGCGGAAATCACGGGTAAAGCGATAACGTCGTCAATGCTCCAAAAATCAAAAGCGGCAGCGGAATCAGATTTGCAATGGCTTATTTCCGAAGGCTTTGCCGATTCCGTGGAAGTGGAAGTAAAAGCAACTGACCGCAATATGCTTTTTGTAAACGTAAAAGCACTAAAAAATGGCGGGCAAGTAATCAATCAAAATTTTAACGTGCAAACGGAGGGTAAATAGAAAATGGCTTTAGACAATCGGAGCGTTTCAGAAATCGACGAATTGATTTTAGAGGGTATTCAAAATCAATTTAATCGAAAATTAAAGATTCTTCCAAAATCATTTGTGCGCATTTTGTCAAAAGTGCTTGCGGGTGTGTTTGTGCTTTTGGAAAAATCGACGGGTTGGTTTTATTTGCAACTTTTTCCAGATACGGCATCTTTTGAAGAGACGACGATTTTGGGGCAACGGGTACGCCCGCTTGTCAAACTCGGTGAGCAATGGGGAGTCGGCGCGCCAAAATCGGGGAGCGCGTGGCGCGGGCGCGTTCAATTCCGTGTGCTTTCATCTGGAGCGGTGAGCGTTGGTACGCAATTAAAGAGCGATGAAAATAATTTGATTTACACCGTTGAAGATTCCGTTTCTTTGGACAGTGAAACGGCAAGCGCGATTGTTTATTGCGCTGAAGTTGGAACGGTGGGAAATTTGAGCGATGGCGCGGCGTTGCGTTTTGTTACGCCAATCGCGCAAGTTGAGCGCGAATGCGCGGTAATTGAAACCGTAGAAATTGGAACAGACGATGAAACAGAATCAGAGTACCGTGCGCGGGTAATTCAAGGGTACGGCGCGAAAACGCAAGGCGGTACTTTGTACGACTATCGTACATGGGGCATGGACGCGGACGGCGTTCAAAATATTTACCCGTACCCGTCAGACGCTGACCCCGCCTATATTATGCTCTACGTTGCGGGAAATCCTGAACTTTATCCAACGCGGGAAGTTCCGCGCTCTTTGTGCGTGTTGGTGGGCGAGTGTTGCTCTTTTGACCCCGTAACGGGGGAGGCAAACAGAAAGCCGATTACCGATATTCTTGACCCCGCGCACGATGACACGTATTTGAACGTTCAATCGTGTACGATTGCCGATTTTACGGTAAAAGTAACAGACGTAAGCGGCAATGTTTCAGCGTTTGCAATCCAATTAAAAGAGTCGCTTGAAACGTATTTTCTTCAAAAAGAGCCGTTTATTCGCGGTTTGTCCGATGAAACGCTAAAATCTGGCACGATTTTGCGCACTAGCGTTTACGGCATTGCTGCTACAGTAAGTCTTTCTGCGGGCGCGTCTTTTTCTTCCCTTGAAATTGAAAAAAGTGGCGCGGGTTTGACTGAATACGAATTAGGACATGGGGAGCTTGCGCGGTTGGCGCGATTGGTAATCAACGGGGAGGAATATGCGGCGTAGCGATTTTATAAACGCGGTGAGTTTGCTTTTTCCAAAAAATCGCGCGTTTGATTTAACGGTCGAGCGCGATTTTACGCGCCTTATAAACGGTTTACTTTCTGTTGCCGATTCCGAGCGCGAACGAATTGAGCGCGTCTATTTGGATTATTTTCCAGATACAAGCCGCGCACTAGAAGAATTCCAAAAGACTTTTAGATTTCGCTTTTCGAGCGAATTTACAGAGCAAGAAATTCGCATGGCATTAAACGCGCTTGTTCGTATGCGATACGCAAATTCTACTGTGGAATCAATTTCAAAAGTCTTTCAAGAATTTGTGCCTGAAGGTTTGATTGTGGAAAATACACCCGTAACAAACGCGGCGGGTTTGTGCTTTGCGTATCGTTCTGTGTGTGGAAATACAAATATACGGTGTGGCAATGAGCGGGCAATGTGTAACTGGCATATTGGAAATCGTGCATGGACTCCGACGGTCTTAAAAACAGACGCGGCGGAAGGGTGGAATTTGCCATACAATCGCGCATGGTGGCAACTGTGCTTTTTTGTGTGCTATAAGGCTTTTCGGCAAGAGGACGGCAAATTTATCGCAATTCAACGGCTTAAAGTGCATCAAAAGTGGAAAACGTTTTTAGAGTTCGTTTTATTGACGCTAAAGCCGATTCGCTCCGTGGCGGTAATGTTTTTGGAGTACGTTCCAAATGATGAAGAAATTAGTTATAGCGACGATTCTAACGGACTCGTTTCTATAGCAGAATAAAAAAAATGATGTAAGGAGAAAACAAAATGAACAAGTATGACCATTCGTATAGCGCGTATTTCAATTCGCCGAATGCTGATTATCCAGAGGGGTCTGCGATTGACGCTAGCAGCGAGGATTCGTTAGACGGTACGCCCGTTTTGGCGGCATGGTTCAATGACATCATCGGATTTTTTCAAGCGGCGTTTCATAAGGCTTTCGGGAATCCGAGGGCGGGGGAGACGGTAACGCGGGAAGTTTCAGGCGTGCCAGAAACCGCGCAAAAAAGCGATATTTTGGACGCGCTAGAGTCAATCATGGACAAAAAAGATAGCGTTTTGGACGAAAAAATCAACGCGGAAAAAACGTCTCGCGCGGAGGACGAACGCGCGATTGTAGCAATGCTCGGCGAAGAAGGAACAGCGCGAGGAGAAGCCGATTCTGCTCTTGACACAAAAATAAAAGCCGAGGAAACCGCCCGAAAGTCAAAAGATACGGATTTGCAAAATCAAATCAACGCGATTAAAAACAGCGGTTCATGGTGTCCGTACCCTGTGGGCGCGACGTATGTCCAATTCCCTGGTTGTAGCGCACCCGCGTCTTTGTGGGGTGGCACAAACTGGCAAAAAATGGATTTTGGCGGCGCGTTTTTTAGAGCAGAAGGGGGCAATGCCCTTGCGTTTGGGCAAGTTAAGCAAGCTGAAAGTCTGCCAAATATAACTGGGAGTGCTACACTGTACGGCGCGGAACTTCGTAATTCGGTGGGGCGCGGCACCTCCGACGGTGCTTTTAGAGACAGCTATAATTTTGGCTCAGCATCGGGGGGAGGCTCCCACCTCTCGGCTTGTTTGGATTTTTCTGCGAAAAATTCAAATTCCACTTATGGGCGGCGCGATGAAGTTGCGCCTGAAAATTACACAATTATCATCTGGAAGCGCGTTTCATAAAAATGTTACAAAATGTATGCGGGACCTGTAAGCAATGCGGTGGTTGAGTTTGTCGAAACCACCGTAGCGTAAAAAGGTGGTGGTTTCGATACGGTTTCTACGAAACCTACTCAACCACCGCTTCCAGTATTTTCTGTAACCGCCCCCGTTTTCTAAAGTGAGTTTCTCTCCCCGAAAATAACTAGACAAAAGGGGAGGGAAAACGGCGCGGCGCACATACGCGAAAAATTTGCGATTTTTCACTATACAGATTTTCAAAAAGTTCTAACGTTAGAAGAGTTGCAACTGGTCGATTTCAATAAAGTGCGTTTGTTGCAATCGCGCAAACGTTTTTTTGTGTCCACGGCAAATTTTTAAGATTTGTTCACGCGCAACGGAGAGGGCAAGGCGATTTGTAGCAAATGCCGCCCCCTCTGTTTGATATTCGCTTCTAAAAAGAGTGCCCAAACGGAATCGGAAGGCGTAGCGGTATTTGTTTTCGTCTTTGCATACAAAAATCTCGATTAAATCGCTTTCATGCGAAAACGTTTGTTTTGAGATTTCTGGATAACGCGAAAAGAAACCCGCTACAGCGTTCATGTTTTTTCTCTCCCTTTATTTTAAGATAAGCGTATTTTCTTTTGAATCTACGTAAACAGCGGCAATCGTTCCGCGTTTTGTTGAAACAATTACAGTATCGCGGGGCGGTTTTGCTTTTTCGATGTAATCGAGCAAATCGCCGACGGTGATTCCGATATTTGAAGAAAAAACGTTATTGATTTCATCGTCGTTTGATTCTTCGATTGCGTCGTTTTCATTATCGCTTTCGCTTTCGTCGATTTCAAAATCAGTTGACGGGGGAGCGATGGGCGCGGGCGCGGGCGCGGTTTGGATTGCGTCAAAGCGTGGCGCGTCTGATTCTTTGAAATCGTTTAAGATTTTTGTTGCCTCGCGGATTGTGCCACCGTTTTCGGCAAGTTGTTTTATTGCGTCGGCGCGTTTTTCCTCTGGAATTGTGCGAAGTTGACTTAGTGTTTTTGATTTTATTTTTTCGGTAGAAATGCCGATTTTGTCCGCTTGCTCTCGCACATTCGCGCCCGCCAAAACGTCGGAAACCCATGAAACGGATTTTTTGAGCAAATTCGCGATTGAATTTTGCCCCATGCCTTCATTTAACCTTGCGCGAACAAATGCTTCAAGTTCGCGCGGGGTGAGTGCGTCGCGTTGGATATTTTCAATCATTTGAAGCAAATCTTGCCGTCCTGTGCGAATCACGCAATCGACAAGGGAAAAGTCGCCGCCGTCTTTTACGAGTTTTTCGAGTGCGCGAAATCGTCGATGCCCTGCGATAACCTGGTAATACGTGATTCCGTTATTGTCTGTCATACCTTTTGAAACAACAAGCGGTTGCAAAAGTCCTACGGATTCAATGGATTTTGCGAGTTCTTCGATTGATTCCGCGTTGTATTCCGTGCGCACGTTTTTTGTTTCTGACAGTTGGTCAATCGGAATTTTCAAGAATGTTTGCGTTGTTTCTTTGATGTTCATATTTCCTAAATCAAGTTTCATGTTTTGCCCCCTTATTGAACTTGCCCTTTTGTTGCTGCTTGTACGAATTGCGTGAGTTTTTCGATAATGTCCGCGCGAATTTTATACGCGGGGTCATACGCAAGGCGTTTGAGCGATGTCAATTCTGGAATTGGATTGTCCAAAAGATAGTTTTTGAATGTATCGCGATATTTTTCGAGGATTTTATCAGGGTCTTTTTGTGCGTTGTATGCGTTGCATACTACACAAAACTCGGTATTGTCGTCAAGTCCACACTCTGAAAGCAATACAACATAGTTTTTTGTTGCCTCAAAATCGAGCGGGGAGCATTTGCCGCATACAACGATTGAATCGGCGGCATAAATCGCGTTGCGCGTTTGACTGTTCCAGGTTCCGGGCGGGTCAATCAAAACAAAATCGTATTTTTGCAAAAGATTTTGTTTTTTGAGTTGGATTTTGATTTTTGTATCGCTGATATTTGCGAGCATTCCGAGGTTCAAATCTGACGGAATAATATCGAGCGTTGCGTTTTCGTGCGTTTTGGCGGTGTATGGCGTTGTTGGTATTCCTTGCATAAACGCTTTTGAATTGTGTTCTTTCAAAACAAAGCCGTATACTTCGGAAATCGAACAATTCGGGTCAAGGTCGATTACTAATGTTTTGAATCCTTTTGAATAAAGGTATTCAGCCAAAAAGACGCAAAGGCTTGTTTTTCCCGTGCCACCTTTGCCGTTTGTGATTGTGATTGTTGTTGCCATGTTTTTCTCCTCTTTGGTAACAAGTTTTATAGTTTTGCCATAAATTTTTGTTTCGCCGCATTGCAATTTGCACCAAAGCCACGAATAATTGCAGCCGATTTCAATAGCCGCCGCAAATAATGACGGGTAATATTTGCCGTCAACTTGAACTTTGAGTGCCTTGCCAGTGCCTTTTTTTTTATTGTTGTTGCTCATGCGCTTTTCTGACTTTTTTGCGGATTATCTGGTCAATGAGCGGTTCGCTTTTGTTCAAATCTGCGATTGATTCGCTTGCCCTCCACTCAATAGGGGGCGCGGCGTAGAATTTTATATAATCATCGCTTGTTATTGTCCGTTTGCAATTTGGGCAGATGTCGCGATGTTCGATGTTGAGTTTTACGTTTTCCGCGTCAATTTGATACAGCACGTAAAAACTCATATTCCATAGCGTTGGCAAATTACTTTGCCATTTTTCGCTAAAGCGCAATTTAGCGGTTCTAATACAATACGGGCAATACGCATATTCAGAGCGGGAAGAATACGATTTATGCGAGATGTATTTTTCTTCGACGATGTTTGTTGCAATGTGTTGCAATGATTTTGACAAGTCCAATTTTGGAAATTGTCCGCTTTCGTTTACTTGTTCCATTCTCTTTTACCCCTTATTTTGAGATTTTTGTATAGTAAAATGAGAAAAATTTTCGGGCGGCGCGGCACCCCGTTTTTTTTTCTCGTTTTTTGACTAGTATAGTAAATTATGCCCCCTTATATGATTTATTGAATTGCAAAATCCACGGGTTTATTTTTTCCGCGGAAAATTTTTGTTTGCAATGCTCACATGAATACACTTGTTTTTCATCGAGCCATACAAGCGTCTTTTTGTTGCATGTTGGGCAATTTTCAGTGGCGGGCGGTGTTTCAGTTTTTGGCGGCGTGGGTGCGCTCGCGTCTTTTGAAAACCTACGCCAATTCGATTTAACAAATGCGTTTGGCAAAAAGTCTTTGAAAGACGGGTGTTCAACAAAGCGGTCAAATGGCATAGCGCGGTCAAAGTAGTCGCCTGGGTCATTCAAAACGGCAACGTAATTTTTACACGCTTGAATTACATCGGAACTTGAAAGACTGTAATCTTTGTAGCGTGAATGAAGGGTTCGCAATGCTCGCATAAAATCGCCTTGCAAAAATTGCACAAACGGGGAACATGGCAACGAATTATTTTTGAAAACGTCAAAAACTTGTTTAGCGTATTCGTTTTGACCGTCTGAAAGTGTGAGTGTGAGATTTTGATTTTGCGCTTCGCGCTCATTTACATTCTCATTCTCATTCTCATTTACATTTACATTTACATTTACATTAGGTTGTTTTGAGTTGTCGCAAAAATCAACCGTTGGTTGTTTTGATTGTTTTGTTGCGTTTTTGTTACCTTTTGGCGCACCGCCTTTATTTCCAGCGGTTCGTCGCCTTTTGTTTGCGTCAATTTGCGGTTTGATTAAGTCAAAAAAAATTGATTCTTGACCGTGCAATTCGATTTCTTCGCCGTTCAAAGCGTATTCGCAAATCGCGTACATGAGAGCCGTGAAACTTTTTTTTGTCATTTTTTTCATCGCGTCGTAAAAACTGCGATAAAAAACAAATGAATCTTGTGCGTTTTCGTTCATTTTTTTTTCGCCCCTTTGTAAAAAAATATTTTTTTTCTGTCTTTTGCCGTTTTTTTTTGAATAAAAAAAACGAGACAGAATACCCTCTTTTCTGTCTCGAAAGTGATACCAAACCTAGAAGCGCAAGTGCCTCGCGGTCTTTTTAGCCACTTTTTGATTGGATACGAATCTTGAAGGGAACGTTTTGAATATTTTTTTGAGTTACCCCTTGACGAAAACTGTTCGTTTTGGCATACTTAGATACGTTTTTAGCCGCTGTAGCTCAGTTGGTAGAGCAACGGACTGAAAATCCGTGTGTCGTTGGTTCGATTCCAACCGGTGGCAAAAAGAAGCCTTAAAAAGGCTTCTTTTTTTTTCGCAAAATCGAAAAAATCGGTTAAAAAGATTGTTTTTATTGCACATATCCCCATTTCGCATTGTCGGCTCTGTAAAATTTGTTGTACAATGGACTTTTATATGAAAGACGAATTTCCGCGCCATTTTTTCATTCTTCCAGTAATTCTTTTGGGGCTTATTTTGGGAACAGTTATAAAATTATTTGTGATTGACATTTTGCTCGTTTCTGGAAAATCGATGTTTCCTGCAATCAAAGACGGGGAGCGAATTTTGGTGAATCGACTTTCGTATGGGATTGCAAAGCCGTTTGGCGATAAACTTTCTGTGCAATGGGGAGAGCCTGAGCGCGGCGATGTTGTGATTTACCTATACAACGACAAAATCGTCGTAAAAAGATGCGTTGCAGTCGGTGGAGATTCGCTTTTTGCTCAAAAACTGGATTACTCTCAAGATTTCCAGTATACTTTGAGCGTTGAATCTCTTGAAATTCCGCTGACGGAAGTGCAATATTTGTCGTTTCGAGAAATTGACAGCGTTCCTGCGGGGTATATTCTTGCAGTCGGCGATAATTACGAGGAATCGGTAGATTCCAGAGCGTACGGATTTGTTTCCGTTCAAAACGTTCTTGGTCGCGTGATTGGAAAGTGAGAAGAAATTATGCAAGTAAATGGATATATAAAAAAATGGCCGATGGTTGTGATTCTTACTTTGACAGCCTTTTTTTCGCTTTTGATTATTGCAAATTATGCAGCCTATTCGATGCCGCAATCTGAAGAAAGTTCGAGCGCGACGGTTGCAAAGCGCGTTCGAGTAAAAACGGAAAGTTCGCATCGTGGCGCAATTCTTGACAGAAACGGAAAAGCGTTGGCGGTTGCCACAAATTTTTATCATTTTGGCGTAACTCCAAGCGCGATAAAAAATCCAGCCTCTTTTGCCCGCGAAGTTTCTCCGATTTTGGGCGAGCGCGAGCGCGATATTGCAAAAATCCTTTCTGACAACGCTAATTCGAGTTTTGTGTATATCAAGCAAAAAATCGACCAGCCGACTTACGAGGACTTAAAGCGGATTTGCGACAAAAACGGCTGGACAACTTCGGTTGTGCGATACGATAAAATCCCCGGTCGCGTTTATCCAGAAAATCGGCTTGCAAGTCAACTTGTGGGATTTATGGGCGCGGAGGGCAAGGGGCTTGCTGGAATCGAGTACTCGATGAATGACGTGCTTTCTTCAAAAGAAAACGAAGACGCGGAGGTGGAATCTGGAAAGAACATCTACCTTACGATTGACGCAAATTTGCAATCCCAACTTGAAACCGTTGCGACCGACGTTATGTCTGACACAAAGGCGGAGAGCCTTATGATGATTGCGGCAAACGCGCGAACTGGCGAAATTCTTTCGTACATAAGCCTTCCTTCGGCGAATTTGAATGAATACGGGCAGGCAAGCGACGAGGAGCGAAAAAATCGTCCCGTTACCGATAGTTACGAGCCTGGAAGCGTTTTTAAGGTTTTTACGGTTGCGGAGTTTTTGGATTCTGGCGTGATTTCTCCCGATGAGCGTTTTTTTTGCGATGGCGTTTTTGAAAAAAAGACTTCTTCTGGAGAGCGGATAAAAATCACGTGCCTTGAACATCATGGCTCTCTTACCGCTCGCGACGCACTCAAATATTCTTGTAACGACGCGCTTGCTCAAATGAGCGAAAAAATCGAATCGGAAGCGTTTTTGCGCCGTCTTCGCTCGCTTGGTTTTGGTTCAAAAACGGGCGTGGAACTTTCTGGCGAAACGTCAGGCTCTCTAAAAAGTACGAGCGACCGCCTTTGGTCTGCTCGCTCAAAACCCACGATTGCAATCGGGCAAGAAGTCGGCGTAAACGCGCTTCAAATGGTGCAAGCGATGACTGCGGTTGCAAATGGTGGCGTTCCGCTCCAGTTGACTTTTATAAATAAAATTTCTGATTCTCACGGAAACGATGAATTTGTCCACAAAGCGACCGAAAAGGAGCGCGTCTTAAAATCTTCCACGGCGAATTATATTTTGAGTTGCATGGAAACCGTTGCGGAAAGCGGGACTGGTTCTCGCTCAAAAATCGGCGACGTGTCGATTGGCGTAAAAACGGGAACTGCGCAAATGGCTGATGCAAAAACGGGCAAATACAGTACGACCGATTTTATTTCAAATTGTATTGCTGTTTTTCCTGTAGAAAATCCAGAAATTATACTGTACGTTGTCATTCAAAAAGCGCAAGGCGAGATTTTGGCGGGGCGAATTGCGGCTCCTGTGATAAATCGCGCGGCGAACGTCATCATTGACCATCTCGGAATGAGTAGACGAGGGGCGGCAAGCCTTGCGCACTCTGGTATTTTCCAAATTGCAAAGGACGCTCCGATTGAAATCAAAGACAGGCTTCCGAATTTTGTGGGGCAGCCTGCGCGACAGTTGCTTCCGCTTCTTGAACGGCGCGACCTCAACATAAAAATTCACGGTTCTGGCTGGGTTGTGCGTCAAACTCCATCCCCAGGAACGCCCGTAACGGAGAACATGGAAATTGACCTCTACCTTGAAACAAGTCAAAACCACTGAAAACAGATTTTGGAAAAAAAACATCGACCTTTTTCTTTCTCGCTTTTTGGAACTTTCCAAAACACTTGGTTTGAGTGCCGAATCTTTTTTTCTTTCTGACGGAAGCGCGAATCCTGAGATTCTTGCACTCGGAGAAGGGGAGGGAAAAATTGAGCCGTTGGAATCAAAAAAAAGCGGCGTTTGGAGCGCAAAGTCGTGCGGAAAATTGCTTCATTCGCTTTACGACCCAGAGCGAGAGGCGATTTCTTCCGTAAAATCAATTCATTCGCAAAAAACAAAAGCGTGCGTTTTTGAAGGTTTTGCGCTGGGCTATGCCCCCAATGCTTACGCGCGACTTTTTCCAGATGATTTTTTGATTTTGGTAGAGCCAGAGCCAGCGCGTTTTTTTTCCGCGCTTCTTTTTCTTGATTGGTCGCCCGTTTTTTTGGCAAAAAACGTTTTTCTTGTGCTTGGAACTGGCGTTGATGTGGTTTTTGCATTAATCGAGCGGGCTGGCGGTGCGGAGTCGTGCGCGTTTTTGAAAAATCCGTCGCATAGAGCGCACGCGCTTTCGTATTTTTCGGCTCTCGACTCAAAAATCGAGCGAAATCTAAAAAAAGACGCAATAAATCGAGCGACTTTTTCGCGCTTTGAAAAAGTGTGGAAACGAAATATCGAAAAAAATTCCCTTTTTTTGAAAAAAAGCAAAAAAATCTGCACCGCGTCCTCGTTTTTTGGCACTTTTTCTCAAAAACCGTTTTTAATTTTGGCGGCAGGTCCTACGTTAGACGAGTTTTTGCCGTTTCTTCCAAGCGTCAAAGAAAGCGTTGTTACCGTTTGCGTTGACACGGCTCTTCGGGCGTGTCTTTTTACGGGTGTGCAGCCCGATTTTGTTGTTCTCACCGACCCTCAGTACGCAGCTTTTCGGCACGTTTCTGGATTAAAGTCGCCAAAAAGCGTTCTTGTTACGGAACTGGGCGCGTATCCGAGCGTTCTCAACATGAAATGCAAAAAAATCGCGCTCGCTTCTTCAAGTTGTCCGCTTGAACTGCTCGGTTTTTCAAAACAATTCATCGAGGAAGACAAAAAGCGCGGGATTTTAGGTTCGGGCGGCTCTGTTTCTACGGCGGCGTGGGATTTTTCGCGACGTTGTGGTGCAAAAGAGATTTTTTTTGCGGGACTTGACCTCGGTTTTCCAAGCAATCGCACACATTCGCGCTCCTCGACTTTTGAAGAGGAGTCGCATCTCGCTTCAAATCGATTTTTTCCTTCGGAAACAAGGCAAGTTGGCTCTCTCTTTGGCGCAAACATGATTTGGAGCGACGATTATTCTGGAGAAAAAATCCTTACAGATGACAGGATGCGTCTTTTTTCTTGGTGGTTTGAGGGAAAGGCTTTGGAGTTTTTGGACGTAAAATCGTACTCGCTTTCTGAAAAATCTTTGAAAATTGCAGGTTTTACTCCGATTTCTGTTCAAGATTTTCTTTTTCGACTTGGCGTGAAATCTTAAAAATCGCTCAAGAATTTTGTTGCTTCTCCGAAATTTAATATTGTACCAACGGAATAGGACGTAGATGACATCCAGACGGCTTATTTCGCACTCGGTGTGATGTTTTACTTTATGTTTGGCAACATCGAGAATGGTTCTCCATGAATAGAGGGCGAAAGAAGTGTGAGGTCTTTCGCCCACTTTTTTTGCGGTTGAGTGTGCTTGAAAAATCTGTTATGCTATGTGAGGTTCGTTTTTCAAAAAGGACAGCGTTTCTTTTTGAAATGGGGGTTATTCCATGATGTTGCTTGGAGTTTATAATTATACCGTTGTATTGACGTATCTCGCTATGCTTATTTCTTTTGTTGGAATACATTTTGCGTTCAACGACCAGTATAATGCCGCTCTTTTGTGCCTGATGATTTCAGGCGTATTCGATATGTTTGATGGGCGTGTCGCTTCAACAAAAAAAAATCGTACGGCAGCAGAAAAACTTTTTGGAATTCAAATTGATTCTATGTGCGACTTAATATGTTACGGTGTTTTTCCTGCATTGATAGTGTATCACCTTGGAAACGGTAGCCGTCTCATAACGAGCGTGTGCGCTCTGTATTGTCTTTGCGCGATGATTCGACTTTCTTGGTTCAACGTGGACGAAATTGAGCGACAAAACAAAACAACCGATTCGCGGCACGAATATCGCGGACTTCCCGTAACGACTGCCGCTCTTGTAATGCCTGCGATTTTCATTTTTTGCTACTTTACGCGACATTCGGTGCATTTTGTGGGCGTTGCTGCTCTTGCGGCAATGGGAATTTGCTTCATAACGCCATTCAAACTCATAAAGCCTGGAGTTTTGGGAAAAATTGTGATGATTCTTGTTGGCATTGCCGAAATCGTTCTTTTGATTCTTGGTGCGGGGCGAGTTCTTGAGCGAACAAAACCGCTCGTTTCTGGAAGCGAATCAGAAACTCCCGTAATTGACGCACTCACGGAGGCGATTGATGTCGGAGCAGAGTAATCAAAAAAGCAATCCGAATGACCCATCGGTGCGTTTTTTGTACGGCACTTTTTTGGGACGCTTGATTCTTGAATTGTGCCTTTTTCTAAAAATTCCTGCCATTTTGGGACTTTTTTTGCGTTCTCCGTTTTCGCGTTTTTACATAAAATCTTTCATCAAAAAAAATAAAATAGACATGACTGATTTTTCGGATTACAAAGAAAGCGGACTGTGCGACAAAACAAAAGGCGCAAAACATTTTCGCTCTTTTAACGATTTTTTTACCAGAAAAAAAAGCGAACAATCCTTAAAAATCAGCGCGGAAGACGGCGATTTGATTTCTCCGTGCGATTCTCTTCTTTCCGTTTTCAAAATCGAAGCGGATTCGGTTTTTCGCGTGAAAGGTTTTGACTATTCGCTTTCTGATTTTTTTGATTCTGCCGAATTTAGCGAAAAATTCGCTGGCGGCGATTGTTTGATTTTTAGGCTTTGCGCCACGGATTATCATAGATTTTGCTTTGTGGATTCTGGTTCTCTTGGTGAAACGCGATTTATTCCAGGAAAATTGTATTCGGTTCAGCCAATCGCGTGCGAAAATTATCGAGTTTACACAAAAAATCGGCGTTTTTGGTCAATTTTGAACACGACGCATTTTGGTAGCGTTGCGCAAATCGAAGTTGGCGCGTTTAGCGTTGGCGGAATCGTGAATCATAAAAAAACGGGCGAATCTTTTGAAAAAGGCGAGGAAAAAGGATTTTTTGACCTTCACGGTTCTACAATCGTCTTGCTTTTTGAGCGCGAAAAAATCTCCCTCGTTCCCGAAATTCTTTCTGGAACGAGCGGTGGCGCGGAATTTCGCGTGAAATATGGACAGAAAATCGGCTTTTCCAAAAACGAATAGGAGCAAAAAAAATGGCAAACGACGAACACAAGTGTACGTTGGATAAAATCATTTCGCTGTGCAAGCGGCGTGGTTTTGTGTATCAGGCGAGCGAGATTTACGGCGGACAGGCGGGCGCGTGGGATTACGGTCCGTTGGGCGTGGATTTTAAACGCAATATTCAAAACGAGTGGTGGCACTACATGACCCAGCTCCGCGATGATGTGGTGGGCTTGGACAGTGCGATTTTTCAGCACCACAAGACTTGGGAAGCGTCTGGGCATGTGGCGCATTTTTCTGACCCCATGATTGACTGTACCGAATGTAAGGCTCGGTTTCGCGCCGACCAGTTGATTGAGGACTTTGTTTCAAATCACCCGGACAAAAATCCGGGAAAACCCGTGGACACGATGAGCCACGAAGAAATGAAGGCGTTTATTGACGCAAACATCAACTGTCCCACCTGTGGTTCAAAAGAGCGCAAATACACGGCAGTGCGCGAGTTCAATTTGATGTTCAAGACCTATCAGGGACCGATTGCCGACGATTCGCATTTGATTTACCTGCGCCCGGAAACGTGCCAGGGCATTTTTATCGACTTTAAGAACATTGTGCAGTCAAACCGCATGAAAATTCCGTTTGGCGTGGCGCAGGTGGGTAAGTCGTTCCGGAACGAAATCATCTTTAAGAATTTTATCTTCCGCACCTGCGAATTTGAGCAGATGGAAATGGAATATTTCTGCAAGCCCGGCACGGACGATGAGATTTTTGAAAATTGGCGGAAGTATCGCTGGCAGTTCTACCTTAAGTACGGCATTGCGGAAAAAAATCTTGCCTGGCATCATCACGACAAACTTGCGCACTACGCAAAAGACGCGTACGACATTCAGTACAACTTTCCCATTGGCTTTGAAGAAATTGAAGGCATCCACAACCGCACTGACTTTGACCTGTCTCAGCACACCAAAGTGAGCGGAAAGGACATGGCGTACATTGACCAAGACGACGGCAACAAGACCTACACGCCGTATGTCATCGAAACGTCGGCGGGTTTAAACCGCAACTTCCTTGCCTTCCTGTGCGAAGCCTACGAGGAAGAGAACGTGGGAAAAGACGGCAAAGACGACTACCGCACCGTGCTGCACTTGCACCCAAAGCTTGCGCCGATTACCGTTGCCGTGCTTCCGCTCATGAAAAAAGACGGCTTGGCAGAAAAGGCAAAGGAAATTCAGCACGCGCTTAAAGAAGAATTTGTGACCGACTACGACCAGAGCGGCACGGTGGGAAAACGCTATCGCCGTCAGGACGAAGTGGGTACGCCCTTCTGCGTCACCGTGGACTACGACACGATTACCGAGAAAAAAGAGGACGGCTCTGCAAACGAAAACTTCAACACCGTGACCGTCCGCTACCGCGACAGCATGGCACAAGAGCGCGTCAAACTGGACGACCTCGTCGGCTTTATCCAGAACGCGATTCGCGCGTGGAAGCCGGTGGAAAAGAAATAACGAGGGAATTGAGCTTGTCGAAAATGCGCCGCGCGAAAGCGCGTAGTGTGGTTTCGACAAACTCAACCACCGCTGACGGAAGTTTACCGTGGATTACATTTCGCTTGGAAAATCGAATCTTCTCGTGAGTCGCACTGCGTTTGGGACGGAAAATCTTGGAAAAACGGCTTCTGAGGAGGAGGCTTTTTCGCTTGTGAAAAAGGCTTTTGAAGCGGGCGTGAATTTTTTTGACACGTCCGCTCTCACTCCCGAAAGCGAAAAGCGACTCGGAGAAGCGATTAAAGCGCAAAAAATCCGAAGCGACGTTGTGATTGCAACAAAATCCGTTGCAAAAGATTCTTCACATCTTGAGCGCGACGTTGAAAAAAGCATTCAAAATCTTGAAACGGATTTTATCGACCTTTACCAAATTGAGCGTTCAAAACCGTTTTTTGATGGCGAAAGTGACAGCGAAATCTTGGAAACGCTCAAAAAAATGAAAAACGACGGAATTATTCGTCATTTTGGAATCGTAACCGAGTCGATGGAAGTTGCGCAATCGACGCTTTTGGGGTGGAAACCGTGGGAAACGGTGCAATTTCCGTTCAATATGCTTTGCGCACTTGAAGTTGAGCAACTCGTTTCTGAATTTGCGCGGAATGACATCGGTTTTATTGCAATGCGCCCGCTGTGCGGTGGCGTTGTGTCAAATATTCCGCTCGCGCTCGGTTATCTTCGGCAATTTGAAAACGTTGTTCCTGTGTGGGGGGCAATGAATGATGAAGAACTGAGTCAAATCCTCTATTTTACGGAAAATCCCCCGCTTGTTGACGAAAAATTCCTTGAAGAAGTTTCTGTCCAGCGGGCATTTTTCAACTGATTTTTATTTTTTAAACGTCTTTAACACGCCTTGAATTTCGTTTTTGTTGAGTGCACGAATGATTTTGAATTTGTCGCTGTTTGTTTGAAGCGTTCGCGGAAAACCGTTTTCGTCGCGCTCTCCAAGAATCTGCACGATTGGAAGACGCGGGTCGCGACCGTTTACGTCCACAACTTTTGCTACTTTTCCGTTCGCCAAAAAAACGTATCCGCCAATCGGATAAAGCGATATACTTTGAACAAGTGCTTTTATAACGATGTCATCATATTGTTTATCAGCGTTTTTAAGCATTTCTATCATCGCTTCGTGCGTACTTCGCATTTCTTTGTAAAGGCGCGGAGCGGAAATCGCCTCAAACGAGCAAACAACCGCGAGAATCTTCCCGTAAAGAGAAATCTGGTTTCCGACTCTTCCGCGCGGATAGCCTTTGCCGTTTTCGCGCTCGTGGTGTTCCAAAACGCCCATTTGAATCGAAATCGGAAAATTGTTTTCTTTGAGAATATTGAAGCCGATTACGGTGTGCGTTGCGAGCATTGCGCGCTCGTTTGGAAGAAGTCGGCGAGTTGTAAGATAGAGTTGTGGCGGAAGGCGTGTTTGCCCAATTTCGTGGAGCAACGAAGCAACTCCGAGTTCCACAAGTTGCGTCGTTTGCATTCTAAGATTTTGCCCGATGGTAAGCGCGTAAAGCGTCGCCCTAAGCGAATGATTTACAAGGTAATTTTTGTCAACCACTTCGGTCGGAACGGGATTTATTTGAAGAAGGTATTTTTTGTACGACTTCATAAAATCGCAAATTTTAATAATCGCTTCTGACAAAAGCCCTATTTTTAACTCACGGTGTGTTACAAATCGCGTATAAATCTTTGAAATGTACTCTTTGAAAGCGTTATAAACCTCGGTGCTTATAGAAATACGAGATTCGATGTCGGAATCTTGCGTTTTTTCTATTTCTGTGAGAGCCTTTTCGATTACGTCCGCGAATCGTTTGTTTATGAGGATTCCCGTATTGTCCTTTTGCGGCTTTTCCTCGTCGTCACTCAAAACCGCGTCCAAATCGACCGTTTCAAAAGACGACATATCCACAGACGGTTTTGATTTTGGCATTTGCGAACTCGGTTCTTTTTTTTCTTTTACTTCCGAGTCCGAAAGAACTTCTTTGAATCCCCATTCGATGAGTGCTTTTTTGAGATTTTCAGAAATCGGAATATTCGCGTCGAGTAACAAAAAATGCGGGTCTAAAAAAAGAGGTGCGGCAAATGTTGAACCGGTATTGATTTCGTTAATTTTGAAAGCGTCCATAAAAATCCTCATTTTAATATCGGCAAAAAAGTCGCTTCTATAAAATAGAGCCGTTTGCTCCCAGTCCAAAAAGCGCGAAATCTCCGCGAACGGGGTCGTCTGGAAACACTTCCGACAATTTTTTTGTGAGTTCTACGGCACTTTTTAGACTTGCGGCTTTTGGTTTTCCATTTTTATTTGCCTCAAGAAGCCCCAAAATTGTTGCCTGCTTTTGAACGTGCGTGTCGAGCGGAATCAAAAGTTCCTTTGAAGAAGCCCACGTCCAAAGACCTAGGTCAACGCACGAATTTTTACGAACAAGCCACCTCAAAAGAAGATTGAGCCTTTTTGCTGCCGTGTTTTTTCCGTGCGGAATCAAAGTGCAGTTCAACGGAAAACAGTCCGCGATAGTTTGAAAAAGAAACTCGTTTTTTGTGTCGGAAATTCGTTTTTTTCTAAAAAACTCGCCGAGCGATTCTTCTTCCAAAAGGATTTTTTTTAGCGCGGAGAAAAAAATTCGCATCGAATTGTTTGAAAAAATGCGGTAAAAAGAGCGGTCGTTTTTTGGGAAAAAGGCTTCTGCGTTTCCTTCTAAAATCCAGCGGGTAGGGGAGGGCGCGGCATTTTCCAAAATGGTTTGAACGTGCGACAAAATCTGCTCTCTTTTTCCAAACGCAAGGCTTGACGCAATAAAAGCCACGATTTCTTGGTCTTTTTTCTCCTTGAATTGTCGCAAAAAGCACGACGGGTCGCCGCGCAAAAACGAAGGCGTTTCGTATTTTTTGGCAAGCGAAAAAAGAGTGCGTTTTAATTCTTCCGTCATTTTTTCTAAAATGAAAAAAATAAAACAAGGGGCGGTTTACCCCTCGCTTTACGATTTTTTATTTGTTTTTGTCAAGAATGAACTCAACGCGGCGGTTTTTCCAGCGATTGTCCACGTCGTCGCGCGCAACCACAGGTTCGCGTCCGCCCATACCTTTTGTAGAAAGACGATTTCCGTCCACGCCGTTTTTGGTCAGCCACGTTTTCACAAAATCGGCGCGTTTTGCAGAAAGCGGCACCAGTTCGTTCACTTCTTCATCCTCCGTTCCCGTCATGCTGTTCGCGTGTCCCACAACTTGAACTTTGTAATTTTTGAACCGATTGAGAACCTTTGCAATTCGACCAAGAACGCGCTCGTTGTTCGCAATTTGAGCCGCCGTCAGACCTTTTCCGTTGTGTTTTTCCGCGCTGTCAAAGTCTGCCGCGTCGGAGCGGAAAATAATCGACGGAACTGCCATTTTGAGTTGGTCGCCGACTTTGCGAACAAGAATGTCAACGGTAATTTCGCCTTTGACTTCGCTCGTCATTCCAAGAGAATCCGTCGCCGTAAAGACGTATGGATAATCGGTTGCCGACTGGACGAGTTCGCCCGAATTTGACCGCCCGTCCCAAATCAGTTTTTCCGTTATCGAGTTTTTGCCGCTCGTCGCCCAGAATTTCTTTCCGTTTTGCGGGTCGTTTATTTGGAACGTCCAACTCTTGAGCGGAAGAATCGTGTCGCCTCGCAGTTGAATCAAAAGGTCATCGTCTTCGCCGTCGTTATCGGGGCTAAAGAATTGCGGTTGAGTTTTTACGCTCAAAACAGGCGGAGTTGCGCAACTGATGAACGCTGCGGAGTCCGTGTTTATAACGTTTCCTTTTTCGTAAATCGCGTCCAAACTTCCAATGTAAACGTTGTCGTTTGCCGTTTCTCCGCTGTCGGTTTTTCCGTCCCAAACGATTTCTTTTGGAAGTGGCGAGTCTTTTTCTCCCGTCCAAGTGCGAACCGCGTTGCCATTTGCGTCTTTTACGCTAAACGTCCAAGATGCAAGACCGTCAGAAATCGTCGGGCGAATCGTGAATTTTTGCGAATCGAATGAGCCATCGCCATTTGGACTAAAGGCATCAAGTTCCGCCGTAACGTAGGCTTTTGTTTCGCGATTGTCGATTTTTAGACCAGAAATCTCGTTTTTCGTTTTGTTTCCCGCTTCATCTTCGCTTTCAAACGCGATTTTGTACGTTCCGTCAGGAAGCCCGTTGCCATTCGAGTCCGTGCCGTCCCACTCAAATGGCGGAACGCTTCCTTTCCAATTATACGTTTTTACGACCGCGCCTTTTGAATCGGTTATCGTGGCAGTCCAAGAATCTTCCTCGCTCGATTTTATCTCAAACGGAATAGAGTCTTTGCGTCCGTCGGAATCAGGGCTAAAGAGCGCGTATTTTGTTTCCACGGAAATATCTGGCGGAATCGTGTCGAGCGTGAACCATTTTGATTTTACGCTTGATTCTGCGCCGTTTTCGCTCTTTGTTTGAATGAGCGCGACGTATTTTCCGTCAGCGCAAACGTTTCCGTCTGCGCCGTTTCCATTCCAAGAAAACGATTGCGGAAGCGTTGTGCCTTTTTGCGACCACACTTCCACTCCAGTTTCGTCCATAATCGAGATTTCGTATTCGTTTACGCGACTTGAAGATTTGATGACGGGCGAAAGCCTTAGCGTGTCGTTCTTTTTTGGATTAAACGCATTTTTTGAAATTGCGAGCAAAAGTTCCGTTCGGCTTGTGTCGAGTTTAATTCCTGAAATTGGCGTTACTTTCGCTTTGTTTCCTGCGGCATCGGTTGCCGAAAGCACGTAAGAATACGTGCCGTCTTGCGCAATTTGATTTTTTGAATCGAGTCCGTCCCAAGAAAGCGTTGCGGGCGGATACGAGCCAAAATTGTATTCTTTTATAGTGTTGCCTTTTTCGTCTACGATTTTTCCGCTCCAGTTTTCAACAGGTGCACCAGAATCTTTTGAAAACGTCTGTGAAATTTCGAGCGTGTCGAGATTTCCGTCGCCGTCTGGACTGAACGTTTGACTCAACGCTTTGAGAGTCGCGCTTGGCGCACTCCTGTCGAGCAAAAATGTCGGAGAAGAGGCGGGAGCGGTTTCAAAACCGTTTGTATATTTTGCCACGACTTTTGCTTTGTATGTTCCCTCAGAGACCGTTTTTCCGCTTGCGTCCGTGCCGTTCCAGGTGATTTTGCCGTTTTCGGGCGGAACGCCCTCTCCAGAAAACGCGCGAACGGATTTTTCGTCTTCGGTTACAATTTCAACGCTCCAAGACGCGAGTTTGTTTGGCGATTTTGCGTCTGGAACGGGAACTTTTACGTCAAGCGAAATTTCGTCGTTGAAATATCGTCCGCCCAAAAGCGAAATTGACGCGACGGGTTTTTCTGAAGAATAAATGATGTTGCTGATTTGCGCGTTCTCGGATTTGTTTCCTGCGCGGTCAACTGCGCTGATTTTGTAAGAATAAACACCGTCTGGCAAAATCGCGCCGTTTTCGTCCGTGCCGTTCCATTCAAATGGGAGCGGTTCGCTTTCAGTCCAGGTTTTTGTTAACACTGGATTTCCGCGCGAATCCGAAAAAACGCCCGTCCATTTGTCTTCTTTTGAACCGCCTTGCTGCACATTGAACGTAACTTTTGCGCCTTCTCCAAAAATCTTTCCGTCGTTTGTAGGCTGTGCGAGTTGAATGTCTGGCGGTGTTGTATCAACGACCACAGAAAGTTTTTTTGTTTCCGCTTCGTTTCCGTTGTCGTCTTTTGCCGTCATAAAATAGCGATACGTTCCGTCTGGAGCGAGTTCGCCGTTGTCCATCATTCCGTTCCAAAGGACTGTTTTTGGAATGTCAACGCCGCTTTTTGGCGTAAAAAGCGATTTGAAAAACGAAAAAAACGTGATTCTCGATTCTCTTTTTTCTTTGTTCCCGATTCTTCTGACAATTTCTCCGCTTTCGTTTTCGATGATAAACGCCCATTCCGTAACGTAGCGTTTTTCTTTTATTTGAATCGGAACTTCAAGGAAGTCTTGCACGCCGTCGTTGTTCGGCGAAATGTATATCGTTTCTTTTTCTGCACCAAGCGCAAAGAGCGCAAAAAATACCGATGCAAATGCAAACGCCTTTTTTTTCATTTTTGTTGTTTTTATCATTTTCATTTTTCGCTTTTCCCCTCTTTTATTCGTTCCACATCATAATTTCTGGAGGTTGCGTGTCTTCAAGTCCCAAATCGATGAGAAGACCTGCGCTTACTGCGTCAACGTTTTTGTACATTCTTTGCCACGCCGCGCTCGCCGTAACTTCGCTTTGTCCCCAGCCGTTTCTGGAAAGATACGAATCATCTTTTGATTTGAACACGAACTTAAAACTCACGCCAACGCTCGGAAGCAGATTTTTTGCATCCTCTTTGAATTCGCGAAGGTCAAATTCCCATGCTGAAGAAATTTTGAACACCTTTGCAATCAAAATGTTCACCCCCGCGTCAAGTACCACGTTTTGAAACGTCGGAAAAGCCGTATCGAGCGAAAGACCGAGTTTGAAATTCTCCGCGTCGATAAGGCTTGCCGCAACTCCCGTTCTAAAAGTCGCAAGGGCTGGCCATTTGTCCGCTTCTTCATCTTCTTTGAGTTTTTTGAAATTGTTTGAAAAGGAATCTTCGTACCAATCTCCCTGAGATTCAAACGCTTTTATTCCAAGCACTTCCGATTTTGAGTACATTTTTCCAAGATTCGTTATAGCCGCTCCAAATCTGACGTTTTTGAAAAACGCGATGTCGCCAGGATTGTAATACGCGCCAAGTCCCGCGCTTGCAGTCCAGTCCGTTCCAAAACTCCAAAGAAGTCCCACATTTGCCGTCAGTCCAATGCTCACGGTGTCCGTGATGTCTTTTGAATATCCGAGCGTGAGATTTATGCTGTTTCCAAGTTGCATATCATAATACGGAACGAATACGCCTTGAATAAGTACAGACGGAACGCACCATCTGGTGGGTTTTATCAATCCCAATTCAAACGCGCCGCCGAGCGAGTGGTTGTCGTCTTTGCTGTCAAAAAAAAGCGTTCCTGCCAAATCGAGCGTGTTCCGCTGATTGAACGCTGGAAGCGCAGGATTATTGAGAATTGATGAAGGAGTCACGTTAAAAAGCGGTCCACCCGCCGCGCTTTTTGCTCCCGTCAAAAGTTCGGGACTGGTAACGCGCAGCACATTCTGCCCGCCTGCTGGCGGATTGTAGGCAAAGGTAGCCGCTGCCGAAAAAAGAACGGCTATCGTAAAAATACGTTTCTTCATCTTCTTCATTTAGAAAACCTCCGAAGAATTTTTTATACATAAAGTCATTTTGATTTTTTTCTGCTATTTTACAGATAAAACGCCTAAAAATCGAGGGGGAAATTATGACTTTTTTTTCGCCATTTCCAACATTTTTTTGAACGCGCTTCCAGGTTTTTTTAATTCTTTTGAGCCTCGCGTGATTTTACAAAGCGAAACGTGATATTTTTGCGCAATTTCGCGTTGCGTCATTCCAGAATCCAACGCACGAACTAAAAGCCACCGTGTTGCAAAATCCTTTAATTCTGCGCGAGTAAAAAGTCGGTCAAAAAATTCAAGAATAAAATCGCTTTGAGCATTGTTAGAAAGAAGGTCGCACATTTCGAGCAACGCCGCATTTTGCTCCTCGGAAAGCCCTTCGATTTCGGGAAGAACTGTTTTTTCAATCGTGTTTTCCATACAAAAATTATATCACGAATCTCCATTTTACGAACAAAAGAGATGACAGCGAACAAAGTGGTCTTCTTCGATTTTTGTCCAGGGAGGGAGCGTTTCGGTGCATTTTTTTTGCGCATCAGGGCAGCGAGAAGCGAACGGACAGCCAGAAATGGCGGAGAGAACCGTTTTGACTTCGCCTTTTCCGCCGTTTCCTTCGTAGAGGAGGCGCGTGTAGGGGTGAGCGGCGGTTTTGTAAAGGTCGCGGGCGGAAGCCTCTTCAAGCAAAACGCCTGAATACATGACGCCGATTTTGTCGCAAAACCAACCGCTCACGCGAAGGTCGTGCGCAATAAAAAGAAACGAAAGTCCGCGTTTTTCTCGAAGCGTTTGCAACAGATTTAAGATTTGCCCTTGAATCGAAACGTCAAGTGCGCTTACAACTTCGTCGCAAACCAAAACCTTTGGATTCATAATAAGTCCACGCGCGATTGAAATTCGCTGCCGCTGCCCGCCAGAAAACTCGCTCGGTCTTCTCTCCAAATCTTCCTTTGAAAGCCCCACTTCTTCGATTAACGCGCCCGCTTTTTCCCGTGCGTCCGATTTTCCGTTCCAAAGCGAAGAATAGCGAAGTGCGTCCGTCAAAATCGAAAAAACGGTCATTCTTGGATTGAGCGACCTCGACGGGTCTTGAAAAACGTATTTGACTTCTTCGTGATATTTTTTGAGATTTTTTTGCTTTAACGCGCCGATTTCTGTTTTTTCGCCCAAAATTGGAGCATATTCAACGGTTCCAGAATCCGCGCGGTACATTCGCACCAAAATCCGCGCCGTTGTCGTTTTTCCGCAGCCCGATTCGCCCACAAGTCCGTATGTTTTTCCGCGCTCAATTCCAAATGAAACGTCGTTTACCGCGTAGACTTTTTTGTCTTTTCGAGAAAAAAATCCCGCTTCAAGCGAAAATGATTTTTTGAGATTTTTTGCTTCAAGAACGAAATCGTGCGAATTTTCCATTTTTTTTCCTTTGAGATTTTTGCAAAAAATCGCCGCCCAAAATGGACGGCTTTTTATTTACTTTTTAAGGAGGTCTTTGAACGGATTATAGGTGTCGCCACCAGAATCTTCTTTGTGGGCGTTCATGTACGTTGCTGCGCCGTCGTCTTGAGCTGCGCTCGTTGCGGGTTTGAGCGAAATTTTGTGAGCGATTTCGTCCACGCCTTCAACAACGGTGTCAAAAATCGTTCCCGCTGGATATTTTTTTGAAAGATTCGTTCCCGCTTTAAGTCCGAGCGTAGAAATGTGAACAAGTCCGTCAAGTCCTGGCGCGAGATTTACAAAAAGTCCAAAACCTGCCGTGCGCACCACTTTTCCCGAAACTTTCATTCCAACGGGAAATTGCGCTGCCGCGCCGTCCCACGGGTCTTTTTCGAGCGACTTCATGCTCAAAGAAACACGCGGTCTTTTTCCAGAAAAATCCGACTTGATGATTTTTGCTTCGATTTCTTGCTCCACAGAAAGGGCATCTTCGATTTTTTCAACGCGGTTGTGAGAGATTTCTGAAATCGGAAGGAGTGCTTGAAATCCGCCCGTGCCTTCAACTTCAACGAACGCGCCGTAACTTTGAAGCGATTTTACAACGCCTTTGACGGATTTTCCAACGGAAAGGAATTCGGACACTTTTTCAAGTTTTTCCGTTTCTTCTGCTTCGCAAATTTTTCTGTTTGAAATAACGATATTTCTTCCGCCACTTTTGTATTCTGTAACAAGAAATCGGAGCGTTTTTCCAATGTATTCTGCCGCATCCGTTTTTGAGCGAATGCCCATTTGCGAGTATGGACAAAATGCTCGAACGCCGTTGATTTTTACGTCGTATCCGCCTTTTATTTCGCTTTCGACTTTTCCTTCAACGGGAATTCCGTTTTTGAATGCTTGCTCGATTGCCTGTTTTGCTGAATCTGCGCTTTCTCCGCCGCTTCCTCCGATTCTTGTTGTGAATCGAAGGTCGTCTTTTCGTTTTGGGGCAAAGAACGCGCGAATGTTGTCGCCTTCTTTTACCGTGAGTTCGCCGTCTTTATCCAAGAACTCTGCTTTTTCGATATACCCTTCGCTTTTTAGTCCCAAGTCGATGAAAATCGTATCGTTTCCAATCTGGACGATTTGCGCTTCTATCGCTTCTCCTGGCTGAAAATTTTTTGTTGGAGCCGTAATGTCCAGATTTTCCATATTATCCATCTAATTTCTCCTAAAAAATACTTTTGAACAAATGATTACATAGAATAAAGGTTTTTGATTTTTTGATAAAGAGGGTAAACCGCGTTTTCGATTTGCTTTTGAAAAAAATGCCACCTTTGGATTTTGTGGACGCGCCAAATCGTATTTTGGTAGTATGAGTATACAAAAACCGTACACTGCGCCGACGGAGCAGTTTTGCTGTAGGGTAGGGGAAAGGAGGCTTGAACAAGGGGCTTTTAGCCCCTTGATGTTGCCATTGTGTTGCGTCACTTGTCTTTCTTTCTCATCTTTGCGCGTTTTTCCCACGGGGCTTCGTCGTTTGCCTTAAAGTTGTAAATCGGCTTGATGATTTTCAGCACTTGCACGGTGCGGCAGCTTGAGCAAGAAGCTGCCGTTTTTTTTCGCAAGCAAGCCACTTGTTCTGCAAAGTGATTCTCAAAATGATTTGTGTTCATTGGCGACACTTACAATCCCAACGCTTTGTCAAACAAGAAATTTGACTGTTGCAATTTTCTGTTTTTTGGGTGCTTGGCTTCTTTCCAATCCCCAGACATTAAAGAATGTTGTGAGCGCGTATCTTGAATCGCCCTCAAATTTCGCTTTATCGACATTATACGATTTTAAAAAACTGTTATATTTCGGCTTGAATGTCAAAGGCATCGAGCTTTCGCGGTGCTGGGCGAGCGACAAAAATCTTGCGAAAATCACAAAGGCTCTCGGCGTGGACATTCACAGTCTTTTTCTGCCCGTGGAAAGTTCCTTTGACAAAGATTCCGAGGATTCCGCAGTAATAAAAGAAGCGATTGCGCAAAATCTGCGCGGCTATGTCGATACGGTGCTTAACGAAATCATGGCGAAAAAGCACTAGCACAAAATCCCGATTTCTGATAGTATAAGTTTTCAGTATGAAAACTGAACAGACCGACTGCATGATGATTCTCAAAAATTGTAAGGACGGTTTTCATTTTTATTGGTGATTTTTACAAGCGGAATTCTTTTTTGAGTTCCGCTTTTTTTATGTAATTTTATAGGAGTAAACATATATGAAACGCGATGACATCAACAAAGTGCTGATTATCGGCAGTGGGCCGATTGTGATTGGGCAGGCGTGCGAGTTTGACTATTCGGGGACGCAGGCGTGCAAGGCGTTGCGGGAGCAGGGGTACAAGATTGTGCTGGTGAACTCGAACCCGGCGACGATTATGACCGACCCCGTGATGGCGGACGCGACTTACATTGAGCCGCTGAATGTGGAGCGGCTCTCGCAGATTATCGAAAAGGAGCGCCCCGACGCGCTGCTTCCGAACCTTGGCGGGCAGACGGGGCTGAACCTTGCCTGCGAGCTGAACAAGGCGGGCGTGCTCGACAAATACGGCGTGAAGGTCATCGGGGTGAACCTTGACGCGATTGAGCGCGGCGAGGACAGGGAGATTTTCAAGAAGACGATGACCGATCTCGGAATCGACACGCCGCGGAGCGACATCTGCCACACGGTTGAGGGCGCGGAGAAAATTGCGGCGGAAATCGGCTTTCCCGTGGTGGTGCGCCCCGCGTACACGATGGGAGGTGCGGGCGGCGGCTTCTGCTACAATGTGGAGGAACTCCGCACGATTGTGGCGAACGGCTTGGATTTGTCCATGACGCACCAGTGTTTAATAGAAGAAAGCATTTTGGGCTGGGAAGAACTTGAGGTTGAGGTGGTGCGCGACAGCAAGAATCAGATGGTCGCAATTTGTTTTATCGAGAACATTGACGCGGTGGGCGTTCACACGGGCGACAGCTTCTGCTCCGCGCCGTTCATGACGATTGATAAGAGCTTGGAAGACAGGCTCAAGGCGATGGCGTTTAAAATCGTGGAGTCAATCGGCGTTATCGGCGGCACGAATGTGCAGTTTGCGCACAACCCAAAGACGGGTCGCGTGGTCATCATCGAAATCAACCCGCGTACCTCGCGCTCTTCCGCGCTCGCGAGTAAGGCGACGGGATTCCCGATTGCGCTCATTTCCGCAAAACTCGCTTCGGGCTTGACGCTGGACGAGATTCCCTACTGGCGCGACGGCACGCTCGAAAAATACACGCCGGGCGGCGCACCCGACGGCGACTATGTGGTCTTGAAGTTCGCTCGCTGGGCGTTCGAGAAATTCCGAGGCGCAGAGGATTCGCTCGGCACTTCGATGAAAGCCGTGGGCGAGGTGATGGCAATCGGAAAGACTTTCAAGGAGACTTTCCAGAAGGCGATTCGCGGCTTGGAGAACGGTCGTCCCGGCTTGGGATTCGCGAAGGACTTCAACAAAAAATCCGCCGATGAGCTGTGCGAGATGCTCAAAACGGCTTCGAGCGAGCGTTACTTCCAGCTCTACGAGGCAATCCGCAAGGGCGTTCCGCTTGAAAAGCTGCATGAAATCACTTTCGTCAAAACCTACTTTTTGGAGCAGATAAAGGAACTGGTGGACCTGGAGGAGCGGATGCTCAAAAATCCGGGACGCGTTCCCGCAGACGATTTGCTGATTCAGGCGAAGAAGGACGGATTTTCCGACAAGTACCTGAGCAAGATTCTGAAAGTGAGCGAAAAGGACATCCGTGCGCGGCGAAACGAGCTGGGCGTGCGCGAGGCGTGGCTTGCCGTTCCCGTGAGCGGCGTGGAGAACGCGAATTATTACTATTCGACCTACAATTCCGAGGACAAATCCACCGCCACGGACAACAAGAAGAAAATCATGATTTTAGGCGGCGGGCCGAACAGAATCGGGCAGGGAATCGAGTTCGACTACTGCTGCTGCCACG